>NZ_PXZN01000025.1:0-69658 GCF_003013445.1 Brevibacillus sp. NRRL NRS-603 | reverse complement strand
TTGAGCTACGTCCGCATGCTACTTTGCTGTTAATGGTGCGGTCGAGAGGACTTGAACCTCCACGGTGTTGCCACCACTAGAACCTGAATCTAGCGCGTCTGCCAATTCCGCCACGACCGCATATAAAATTCAATCTCTCGCTTTTTAAAAACTGGTGAGCCATGAAGGACTCGAACCTTCGACCCTCTGATTAAAAGTCAGATGCTCTACCAACTGAGCTAATGGCTCTCGAAAAATGGCTGGGGTACTAGGATTTGAACCTAGGAATGACGGAGTCAAAGTCCGTTGCCTTACCGCTTGGCTATACCCCAATAGCCATGAAGTAAAGATGGTGGGGAGAGACGGATTCGAACCGCCGAACCCGGAGGGAGCAGATTTACAGTCTGCCGTGTTTAGCCACTTCACTATCTCCCCAAGCTTGTCCTTCAAAAGCAAACCTTATTCAACTTTCAAAGAAAAAGTGGTGCCGGCAATAGGACTTGAACCCACAACCCCCTGATTACAAGTCAGGTGCTCTACCAATTGAGCTATACCGGCGTGTTTTGTATAAATGGTGGCTCGGGACGGAATCGAACCGCCGACACGAGGATTTTCAGTCCTCTGCTCTACCGACTGAGCTACCGAGCCTCAAGCGCAATTATTTCGCCATCGCTTGAGAAAAATGGCGGAGCTGACGGGACTCGAACCCGCGACCTCCGGTGTGACAGACCGGCGTGAACTCCAACTTCACCACAGCTCCATGTAAAACATTCAGTTGCTAAAAGTGGTGGAGGCTGACGGGATCGAACCGCCGACCCTCTGCTTGTAAGGCAGATGCTCTCCCAGCTGAGCTAAGCCTCCACATTCCCCCGCTATTTCATTAGGGGGGCGTTTTGCTAGGTGACCCGTAGGGGATTCGAACCCCTGAATGACAGCGTGAAAGGCTGCTGTGTTAAACCGCTTCACCAACGGGCCATTTGAATGGCTCCTCGGGACGGACTCGAACCGCCGACCGATCGGTTAACAGCCGATTGCTCTACCAACTGAGCTACCGAGGAATAATGATGTTTTAGAATGGTGGAGCTGAACGGGATCGAACCGATGACCTCCTGCTTGCAAGGCAGGCGCTCTCCCAACTGAGCTACAGCCCCATTCTAACGCTTCCGTGACAAAGTCGTCATGTCAGCTATGTAAGTGGTGGGCCTAGGCTGACTCGAACAGCCGACCTCACGCTTATCAGGCGTGCGCTCTAACCAACTGAGCTATAGGCCCGTGATTACTTCCGGAACTTTAATCTATCACACTTTTAAATTCATTGCAATAGAAAATTTGATTTTTTTTATTGCGTGGGTGAACTTTTTTGTGAAAGACGCTTTTAACAAAAGCAAAATCCATTATAAGTCATGTTCACTGTATATTTCAAATGTGTTTTTAAATTTTCATTAAGAAAAAGCTTGCCCGGTAAAGGACAAGCTTTTCTTCGTTCCCATTAAATATCAAGATCGCGTACATTTGCTGCGTATTGCTCAATAAACTCCCTGCGAGGCTCTACTTCGTCACCCATCAGTGTCTCAAACACCATATCGGCATCCATAGCATCCTCGAGATCTACCTGAAGCAACGTACGGACTTCTGGGTCCATTGTAGTCTCCCACAATTGATCCGCGTTCATCTCGCCAAGTCCTTTATAGCGTTGGACGTTTGGCTTTGGTTGAGCCTTCAAGGTAGCGAGAACCTCATCACGCTGCTTGTCGGTATAAGCATAATGCAGCGTCTTCCCTTGCTTAATGCTGTAGAGAGGCGGCTGCGCAATATAAATATACCCCGCTTCAATCAACTGTTTCATGTAACGGAAGAAGAACGTCAGCAGAAGCGTACGAATATGCGATCCGTCAACGTCGGCGTCCGTCATAATGACAACTTTGTGGTAACGTGCCTTTGAAATATCAAAGTCTTCTCCAACACCCGTTCCCAAAGCCGTAATAATGGCACGGATCTCGTTGTTGCCGAGAATTTTGTCCAGACGTGCTTTTTCTACGTTCAATACCTTCCCGCGCAGAGGAAGAATGGCTTGGAAATGGCGGTCGCGTCCCATCTTCGCAGAACCGCCCGCAGAGTCACCCTCTACAATGAACAATTCAGATTCGGATGCGTCCTTGGAAGAGCAGTCCGCCAATTTACCCGGCAAAGCACTTACTTCCAGTGCACTCTTGCGACGAGTCATTTCACGTGCTTTACGAGCTGCCTCACGGGCACGAGATGCCATGAGCGCTTTTTCCACAACTTTTTTGGCTACGCCCGGGTTTTCTTCCATAAAGGTGTTGAAACGGTCACCGAAGACAGACTCAGTAATGCTACGCGCTTCCGAGTTGCCCAGCTTCGTTTTTGTTTGTCCTTCAAATTGAGGCTCTTGAATTTTTACGGAGATAATCGCGGTAATGCCTTCACGCACATCGTCCCCGGAAAGATTCGGATCCTTTTCCTTCAGGAAGTTAAACTTGCGGCTGTAGTCGTTGATAACACGTGTAAGAGCCGTTTTAAATCCGGTCTCGTGAGTACCACCCTCATGCGTGTTGATGTTATTGGCAAAAGAGTAGATGTTGCTCACATAGCTGTCGTTGTACTGAAGGGCAACCTCCACGACAAGACCTTCTTTTTCTCCTTCGCAATAAATCACATCATCATGCAGGGCTTCCCGGTTTTTATTCAAGTATTCTACGAACTGGATGATACCACCCTCGTAGTAGAAGGATTCTTCCTTCTGCTGATCTGGACGTGTATCCTTCAGCGTGATGCGCAATCCTTTGTTTAGGAACGCCAGCTCGCGAATACGTTTTTGCAAAATATCGTACTCAAATACAGTTGTTTCGGTAAAAATAGTCGGGTCGGGCTTGAAGGTTACTTTTGTTCCCGTTTCATCGGTCTCGCCTATGACAGCAAGATCGGCATCCGGTGCGCCTACTGTGAAGCGCATGTAGTATATCTGGTTATTTTGTTTAACCTCGACTTCCATCCATTCGGATAGCGCGTTCACTACCGAGCTACCTACCCCGTGAAGACCGCCGGACACTTTGTATCCGCCACCGCCGAATTTACCACCGGCGTGCAATACAGTCAAAACGGTTTCAACAGTAGACTTCCCGGTCTTTTCATGAATGCCAGTCGGGATTCCTCGACCATTATCGGTTACAGATACGGAGTTGTCTGGATGAATGACCACCAAGATCTCGTCGCAATAACCGGCCAGCGCCTCGTCAATGGCATTGTCGACAATCTCCCATACCAGGTGATGCAAACCTCGGCTGCTGGTCGACCCGATGTACATGCCGGGACGTTTCCGAACTGCCTCTAACCCTTCCAGTACCTGAATCTGACTCGCATCGTAGTTTGTATCTTTCGTCGTCACTTGATCCACTACTCTGTCAACTCCTCCACTTCAGCTTGTACAAAGGGAAACTGATCCAAGCTGTCCACGAACTGAGCGCGTCGCTTCAGCGTCAGAGAAGAAATAGGTGAACAGTAAATGGCATTCTGGGTGATTACATAAGACTTCGTTTCTTCCTCGCTATGGTCAACAACTGTCTTACTTTTTTCGAGCAAGAACGCTTTATTGATTTTTGAGGATTTCACAGTCTGATGATCGAGTATGGAAATAACTTCCTTCGTGCTCACCACAGTATCTCCACCAATGTGAATAAACATCCCTGTACCCCCTACCTTTCTCCGGAGATTTTCCCTTCCCTCACGTAAAAACGAGAGGCTTGCTGGAGAACCTGATGCTTTAAGCCTTCCACACCTGTGGTACTTACAAACGTCTGTACTCGATCCTGAATGGTTTCGAGCAGCAATGTTTGCCGATGTTCATCCAACTCTGACAAGACATCATCCAACAACAGAACGGGGTATTCTCCCACTTCTTCTTTAATCAGCTCAATTTCGGCTAATTTAATGGACAGCGCACTGGTGCGTTGCTGTCCCTGGGAACCATACGTTTGCACATCCATGTTGTTCACTTTAAGTGAAAAATCATCACGGTGTGGACCAATCAGGGTGCTCCCCCGCATGATTTCCCGGTCGCGAACCTCTTCGTAGGCAGCAAGCATTTTATCTACAGCCTGATCTATCGTCATCTCTTCTGAAACGGGCGATGAGTTAACGTAATGCAAAGAAAGTCTTTCCCTGCCATCGGTGATGCCGGTGTGGATTTCCTGTGCCCACGTCTCCAGCTTCCGAATGAACTCAAAACGCTTCCGTAACAATTTTACCGCTAAATCGGCTAATTGGGTATTCCAAATTGCCAGCATTTCCAGCGAGTTACTTTTTTTCATGGCCAAATCCTTTAAAAGCTGATTTCGCTGGGCCAGCACTTTGTTGTAATTGCTCAAATAATAAAGATACGTAGGTGAAACCTGACCGATTTCCATATCGATGAAGCGTCTGCGCTGGGCAGGTGCGCCTTTGACAATGGAAAGATCCTCAGGTGCAAACATGACGACATTCAATGCCCCCACATAGGCACTCAGCTTCTGTTGTTCCATTCCGTTGATTTTGGCCCGCTTTCCCTTGGTTGTCAACTGCAGCTCTAAACGAACAGAACCGTAGCGACGAAGAACATCGCTACGGATCGTGGCATAATCGGCATCCCAAGATATTAGCTCCTTGTCACGGGGCGTTCGGTGGGATTTGGCGAGTGCCAAAACATAGATCGATTCAAGAGCATTCGTTTTCCCTTGAGCGTTGTTGCCAATAAACAACTGAATGGGACCGTCAAACGACAGGGACATCGTTTCGTAGTTGCGATAATTGGTTAGCGACAGGTTCTTGAGAAACAAGAATCACGCTCTCCTCTCAGGGGCGTACCACTTGATAGCGACCATAGCCTTCAATCGCCACTTCATCGCCAGGATATAGCTTGCGTCCACGTCTGTTGTCCAGCTCACCATTGATCTGGATCGGAACCTCAGCCAAAAAAGCTTTGGCCATTCCCCCTGTGTCAATGATTTCAGCCAGCTTTAAAAATTGGCCGAGAGCAATATAGTCTGTGCTAATGGAAACCTCACGCATGGCTTGGCTCCTTTCTTTTACGTAAAAACATTTTAGTACGTACGAACCGGCAAAATCAGATGGAGCATCCAGTCATGATCGGTCGGACGAATCACAAATGGACTCATCGGGCCGCTAAAGCTCGCTTTGATTTCCGCGCTATCGATTGCACGCAGCGCATCGATCATGTATTTGGCGTTGAAGGAGATTTTCAATTCTTCGCCATTCATTGCTTTTGGCATCAAAATGTCCGTTACTTTCCCGATCTCGGGTGCATTGGACGTAATTTCGACGGTTCCATCAGGCATTGTAACGAGCTTGACTACGTTCGATTTGCCTTCGCGGCTCAGCAAGGAAGCGCGCTCGATAGATTGCAAAAACTCCTTGGTGCTGACGGTGATCTCCGTTTTGCTTCCTTGAGGAATAATTCTGGTCGTGTCCGGATAGGTTCCTTCCAAGAGACGGGAATAGAACAGGATATGCTTGGACTTCACCAGGATTTGATTGTCCGCAACAACGATATCCGCGAGATTTTGGTCGTCATCTAATATTTTTACCAATTCATTGCAGCTTTTACCCGGAACAACCACGTTGTGGAAAGAAAGATCCTCTGGGCATTCGACCATTGCGGTACGACTAGCCAAGCGATGGCTGTCGGTTGCCACAAAACGCAATTTGCCTTGATCAAGCGACCACATTAAACCGGTCAAGATCGGACGCATTTCGGAAGTGGAAACACCAAAAACAGTCTGGCGAATCATTGCTTTCAGTAAATCACAGGGAACACTGAAGACTTTATCTTCTTCCAGATGCGGCAGCTGTGGATATTCGCTGGCATCCATTCCGTTAATGGTGAACTCAGCTTGTCCGGAACGAATTTTGGTTACGAGACGATCATCCACTTGAATATCGATTTCATTGCTTGGCAGCTTGCGGACGATTTCGCTGAAAATACGTGCAGTCAACACAATGCTACCAGGTTGATGAACGGTTACTCCCCATTCTCCGGCTTCTTCCAGCGGGATCTGAACTTCAATAGACACATCCGAATCGCTTGCTGTCAGTGTCAGACCTTCATCATCCGTTTTGATTTTAATCCCGGTCAAAATTGGAATCGTAGTTCTGCTAGAAACTGCTTTGCTAACATGCGATACGGCGTTCGACAGTTTTTCACGCTGAACGGTAATATGCATCGACGTGAGCCTCCCTCTCCGGCGCCATTATTTTTGGTTGGAATCTGCATAATGGCTGCGCCTTTATCATAACTTATTAGGATAAATCTTTTTAACAGAAGTAGTAATAGGGCCTGTGGATTTGTGGATATGTGGGTCCATTACGTAAAAGAGAGCCTATACACATGTGGGTAAGTTGTGTATAGGCTTTTTGCGTTATGCACAGGTTTAATGGTTTGCTTTTAACTTTTCAATGAGCGACTGAATAGTTGTCTGCATATGAGGGTCATTTGCCAGTGCACGAGAGATTTTCTCATGGGCATGGATGACTGTCGTATGGTCACGGCCGCCAAATTCATCACCGATTTTCGGCAAGGAGGCATCCGTCAGCTCTCTGGAGAGATACATCGCAATCTGACGGGGGAAAGCGACGGTTTTTGTCCGTTTTTTCGCCTTGAAATCTTCTAGTTTCAGGCTGAACGCTTCTCCAACCGTTCGTTGGATGTCCATAATGGTAATCACGCGTGGGCGGGAGGAAGGAATAATGTCTTTCAGTGCTTCCGCTGCCAGCTGCGTGTCGATATCGCGATTAATCAAGGAGGAGTAAGCAACGACACGAATCAGTGCGCCTTCCAGCTCGCGGATGTTGCTGTCGATCTGGTTGGCGATGTACGCCATTACCTCATTAGGGATATCGAGATTTTCTGCTTTCGCCTTTTTGCGCAAAATCGCAATCCGCGTTTCGAGGTCTGGCGGCTGAATATCAGTAATCAGTCCCCATTCGAAGCGTGAGCGGAGGCGATCCTCCAGTGTCGGGATCTCCTTAGGAGGTCGATCGGAGGAGATAATGATTTGTTTGCTTTCTTCATGCAAGGCATTGAACGTATGAAAAAACTCTTCTTGTGTCGATTCTTTGCCTGCCAAAAACTGAATGTCA
This sequence comes from Brevibacillus sp. NRRL NRS-603, assembly GCF_003013445.1. Taxonomy (NCBI): domain Bacteria; kingdom Bacillati; phylum Bacillota; class Bacilli; order Caryophanales; family Paenibacillaceae; genus Brevibacillus; species Brevibacillus sp. NRRL NRS-603. The sequence goes on along the minus strand of NZ_PXZN01000025.1, from coordinate 62,527 downwards.
TCAATTAAAAGAACGTCAACACTCCGGTATTTATTGCGGAATTCGACGGCTTTGTTGTCACGAATAGAGTTGATGAATTCATTGGTGAATTTCTCAGACGACAAATAGACCACTTTCGCCGATGGATTGTGCTGAATGACATAATGGCCAATTGCATGCATTAAGTGGGTTTTGCCAAGTCCGACTCCTCCGTAAATGAAGAGGGGATTGTAAGCTTTTGCAGGAGCTTCAGCAACCGCAAGCGATGCGGCGTGAGCGAATCGATTCCCTGAGCCGATGACAAACGTGTCAAAGGTGTATTTGGGATTTAAGATACTGGGTGGCTGGTCATCCGCGACTGTTGGCGGTTCGCTCATTTTCACCCGTGGGGCAGGTTGTTCGTCGGCAAAAGCCGCATCAGGATTTTGCATCGCGACGAACTTTACTTTCATATTGATACCCGTCACTTCATATAGTGTATCGGTAATCAGTTGTGCGTACCTGGTTTCTAGCCAATCACGAGCAAAGTCGTTTGGTGCGACGACGATCAGTGCATCCTCTTCTAAGGTAGTTGCCTTTGTCGCCTTCAGCCAGGTATCAAAACTGGGTTTGCTTAGCGATTTTTCTATCTTGGCGAGTACTTTGCGCCATAGTTCGCTAATCGCTGCATCCAACCAGAATCCCTCCCTCTGGGCCATCCGAAAAATTGATGAAGCACCGATCCATCATGATCGAGAAAAAGTGCAAAAACCTACTATGTTGTGACCTAATTGTCAACACAGTCGTTTAGAGCGACTGTGGATAAAAAAAGTCGAAATATAGGGATTCCGCTCGTAGAAGTGAAAAAAAGCAGACGGTTATCCTCAATCCTGTGAGTAACGACATACACATAGGAAAGAATCTGTCCACAAACTTATCCACACCCTGTGGAAAAACCGATTCACGTATCGGAGTTATTCACGCTTCAAAACAAAAACATAATAACAGATATAAAGCGTGGTATCAATGGTTTTTTCATACTTATCCACAAACACAACTTCTGGTACTCCCCACATATTCACATCCCTATATTTTGTGTACAAGCTGTAGATAAACTTGTCGAAATCTGTTTTTGTGGATAAAATGATATCCACAGCCCCGGGAAATAGTTTTATGGGGATATTTGCCTTGGTAATGAAATTCCACTGCTGCTTGACTTTTTAGGCATATGTTCTTATAATGCAAAAGAATGTCTTTGCAAGACGGAGGTGTATACGTAATGAAACCATCTTTCAATCCTAACAACCGCAAGCGCAAAAAGGATCATGGATTCCGTAAGCGCATGAGCACAAAAAATGGCCGTAAAATTTTGGCTGCTCGTCGTCAAAGAGGTAGAAAAGTTCTTTCCGCTTAGGCCACACTTTCAGTGGCCTTTTTGTTTGCCTACATATGTCTGAAAATTCTTTGTTCTCATAAAAAGAGGAAGGCTTTCTCCGATGTGGAAACCTTTTGAGGGATGATCGTTACCTAGCTACCGAAAATGTTACTATTTATTGAGGAGACAGGAGGAGGCCGGATGGATCAAAGCAAGGATGTAACCAACTTTTTTGTATCGTTGGCGCGCGAGTTTCTTGATGAATGGCCTATAGCCAACTTGGTATGTGCCTATGCTGGTGGATCTGTCGGGAGGGGAGAAGCTGATGCTTACAGCGACCTCGATTTACACATCTTTGTGGAGGGAGAAGTTGATCCTTCCTGTGAAAATCGTCTGTTTAGAGGGCATGTGATCCAGCTGCAGGTCCAATCTGCTCCTACGGATGAAGAAGTATACGAGAATCCGTGGGCATGGCGTTACTTAAAGGAAGCAAAGATTATTCTAGACCCAGAGGATCGGTTCACTTCCTGGATGAACGACATGTGTGCCTATATGGATTCTCCGGCTGGAAAAGCGAAAATGTTCGTACAGGCAAAAGCAGAGGTAGATTCGTTCCATGAAGAGGCGCAGGCTGCCTTAATGGAAGGTTTTCCTTACTCTGCTTATTTGGCTGCCTGGGCCGGATGGATCGGGGCGCTACAAATGAGTGCCGTTTTGCAGGGACATTCATTGAGTGATGCACAGTTGTATCAGCTGGTACAGAAAGCAGGGCGTTCAGAAGGTACGGATAGCTTTTTTCAGGAGACATACCGGAGTAATCAGGATGTACAGGATGCACTTATGCTATTGGCGGACTATCGGGCTCATCTACGGTCAAGAAATGAGGGGATCGAGTTTTTGCTGGGGGCTGAAAATGATTGGTTAGTAAAGAGGAAGGTTCAGAGATTGCAGGAGAGAAATCAGCTAGATATGGCCGGGTTTTTATTATTTTCAGAGACGATCTGGTTATATCATAGTGTGGGTTCTGATGAATGGCTGGAGGATCATTGGGCGGATCTGCCTGCCGAGCTTTCCTTGTCCCTTCAAAAACTGGGCTTTTTCCAAGCGGATGGGCAATTGCTCGCTCATTTGCGTCATGCCAGTGCAGAAATCATCGCGGAAATTGGCAGTTAGGGGAAAAAAGTGGACGAAACAAGGATATACTGGTAGATGCTGTTTACGTTTTCTACTATAATTGTGATGTTAGGGGTTGTTTACCTTGCATCGTTCACACCGGCTCAAAAAAAATGAGCAATTCCAAGCTGTGTTTCAACGAGGAAGTTCTGCTGCAAATAAGCAGTTTGTCTTGTATTCAGCAAAGCAAGAGGGACAAGCGGCTTTTCGTGCTGGAATTTCCGTCAGTAAAAAAATTGGCAATGCTGTTGTCCGCAATAGAGTCAAGCGGCTTATACGCGAAGCAGTAGCTCGAATGGAGTCTGATATTCCAGTCGGTCTCGATCTCGTCATCATCGCCCGTCCGGGTGTGGAAGCGATGACGCTTGAAGCCATTGAGCAATCTCTGTTACATGTGATGAAGCGAGCCAAAGTGATCAAACAGGCACCCGTACATAATGGAAAAAGAGATGGAAAAAGAGGGTGAAACAATGATGGTGAAGATCATGGTTGGGTTGATTCGGGGATACCAACTGATGATTTCTCCGTATAAACCGCCTTCATGCAGATTCGCGCCCACCTGCTCCCATTACGCCATCGAGTCGATTCGCCGATTTGGAGCGTGGAGGGGAGGCTGGTTGGCCCTTCGTCGCATCTTGAAATGCCATCCGTTCCACCCGGGCGGGTATGATCCAGTCCCGGATCAGCACAAATAAGATTACCTCATATTGAAGCGGGGAAAAGGAGGATCACCCTTGAGTAGACGTACACTCAGCATTCTTATGCTGACTATGCTGGTTCTAGTTTTGTCGGGCTGTAACCCCCAAGCTGCAGCACCAATTGGCCCTGACGCAACCGGCATTTGGGACAAGTATTTTGTCTATCCACTGTCCTGGCTAATTAAAGAGAGCGCATTGATACTCGGAAACAACTACGGTCTGGGTATCCTGGTTGCAACGATCATCATTCGAATCATTGTGCTTCCACTGATGGTCAAGCAAATCAAGAGCTCCAAGAAAATGCAAGAGATTCAACCGGAGATGCAAAAAATCCGTGACAAGCACAAAAATGATCCACAAAAAGCGCAAATGGAAACAATGGCTTTGTTCCAAAAGAGCGGTGTCAATCCGTTGGCTGGATGCTTGCCAATGTTGGTACAAATGCCGATTTTGATCGCGTTCTATCATGCGATTATCCGTACGACCGAGATTAACTCGCAAACGTTCTTGTGGTTGACGTTGGGAGAAAAAGACCCGTACTACATTTTGCCGATTGTTGCGGCGATTACGACGTACCTGCAGTCCAAGATGATGGGTCAGGCAAATCAAGGCAATCCACAAATGCAAATGATGATCATCATGATGCCGCTGATGATTTTGGCAATTGCCGTTACATTGCCATCAGCGCTGTCTCTGTACTGGGTATACGGTAACCTGTTTACCATTGTACAAACTTACTTCCTGTATCGTGATAAAGGAAATATGCCTACTCCTAAGGGGGGAGCCTCCAAGTGAAAAAGGTGGTAGCTACGGCAAAAACGATCGACGATGCTGTGCAAAAAGCTTTGCTGGAATTGGGAGTGCCGCGTGAGCGGGCAACGATCCAAGTTCTAGAAGAACCAAGCAGAGGATTGTTTGGACTGATTGGAGCAAAGGACGCTAAAGTGCAAGTAGAATTTCACTTTGATCCGGTTGCACAGGGACGTGACTTTCTTCAAGACGTTTTGTCGAACATGAAGGTGAATGCCAAAGTGGAGACGCGTACAAATGAAGAGGGCATGCTGTTTGACATCCAGGGAACCAATCTGGGAATCATTATTGGCCGCAGGGGACAAACTCTTGATTCATTACAGTATCTCGTAAACGTCGTAGCGAACCGTCATGCGGACAAACATGTACGTATCACTCTGGATGCCGAAAATTACAGGCTGCGTCGCAAGGAAACATTGGAGCAGCTCGCAGATCGTGTGGCGAAAAAAGCGTTATCGACCAAACGGGATGTACGTCTGGAACCAATGTCTGCTGCTGAACGGAAAGTAATCCACGCCTTCTTGCAAAAGAGAGCGGATGTGGTTACCTTCAGTGAAGGAGACGAGCCAAATCGTTATATCGTGATTGCACCGAAAGAAGCCTCTCGCTAGGCTTCTTTTTTTTGACTGAATGTAAATGAGCAACCGACAATATTTTTAATAATCTCTTCAAAAAGTTGTCCACTGTGGATAATTGACCAAAAGGTTGAGGATTTGCGAAAATGATTATACTGTGGATAACCAAAATAGAGAGCAACCTTGGAGAATAGGGCTGCTTTTTCCTATTGGGTGTTTAGCTATATGGATTGGCTGCACTTTCTTTTGGAATTTTTCTAGACGATCTGTTATGCTAGTAAGTTAGTGGCTGACTTGTAAGAGTGGAAAGCTTGAGGTGAACAGCATGAAATTCGATACAATAGCGGCGGTCGCAACACCGATGGGTGAAGGCGGTATTGCCGTGATCCGGGTAAGCGGTACGGAAGCGATCGAAGTTGTGGATAAGATATATAAAGGAAAGCAGCGGTTGTCCACTGTGGACAGCCATACGATCCATTATGGGCACTTGTATGAGCCAAACACAGGTGAACGAGTGGAAGAGGTGCTGGTTTCCGTAATGAAGGCTCCCCGTACATTTACGAGGGAGGATGTAGTGGAGGTTAACTGTCACGGAGGAATTGTATCCGTTGAAAAGGTTTTGGAGTTAATCTTGGATAATGGAGCGAGATTAGCTGAGCCGGGTGAGTTCACGAAGCGTGCGTTCTTAAATGGACGTGTCGATTTGTCTCAGGCTGAGGCGGTCATTGATTTGATCCGGGCGAAGACAGACAGAGCGATGAAGGTCGCATTGAATCAAGTCGAAGGGAAGCTGTCCAGGCTCATTCGACAGCTGCGCCAAAACTTGATTGAAGCGATGGCCCATATAGAAGTGACACTGGATTATCCAGAGCATGACGTTGAGGAGTTTACACAAAATTTCTTGCGAGGAAAGTGCCTGGAGGTTAAAGGTGAGATCCAACGACTGTTGCAGACCGCACAGCAAGGAAAAATTTTGCGTGAAGGCTTGTCGACCGCGATTATTGGACGTCCGAATGTAGGAAAATCCTCTCTATTAAATAGTCTGGTCCAAGAGGAAAAGGCGATTGTGACTGACGTTGCGGGAACGACACGCGATGTCATCGAAGAGTATGTCAATGTGCGAGGAGTTCCTTTGCGACTCATCGATACCGCAGGAATTCGCGATACAGAGGACATCGTCGAGAAAATCGGGGTAGAGAAGTCCAGACAGCTGCTGCAAAAGGCTGACCTCGTGTTGCTCGTGATTAACTACAACGAGCCTCTCTCCGCTGATGACTACGCGATTTTTGAAGCGGCAAAAGGGTTCCATGTGATTGTGATTGTCAATAAATTCGACCTGCCGCAAAAGGTGGATTTGGAAGAGATCAAGCGTCATTTCCCTCAGCAGCCGTTGATTATGACGTCTGCGCGTGAGGAGACGGGGATCGATCTTTTGGAGCAGGCTATTGGGGAGATTTTCTTCAGTGGCCGCGTACAGCAGGATGACTTGACCTACGTTAGTAACGCTAGACATATTCAACTGCTTCGTCAGGCTGAACGAGCCATAGATGAAGCTCTGGGTGGAATCGATGATTTGATGCCAGTAGACATGATTCAGATCGACATTAAAAAGTCATGGGAGCTGCTTGGGGAAGTCATCGGAGAAAGCGTCGGCGAAGATTTGATTGACCAGATTTTCTCCCAGTTCTGTCTGGGTAAGTGATTAGGAGGGCAAAAAAATGAACGTTGTACCTGCATATGAAGCGGGCTCGTTTGACGTCATTGTCATTGGAGCGGGTCATGCCGGTGCGGAAGCGGCATTGGCGGCTGCACGTATGGGCTGTAGTACATTGCTGTTGACGATCAACCTGGATGCTGTGGCGTATATGCCATGTAATCCTTCCGTAGGTGGTCCGGCAAAAGGACACGTCGTACGCGAATTGGACGCGCTTGGTGGAGAGATGGGACGCAATACTGACAAAACCCATATCCAAATGCGTATGCTGAATACAGGGAAAGGACCCGCTGTGCATGCCTTGCGTGCACAAGCAGATAAATTCGCGTATCAGCATGAAATGAAGAAAACGATTGAAAATACTCCGAATCTGATCCTGCGTCAAGCGATGGTGGAAGAGCTGATCGTGAACGATGGAGTTTGTGAAGGGGTTATTACGCAAACAGGGGCGCGATACATGGCCAAATCCGTTGTATTGACGACCGGAACCTATTTGCGCGGAAAGATCATCCTCGGAGATCTCCAATATGAAAGTGGACCAAACAACATGCGTCCATCGATTCGTCTGGCACACCATTTGAAGGAACTCGGTTTTGAAATGACACGTTTCAAGACGGGGACGCCACCACGTGTTCATAGCAGCAGTGTGGATTTCTCCAAAATGGAGATTCAGCCTGGTGATCCGGTACCGCGCGCCTTTTCTTATGAAACAACGGAATTTATTATGGACCAGCTGCCTTGCTGGCTGACATATACAAATGAAGAAACGCATGGACTCATCAATAGCAATCTGCATCGCGCTCCTATGTATTCGGGAATGATTGAAGGAACGGGCCCGCGTTATTGCCCTTCGATTGAGGATAAGGTAGTTCGTTTTAACGATAAGCCGCGTCATCAAATTTTCTTGGAGCCAGAAGGACGCAATACCGAAGAAATGTATGTACAAGGCTTGTCGACCAGCTTGCCAGAGGATGTTCAGCTTTCCATGCTGCGCTCTATGGCTGGAATGGAAGAAGTCAAAATGATGCGACCTGGCTATGCCATTGAGTATGATTCGATCGTGCCGACTCAGCTCTGGCCTTCTTTGGAGACTAAAATCTTACCTGGATTGTTCACAGCAGGACAAATCAATGGTACCTCTGGTTATGAAGAAGCAGCGGGTCAAGGTCTCATGGCAGGGATTAACGCAGCACGCCGCGTGCAAGGGAAACCACCCGTTATTTTGGGACGAGAAGAGGCGTACATCGGTGTCTTGATTGACGACCTTGTTACGAAAGGAACGCATGAGCCTTATCGTTTGCTTACTTCCCGTGCAGAATATCGCTTGCTGCTGCGTCATGACAATGCGGACTTGCGCCTGACGGATATCGGCCATGAAATTGGTCTGATTAGCGAGGAGCGCTACCTTCGATTTAACCAAAAACGCGCGCTGATCGAGCAAGAAAAAGAACGTGTGGCAAATACGCGTGTACGTCCTGAAATGGAACATGTCCAAGAGGTTTTGCGCAACGCAGGCTCTCCTGAACTGACAGATGTCATCGAGCTGGCTCAATTGCTGCGTCGTCCGGAAATCAACTACAGCCACATTGCTCAAATGGTCCCTGCACCGGAAGCACTGCCAGAGGATGTGACTGAACAGGTTGAAATCCAGATTAAATACGATGGCTACATCAAAAAGTCTTTGCAACAAGTTGAGCGGATGAAAAAAATGGAGGAGCGCCGCATCCCAACGGATATTGATTACCACCAAATCTCTGGTTTGTCCAAGGAATCCCGCGACAATATGACCAAAATTCGTCCGTTGAACATCGGGCAGGCGGCTCGTATCGCAGGGGTTACTCCAGCAGACATTTCCGTGTTGATGGTATATTTGGAGTACAAACGCGTGGGAGTAGCCGAGTAAGGAGAAAAGCTATGACGAAAGAACAGTTTGCCGAGGTACTTGCAGCCCAGGGGATTTCTTTAACGGATCGTCAAAAGGAGCAATTCGATCATTTTTTCCGCCTGCTGGTGGAATGGAATGAGAAAATGAACCTGACCGGGATTACCGAAGAGGGGCAAGTGTACAACAAGCATTTTTATGATTCGATTACGCCGGCTTTTTACTTTCCATTTGATCAGGTGCAATCAGTTGTAGATATCGGTGGGGGTGCAGGCTTTCCGAGTATTCCTTTAAAAATTTGCTTCCCACATCTGAAAATGACCATCATTGATTCCTTGAACAAGCGTATGAGCTTCTTGCAGCATGTAGCACAGGAACTTGGCCTGGAGAACGTGAATCCTGTACACGGGCGTGCTGAGGATCGTGGGCAAGAAGCGATTTATCGGGAGAAGTTTGACCTCGTAGTGGCACGGGCTGTTGCGAGACTCAATCTGTTGTCGGAGTTCTGCCTTCCCTTTGCCAAAGTCGGGGGACACTTTGTTGCTCTCAAGGGAGCGGAGATTACTCCGGAGCTTGCTGAAGCGAAAAAGGCAATCAAGACGCTCGGTGGAAAGACGAGAAAGGTCGAGACATTCCAGCTTCTAGAGGAAGCGGGAGAACGCAACATCGTTATCATGGAAAAAATAGAAGCGACGCCGAAAAGCTATCCGCGCAAGGCAGGAGTTCCTGCGAAAAAGCCGTTAGTGTAGGAGTCAGTTATAAGAGAGGGTCGTAGCCACGTGCTGCGGCCTTTTTTCATAATGGAAAGTTAAAGTGAAGTAGTCTCTCGGGTTTGCTCCTCGGATCATCGAGTCTACAACTCGGTATATACATAGTACTAGCTCCTTGGTACTCTCCTCCTTTATTTCCGCCAGAAATCCCGACCATATTGCTTCTGCTCTTTCTTGCTTTTCTAGCAGGTGCCATTTAGGGATGGGAGTGAGATAGATTTATAAAGGATGTGAGCAGGTTAGGAGGTGGTGGTTTTCGTACGTATAGTCTCGTTTGCTTTGGTTCTTTTCTTTTTCGACTGTGGTTTTTCTTCGATCGGCGTAAATCATGATCCGGGGAGGATAGCTGCTCAAGTCGTGACGGGCATGGAATTTTTGAGAGCCGGAGCTATGATTAAATTCAATGGTAACGTGAAAGGCTTGACGACGGCAGCAGGTATGTGGGTTGCTACAGCCATTGGTCTAATGTTCAGTGCAGGGATGTATGTCGCTACGAACGTTGCCGCGGTTTTTTCGTACCTGACGTTAGACTTTCATAGACTTTTTCCTCGCTTGTTTTCTGTCACCAAGATTTCACATCCTACTGATGAGAGCATTGGAAGTGATGAGAGGCCAAAGCACTGTGATGATCACGATTTTTATCACGAAGATCACGATTGATGTTTCACGTGAAACGTTTTTCGTTAGCAGGAATTGGACGAATCTTGCAGAATTACATATATATAAATGAACCTGTAGAAAGCGTGTAGGAAAAAAGATTAGGTCAAAGGCAATTTTACAAACCGACCGGATGGGCAAGAAGAGTCCGTTAAGCAGTATGTACTATAGGGCTTCTGAAGCTTTTTTAAAAGTAGATGCATGCTGTCTCTAACGATGTAAGAGGAGGACCTATGTAAAAAGAGTAGGACTGGACTCACTTACGACGCCAATATGCCATTTTTCCTTAGCAGCAACAATCAAAGAACATATCCAATCTGTCATATCCGGACAATGGATGGGCGGGGGATACAAAATGTTTCTAGGAAGATTCTGTCGTTGATTGGACAGGACCTTTTTCAGTTTCAAGGAAGTATTCAAAAAGTTGTTTTTTAGTACCAAGAATGCGGGGAGAAGCTGAAGAAAGAGGAGCGGAATGTAGGAGAGCTACATGAGGACCGGGATTTCAAAGGTGAACGCTACTTTCGTTGTCACGCAATATTTCAGGATTACTTCGTGATCAAAAATGACTTTTTGAACACCTCTTCAAAGACTTTAAAATAGCACGGATGGAACGGGTAGAAGTGGGGGATTTTTCTATGGCAGTTAAAGATTCATTTTCTCGGATTTTTGGCTTGACGGACAAGACAGATAACGAAGAAATCAAACAAATACCAGTTGAGGAGATTGTACCGAATCCATATCAACCTCGTACTGTATTTGATGACGAGAAAATTGATGAGTTGTGTCAAACGATACGAACTCACGGGCTCATTCAACCGATTGTCGTGCGAGTTCGCGATGGTCGTTATGAATTGATTGCTGGGGAACGACGTTTGCGCGCAACTAGAAAATTGGGCATGGAGAGGATTCCTGCGATTGTCAAAGAGTTTAATGACTCGCAAACAGCCTCTATCGCATTGATTGAGAATTTACAACGAGAAGGTTTGACAGCTATTGAAGAGGCAGTCGCATATCAAAAGCTGATTGATTTGCACAATCTGACACAAGAGAGTCTTGCTCAACGTTTGGGTAAAGGACAATCGACAATCGCAAACAAACTGCGCTTGCTCCATTTACCGCAAGAAATTCAAGATGCATTGTTGTCCAGACAAGTAACAGAGCGGCATGCAAGGGCTCTGATTCCGTTAAAGGATCCAGAATTACAAAATAAAGTCCTGCTGGAGATTTTAGAGCGGGAATGGAATGTGAAACAGACAGAAGTGCGCGTAAAGCAGCTTCTAGAATTGGCTGAGAACCCTAAATCGGAAAAAGATGCGAAGCCTCGTTGGAAAGCATTTTCAAGAGATACGCGGATTGCGATTAATACCGTTCGGCAATCAATCGATATGGTGATCCAGACGGGCCTACCTGTAGAGACAGCGGAAGAAGACCATGATGAATTCTATCAATTCACCATTCGTATTCCGAAAAATAAGGAAGCAGGGAAATAAAAGTAGATGGTGACATAAAAGGCGACAAGGTCGCCTTTCTTTTTGGGCAAATGCTGGTGATTTATAGGAAATGAGGCTTTCTGTACTGTTAAATTTCCAGAAATAAGCATTTTTCATAAAAAAGCTAGGGAAATCTGCATTTTCGGGACAAAAACCAGGCTTTTTTGTCTCATTATCTAAAAAAAACAGCGTACGACTAAGCTGCAAATCTGATAACATGGAGAGTACCAACCTGTTCATACTTGCAGGTTTACTCGATAATCAATGAGGATAACCTTGCAGAGACTTTTTTCGTCTTATCATGTACAGGCCATGTAAAGGTTACTGGATGGCAACGAACGAAGGAATTTGTAAAAAAGATTATCGTTTTACAAGAATACGAGCAAATCGTAAATAGACTCGAATGACTAACTAGATGAGGATACAGAAGATGACTTTGAAAGACGTACTGGAGAGTGTACTGGTCAAGCCACAAGCTTTCCTACACGACAAAAAAGAGGTGGAGAAGTTGGGAAAAATCATTGCGGTTGCGAACCAGAAAGGCGGCGTCGGGAAAACGACTACGTCCGTCAATCTAAGTGCTTGTTTGGCCGCATTGGGGAAAAAGGTTCTGCTGGTTGATATTGATCCGCAAGGAAATGCAACCAGTGGGATCGGGGTGAATAAGGCAGATGTTAAGTACTGCATTTATGATGTCCTGATTAATGATATCAACCCCGTCGATGCGACTTTGCCAACTGAAATTGAAGGATTAATGATCATTCCTGCCACTATTCAATTGGCAGGTGCGGAAATCGAGCTGGTTCCTACGATTTCTCGTGAGGTTCGTCTGAAAAAGGCGCTGGAAGTAGTCAAGGACAAGTATGATTACGTCATCATCGATTGCCCGCCATCCTTAGGGATTTTGACCGTTAATTCTTTGACAGCATCTGATTCCGTCTTAATTCCAATCCAGTGTGAATATTATGCGCTAGAGGGATTAAGTCAACTGTTGAACACCATTCGGTTGGTCCAAAAACATTTAAATTCGCAGCTTGCCATCGAAGGTGTTGTGCTGACGATGCTGGATGCACGTACGAATCTCGGTCTGCAAGTGATTGAAGAAGTGAAAAAGTATTTTCAGGACAAAGTATACAAGACAATTATTCCTCGAAATGTACGCTTGAGTGAAGCACCGTCACACGGACAAGCCATCATTACGTACGATCCACGCTCACGAGGAGCGGAAGTCTATACTGATTTGGCGAAGGAAGTGGTAGGGGTATGAGTAGAGGATTGGGAAAAGGGCTGAATGCGCTTATTACTTCCAATCTCATCGAAGAAGGGGAACAGGTAAAAGAGATTTCCGTCAATGAGATTCGTCCTAACCCTTATCAGCCCCGGAAAGAATTCGAGCAATCAGCTATTGAGGAACTGGCACAATCGATCAAAGAGCATGGAATCATCCAACCGCTAATTGTTCGGAAAAGCATCAAAGGTTACGAGCTGGTGGCTGGGGAAAGACGATTGCGTGCTGCAAAGGTAGCGGGGTTAAAAGAGGTTCCGGTAGTAGTAAAAGCGTACACCGATCAGCAATTAATGGAGATTGCCCTGATTGAGAACTTGCAGCGCGAAAATCTGAATCCACTGGAAGAGGCAGAGGCGTATGACAAGCTGATTTCTCACCATAATTATACGCAAGAACAGCTTGCACAAAAGATAGGGAAGAGTCGACCGCATGTAGCCAACATGCTGCGTTTGCTGCAACTGCCAGAGAAGATCCGAAAAATGGTCTCAGCAGCCGAACTATCCATGGGACACTCGCGTGCTTTGCTTGGGGTAACGGATAAGAAAGTACAACAACAGCTTGCAAATGACGTGGTGGAAAAAGGATTGAGTGTTCGTCAGCTAGAAGAGCTTGTAAAGCAGCTCAATGTTTCACGTGAAACAAAAAAGAAAAAGCCAGCGAAAAACGAGCCAGTATTGATCGAGATGGAGGAACGTCTACGCAGTCGTTTTGGAACATCGGTCAAGATTAAAAAAGGATCGAAGCGCGGCAAGATCGAGATTGACTTCTATTCACAGGAAGACTTGGAGCGAATCATCGATATGCTGAATATAGAGAAGTAAGTCCAGGAGGTAGTCATGGCGATCATCTATTTGGATAACGCAGCTTCTACATGGCCCAAGCCACCAGCAGTCAAAGAAATGATGGCGGAGGTCATCGAGGATTTTGCTGCAAATCCTGGCCGAGGTGGACATGCACTAGCGATGAAAGCGAGTAAAGCTGTGTTTCGGACACGGGTGCAAGTTTCGCGGTTGTTTGGGATTCAAAACCCGAATAACCTCTTTTTTTACCTCAATGCCACTCAAGCGCTTAATCAGGCGATAAAAGGATTCTTACAAGCAGGCGATCATGTTATTTCATCGTCAGTTGAGCATAATTCGGTAAGACGTCCCATCGAGTACATGCGCAAAAACAACCAAGTAGAAGCAACTTTTGTCGAGCCGAGAGAAGACCATCAATTCTATGTAGAGGATTTTGCCAAGGCAATTACGCCCGCGACGCGGTTAATCGTTGTGAGTCATGCTTCGAATTTGACAGGTGTCATCCTGCCTGTAGCCGAACTGGGAAAACTGGCAAAAGAGCACGGAATTACGTTTTTGGTGGATGCTTCTCAGTCTGCTGGCGTTTTGCCTATCGATGTAGAGGCAATGAATATTGATATGCTTGCTTTTCCTGGGCACAAAGGGCTGTATGGGCCACAAGGTACAGGTGGTTTGTACGTGAGAAGTGATATTGATCTCGAGCCCTTGATTCATGGGGGGACAGGCAGTCAGTCTGAAGCGATCGATCAACCGACAACTCGTCCAGACCGATACGAAAGCGGGACACTTAATACAGTTGGTTTAGCAGGGCTGCAAGCAGGCGTTGATTTTGTCATGGAAAAAGGTGTGGACAAAATCCGTCAACACGAATGGGAATTGGCGAAACAAGCAATTCTTGGATTGCAGCAGATAGAGGGTGTGCATGTCTACGGACCCGGAATTGAGATCGAACGTGTAGGCGTGGTTGCTTTTAATATCGGAGAGGTGGATGCAGCAGAGGTGTCGTTTATTCTGGATCAACAATATGGAATTGCGACCAGATCGGGTTTTCATTGCACGCCACTTGGTCACCATACTGCCGGTACCGAACAACGTGGAGCGGTTCGAGCCAGCTTTGGAATTTTCAACTCAGAGAAAGATGTAGAAGCACTTCATAACGCTGTTCGGGAAATAGCAGCAGCGTTTGTGTAAGGGTAAGGCATCTGTAGGGGGACAGCGCAAGTGATCTTGCTGGGAACACTGGTCAACGCCGGAGCAATCATCTTAGGGGCATTGTTAGGCAGAATGTTGAAGCGAATTCCGGAGTCGATGCGACAAACCGTCATGCAAGGAATTGCTCTGGCCGTATTCGTGTTGGGCATTAAAATGTGCCTGGGTTCGGATAATTTTTTACTCGTGATTATCAGTATTGTGGTAGGAACAGTACTAGGTGAATGGATTGGGATTGAAAAAGGCTTAAACAATCTGGGGCACTGGCTGGAGAGGAAAGTTGGGGGGAGCCAAGGCAGTATCGCCACTGGTTTTATCACAGGGACGCTGGTGTACTGTATTGGAGCCATGGCTGTACTAGGTTCATTAGACAGTGGTTTGCGTAACAACCACGAAGTACTGTTTATGAAAGCAATGCTAGACGGATTCTCCGCGATCATTTTCGCATCAACGCTAGGAATCGGTGTCATCTTTTCAGCAGTGCCCGTGTTTTTATATCAAGGCATGATTGCGTTATTATCTACGAGTATTTACAGTGTGGTGAGCGAAACGATGCTGGATGCGATCCTGGTAGAAGTAACAGCGGTAGGTGGCTTGATGATTATTGCCATTGGCTTAAACGTTTTGGAGATCAAACAGATAAGGGTAGCCAACATGATGCCAGCATTAGTGATCGCAGCAGTAGGAGTTCCCTTTATCGATTGGATTTCAAAGCTGTTTTCATAGGTAGACAGAGGCTCTTCCTTCGGGAGGAGTCTTTTATTTTGAAAATCAACTATCATCGATAAAAATAGCATGCGATAATATGAGACAAAAACTTGATTTGCGAGCAAGGCTGGATAAGTGGGACGGGACAGTACAGTACGACAGCATGTTGGGGAGAGAATTTACTATGTTGGGTGTAATCGTCAATCCTGTTTCGGGCAATGGCACAGGGTTGAAAGTGTGGAGGAAAATTGAGCCGACGCTACGACGTCTAGGAGCGCCTTTTCATGTTAGGCTGACATCAGGAGAGGGGGAGGCCGAAAAATTATCAAAAGAGCTGATACAAAAAGAGGGAGTAAAAAAAATCATTGCTGTCGGAGGGGATGGAACGGTCCGAGGCGTGATAAACGGGATATACGAATCGAATCAAGAGTGTCGATTTGGATTGGTACCGGCTGGTTCCGGGAATGATTTCGCTCGCGGACATGGAATTCCGATGAAACCGTTACAGGCATTAGAGCGAATTTTGTCGGAAAAAGGGGAAAAGCGAATCGATCTGATTTTAATGAATGGAAAAGTAGCAGTGAATTCAATCGGGGCCGGATTCGATGCACAGGTAGCAAAGATAACGGATCAAGCTGTGTACAAAGCTTGGCTGAATCGGTACAAGCTAGGAGCACTCGCCTACATTATATCGGTGATTCGCGTCGTATGTACGTATCAGCCACGTGACATCGTAATAAACGTTGATGGTCATGAGGTTGGTTTTGAGGCTGTCTGGCTAGTCGTCGCTGCCAATATTCCGAATTACGGAGGCGGAATGCTGATTTGTCCCGATGCAATACCAGACGATGGCATTGCGGACATTTGCATAGTAAGTGGTGTGCGTCGCCTCGGATTGTTAGCTGCTTTTCCGAAAATATTCACAGGAGCTCATCGTCATCATCCGGGTGTCCGCTTTTATAGGGGCAAGCAGGTAACGATACAAGCAGCAGGACAGCTGCCTGTTCATGCGGATGGAGAAAGCGTAGCGCCAACGCCGCTCAATGCTCAAGTGATCGAAAAGTGCCTGACGATTTATGTGTAAAAAAAATAGACCTGTCATCCGGTGAGGGAGAGAACAGATCAAAAAGAAAGTTTTCCAAAGAGGGATGGAACCTTTTGCAGAAAGAAACGGTCAATCATATAAGACACTATCGAATCGACTCGGCGTAGAAGCCAGTGTTACGGCTTTTGCCAGTCCGGAAGCTATGATATCTGCCATGTTCATGACGATGGAGAGCCGTGTATTTTGAAGGACAAAATACTCCATGAACCCTCCTACGTTGACTATCCCGGTAATGTGGAAGGAACCAACAGGAGGCAGCTCTTTTTTTACACCAGCCCCTGGCTTTAGTGGACCATTAATCACATTGATGTTTCCGACGTGGCTAAATTGACCTAAACAGGCATCGACTGCAATGAGTGTAGCTGTCGGATGATTCGCTTGGATGAGCTCTAATTTTTCTTTAAGATTCATAGCGTGTACAGGGTCCTCAAGCGTTCCGTACACTTGCAAAAAACGAGGTGACTGTGCGATGAGCTTGGTTCCTACTAATGGGCCTAGAGCATCCCCAGTAGAACGGTCTGTCCCAATACATACAATGACAAGGTCGTCATCGAACCGATTTAAGCGAAAGCGCTGGGCAAGGTGACCGGCGAGATGCTCGTCTGCGTTTTCACTGCGGTATTCCACTTTAAAAGGTGGCAAAGAATAATCCTTGTGATTATCGGATGTACTCATGAAAACCCCCACTCTTGCCGACTTGGCTTAAACCAACCTGTAAAAGGTTATATAAAAGTATTCACAGTATCGTACCGATATGACATTTTTATACCTGCTAATGGGAAAGTTACGTAGGTTTTGAAAACTCAGCGAGGCTGGCAAGCATGAAAACGAACAGGTAAAATAAGAGGAGCCTATGGCAGTTTACGTGAAAGAGATAAGGGGGAGTGAAATGGGAGGAGAGACGGTGCTGATCGCGTTTGATTCCACGCAGCAAGCTTTGCGGGCAGAAATGCTGCTGGAGTACGAAGATATTGAGATCGATACAAGACCTACGCCAAAAGAAATAACGGCAGGCTGTGCACTTTCCATTGAGTTCCCACTGTCGGATTACTCACGAGCGAAAGCGATCATGATGGAACAACAAGTGGTAATACGAGGATACTTCCGTCAGTTTTTTGGCCAGTATAGCGAGGTCGACGAAAAAGGGGAGCAGAAGGAGCGGGAGGAATGAATCAAGCTGGTTTTTTTGAGAGAATTTATGCCCAAGTATATGCGTATGTGACAGATGCAGATATGTGGGTAAATATAGGGATGGCTGTACTGAAAATCGCAGCGATTATCCTGTTATCGCGAATCGTCGTTTCCGTTGTGCAATCAGGCGTAAATAAAGTGTTCCAGCACCGCCATGGAAGCAAGATTCAAATGGATCAACGCCGAGTGGACACGATGCGGGTGCTCGTCAACAATATCGTTCAATACAGCATTTATTTTTTGGCGATTCTCATGATCTTGCAGCTGTTGGGGATAGATTTGCGCCCTGTTTTGGTAAGCGCAGGGGTACTGGGATTGGCAGTCGGTTTCGGGGCGCAAAGTCTCGTGCGTGATATCATTACGGGTTTCTTCATTATTTTTGAGGACCAATTTGCTGTCGGAGACGTCGTAACGATCAACAATTTGACAGGCACGGTGCAGGAGATTGGTCTGCGCATTACAAAGGTACGAAGCTGGACGGGAGAGGTACACATCTTTCCAAACGGCACGATTAATCAAGTGACCAACTTTTCTTTGCAAAATACGTTAGCGGTTGTTGACGTATCTGTGGCATATGAAGAAGATCTGAACCAAGTGGAGTCTGTGCTCAAAGAAGTATTGGCATCGGCTCAAACAGAATTGACGGATATCGTAGCTGAGCCACAGATTTTGGGGGTACATGCACTGGGACCTTCCGAAGTCATCATCCGGGTTACGGCTGAGTGCAAGCCGAACACGCATCACGGGGTCAATCGAAATTTGCGTGCGAAGATCAGAACGGAATTAACCAACCGAGGCATTCAAATTCCGTATCCAAAAATCGTCGCGGTGTCTGGAAAGGGAACAGTGTAGAGAGGAGAAAGAGAAATGGAGCGCAAGCAATTTGGACTGGGGGATGTCGTACAAATGAAAAAGCCACATCCATGTGGCACGAATGCGTGGAAGGTCATACGCATGGGTATGGATGTGCGAATCAAATGTACGGGGTGCGATCATAGTGTGATGATTGGACGACTAGAATTTGAACGCAAGCTGAAAAAGATACTGATTCGCGCGGAGGAAGAACCGCAAGCATAGACCATATTTCTTTGATCAACCCATCTGTCTTTTTCTACAATGCCTGTAAACGATGATGCGATGCGCTTATATGCTTAAGGGAGCGGCTTTGTCGTTTTAGACGGGAGGGGTTCGATGAAAAAGATGAGTGTTCAGTGGTTGCAATGGGTAGTAGTGCTTGCGCTTTTCCTACTTCCATCACAGGGAGTGTGGGCAAAGTCAGCAAACGACTGGGGAGTGAGAATATCCCCAGCTGACAAATCGGCGGAAATAGACCCGGATCAAATCATTACACTGACGTTTTCGGGGCCGGTTTCGTTAAAAAATGGGCAAGAGCTCACCGACAAGTCTGGTCTCTCGATCATTTCGCTCACGGATGCGAAAAAAAAGAAGGTCCGTTTTACGGCGAAATGGAACAAAACAGATCGAAGCATGACGATTGATCCGGTAGGCAATTTGGAAGCAGGGGCATCCTATCGAGTTAGCTTGCTGGGGAAAAAAGTGAAGGATCAGCGAGGCAATTTGAATCCAGAGCTGACCAGCACGTTTCAAACGAGAAAACCTGTGGATAATATCGCTCCACAAGCAGTCATATTGCCCGGTCACGGGGCTAAAAATGTAAAGCTCCAGGATAAAGTGACACTCCAGTTTGCCGAAGATATTGCTTTGGTTGGTGGAGGAGTCCTCTCCAGCAAAACAGTCGGGCCATTAGTTCGTGTGACAGATGAAAAAGGGGCTATCGTTCCGCATACCATTACGTGGAACAAAAGCAAGCGGATGTTGTCTGTGAAGCCAAAAGGAAAATGGCAGCCACATATGAGATATCAGGTAAGTCTCATTGCGGGTCTGGTAAAGGACACAGCAGGTAATGTAAATCAAGCGCAGTGGATAACTTTTCAGACCGGGTCGAAATAGTTGAAGCATGTGGGTAAAAAAAAGGATGCAGCCAATATAGGCGCATCCTTTTTCCTTTTGTACAATCAAATGTATCTCCCGGTGTTGGTACTGAGGTTATGACTGATCATTATCCCTAGGACGCATTGCCTTGGCTATGATCTATGTGGAATTGGAGAAGGTAAGGCTGCTGAGGATGCAAGCTTACCTTCAGATAGGCTGGATGGCAGCGGAGTAGGTTAGTCGCAGTCGCAACCTACGATAACGAGAAGGATGAACAGAACCAAGATCAGCGCGAAATCGTCGAAGCCGTTAAAGATACCCACTTGCTAACACCTCCTACCGTAGTTTCAATACTCATGCTATGTAGGAACCCACTACGAGGTATAGGCGAATGCCCCAGTTCCAAGGAAAATAAGTTATTCACAGCATATCCACAGAAAATGTGGACAACTTTTTGCGAAAAAAGAGAGTGTCCGCAAACGCTGTGGGGGACGAAAAGCTGTTAGTAAATAGTTATCCACAGACTTATCCACAAAAGGGGATTTTCTCTGGATAAATCGACGGTTATTATTGAATATTTTAAAAATTTTTATTAGTAAGAAGGAATTTGGCAGGTGAAAATATAATTACACACTTATAAATTTGGCAAAAATAGATAGAAGAAAAGGGGCGATTGAGATTTGAAGAAGCAAGTATTTGCATCAGTTACGGCTTTGGCCATTGCATTGTCGACAGTATCCGTACCATTCATTCCTTACAGCACGCAGGCGGTAGCTCTTGCTGCTGAAAAGCCTTCTTATCAAACTCGCGCTGAGATCCCAGATGCGTACAAGTGGAAGCTGGATCATATTTATCCGACTGTTAAGGAATGGGAAAAGGATGTTGCTAAGGTTGAATCTTTGGCAAACGCTTTCACAAAGCACCAAGGCAAGCTGGGTACATCTTCTGCTGCGATGCAGGCTGCATTCGATGACTATGTTGAATTGATGCGCTTAAATGACAAAGCATACGTGTACGCAAACATGTCTCTCGATGTAAACTCCGCGAATCCTGATCTACAAAAGCTGGGAGACCGCGCTGAGAAAATGTACACGCTTGTCACGGAAAAAACCTCATGGGTACAGCCTGAAATCGTTGCGATTCCCGACGACAAAATAAAAAGCTTGCTGTCCGAAAAGGAGCTTGAGCCTTACAAGCTGTTTATCGAAGACATGCTGAGAACGAAACCATACTCACTCTCTGCGGATATGGAGCAGCTCTTGGCGAAATCGTCTCCATTGGGCGGTGCGCCTACTAATATTTACAGCATGCTGTCCAAGGACGTGAGGTTCCCTAAAATCAAAGATGAGACAGGCAAAGAAGTACAGTTAACTCGTGCCAATTTCATTTCCTATATGGAAAGCAAAGATCAAAATGTGCGCAGAGAAGCGTTCAAGGCGTATTATGGGGCTCTGATTGATTTCCAAGACTCGTTTGCATCGACGTTGGCTGCCAAAGTAAAGGGCGATAATTTCTACGCAGCGGTACGCAATTACGATTCTGCGCTGGAAGCAAGCCTGACCCCGAACAACGTACCGACGAAGGTATATGATGAGCTGATTGACACGGTGAATGACAATCTGCCATTGCTGCATCGCTACATTGCTTTGAAAAAGAAAATGCTTGGCGTGAAGGAATTGCACATGTACGACATTTACGTGCCGATCGTTCCATCTGATGACAAATATATTTCCTTCGACGAAGGGAAGAAAATTGTCGTTGATGGGCTACAGGTAATGGGTGATGACTATGTGAAGGCAATGTCTGAAGGCCTCGATGGCGGTTGGGTAGATGTCTATTCCACCGATGACAAGCGCACGGGTGCTTACCAATGGGGTGCTTATGATACACATCCATACGTCCTGTTGAACCACCAAGGTACACTCGATGATGTGTATACGATCGCCCATGAGATGGGACATGCCATGCAGTCCTATTACACGAACAAAAACCAGCCGTACATTTCGTCCAACTATCCAATCTTCACGGCAGAAGTGGCTTCTACCATGAATGAAACTCTGCTGTTCAAGAGCATGTACGCGAAGGCGAAGACGAAAGAAGAGAAGATGTATCTCTTGAATCACTATCTGGAAAACTTCCGTTCCACTCTGTTCCGTCAGACGCAGTTCGCGGAGTTTGAGAGAGCGATTCATGAGAAGGAGCAAGCTGGGGAATCTCTGAATGCGGAAGCGATCAAGAAGATTTACCTCGACATCAACAAAAAGTACTACGGAAAAGACATGGTTTCCGATGAGGAAATCGGTATGGAATGGGCACGTGTGAGCCATTTCTACAACTATAAATACTACGTCTATCAATACTCGACGAGCTTTGCCGCTGCACAAGCATTAGCGAAGCAAATCATGGATGAAGGTCAGCCAGCTGTGGATCGAGTTCGCAAAAACTTTCTCGAAGCGGGTAACTCTGCTCCGCCTATCGAGGTGCTGAAAGCAGCAGGTGTGGACATGTCCACGTCCCAGCCAATCGAGCAAGCGATGGAAATCTTTGAAGAGACATTGAATGAGCTGGAAAAGCTGGTAAACGAGAAGTAAAGAAGCAATAGAAAAACAGGCCCCCCTTCCATTACGGATAGGAGCCTGTTTTTTCTGTATGTATCAATAGGCAATACCGACTCGCGCCTGTATGTATTCGGAACTGGAAAGCTGCTGATACGTAAACTCTGCCGTATCGGGAACGGAAATTTGCATCCCATCTACAGGCAACTGGTGAGCCTCAACCCGGTAAGTGCCTGTATACTCGCCATTAGGCAAATAGGTCGGACATACAATGGTCCAATCGAGTTCGGACTGTTCCAAGAGCGAGTATGCCTTGTGATGTTCCTCGGCAGCACGCGTCAATTTTTGTCTGGACTCACTGGATTGATAGCGGAGCAGGTCAGGAGAAACTCTGCTTTGCAAGATGCCAGCGGTGCCCACCGTAATAATGCGTGACACGCCTTCACGTTTCATTGCTTCAATAATATAGGGAGTTCCTTCAGATAACGTCGTCGCTTTATCTGTTCCGAGAGCGCTAATGACCGCGTCAACTCCACGCATGGCTGATGAAACATCCTTTTGATCGAGGACGTTTCCGGTCAGGACACGCATATTTTCATGAGCCAGATGAAGGAGCTTGTCTGCCGAGCGAACGAGAACGGTTATTTCATGCCCATCTTTTAATGCGTAGTCGAGGATATGGCTTCCTACGCGACCAGTGGCACCGAGAAGTAAGAGCTTCATTTTTGGAGTCACCTCATTTATGAAAATGTCGAGAGATTTCAAAGAACAAGTTTTTTTCAGTCTAGTGGAAGTTGTCTGAGTTGAGACTATCTTGGGCGACTGATACTGTGGAACAGGCAACACAAACGCTGGCTAACAAAGTAATCGTAGTGCATAGAGCTCATACATGGCAAGAAAGGTTCAATCAGTGTATTGAAAGGGGCTGCGAACTATTGCTTAGCTCGTCACGCTTGGTCTTTTAAATAAAATATTTTTCATTATGAATTTGCCATCTTTAAAATCATATTCAATGATTATATCCCCCATATATTTCAAATAATCACCTTCTACACCAACAATAGCCTTTATTGTATGATTGGAGATTTCGTAATAAACAAGATTTCCATAACTAATTTCAGAAACTCTCTCAGGAAAAAGTTTGGACAATTTAAAAGGGATTTCCTCTAACTTTATATTAGAAATAGTTTCACCTATTTTTATTTCCACTTCAGTATCAGATATTATTTTTGTTGTGACATTGTTTTTAATGATATCTAATGGATTTTCTATATGATGCTCAGTAAGGTTTTCAGGATTTACTATATGAATTGTTTTGTTAGAAAAACCTGTCCCATGGCCCTTACTTAAAATAATAACCAATTCTTTTTTTTGATCATTATTTAAATCTAAATAACGCAATTGAGGTAAATCTTCAATCTTTGCAATGGTTTGCCAATTAAAAACCTTTTTAACCCCATTAATGCTTACTATTAAATCTTTGTACATGTTGTTATTTTTATTTAAAGCATATAAGTAAATTTCTTCTTCAGGAATAGAAGCAATCATTTTGATATCAGCGTTAATATCAACTGCTTGTTTGTTGTCATCCCAACTTACTTTAGAACCTAAAGATTCCGCAATTAACTTAACTGGTACATAGACACGCCCATTTATGAATTGGGGGTCCCACCCGGTCTTTTGTTCACCATTAAGATAAATAGATATTTTTTGTTGTACGGCATTACTATCATTAATCCAAAGACTAAAGAAAACTATTGACAAAAGCGATAAGGTGATGGCTAACTTTCCCTTTTTGGGTAACATTTTTCTCCTCCTCTTATTTCTCTGATCACTCAACCCATTGAACATGTAAGTAGCATTAATTTATTATGCCTCGTATCAATATCATGAATCCACCTACTGTAAAAAAAGGGATTTACTACTTGTATCTGTCGGTGGATACACCTGAAACAAATGGATTTCGAGATATGTTGGATCGGGGTAAAGAGGGAAGAGCGTGTGATAACTTATTTGATCCGATCCTGACGTTTACTATATTAATTCGTATTCATTGTTTTCAAGTTAATGGTTGATTGGACGCAATGACAGAATGTGATAGACTATTTGAGTTGGATATTAAATGAACGAGGTGTATATAGATGGGTGCATCATGCGGGATTGTAGGTCTTCCTAACGTAGGAAAATCGACATTGTTTAATGCCATTACACAGGCGGGCGCGGAATCGGCTAACTACCCGTTCTGTACGATTGACCCGAACGTAGGGATCGTAGAGGTACCAGATCCGCGTCTGGAAAAGCTGACACAGATCGTTGTACCAAACAAGGTAGTTCCAACTGCGTTTGAATTCGTAGACATTGCAGGCTTGGTAAAAGGCGCGAGCAGAGGCGAAGGACTTGGCAACCAGTTCCTTGGACACATCCGTGAAGTGGACGCGATTGCCCATGTAGTCCGTTGCTTTGAAGATGAGAACATCACTCACGTAGCAGGTCGCGTCGATCCTTTGAGCGATATCGAGACAATCAACCTGGAGCTGATTTTTGCTGACCTGGACTCTGTTGATCGTCGTATTGACCGCATTGCACGCAAAGTGAAATCCGGCGACAAGGAATCCAAACAAGAGCTGGACGTGCTGGAGAAATTGAAAGCAGCATTCGAAGAGGGTCAATCTGCTCGCAGTGTAGAACTCGATGACGAAGAGCGCAAATGGATTCGCGATTTGCATCTGCTGACAATCAAGCCAATGCTGTACGTGTGCAACGTAGCGGAAGACGGCATTAACGATGCAGACAACAACCCGCATGTGCAGACAGTTCGTCAGCATGCAGCGAGTGAAGGCGCAGAAGTGGTTGTCATCAGCGCGAAGGTAGAAGCAGAAATCGCTGAGCTCGAGGGCGAAGACAAAGAAATGTTCTTGGAAGAGCTGGGACTTTCTGAGTCTGGTCTCGACCGCTTGATTCGTGCTGCTTACAAACTGCTGGGATTGGTAACATACTTCACAGCTGGTGTACAAGAAGTACGCGCTTGGACCATCCGTCAGGGTACAAAGGCTCCAGGAGCGGCAGGCGTAATTCATACCGATTTCGAGCGCGGCTTCATTCGTGCGGAAGTGATTGCGTACGATGATCTGGTAGATGCTGGTTCTGTGGCAGCAGCGAGAGATCGCGGGAAGTACCGTCTTGAAGGGAAAGAGTACGTAGTGGCAGATGGAGATGTTATGCATTTCCGTTTTAACGTTTAGTACGAAATTCTTGATTCGGCATAGGCGTTTTGCTATAATACGATAATGCGAGTATTTATGGAGTGCATGTATTGTGCGTTTCGTTTTTAGCACTCGCTCCTTGCCCGTTTAGGGCCGCAAAGTCCATAAGGAGGTGAAAAGGTATGCGTCAATACGAAGTGATGTATGTATTGCGTCCAGACCTTGAAGAAGAGAAAGTAAAATCCAATGTAGCTCGTTACAGCGAAGTTGTAACTAACTATGGTGGAGAAATCTCCAAGCTTCAAGAAATGGGTAAACGTCGTCTTGCGTACGAAATCAACAAGTTCCGTGAAGGTTACTACGTTTTGATGAACTTCAAAGCGAACTCCGATGCTGTTGCGGAAGCTGAGCGTCTGATGAAAATCAATGACGACGTAATCCGCTTTATGTTTGTTCGTGATGAGAAGTAATCATTGTCGCGTTCAGAGGGGGAACCAAGATGAATAAAGTCATTCTCATCGGCAACCTGACGAAAGATCCAGAACTTCGCTACACGCCAAATGGCGTTGCCGTTGCTACTTTTACTGTGGCCGTGAATCGTCCCCGCACCAATCAAGCGGGTGAGAGAGAAACGGATTTCATTAATATTGTCGCTTGGCAAAAACTTGCCGATCTGTGCGCAAGCTACTTGCGTAAAGGTAGACAAGCAGCTATTGAAGGACGTATGCAAACACGCTCCTACGATAATAAAGAAGGTAAAAGAGTGTATGTGACGGAAGTCGTTGCGGAGAACGTTCAATTTTTGGGCGGTCGAGGCAATGAAGCTGGCGGAGACAATTCAGGATACGATCCAGGCCCTGGCATGGGTGGCGGTAACAAACCATCCGGTCAAAGAAACAATGACTACGATCCGTTTGGTGATCCCTTCGCGAGTGCAGGCAAGCCGATCAACATTTCAGATGATGACTTGCCGTTCTAAGATCGTATAACTTTCACATTCCTACGAAGGAGGGACTATCATGGCACGCAAAGGACGTCCTAATAAGCGTCGTAAAGTATGCTTCTTTAAAGTGAACAAAATCAAGCACATCGATTATAAAGATGTTGATTTGCTGAAAAAGTTCATCAGCGAACGCGGCAAAATCTTGCCACGTCGTGTAACTGGTACTTCTGCGAAGTATCAACGTGCACTGACTATCGCGATCAAACGCGCTCGTCAAGTAGCACTGTTGCCTTACACTGCTGAATAATTTTCAAAAGCTATAAAAAGAGGGGCACAATTGCGTGGCCCTCTTTTTTCCATAGTTTTCTATGGAGACTGTACATGAGACATGAATAATGAGGTGCTGACATGCCGTCCAAAACGAAACACTTGGCTGAAAATGCCCTTATGCTGGGTATCGCACTGGTGCTACTGTTTCTCAGTACATATACCATACTGGGAGGACTCGTCAGTTTCTTGATACCTCTGCCGTTTATCCTTTTGGCAGTAAATCGAACAGTACCTAACATGGTGTGGATCTCCCTTGCCTTCACCTTTCTCGGCTGGATCATTACTGGTCCGTTTGCGGCTACACTTGCTTTTTCAAGTGCGGTTTGGGGTTCAGTAATGGGGATTTTTTATACGAAAAAAGGAGCGGCTCTTCCGGCGATCGTGGCAGGGGCAGGCGTTGCCTTTTTGAGTGTTGTTTCGATGCTGGCATTTATGGCATTCGGAATGAACGTTGATTTTAATGCCATCATGCAAGAAGTTGCTAAGATGCGTCCAGCAATGGTGCCAAAAGAGCAGTTTGATCAGCTCCTGCAACTGGGCAAAATTGTTTTGCCTACGAGTCTTGTTATGTTCAGCTTTTTATCAACCGCCATTATTCATGGATTGGCGAGTCTGATTGGACGACGTCTGCGCAGACCGATTCCAGCATTGAAGCCAGTTCGGGAATGGAGCTTCCCTCGCTCATTGCTTTATTACTACTTTATTGCGATGATCAGTCTTTTGCTGTTTGCCGAAAGCATGCAGGGCACGTTCTGGGAAATCGCCCTGATGAACCTGAAAGTCATGCTGGATGCTGTTTTTACCTTGCAGGGTTTGAGTTTTTGTCTATTTGCTGCCTATTTGTACGGCTGGAAGAGATTGACTCCTGTGCTCGTTGTCTGTCTATTTATTTTTCCACCCCTAAGTACTATACTTAGTCTAGTAGGGATATTTGACCTAGGAATTCGTTTGCGTGAAAAACTGGAAACAAGAGTGAAGAGGGGCTGAGGAAATGCCCAAGTTCCTGTTAAAGCGTTGGTACGGGATGCACATGGTCCTGGCACTCAGCTTTAGCTTGCTGTTGTTGGGGATTTTGACCTTGTTCCATTGGATGTACGGGGCAATCGGCATGATTTGCTTGATTGGCTTGGTTCTTTACGCTCTTCAAGCAGAAAAGGGGTTCCAACGAGACTTGCGCCTGTACTTGGCGACGGTTACCCATCGTGTGAAGAAGGCGGGAGAAGGCGTTATCCAGGAACTGCCGATCGGAATTCTTTTATACAACGAGGAAAAGGCAATTGAGTGGGTAAACCCGTATATGACGCATATGTCCGGGGATGAAACCATGATCGGGAAAAGCCTCCAAGAGGTATTCCCTCAACTGGTTTGGAAGCCGGAGCAAAAACGGCTGGAGTTTACTTATAACGAGCGGGTATACGAGGTCATTGTGCGGTCCGATGAGCGCCTTTTGTATTTCAAGGACATTACGGACTTCAAAGAATTGACGACTCGTTACCATCGAGAAAAGGCTGCACTTGCCATCATTCACCTCGACAACTTGGACGAGGTTGGACAAGTAATGGATGATCAGAGCCGTACGCTGCTCTCTACAAGCGTAGCTGGTGTGATTACAGAGTGGGCCAACAAACATGGCATATATCTTCGCCGAATCACAGCCGACAAGTTTTTGGCTCTGATGGAACGGGAAGCACTTGATAAATTGGAAGAATCGCGATTTGACATTCTCGATGTAGTACGCGAGATGACGGCTGACAACAAAATTCCGATTACGCTTAGTATCGGGGTTGGAGCGGCCGCTACCACTTACATTGAGCTTGGACAAATGGCGCAATCCAGCTTGGATATCGCATTAGGGCGCGGTGGCGACCAGTGCGCTGTCAAGATTGGCAACAAGCTCACTTTCTATGGTGGGAAATCAAATGCGGTGGAAAAGCGGACACGTGTCCGGGCTCGTGTTATTGCACATGCTTTGCGTGATCTGATTCATGAGGCGGAGCACGTCATCGTCATGGGGCATAAACAGCCTGACATGGATTCCATCGGGGCATCACTTGGTGTATTGAAGGCTGTGCAGCTGCACAACAAAACGGCTTATATCGTCATGGACGAAGGCAATCATTCTGTCGAGCGTCTGATGAAAGAGATTTATGCCAATGAAGAGTTGGCTGAGACCTTTATTACGCCAGAACAGGCGATCCGACTCATCTCCGGTCGCACATTGTTGGTAGTCGTCGATACGCATCGACCATCGCTGGTGATTGAGCCGAAGCTGTTGACGGAAACGAGCCGAATTGTGGTGATCGACCACCATCGACGTTCGGAGGAGTTCATTGAGCCCGTACTCTTGTATCTGGAACCATATGCTTCTTCGACGGCCGAGCTCGTCACGGAGCTATTGCAATATCAGAGCGAGCGATTGAATATCGACAATCTGATTGCAACGGCACTGTTAGCCGGGATTGTGGTGGATACCAAAAGCTTTGCCTTCCGCACAGGTTCACGGACCTTTGAAGCGGCGTCTTTCCTTCGTCGTAACGGGGCCGATACCGCGGCTGTCCAGCGTCTGTTGAAAGAAGATCTGGGACAGTATGTGAAGCGGGCAAAAATCATCATGAACACGGAAACGTACCGCGACAACATGGCGATTGCCATAGGAGACCCGTCCGAGGATTACACCCAGGTACAGGTGGCACAAGCTGCTGAGCAGCTGCTTACTTTGTCAGGAATCCAGGCGTCGTTTGTTGTTGCAGAGCGATCCGATGATACGATCTTGATCAGCGGACGTTCTCTGGGCGACATCAATGTTCAGTCCATTATGGAACTTCTGGGTGGGGGCGGTCACCTCACTGGTGCTGCCACACAAATTCAAGGCATATCAATTAAAGAAGCTACACGTCGTTTGAAAGAAGCGATTGACTCGGTCGTATAGGCCAAAATATAAAGGGGGAAACGATGATGAAAGTCATTTTTCTTCAAGATGTAAAAGGCCAAGGGAAAAAAGGCGAAATCAAGGATTTGTCAGAGGGCTATGTACGCAACTTCTTGTTGCCAAAGAAGCTGGTAAAAGAAGCGACAGATAGCAACGTGAAAACGCTCGACGCTCAAAAGCGCAGCGAAGATAAGCGCAAGGAGCAAGAAAAGCTGGATGCTCAGGAGCTGGGCAAAAAGCTGGAAGAGCTGACAGTGAAAGTAGCAGGAAAAGCAGGCGAAGGCGGCCGACTGTTCGGTGCCATTTCCAGCAAACAAGTAGCGCAAGCGCTGGAAGATCAGTTTAAAATCAAAGTAGACAAGCGTAAGCTCGAAATGGATGCAATCCGTGCTTTGGGCGTGACGCAAATCAAAGTAAAACTGCACAACGAAGTTACCGTGACTCTGAAAGTACACGTTGTGGAAGAATAATGTCTCAATTGTGGGGGGTGTGACGTGAGCGACCTGTTTTTGGATCGTGTGCCGCCACAGAACAAGGAAGCGGAACAATCGGTACTGGGTGCCGTGTTCTTGTCTAAGGAAGCTTTAATCACGGCCATTGAGATTCTCCGTCCGGAGGATTTTTACAAGACAGCGCATCAGCGCATCTTTCAAACGATGGTGGACCTGTATGAAAAAGGCGAACCTGTCGATCTGGTTACGGTTACAGCGGATCTACAGGACCACAAGCTGCTGGATGAAGTCGGCGGGGTTACGTATCTCACGGAAATTGCCAGCTCAGTTCCAACGGCTGCCAACATCGAATACTACGCAAAAATTGTAGAAGAAAAATCGCTGCTTCGGCGATTGATTCATACAGCTACCAAGATTGCCAATGACGGATACTCCCGTGAGGATGATGTCACGCAGATCATCGCAGATGCGGAGAAGTACATCATGGAGATCGGTCAAAATCGCAACAGTGGCGGTTTTACACCGATTCGTGATGCCCTTCTGGAAACGTACGAGCGGATTGAGTTTTTGAGTCAGCGACGCGGTGATATTACGGGGATTTCTACGGGATATACGGACTTGGACAAGATGACTGCAGGCTTGCAGCGCAGTGACCTGATTATCTTGGCAGCCCGTCCTTCTGTAGGGAAAACGGCTTTTGCCTTGAATCTCGCGCAAAACGTAGCAGCTCGTGCAGGTGAAACTGTAGCCATCTTCTCATTAGAGATGGGTGCTTCTCAGCTCGTACAGCGTATGATTTGTGCGGAGGGCAATCTGGATGCGTCCCGGATGCGTTCAGGTACACTGGAGGAAGACGATTGGCAAAAGCTGACGATGGCAATCGGTACGCTGGCGAAAGCGCCGATTTACATCGACGATTCACCAGGGGTTACTGTACAGGACATCCGGGCGAAATGCCGTCGCCTTCAAACAGAGAAGGGCTTGGGTCTGATCCTGATCGATTACCTTCAGCTGATTCATGGACGAGGCAAAGGAGATAACCGTCAGCAGGAAGTATCTGAGATCTCTCGTACGCTAAAAGGGATCGCGCGTGAGCTGAACGTGCCGGTTATCGCCCTGTCGCAGTTGAGCCGTGGTGTAGAGCAACGGCAGGACAAGCGACCGATGATGTCGGATATCCGTGAATCGGGGTCGATTGAGCAGGACGCCGATATCGTTGCCTTCTTGTATCGTGATGACTACTATGACAAGGAAACAGAAAACAAGAATGTCATCGAAGTCATTATCGCCAAACAGCGTAACGGCCCAACCGGAACGGTGGAGTTGGCGTTCTTGAAAGAATTCAACAAATTCGTTAACCTGGATCATCGCTTTCGAAATCAAGCAGGTTAATAGTTGGAATGGACGAAAAGTCGGAGAAATTCCGGCTTTTTTTTCTATATTGAATTGCCGAACATATCAACAATTAAGTATATGAATGTTCGTATTTAGCGTTGACATGGGGAGTCTCGTTTAGTAAACTTAGATTGTTTCAGGCCCGGAAAGACATGATAATATCAGGAGGTGTTTTTCGATGTCAACAGTCGTTGTCGTCGGAACCCAGTGGGGCGATGAAGGTAAAGGTAAAATTACAGACTATCTAGCTGAAAGTGCAGAGGTAGTGGCTCGTTATCAAGGCGGTAACAACGCAGGCCATACCATTATTTTTGATGGTAACAAGTATAAGCTGCATTTGATTCCATCCGGAATTTTTTATAGTGACAAGACCTGCGTAATCGGAAACGGTATGGTAATCGATCCGAAGGCATTGGTAAAAGAGCTGGACTACATTCACAGCTTCGGTTTTTCTACAAGCAATTTGAAAATCAGTGATCGCGCGCATGTGATTCTGCCATACCACATCAAGCTGGATGGCGTAGAGGAAGATAGCCGCGGTGCTAACAAAATTGGTACGACCCGTAAAGGTATCGGACCTGCTTACATGGATAAAGCTGCTCGTATCGGTATTCGTATTGCTGATTTGTTGGACCGCGATGAGTTTGCTCGCAAGCTCGAGCGCAACCTGGCAGAGAAGAACATGCTGCTGGAGAAAATGTACAACACAACTGGCTTTGAGCTTCAAGAAATTCTGGATGAATACTTGGCTCTGGCAGAAATCATTCGTCCTTACGTAACCGATACATCTGTTGTCCTCAATGACTCCATTGATAACGGCAACCGCGTATTGTTCGAAGGCGCACAAGGCGTATTGCTCGATATTGACCAAGGTACGTATCCTTACGTAACGTCCTCCAACCCAATTGCGGGTGGCGTGACTATCGGTTCTGGTGTAGGACCAACCAAGATCCACCAAGTAATCGGGGTGGCAAAAGCTTACACAACACGTGTAGGTGACGGTCCGTTCCTGACTGAGCTGAATGATGCAACCGGCGACCATATTCGTGAGGTTGGTTTCGAATATGGTACAACAACAGGTCGTCCACGCCGCGTAGGCTGGTTCGACAGTGTAGTCGTTCGTCATGCTCGTCGTGTCAGCGGTATCACTGGTTTGGCGATCACCAAGCTGGATACATTGTCTGGCATTGAGACCCTGCGTATTTGCACAGCCTACAAATACAATGGAGAAATCATCGAGTCGTTCCCGGCGAACCTCAACCTGCTGGCGAAATGCGAGCCAGTTTATGAGGAGCTGCCAGGTTGGACAGAGGATATCACAGGCGTTCGCAATCTGAACGACTTGCCAGAAAACGCTCGTCACTACATTGAACGCATCACGCAACTGACTGGTATTCCAATGTCGATCTTCTCCGTAGGACCAGATCGTGAGCAAACGGTCGTTGTTCGTGGCATTTACGGATAAGCTATTGACTATATAAATAGAAGAAAGCTGTCGAGCAGTCGGCAGCTTTCTTTTTTTTTGCAAGGGACAGACACGAAACGAGACCCTCTGGGCATATGGATAGACATAGGGAGAAATGGAGAGGTGATCATGATGATGGGTTTTGGATTTGACCAAAAGGCCATGAAGCTGCTGGGCAAAAATGTACAGGTAAAGATGATCAATGGCGTCGTCATCAAGGGAACCATGACTCATTTCAACAATGGCTACCTTTGCTTTATCACGACATACAAACAACCAAATGACGCCGAGAAAACGAAAATACGCAGACTTGCGTTAAAAGACGTTACCTCGATGCAAGAGGTGTGAGTCACAGATGTTCATAACGAAATAAGCCATCTTTCCTAGACATTTAGGAAGATGGCTATATTTATTTTAGACCATGCCTCCATACGATCGGATGATCTCAGTCGCAAGATCACCTTGTTCCTCTGGTACGACTGCCGTTAACAAGACACTGCGGTTCAAATTGTCATCGCCTCGATCGGCCATACCGCTGGCGTCTGGATCTACTGCGGCCATGACGCTTGCATCCCTGCCGCTTGGGAAGTCAGCTGCCAGTGTTAGGTTGCCCAAGCTGGGAAAATCTCCGGTTATAGGATTCAGGATCTGTTCATTTCCGTCACCAGGGAATTGTCCAATTCTGTCGATCTGAATGATGGAAAAACCAGCTTGTCGAAGTGCTTTTTCTGCCTTTTGGGCATCATCTTCGGTGTGAAATCCTGCAAGAATGTTACGTTCCTTCACGTATATCAGCCTCCAGATATGATAAATGCTACCAATTGTTTGTACATATAGTGACTCTGTGTCTATTTTTTTATTCGACAGCAATTTACACTTGATGTTGTCGTTAATCTTATGGTAAAGTCGACATAGTTGGTTTCTTTAGGCAATTTGGCAGATAAATGGAAACTAAATTATGGGATTTACGACCTAGTCAATAAATTAAAAATTTTCAGGAAATGGAACGAGCAAGTTGTATCTGTTTTCAGGAGGGACAAGTTATGCATTGGTCAGAATGGAAGGCCAAGCTGCAGGAACGGTCATCACGAATCGTTCGGGATTGCAGTGATCTGGCGAAACGTACAATGAAACGTACAAGCTCTTACATCCAGTCGCATAAAAAACAATCGCTTTCAATTGCGGCAGGTCTAGTTTTGACGATTGCTGCTGGCGCATCTGCACAATACTATTACACAAGCAATGTCAATTCGGTCTACCATGTCAGTGTGAACGGCAAAGAGATTGGCGTGGTAAATGATCCAAATGTGATACATAACTGGACAGCAACCAAGCTGGAAGAGGAAAAGGCAAAAACAGGCCTCAACCTGCAATTGGCTGACTATATTACATTTGAAGAAGAGCGTGAATTCAAGGCATCGTTCAATAATGATGCCGCTGTACAAGCTCTGGCATCCGTAGCGGATATTAAGGTTCAGGGCGTTAAGCTAATGATTGACGGCAAAGTAGTAGGTTACCTGCCAGACCAGCAATCGGCTGATCAAGTACTGGCTGAAGTGAAGCAAAAATATTCCGGAGTTCCTGCAACGACAGGGAAAAAGGCTGTTGTAGCAGCAGCATCCACAGTCCCAGTCAAACCAAATCCGGTAAAAGAAGTCGCATTTAAAGAAAACGTAGAGATGCAAAACGAAACAGTCGATGCATCTCAAATTTTGTCTGCCGATAAACTCGAGGAGTTGCTGGTAAAAGGCACCTTCAAGGATATGAAGCACACGGTCGTAGAAGGCGATTGCATCGGTTGCATCGCGAAGAAATACGGCATTACATCAAAAGATATTTACGCGAACAACCCAGGTGTTACGGAAAATACCGTCCTTCAATTGGGACAAGAAATCAATGTAACCGCAGTTCGTCCGCTGGTTACTGTACAAGTCAAAGAAGAAGTAGATCAACAAGAGGTCATTGCTTTTAATACCCAGATTAATAACAATGACAAGGTTCCTAAAGGCGAAACAAAGGTCGTACAAGAAGGTAAAAACGGTAGTAAAACAGTTAAGTACGAAGTTGTGAAAGAAAATGGACAAGTAGTTAGTCGCAAAGTCATCAAACAAGATGTAACTTTGCAGCCTGTAACCAAAATTATGGAGCGCGGTACAAAAGTTATCCCATCGCGCGGTACAGGCCGTTTGAGCTGGCCTGCTAGCGGGTATATCAGCAGCGGCTTCGGCAAACGCTGGGGCAGCATGCATAAAGGAATTGATATTGCCGGTGCTGGTTCTGTCATGGCGGCAGACAATGGACGTGTCACCTTCGCTGGTTGGAATGGTGACTATGGAAAATCGGTTATCATCGATCACGGCAATGGAATGAAGACATTGTACGGTCACATGAGCGTCATTAATGTGAAAGCCGGCGATGTTGTTAGCCAAGGAAAGAAAATCGGCGTAAAGGGTTCTACTGGGCAATCGACCGGCGTCCACCTGCATTTTGAGGTTCTACAAAATGGACGAAATCAAAACCCGATTCGTTACTTAAAATAGACTAGTAATTTTTGGATAAGAAAGGGCAACTCTTAGGAGGGGCCCTTTTTTTGCTGGCAGGGATTGAATGCCAAGCCCTTCTTTACACGGCGTACATGGTGTATTGTAGAGGAATAGTGACTGTCAAAGTGGAATCCTTGAAGAGGCAGTTTAAGAGGAAACAAAAGACTGTTGAACACGCACTTACAGAAAAAGGAGGGCCCAGGATGGCAAAACTCCTCGTAGTTGACGATGAAAAACCGATTGCAGATATTTTGAAATTCACGTTTGAAAAAGAAGGATATCAGGTCGTATGCGCCTACGATGGTGATGAGGCACTTGTCGTGGTCAAGGATGAGCGGCCGGATCTGATTTTATTGGATGTTATGCTTCCAGGCAGAGACGGAATGGACGTATGCCGAACCGTTCGCCAAACGTATGATGTGCCGATCATCATGCTGACTGCCAAAGACTCTGAATTGGATAAAGTACTCGGGCTGGAATTGGGCGCGGACGATTACGTAACGAAGCCATTTAGTACGCGTGAGCTGGTAGCTCGTGTAAAGGCCCATTTGCGCCGTAACCGCCCGAAAGTGGAAGACAAGGATAGCCAGCATGTACTGCGTGTGCATGAGCTGGAAATCGATCTGAATTCGTATACCGTCGAAAAGGTGGGAGAAGCACTAGAGCTGACGCACCGTGAGTTTGAGCTGCTAGTGTACCTCGCTCGCCATCAGGGACAAGTATTGACGCGAGAGCATCTCCTGCAGTCGGTCTGGGGATTCGATTATTTTGGCGATGTGCGGACGGTAGATGTGACCATCCGTCGTTTGCGGGAAAAAATTGAGGATGATCCAAGCCAGCCGAAGTACATTATCACGCGGCGTGGTTTGGGCTATACATTACGCAATCCCGGCATGGGAGGCCAGCCTGGATGAGGCGGCTGTTCAAAACCGTTCAGTGGAAAATGGTCATCATTTACATGCTGTTGATTTTGCTTGCGATGCAATTTATTAGCGCCTACTTTGCCCGGGAAGTCGAGAGCTATTACATCAACAACTTTTCCGAGGCATTGAATGGACAAGCTAGTTTGTTAGCGAGTTTGCTGGAAAGCGATTTGCGCCCGCATGACGGGAAGGAATCCAACGCAGAACAAAACCGCCAGGACATCGACAACCTGATCAACAACCTGGTAAAAATCAATGGAGCAAATGTGCAGGTCATCGATCAGACAAGAACGGTGGTTGCGACGACAGAGGACAAAAGTACAATTGGACAGCGGACCTCGCAGCCTGAAGTAACGGTTGCCTTGCTCGGGACGCGCAGTGAATCGATGCGGATCGACCCGAAGACGGGGGCGCGGGTGAAGGTATTGGCATTACCTGTTAAGGGCGATCAGATCGTATACGGTGCGGTCTACATGATCGCTTCGATGGAAGGCACTTATGCCACGATTGGGAAAATGAACGGCATCTTAGGGACAGGTACGATGATCGCAATGGCCATTACGGCGGTGCTCGGGGTCGTGTTGGCCCGCACCATCACCAAGCCTGTGAAGGAGATGACCCGTCAGGCACGATTGGTGGCAGACGGAGATTTTAACAGTAGTGTACGTGTTTATAGCGATGATGAAATTGGCCAACTTGGTATGGCCTTTAATCATATGACCTTGCGTTTGCAGGAAGCGATCTTGCAGCAAGAGGAAGAGCGTGAGAAGCTCGCGGGAATTTTGAGCAACATGACGGACGGTGTTATTGCCGCTAACCGGAATGGACAGATCATCCTGTTCAATCGGGCTGCCGAAGATATGTTGCAGGTGACGATGGCTGACGTCCTTCTCAAGAGACGTACCTTGTATGATCTGTTGGGGCTTCCGCCAGAAGATGAGATGTCGCTCTATGCGCAGGAAGAACCGCTTATCATTGAGATGACGCTGCCGAATAAGGAAGAAGTAATCCTGCGTGTGACGTTTACGCCCTTGCAGCACGATAGCAAAAAAATGGGTGGGATCATCGCTGTCGTTGCCGATGTGACGGAGCAGCAGCGACTGGAGCAGCAGCGCCGCGAATTCGTGGCAAATGTATCGCATGAGCTGCGGACACCACTGACAACCATTAAGAGCTATGTGGAAGCCCTGCTGGATGGTGCAGTGGAAGAGCCGGAGCTGTCCCAGCGGTTCTTGAAGGTTACGTCGTCGGAGACAGAGCGCATGATTCGCTTGGTAAACGATTTGTTGCAGCTATCGCGTTTTGATTCGCAGGGAGTTCGACTGCATTGCAAGGAAGCGGACATCAATCGATTGCTTCACTATGCTGCCGATCGTTTTTCCATGTTCAGTGAGCAACAGGAGATTCAGCTCAGTCTGGATATCCCGAGCAAGCTTCCGCCGGTTTACATTGATCTGGATGCGATCAATCAAGTATTGGATAATCTTTTGTCCAATGCGATCAAGTATACGCCTCAAGGGGGCACTGTGGTTCTCATGGCAAGAGAGAACCACAAGCAAAATCGGGTCCAAATCTCCATCACTGACACAGGAATTGGTATTCCCAGCCGCGATTTGAAGCGAATTTTTGAGCGTTTCTACCGCGTAGACAAGGCGCGTTCGCGCGGTCAGGGTGGAACAGGTCTGGGATTGGCGATTGCCCGCGAATTAGTACAGGCACACGGTGCAGATATCGAGATTACGAGTGAATGGAACGCGGGAACGACAGTCACGTTCTGGGTGCCATTTGTCCAAGGAGGAAAAACGGGATGAAGCGGATGCTGGAGCCTGCCAAGACCGTCTTACTCAATCTGCTAGTGCTAGCCAGCTTTGTTTTGACAGCGATGTTGTGGTCGAATCAACCCAATCTTCAATTTATTGAACCGGCAGAGTACACGCAATCAAAGCCAGTTCAGGAAAAACAACTCGAAGAGCTCGTTACGCCGGAGTCTGTTGTTTTTCACTATGGGGAAAATCGCCATACGAAAGCATCCGCAACCGATGCTCCTTACAGTTTGATCGTGCGAGAAATGTCGAAGTGGATCTTCCTCGATTTTTCTCCGCTCACCATCTCGAATGAGAAATGGGAAGATATTGCCCGGGAAAAGATGGGTTTGGAAGTGCGCTTTCGGAGCACGGTTCCCTTGTCAATTGTAGGTCGGCTGGTTACCTTTCGGGATGAGTTTGACAACCGAATAAAAGGAATTGACCGATTGTGGTTGTACTACGAGAAGGACGAGGATGTCGTCTACGCATTGTTTTTGTCGACTGAGGAAGGTCGAATGATGCGTTCTCGAACATCGATCAGCCCTAAGGATTTGCGAGAATCGTATCTGGCTTCTGGTGATTTAATGCCTGAGCAAATCATGAAAATCGTCAAACCAGAGCGAAGCTTCGTAGATTTGGAAGGACCTGCTCTGATGTGGAGTACTTACTATTTGCCAAAGAATCAGTTGCCCATGCAGCAATTCCGCTACAGCTACGTACCTGTTACGAATGAAAGACTAATCGAGTCCTACTTTATCGATCAGTCACTCGTCAGACAGATCATGGAGCGGGACAAAACGGTTATTTTTACAGATGGCAGCAGATCGATTCAATTAAGATCGGAGCAGCAGGCGTTCACGTTTACCGACCCGGCGTACCAACAGCGGGATCAGGAGCTGTCTGATGAAGAAAAAGTGCAGAGTGCCGTTACCTTCATGAACAAGCACTTGGGCTGGCTTGATGAGTACCATTTTGAACGAATCAAGAAGAGCTACAATGAAAAAGACCTGATCACATTCCGCCAGTACTTGGGGGCGTATCCCTTGATTAGTGAGAGGGAGGCCAAGCAAATCGATACGATCCAAATTACCTCAGAAGCAGGCCAGGTTGTGACGATGAGTCGTTCACAGTTGGATTTGGACAAGTATATCGATAATAAAGAGTGGATGATCATGTCTGGTCCGGAGTTGTATCAATATATTCGTGATAAAAAACTGGCGGATACGGAAAAAGTCACGAATGCTTATTTGGCTTACCATACCAAAGTAGGCGATGGATACGTGGACCTGATGCCAATCTGGGTTGTGGAATTGGCGAATCAGGCCAACCTGTATATTTCTGCGCATACCAAACAGGGAGGAGGGAAGGCGCATGGATTGGAGTAGGACCAAGACGATTCTGATCTGGGCCTTCCTTTTCCTCGATTTGTTTCTCCTGTATCAGGTGTATGTGACACGCATTAGCTTGTGGAATGACAAGGAAGTCGCGCAGAGCGAGAAATGGAACACAGAGCTGTACTTGAATCAGCAAAATATCACATTGGATACAGAAGTGCCGCAGGATACACCGGAAATGTCCAATTTGGATGCGGAGTATGTCGGAATTAATCCGATTTCCTTGCATGAGATATCGGGGCTTCAGGCGACGGTAGAAAAGATGGCGCTGGCTGCCAAGCTGAACCCACCCATGCAGATTCGTGGTCAGTTGAATCCTCAGGAGCTCTTGCGACAAATTGGTCCAAGGCTGATTTATTCCGATCAGTACGTAGCCGATCCGTATCAACCGAATCAAGCGCGGCTCTTGTATTGGCAGGTCTATGATAAAATGCCAGTATTCGTCGCGCCGTTGGAAATGTATTTGGACAACGGAGCGATACTTGGCTACAGGCAGACCTTTTTCCACCTTCGCAAGCAGCAGGGGGAACGACAGGTGATCTCTGGTTATGCGGCACTACGCTCTTTGGTGGACAAGCAAATCATTTCACCAGGGGAACGGATTGAGAATGTGAGCCTGGGTTATTACGGTTCTTACGATGCGGATATTCAGACGCTGGTGCCTGTATGGCGTGTGGTCCACGATGGCAAATGGCATTTTGTCAACGCGATTACAGGGGCTCTGGAGCGTCCGATGGTCACGCAGCACTGAAGAGATAGACAGCCTGGGAAAGATACGGGAAGAGGGATGTTCGGTGAGATTTAGTGTATTGGCAAGCGGGAGTACGGGCAACGCCATTTATGTGGCAACAGACCGTATTTCCGTATTGATCGATGTAGGGATTACAGGAAAGCAAGCAGAAGCGGCACTGGAGACCATTGGTGTCAATCCAGCAGAGCTCAGCGCCATTCTCGTCACCCACGAGCACGTCGACCATATTAAAGGAGTCGGCGTCATGGCGCGGCGATATGGATTGCCGATTTACGCCAATGAAAAGACGTGGTCGGAGCTGGACGGGCAAATCGGGACAATCAAGGAAGATCAGCGACGCTTCTTTTCTGTGGGGGAAAAGAAAGAGTTAGAGGATTTGGGCATTGAGTCATTCGGAATCTCGCACGATGCCGCCGAGCCGATGGGCTTTTGTTTTTATCATGGCAAGAAAAAGCTCAGTGTCGCGACTGACCTGGGGTATGTTAGTGATCGCATTAAAGAGACGATTCGTGGAGCAGATGCGTATGTGTTCGAGTCGAATCACGACGTCGAGCTGCTGCGTATGTCCCAGTATCCTTGGAGCATCAAGCGACGTATCTTGAGTGATGTCGGGCACTTGTCCAATGAAGCGGCGGGCGATGCTTTGCTCGATTGTTTGACTGGTGGGTCAGAACGCGTGTACCTCGCCCACTTGAGTAAGGAAAACAACATGATTGATTTGGCTCGACTGACGGTCAAAAACATCTTGGAGGAACGGGGCCTGTCTGTTGGCGACGATGTGCATCTGCGCGATACGTACCCAGATCGACCTACCAAGCTGGAAGAGCTATAAGCTCGGTTTGATCCCCGCTTGACGACTGGCGATGCGCTCTGTGAGCTTCGCGTACGTATCGATATGGAAAGTTAACTGTGTATCGAGCTCATTCACTTTGGCAGTCAGCTCGTCATGTGTCAGCAGTCCTTTGGCTACGAGCAGCTCGATAAGGGCATGCAGGACAAGCGTATTGTGGTAGTCTACTTCCTGAAGGTCAGCCAGCTTGGCGATGAGGTGGACTTCTTTCAAGTCTATCAATCCTTTCTATTTGTTCTGGCAGAAAAAGCTTTTAATCTATCATATCCGTGCTCTCGGAGAAATATTCCGGGAGCTTTTTTTATTCCACAACCTTTCCATAATTCTCACGCCATTTTGCCGAAAGCAGGTCGTATACTAAGGGTGTCAAAAGGAAACAGACATCAACGAAATCAATCATGCACACCAAATAAGGCGCATGTCATTGTGTATACGAGCATGAAAAACCTGCAAAGCTAGTAATGGTGGAAGATAGAAAGGAGAGTATGAATCATGGGTTTTTATGATGATTTAACTCACGTGGAGCGAAAAAAACAACGCGGTTCTAACATTGGACGTATGGTCGTAACGTCTGTAACGTCCGCGGTAATTGGGGGGATGGTCGTCCTGCTCACGCTGCCGACGCTCTCCAATGCGGGATATATTAATATGGTTGAGCCTGGAACAGAAAATGCGATAAGCAGTAATACCTCCGCTTCTACCCTGTTTGCTAAGCCAGTATCTGTAAGTGTGGGATCGGGTACAGTAAATGCGGTGAAGCAAGTAGAAAATGCGATCGTTGGAGTAATCAACATCGGTCAGCGCAGAAACAGTTGGATGCAGAACTCGATGGATGTAGAGCAGGGCCAAGGCTCTGGTGTCATCTTTCAGAAAAAAGGCGGAAAAGCCTACATCGTTACCAACTACCACGTAATCGATAAGGCGCAAAAGCTGGAGGTCGCCCTGCCAACAGGTGAAAAAGTATCGGCAAAAGTGGTCGGCGCCGATGGTTACGCCGATCTGGCTGTACTGGAAATCGACGCCTCCAAGGTTACGGACGTTGCTGAGTTTGGCGATTCCTCTACCTTACAGGTGGGCGAGCCGGCTATTGCCATCGGGAACCCACTGGGAATGCAGTTCTCCCGGACCGTTACACAAGGCATCATTAGTTCCAAGGAACGCTCCATGCCCATGGACTTTAACGAAGATGGTCAGGACGACTGGGAGCTGGATGTCATTCAAACAGACGCAGCGATCAATCCTGGTAACAGCGGTGGTGCCCTCGTAAACATCGAGGGTCAAGTCATCGGGATTAACACCCTGAAAATTTCCAAAGCAGGTGTCGAAGGGTTAGGTTTTGCCCTCCCGATCAATGATGTCAAAGTGATCGTGGACCAGCTGATGGAAAAAGGCACGCTGGAACGTTCTTACCTCGGTGTGCAGCCACTCGACTTGGCTAATGTGCCGCGCTACGAATGGAAAGAAACCTTGAATCTGCCTGACAATGTCAATGCGGGCGTCGTCGTCCAAACGGAAGTAGGCAAATTCTCTCCTGCAGGTCAAGCAGGCTTGAGACAATTCGACGTCATTATCAAGCTGGATGACAAGAACATTTCCACCAGCGCTCAGCTGCGGAAGTATTTGACGATGAACAAAAAGCCGGGCGATACGATGGATATTACGTTCTATCGTGACGGTATTCAGAAGACTGCCAAGGTTAAGCTGACCGCACCGCCACAGCAGTAAGAAGCACTGACCATTTTGGGCAGGCATGTGAAGGAAACAAACTTTGACTGACGGGCAATTCCGGGATGCATTTTATCCCGTTTGCATATATGCAGTATCTTAAGTTCCCCCCTCTATCTATTTTTAAATAGATCCCTTCTTAAGAGCGCCGAGCTGATACGGCGCTCTCTTTTTTTTGTTAGACGGGCTTTCGGTGGAGGAGAGAAAAAAGAAGAAAACGCTCAAGTTCTTGGGCTACCTGCTGGGAAGCGGTTCTGCCCAGCTCCATGTAAAAAGTGAAACCCGCGTCCAAAGTCGTGCAGCTACGCAGTGTCTCAGAGGTGGACGCTAAAGGCAGGTTTCCCTTTTTCCATTACGCTTCGGTTGGTATCCCAAAGACTTTCGCCGTTTTCTTCTTTTTTCTCTCTATAGCTTTAAATGTCCGGCGAAGGTTAAAAAACAAAAGCTATAAAATACAAAGGCATATGATTGTAAACTCATCGATGTCTTTTTGGTGGATTCATTTGTTTTGTTGCTGTTCTGGGGTAGAATAGGAAGCGACATTATTGAACGGAAAAGAGGCATTTGATATGGATATGAAGATGAGAAGCTTACAAATAGAAGGCAAAGAAGTTGAGCTGTTGGCGGAGTATCCGGTGCGGTTTGCTTGCATGGAGCATTTGGAGCAGGAGCTGGATGATTA
This sequence comes from Brevibacillus sp. NRRL NRS-603, assembly GCF_003013445.1. NCBI lineage: Bacteria > Bacillati > Bacillota > Bacilli > Caryophanales > Paenibacillaceae > Brevibacillus > Brevibacillus sp. NRRL NRS-603. The sequence goes on along the minus strand of NZ_PXZN01000025.1, from coordinate 19,223 downwards.
CGTAAATGATTTTGAGGCGGCGCCGGATACGTATGCGGCACAGGCGGTTGAGGGGGATGGAGTAGACAAGCGTTGCCGGGAATGTGGAGAGCCTGGGCAGATTGCGCTTTTGAAAGAGAAGGGAATGTAGGGCATGCAAATTTCGATTATTACGGTAGGGAAGCTGAAGGAGAAATATTTGCGTGAGGGCATTGATGAATACAGCAAGCGCTTGTCTGCTTACTGCAAACTGCAAGTGATCGAGGTCAATGATGAAAAGGCGCCGGAAGAGATGAGCGCGGCGGAGATGGAGCAGGTAAAGCGCAAGGAAGGCGAGCGTATTCTTGCACAGATCAAGCAGGATCAGTATGTGATTGCGCTGGCGATTGATGGGCAAATGTGGTCGTCGGAGAAGCTGTCTGCGGAGATGGACAAGCTGGCTTTGCATGGGCGCAGTCAGGTGGCGTTTGTGATTGGCGGGTCGTTGGGGTTGGCTGATCAGGTGTTGAAGCGGGCGGATGCGTTGTTGTCGTTTTCGAAGATGACGTTTCCGCATCAGTTGGTGCGGTTAATACTACTTGAGCAGGTTTATCGGGCGTTTCGGATTAGTCGGGGGGAACCGTACCACAAGTGATGGTACACAAGATTAGGAAAGAAATTGTACTTGATAGTAGCTATATCAGCAGATTAAGACGATAGTGTTAGTTGTCCGGCGAACAAAGAATATAAAATAAAGCTTTTGTTCGCCGCTGTTTTTGTTGAACTAGAGCTTTCCGTTACTCCAGAGGATTAGCATTAAGTATTAGTTGTCACTAGCGAAGTTTGAGTTAAATATCCCTTGGCTACAGGATCGATAATATAGTTTTTTACAATGACGTAAAGGACCAATAACCTTCTGTTTCAATTTTTGACAAGATGCTGTTCTTCCCGGGGTCAGCGCTCTTGTCAACTAAATGCAGAGGCTTAGGCTTCCAATGTCTTCAAAAAAGCAGATACATGATATTTAATGTAATGAATATGCCGATTATCAGCTTCCAGTTTGCTCAACATAATCCCGCCTTCAAGCGCGGCCATAAGAAAAGAGGCTGCGCCATCTTGATCGATGCTCGATTTGAATTCCCCATTCGTTATGCCCTCATGCAAGATGTTCTTGATAAATGATATAAAGTCGCGCATGCGATTCTGGGTTTTCTCGCGCAGCAATGGATGTCCATCATCGTACTCAATGGCCGCGTTCATCACGGGGCAGCCTCCCACAAATGGAGGAGAGTCAACAACATTGCTGTACAGTTCAAACATACTGATCAGTTTTTCCATAGCAGATTGCCGAGAACTGACAGCTGCTACAAATTGCTCGAATACAGTGTCGGCGGCATATTCAAAGGCTTCCATCGCAATTTCATCCTTATTGACGAAATGTTTATAGATGCCCCCTTTCTGAATTCCCGTAGCATTTATAATTTCGGTGAGAGAGACACCAGCATATCCTTGAAGGTTAAAAAGCTCGGCTGATTTGCAAATGATGTGTCTTCGGGTTTGCTCACCTTTTTTCATATCCTTCACCTCCAGTTTGCATCATTCACTGAAATGGGAGTGATGTTTCGCTGCTTCGATAATCGGAATTAATTTCGTATCGTTTTTCTTCTGAAGTTGGTAAGTAAAATGCTCGATCATTTTTTGATTAATCCCGAGTCGTGGATAGTCTTCGATGATCTGCTGGAGAAGATCCTTTGGAAAAAGATCGACCCGAAAACCTGCATCAACCATAACCCCTAAATGTACCAGAGCAATCTCAGGTTGTTTTTTTTCTGCTTCGACCGTGGCGTGCAGTTCGACCGCTTTTTGTACGATTTCCGCTTTTTCGATTGGATAACCATGTTGAACCAAGAAATGGCAAGCCGCCTCTCCGCCCTCGATTTCAAAAGTACGCTCTCTGTCTGCAAATGGTTCGGTCAAGCCCAAGTCATGCATGATGGCACCGAGATATAGCAATTCCATGTCAATGTTCAGATCATTCTTCTGAGCGATCATATATCCAAAAGCATATGTTCTCATCAAATGATTGAATAGTGTTTGGGTTGAAAGTTCTCGCACATAATGAGTGGCATCAACCGACAGCTTGCTTTCTGGAATAATAAACAGTGAAGTCATGTATTACTCTCCTTTGTGTTAGAAAAATGTGTGCTTCTATGCTAACGTAAAAAGATACCGATCGGTCTCTTTTTACGTTAGCATACTTCTATTTCGTTTTCAATAGTTGCTGCCGCTAGCATCAATATTGCCGCCATACGCGTTAACTCTCGCTTACGTAATCATAATTTTCTTGCTGCAGCCAGCTATCATGCAACCATTTCTCAGTAACTCAAACTTCGCAGCTTGAAATAGGCAGATAAGCCTTGAGATAACTTGGCAAACCGGCAATCCATTGTTGAAGTTGACTTTGGATCAGTTTTGTAAGCTTCTTGTTAGCCTTTGTGGTTACTTCATTGATCAATTCAGAAGTTTTGCAAGGCTACCACCCAATATAAGGCGCTAACTTCATCGCAAAGCAAATAAAACAAACCTCCGAGTGTACGGTGGTAGATGCTTTGTCGATGCAGCTATGCGAGCAGAATGTATCTGGAAAATACGATTGTCGTATGACTGACGAGCAGATTGTATGAAAGTCTTTGAAACTCCTTTTGCAAGCGTAACAAGGATTTAGCGCACTTAAAGAAGACTTCTATGTCCCAACGCATGGAGTAGATAAATCATAAGTAACGGCAAGTATTTACAAGCATTAACAAAGTAGTTGCCTTGAAATAAAGTTCGTAATGATTAGATTTATATATTTAACTGGGTGGGTATGTTTAAAGGTATTAACTTTGTTTAATAATATTGGCGGTGTCAGTAATCGCGGCTGGGCACGGCATCTCGTCCAAGCACTTATATAAATTAAAAGTGAATACTGATTGATGGAGGAATCGATATGACGCCCAACTCGGAAAGCATAGAGTTAGTAATAACGCGTGAGATTCATGCGCCACGCGAACTTGTATTCCAAGTATGGACTGAAGCAGAGCACCTGAAGCACTGGTGGGGGCCGAAAGGGTTTAAAATAAGTGTAAAGCATCTCGATTTTCGTGAGGGCGGATTTTTCCACTACAGCTTGAAAGCTCCTGATGGCAGTCAAATGTGGGGTAAATTTGTGTACCAGGAGATCAAGGCTCCCGAGAAGATTGTCTGGATCAACTGCTTTTCGGATGAGGCAGGAAACATTGTCAGGTCTCCATTCAGTGATTTGATCCCGCTCGAAATTCGCAATGAGGTAACAATGAGCGATAATAATGGTACAACCCAAATAACCCTTTGCAGCAGACCGATTAATTCTACTGAAGAAGAGCGCAAATTCTTTGAGGGGATGTTCGATTCCATGAAGCAGGGCTTTGGGGGGACCTTTGATCAGCTTGAACAATATTTGTCGGAGGGGAGAAATAAAACTAGCTAAAGCGTCCAATCGGACGTCTTTTTTTTTGTCCAAAGTTTAAGACTCAATGAGACTTTTGCCCCTCTATTTTTGAGAATATCCTGACCTTATGCCGTTACCCGCTGTTTGAACATTAGCGGGTGGGGCATTTCTATTGTTCTAACATGCCGAGAGTGATAATCGTTATCAATAATGTTAAAATAAAAGAGATCCCTCATCTGCTTCTGATCAAGAAGCTGCACAGGATGTACAACGATCGATCTTACGTATTACTGGCAAACGACTATTGAAATGAGGTATGCAACGTGAAAATCGACGTTAATCAGTTAGCGGAGCATTTGGCACACATTCCTTTTCAAGTAGAAGGAGTATATCGATATGCGAAAAATCCAGGTGTACCTTACGCTGAATATACGGATTCTTTTCCAGGATTTGTGTTTCCACTTACAGGGAAGGTACAATTTCAATTTAATGGAACGCCTTATATCTTTTCGCCAGGAAAAGTTGTGCATGGCGGTGCAAGAATGAAACTAGCTCAAAAAATGTTCGGTAACACGAACTGGGAATATATCCTTGTTTTATACCGGATATATAACTCAGAACTAGAAGAGACAAGCTTTTCCCATCAGCATTTTGAATTATCAACGGGTCAATCTCCTCGTCTGATTGAATTAATTATGCGTCTTTGGCATGTGTATAATCAGCCTGGTGGTATTTCGATGTTTCAGACCGAAATGCTGTTTCGTGATGTACTTAATGAAACCTTATTATGTGTTGTGAATAGGCAGAATAGCTGTGAATCACAAGCTTTGTTCGAACGGGTATCTCATTATATTCATGAATACTATGATCAAAGCCTTACAATAGCATCGCTTGCAGAACAATATAACGTGAATCGAAATCGATTGTCTTATGTATTTAGAAGACATGCAGGTATGGGACCAGCGGAATACATATTAAAACATCGTATAAACATGGCGCAAGAAATGCTATTTACAAGTGAAGCGTCTGTACAACAAATTGCGCAAACGGTTGGAATTGCTGACCCGTTTTATTTTAGTAGAGTGTTCAAGAAACATCTTGGTATCTCTCCTACTGAATATCGAGAGAAGTTCATCAATAATCCATGTTAATTTCAACAGGCATCCATTCTCATCTGAAAATTCCTTTTCTATACTAATGGCAAACGAAAGATAACATGATGTTGGAGGAATTTTCGCATGCAAAAGATGAAAGGCCTGCTAATCTCCATGTTATTAGTAGCAGGCATACTGGCAGGTTGTAATGAAACACCTGCTGAAAATAAAGGATCAACGACAGAAGGCGCATCTACAACAGCAGGTAAGGTAGATACAACTGAATGGCCAAGAACATTTAAGGATGCCTTAGGTAAAGAAATTGTTATTGAGAAAAAACCAGAGAATATTGCTTCATTATGGTATTTTTATCCTGAAATACTAGTTGCATTAGGTGAGTCGCCTGCTGCTTCTACTGAAAAAGAGTATCTATCTTCTTTAACCTATTTAAAAGGAAAGCTGGATTCTGCTGATGAATTAGGAGAAAAATTATCACCTAATATTGAAAAAATCCTATCGATAGAGCCTGACATTATTTTAGCAACTGAGAATCATGAAAAAATGTATGATTCACTAGGAAAGATTGCGCCAGTCATTACGTTAAAATCCAAGGACATCTATGACGATTGGCAATATGGACTCCGTACAGTAGCCGAGATTATTGGAAAAGAAGATGAAGCGGAAAAAGTCATTGAAAAAATGATGAAAGAAATTACAACTGGGCGCGAAGCATTAAAGTCGATTGAAGGAGAGTCAGTAGCCCTTATATTGTCGTGGGATGGAAAAACGTTTAATGTCCTAGGTGAAGGAAATCCGGTCTATATACTTGCGTTTGATAAAGAGAAGGGACTGGGACTTACACCAGACCATATATTTAAAGGTACGACTAATAAATTTACTACGTTTGAAGGAATATCAACTGTTGAAGCAGACCATATTTTCCTTATCGGTGACATTACCAAAAAGGAAAAATTAATGAATGACTTAAAACAAAGCAATGTGTGGAATAATCTCAATGCCGTTAAGAAAGGAAATGTTCATTTAATGGATACGTCCGCTATTACTGGTGGCCCATTAGCTATCGAATACGCTTTACAAAATATAACAAGTGCCTTGCGTAAGCTCTAAAAAGTCGAGAAAAATGAGGAGGGATTCACATGCATTACCAAGCTATTAATCTGAATGAGAAGCTATCTACATTCAACGATCTCTGGTCTCCGAAAGTCGTTGCTGAAATAAATGACTATCAATTTAAGCTCATTAAGATTGCTGGGGATTTTATGTGGCACGGGCATCAAGGGACGGATAAGGTATTTATTGTGCTCGAAGGTGAGATGTTCATTGCTTTTCGTGATGGTCAAGTGAAAATTTCCAAGGGTGAGATGTTTATTGTCCCGGGGGGAGCCGATCATAAGCCTTTCGCCGAAAAGGAATGCCATATCATGCTGGTGGAGCCTAGAGGCGTAATAAACACTGGCGGTACTGAGTCCGAATGAACAGCAGCCAATGCGAAAACGCTATCATAGACACACAGCTAAAACTACTTTTGCTGGAATGAGATGTTCTGTGGCAGCTCCTTCTTACTTTTCGCCGATAGATCCGTTAAGGTGAGCCTTATCATATGTCAGATAAACAAAAGGGAGAACGGCCATATGGCCTTCTCCCTTTTGCTATTGACCTTTAGCCAACCCAAGGCAGAGGTATACAATTCCAACAAAGTTTCCCATTCTCATAGTATGATTATATTGAGCTAAGATCGAACACGCAAAAAGGCGGGAGACAATGAACGAATTACAAAAAGAAGCGCTGGAAGAGATGAAAACGGCGATTCATAAATGGTTTGATGAACAAGAGAATCGAAAGAACGCAGAAGAACTGGTCTTACGCACCACGCTGCAAGTAGGCATCTTTAACTTTATCCAGCTGGATTATCGGCCGGGCAGGACTAGGGTTGAAACTTCGAAATCTGTGGGGAGTGCCGCAGGCAAAAAGTCGATGAAAGCTTCATCCTTTACGCGGGAGCAGATATTGTATGAGGTGCAGCCCCTGCTGGTGGAAATCGTAAGGGAGAGGCTGGACAAGCTGGAAACGTCGCCGTTGATCAACTACCGTTTTACCTTCCAAGGAACCTTCGCAACGGTGGACGGGCTGGTGGAATTAACGGTGCTGGAAACGGTATATAAAGAGAAAAAGCGGCTGCTTCTGGAGCGAATTCAGTCCTATATCGAGGAAAAGCTGGAGAAGGGCTCTAACCCAACAAACAGGCAGGAAACCTTCTTTTTGGCGCGTCACCTGCTTGATCCGCATTTGTTCCCCGAACCGGAAGCCGCAAAGACGATAGCTTTATTTGACCGAATTCAGGCGTTGAATAAAGAACAGGTTGAGGCTCTCGCGGAGCATCGAAGAGATATCATTTGGGCTTTGACCGACTGGGCAGAGAATGTATTTTTGCCGCGTTACTATGATGTCACCCGTTCCGAATACAGGAACAATGAGTATATGATCAAGCCGGATGCTGTTCTCGAGAATAAGGATGAGCCGAATCAGCCTATCGACCTTCTGTTGTACGGAGCGGTAATGATTATTCGTTACGGGCCGGACTTCAACAAAAATATGGGCCAGACTTTTCTGGAGCTGGCGAAGCAGCTTGGTAGCGGTAAAGCAGCGCGTATGCTGAAGGAGGGCAGTGACAGCTTCTCTCAAGAAGACGTCCATTTGCGCCATGAATTGGTCGAATGCAAAGCTAACGATGTTTTTTCCCTTTTCACCATCGTTATTCGCAAGGAAGAAGCCGGGGCGTATGAACGGGCGATTTCGTTTATTCTCTCCCTGCTCCGAAAGGACTTCCCGAAAAGCTACAAAATCAAGTTAAAATCCAGCGCGCGAGAGTATTTGCCCATCAAGGGGCTAGCCAAATCGGACACGCACCGTTTTTTTGCGAATGCTCTGGCTTATTCCGAGCTGCATCCTTTATTGGAGGAATACGCTCGTGAGGCGATGGAAGAGTATGAATGGTACGAGGATACAGATAGCGAAAGAAGCGTAATGCCGGGCAGTTATGCTGTGTTCGGGCTGGGGCTTTCGTCCGAGCGATATTTTCCGCTTGTTGAAGCTTACATGGACCTTGTAGATGATGAGCATCAGCTGGTGCATAACAAGTTTACAGCCGTTTTTGCCGAAACCTATGGCATAACGGAACGCTCGACTCCCACCTTAATCGCCTGCCTGCTGCGCTCCCACGATTCGCTAAAGCTGAAGATTCAGCCGGAGCTGGAAAGCGAAGACAAGCTGTCGCTATTCGTACAGCAAATAGAGACGCTGTCGGATGACGAGGTCGAGCGGGTACTGTACCCGATCTGGGGCAAGGTTGAGAAGCTGGCTGCATTGGCTCGCAAGGCGCAGGGGCCGCGCAAGGAGCTGATAATTCGTCTGCAAAAGGCGGCGGGTATAGCCTGACGGTGGCCCCGTGAAAGCGGTATTGTAAGTATGCTTTTGAGTGAAACGAACATATTTGGAACATTACAATGTTTAAAATTAAAGTGGGGAAAAAAGGATGTACATTAGCAAATGGTGGGGAGATTTAATTGGCGGTTCCGATGATTCGCTGGCATTAGTAGACTATTTGGAACAATTGGACTCAACGAATGTGACGCTCAATCAGATTTTAAAGGACTTGGGTCTGGATGTTCTGCTTTCCGAGGGAGACTTGAAAAGCGGCGGAAGTATTGGATTTGACATAAAAAATGCTGACGGCACGTTTCGAGCAGAACTTGATATTGCCTGCTCAGCTCTAATCGATCTTTCAGCCATTGTGTTGGAGTCTCAAAAATCAGGCTATGTCGATTTGCATGATTTGGATGAGAATAGGCAGCCGCGTAAACTTTATATAGACGCCTCCGAAGAAAAAAGGAACCTGCTTCGGGAGGAATTGTACAAGTTTTCCCGTGATCCGCTGGCTTACGAATTAGCTGAGCTTGTTCCGGCGGATGATATGAGAGAGCTTGCGGAAAAGGCAAAAATGATAGCAGATGAGCTGGCACCGTTAAGCTGAGCCATACCACAAGTAACGGCGAAATTTCTTTTGTTACGGCGACTTCAAATCACACAGGATAGGAGAGACGATGGTGCAACTTTCAGATGCTACCCATACCGAAATTACCTCGCTGTGTAAACAAGGGGATGATTTGGTGAGAGCAGGCAATCTTGAGGAGGGCAAGAATAAGTACGTCGCGGCCCTCCGATTACTGCCGGAAAATCATCGAGAATGGGCGGCCGCAACGTGGATATATGTGGCTATTGGGGATGTCCATTTTCAAATGAAGAATTACGATAAGGCATTCAAGTGTTTCTTTAATGCTGTACAGTGTCCGGAGGGGCTGGGAAATCCCTACATTCATCTTCGATTAGGGCAATTGTATTACGAACAGGAAAACCTTGATAAAGCGGCAGACGAGCTGACCCGGGCTTACATGGGTGCCGGGATTGCGATCTTTATGGAAGATGACCCAAAGTACCTTGCGTTTCTGGAGACAAAAATAGAGATTTGAAGTTTCAGGATTAGAAATACATTATTGATACAGGGAAAGAGCAACAACAAAAGGAGCTGCAGAGGCATGCTCCTTTCGCATTTTTCGCGGTTATGACGGTTAAGCTGAGCCTTAAATAAGGGCAGGTTTTTTACAGAGTCTGGGGGGATTTGACTCGCCAGCACATACCGTTGTACTCAAAAAGGCCCCATAGTAGCAAGGGGCCTTTGAGTGGTCTATTCACATCATCACATTTTTGAACGAAACCTGCCTACTTCGTCTTCGTCGTATCAGAAGTTTTCTAAAACAATTTTTCCAATGGTCCGTCCAGATTCCAGCTTCTCATGCGCGAGACGCAGGTTTGCTGCATTGATGGGCTCTAGTCGTTCAGTCAGCGTAGTCTTTATTTTTCCATCATCGATTAAGTCCGCCAGTTCATTCAATAATTCGTGTTGTTTGATCATGTCATTGGTTTGAAGCAAGGACCGTGTAAACATGAACTCCCATACAAACGTTACACTTTTAGAAAACAGCAAGTCCATTTTCAAGCTCCCTGCCCAGGTAGCCTTATTTGCAGGAACAATAGCGCAAATTTTACCTTGGGGCACAATGACTTCCGCCATATTTTCAAGATGTTGAACAGTATCATTCAAGCAAAGGATATAATCTACGGTGTCAATACCAACTTCCTTGAGTTGAGGGAGAAAAGGGTTGTTGTGGTTTATGATAAAATCCGCACCGAGACCTCTAGCCCATTGAATTGATTCTGGACGTGAAGCAGTACCAATGACGGTCAAACCTGCTAATTTTGCAAGTTGAATAGCAATCGATCCTACTCCTCCAGCTGCACCGATAATCAGTATGTTTTTGTTTTCTCCTGAATTTACGCTAATTCCTAAACGATCAAAAAGTCCCTCCCATGCAGTTATCGAGGTTAGCGGTAAAGCGGCCGCGGCAGCGAAATCTAAACTTCTCGGCATATTCCCCACAATTCGTTCATCAACTAAGTGAAATTCACTGTTACTGCCAGGCCGAGACACACTGCCCGCATAATAGACCTTGTCCCCAGGTTTAAACATTTGGCAGTCAGGACCGACTTGTTCTACGATTCCAGCGGCATCCCAACCAAGAATTTTTGGTGAATCGGCTTCGTAGTTATGACTTTCGCGGACGCCTACGTCTGCAGGGTTGACGGAGATTGCTTTTACACGTACAAGCAAATCGCGGCCTGTAGGTTCCGGTTTATCCAAGTGCAGATCAACAAGGCTTTCCGGATTGGATATAGGGAGGTACTGGTAAGCACCGACGGCTTTCATCTTTTGGTGAGTATTCATGTGTATTCATCCTCTCAAATAGGAAATGTTGTACAGTTGCATTGTAAATCGATTTAATTACTTTAAGTAAGTACGCATATTTTTATGGTATAGTATTAAAAATCAAACCATTGGGGGATAAGCTGATGGGAGACCGAAGAAAGAAATATGGAGCAAGTCCAGATATGCAAGCATGTCCGGTTGAAACAACGCTGGATGTTATTGGTGGAAAGTGGAAGGGGATCATTCTCTATCAGCTCCTGAACGGAACGAGAAGATTCAATGAATTCAGGCGCCTCAATCCGGGGATCACGCAGTTTATGCTCACCTTGCAGTTAAGAGAGCTTGAACGGGATGGCATCATTCATCGTGAAATATATAAAGAGGTCCCTCCAAGAGTGGAATACTCCCTTACTGATTTCGGAAGGACTCTGGAACCGGTCATTATGTCAATGAAAGCATGGGGAGAGTCTTATAAAGTGCGGCTTAATGAAAATCCAACGATACAAGAGGAAGAAAGTTAAAGGCAAGTTGAGCAGTAGCCTAAGCAGTGGAGCGGGAAGGTTTGAGTAAATGTTCAGGGAGGGAATAGTTTAGAAAATAGATAGAATATTAAAGTGGGGAACATGATGAAAGCGATCTTAATCGACGATGAAGAGTTAGCATTAAATTATTTGGAGCATCAGTTATTAAATATCGGCGATTTTGAAGTTGTTGGAAAGTTTACGGATCCGATGATCGGCAAACGAGAGATTGAAAAAAATGAGATTGATATTGTCTTTTTGGATATTCAAATACCAAAGCTAAACGGTATAGAGTTAGCCGAACAGCTTTTGGAAGTGAAACCTCAATTACAAATAGTATTCGTCACCGCATATGAGAGATATGCAATTAAAGCATTTGAGCTGAACGCCCTTGACTATGTCTTAAAACCAGTTGGCAAGCAACGTCTGCAAAATACAATGAAACGAATTCAATCGATGATGGAGGAACATACGACCTTCTCCCTTCAGAAATCAGAGAATTTACAAATGAGTCTGTTTCAACAAGTAACGATTGTAGACGGAGGCCAGGAGATCCCACTTCGTTGGCGAACTGCCAAGGTGCAGCAGCTGTTCTTATATTTGGTTCAACACAGGGGAACAGCGGTTAATAAAACGGCGATCATTGAGTTGCTCTGGCCAGAGCTTGAACCGGAAAAAGCCTATCATCAATTGTATACGGCTATCTATCATATTCGCAAAACGTTGGCGCCAATTAGTAAATATTTTCAAATCAGCAATACATCAGAAGGGTATAAGGTAAGACTAGAACAAACCATCTTGGATGTGGATCAGTTTGAGAGTTTTTTTCGTTCTGACTTATCCTTATCTGCGGAGACGATTGGCGAATATGAACAAGCCATAGCTCTGTGTAAAGGATATTATTTGCAAGAGCATCATTACATATGGGCTGAAAGCGAGCGTCAAAGATTACATCTGCAATGGGTACAAACCGCCGTGAAAATGGTGGATTGGTATTACGCCAATGATGAATGGGACAAAGCCATCACGCTATGTTTGGACATTTGTCAGCGTTATCCGCTTGAGGAAGAAGCTTATTTTTTCCTTATGAAAATATTTGCCGACATGGGAAGGCACTCTTCCGTTCATAAGCAATATGATCAATTAACGAGTGTGTTGTGGAACGAATTGCAAGAACAGCCTAATCCGGCTATTACAGAATGGTATCAACTTTGGAAGCAGAAAAATAAGGAATAAACCCAGTGGCTTATTCCTTATTTTGGGATTCTAAAAGCGACGATCGTACCTTGTTCAGGTGAGCTATCAATCGTTAACCCCTGGTTATATAGTTGTTTTAGTCGCCGTTCAATATTTCGCAGACCTACGCTTGCTCTTTTTTTGCCATGCCTTGTTTGGCTGAAAAGTTGCTTCAGATCTTCCTCTGATATTCCTTCCCCATCGTCTTGGATCGAAACTTCGAAATACTCCTCTTTGTCTTTGATGTGAATCCAGACTGTTCCCCCACTTGTGCGTTGCATTAAGCCATGTTTGATTGCATTTTCGACTAGCGGTTGTATGGATAAGGGCGGTAAGCAAAAATCGAGATCAGGGTCCAGCTTCCATTCCACTTTCAGTCGATCGCCAAATCGTTGCTTCTCGATATACAAATAAGATCGAACAAGATCAAGTTCATCGTGAAGCGAAATAACGGGTTCAGAATTATGAAAGTCGAAGCTCAAACGCAAATAGTTGCTAAACTCTTCGAGCAGTGCCTGCATTTTCGTGAAGTCCTCGAGTCCCAAGGCAGCAATTGAATTTAATGCGTTAAATAAAAAATGAGGTTCAATTTGAGATTGTAACCATGCTCCTTCCATACGCAAACGTTCATCGAAGGATATTTTAAACTCTGTTAAGGCTTTTACTCTTGCCTTTAATTCCCAAGCATCGACGGGTTTCTTAACATAGTCGTTCGCCCCTGCTTGAAAGCCGGCTACAATATCCTGGGAACGATTGCGCGCGGTCAACAGCAGGACAGGCAGCTCTAAAACAGAGAACCGTTCCCGGATGATGCGTGTTAGTTCATAGCCGGATACGTGAGGCATCATGACGTCTGAGATGACCAGATCCACCGGTTTGCGTTCCAGTATGGACAGGGCTTGCTGAGCGCTGGTTGCCGTACTTACTTCATATTGATCTGATTCAAGCATTTTGCGAAGGATGCTCAGGTTAATACTGTCGTCATCCACAACGATAATTTTTGCTTTTCTATTTATAGAAGAAACCGTTTCTGTCGGTGTATCGATTCGATCAGTCGTTGCAGCAGCGGCCATTTCTAGTGAAGTCTGCATCCATGTCTGAGCGCTGTTTTCTTCTATTGGAACGGAATCTGTAGCTAGTGGGAGGGTAAAAGTAAAGGCAGAGCCTTTTCCCAGGGTGGACTGAACCGATAGCGTACCGCCGTGCAGCTCAACCAACTGTTTGGAAATATGTAAGCCAAGCCCAAATCCGCCACTTGCTCTGATTGAATTCAGTTCCGCTTGTTCGTAAGGTTGAAAAATGGTTTTCAAAGCCTTTTCCTCGATGCCGACCCCAGTATCCTCTACTTGAATACGCGCAAATCCGTTAGACGTTGTCGCGCGAATCGTGATGGTTCCTTCATCTGTAAATTTAATCGCATTATGCACCAAATTAAAAAGAATTTGAATCAGCCGGTTTTCATCTCCCCGAACAGAAGGAAACGAATCGTCTATATCCACTTTTAAAGCAATCGGTTTTCCGTCCAGCATCAGTTTCGCCATATCGAAAACACCAGCGAAGATTGACTGCAAGTTTAATTTTTTCTCATGGAGGCGAATGGTGTTCTCCTTTAATCGGGTTACATCCAGCAAATCATCTAGCATGAGCGTCAGACGCCTGCTGACATGCAGGAGAATATCCAGACGCTTTTTGTGTTCTTCATGAAGGGGCGTATTTGTATCCTCGATAATGGCTTGTGTGATATTGATGATGCCATGTAATGGGTTTCTCAGTTCATGAGAAGTATTCACCAAAAATTCGTCCTTGCGCTTATCCTCATGCTGTAATTTCTCAGCAAGATGTTTCGTCTCAGTCGTTGCCCGGAAAAATCGTCTAAACCAATATGCCGCAAAAGAAAGTACGGCAAAGATCAGATCGAAGGGGTAGTGAACAAATTCTATGCCTTTTATGGCATAAGTAATCGTCCAGATCACATTCACCCCTACAAACAAGCAAGCTAGCAGGAGAAATATAATGTCTTCCTTATCCCGAATGGCTTTCCAGAGTATGTAGGCAGAAATAATGACGGATAGGAGCATCACGACAGAGAGCATTCTGCTCACCGCTAGGATAGTTCCAGCAGGTACGAAGAGGATGAACATGGCGTATAAGCTGCACAAGCCACCGAACCCTTGTAAAATCCTTCTATTTAGATAAGCAGGAAGTAGATGATGAAACAAGGCAGGTATGAAGGCGACCGCACCAACATAGACGAGATACGTCAATTTAACTGTCCAATCATAATCGAGTTGCAACCAGACAAATAATAACTTGTCATCGGCCGTTACCACAGTCAATATTCCGCAAATCATGACCAAAGAGAAATATACCAAGCCTTTATTTCTGGCACCTAAGAAGTACAGGAGCAAGGCATATAAACTATGGATCAGAAACACGACGAGTAACAATAGTTGCAAACTGATGGAGAGGTTCGTCCGCATCTGTACAGCTTCTATCGTACCGAAGCGAATAGGTTTTGCGATTCCTCCTGCCCCGGCATCATTGGAAACATGCATAAGCAACTCTATTTGGCCTTGTTCTGGTGTTAGTTTGACAGTATAGGGAATATTGCGTGCTTGATGCTCTATGAGGCTGGTTGCCGGTTGGCCCACCTGGGCGACTAATTTCCCATTGGCATAGACCGCCGAGGCAGTTCGAAGCTCATTGATCCTGAGCCCAAGTGTCTGTTCCTGTTCCGGATCAAGCAAAATGCGTAGTCGATATGTGCCGAAGTGGAAGGAGTCCGGTATCCCCTGCTCATCAACAAATGCCTCATCCCACCGCTTGGGCACTTGGAGGTATGTCTGTCCCTCAGGTTTCTTCAGGCCGTTTCCCTCTATGAACTGAGAAGGGAAGAACTCCCACTCCCCATCCAACCGTAATGTTTGGTATCCCGAGAATTCCCACCCACGTAAATCAAGCACACCTTGTACAGCCACTGGTTTTTCAGCGTAGTCAAAGGTGGTAAGAAAACTCATCCAGAGTAACCGAACAGCTGTTACCACTAGTAGAGCAACAACGATCATTTTCGTCCATTTCCAGGCGACTGTTTTCATATTAATGATTACCCTCAATGAATAGTAGTAAGAAGATTGTTAGTTCTCAAATCCGAAGAATATTATTTTTTCTCATAATGAATACTCTTCGACAAGATTGTCAGGACACCTCTTATAAAGAATATATCAGGGTGGAATTAGGAACGTTGTAGAGGTTATGTAGAGGTGGCCCTGTTAAGATGACATATTGGATGAGGTCTATTGAAAAATAGATAGTTTCAACAAAATATCCAGAATCCGAGGGGAGAGGAAGAAAGGGCTATTTGGTGGAAGTTAAGTGGTTACGTACAAGTTTGATACGTTTAGTAATGGTTCTGGATGAGGTGATTCTCATTTAAATTATCAGGGGTAAAATTTCCTAATTTAAAATAGAGAATCCAAAGAATTAGGAGCACTACTTTGTCTTTTTGGAAGAATATACCAAGTTTGCGTTCTTTACTTATTCTATTGAAGAATCCGATGCTGTATGCCCCTGACATATGACATAGCAGATGAAAAAGTAAAAGTGAGGGGAGAAGGTCGGTTCATATTGAGAGCATCGGAAGCGTAACACAAATCAAATCTTAGAGAGGAATGGATTTGCATGCTGAGCAACGGTATTAATCTACGGAAAATAGGGATAGTTTACCTAATTTTTTCTCTTGTCTTCACCGGCATGGGGGCAAGCTTAGGAATACCCGTCAGCTATGCTGCTGAAGAAGAGGCCTATTACGTCTCTAGCAGTGGCGATGACACCACAGGTAATGGAACCCGAGATCTTCCTTTTGCTTCGTTGTATACAGCCTATCAAAAGATTGGTAGCGCGGGGACTATATACGTTCTGGACAATATCAACTTATTGGCCAGCACTACAAAAAAATTCGATAAGAACAAGGTTGTTACAATCACCACGGCTCCTGAAGTCGGGGAGAATGCCGTGATTCAGCGTGACCCGGCTGGAGATGGCACTCTTTTAGATCTTAGTCTGGGCCAGCTTACATTAAAAAATATTATCATTGACGGCAGCTACCAGGGGGGGAAAATAGCCCAAGGTAGAATCATTAACGTCTATGATGCAAAACTGATCATTGAAGAAGGCACTGTTTTACAGAATAATTATTCAAACTTTCCGGGAAGCGCAATCTATCTCGGTCAAAGTACAGCGGTCTTACAAATGACTGGTGGAGTAATTACAGGCAATAAGAATAATAGTACAGGTGCGGTCTATCTTGGTGCTGGTACATTCAATATGACCGGAGGCCAAATCACTAACAATAGTGGCGGAGGAGTTGATCTCCAGGCGGGGAAATTCGCTCTTTCCGGCGATGCAACTATTACAGGGAATACATTAGTAGTTTCGGGCCAACCAAAAGCACGAAACGTTAATCTGCAAGGCAGTACGCTTCTTACTCTAAGCGGTGAGTTTACCGGAAAAGCGGGTATTACCGCGCAAAATCGTATGACTGCAGGAAGCAAGTTTGGACAAGCCGACGCAGGTGATTTAGCGGGGCTGGAGAATCTGATTGCTGACGACAGTCCTCTTTTTGCAGTTTACGGTGCAAGTAATGATTTGTTGTGGAAAGCTCCACCGACAGTAACGGTTGAACAACCGTCCGGAGACAAGGTGTCCACTGGGAAACCGGAGTTCAAAGGCACGTCAACAGCGGGATCTAAGGTGACCGTTGAGATTAAAGACAAAGCTGGCAATGTAGTAGATACTCCAACGGTAACAGTTGATACAGAAGGCAACTGGACCTTTACACCAACCCAAGATTTGATAGACGGTGAATACACAGTTGAGGTAACAGCTACGACAGACGAGGGCAAGTCAGCCAAAGCAACAAAGTCTATTACCCTAGATACAACACCAACCGAACCTGTCGTCGATAAATCGAAGCTGCAAGCAAAAGCGGACGAAATCAAAACCGAGAGCCTAAAGGCAGACGACTACACAAGCGAAAGCTGGGGAGAACTGCAAAACGCATTGCAAAAAGCGGAAGCCGTTCTGGCTGATCCAAATGCAACCCAACAAGAAGTAGACGAAACGCTCTTGGCATTGACAAAGGCCAGAGAAGGCTTGAAAAAACCAGGCGTACCTACGCAAGGGCCAGGCGGGGTGAGTGAAGGCTTACTCTCTTGGGTTGATGTAGAACACAGTGCTGTGCTTTCGGGGCAACAAATCAATCAATTAACAGACTTGGCAGATGGCGGAGTATGGATGCCTAGCGGTGCTACCTCCAATGACAATGTGCCTAACGCTCTGAATTTTAACAGCGGAATCCAAATTGACTCAAATAAAGGGTATTATACTCGCTCTTCCATTGATTTTAATAATAATGCTGCTACGGATCGGGAAATATTCTCCGTCCAGGCAAGTGATAAATATAGCGGATTTCCATGGGAGTTTGGAGGAAAACATACAGCTGCAGTTGTTTATGGAGCTAATAATGGAAAATCCATAAGTTCATATTTCGGTAGAGACGAAGGTAGCTTGAGCGTAGACGTCGGTGATTACCAATTAAAAAATGGAGCGATGTTAAACATCTGGAGTGCACCAAATGATTGGGCGCTTTCGCTAAATGGAAAAGTATTACAGGTGGCAAACAGTAATACTCCCAACTTTGCATCTCCGATAACAAGCGGAAGTAAACCTTATTATTTTGGTGCAGGTCATAACAGTCGCTTTTACGGGAAGATGTCTGAAACGATCCTTTATAACCGTAAATTGACTGATGAAGACCGAAACAAAGTCAACAGTTACCTTGCTTTAAAATACGGATTGACATTGAAAGACGGAAATAATGCTCCGATTGATTATGTTGCTAGCAATGGCTCAATGATGTGGAAAGCTAGCAACAACACTGGCTACGGCAACCGCATAACAGGGATTGGTCGTGATGAAGCAGGTGCTTTGTATCAAAAGCAATCGAAATCTCAGGTTGACGGTGCCAATGTCACGCTTGCAATAGGAAATGCGATCCAAGAGACGAATGCCCGGAATACCACGTCGATTGCAGAAGATAAATCATTCTTTGTTTTTAGCGATAATGGTGGAGACGTTACATTCGAGACTCCAATCACAAAAGATACAGAAAGTCTAAAACGTATTGGACGCACCTATAAAGTAGAGAAAACGAATTGGCAAGATACAGACATTACGCTGCACGTAGACAAAGTAGCAGGTGCTTCTGCTTGGCCTTTGTATCTGGTTGTTAGTGAGGATGAGCAATTCGATCAGAACGATGCATTCTATCCACTAACAGATGGTACAGCAACACTTAATAGTGCTGAATTAGCTAATGGCCATTATTTTACGATTGCCGCAACTGTACCCGTACCAACAGCTGCTAAAATTGAGGAAACAGTAGCGGATGGCAATAAAATAACGGTGACGTTTGATCGAGGAGTGGAGTTAACCGATTTAACTGGATTTACAATTACAGTTGATGGTACAGCTGTAGAAAACAGTGGTCTCACTTTCAAAGTTGACGAAAACGATGCTACAAAGCTAGTGATCACCTTGCCAGCAGGTACGAATGTTTCCGATAAAGCAGTGAACATTTCCTATGATGGCTTGGGGAACTTAAAAGGTACAAACGGTGTTCCAGTAGGTCCATTTAACAAAAATGTTGAGGATTCTGGGGCGACACTTACGATTACTGAACCAAGTGCCAATCCGGTCACTGTAACGAAGCCAGTGTTCAAAGGAACGTCAACAGCGGGATCTACGGTGACCGTTGAGATTAAAGACAAAGCTGGCAATGTAGTAGATACTCCAACGGTAACAGTTGATGCAGAAGGCAACTGGACGTTTACACCTACCCAAGATTTAAAAGATGGTGAATACACCGTTGAGGTAACAGCGACGACAATAGACGGCAAGTCAGCCAAGGCGACAAAGTCTATTACCGTAGATACAACACCAACCCAACCTGTGGTTGATAAATCGAAGCTGCAAGCCAAAGCGGATGAAATCAAGGCTGAGAATTTGAAAGAAGAAGAGTACACAAGCGCGAGCTGGGCAGAACT
>NZ_PXZN01000024.1:0-234638 GCF_003013445.1 Brevibacillus sp. NRRL NRS-603 | reverse complement strand
CCATTTTTTCCGAAGCTAGGCTGGGCTCCAGAGGCGCTTGGACTGGAAATCACTTCTCCCTACGCTGCTTTTTTGTGAAAGTTGGTTCACGATGGTGATATCAAAAACTCATCAACGCTTCTGCTTCGGGTCCAAAGCATCTCGCAATCCATCCCCTAGCAGATTTATCGAGATGACAGTAGCAAAAATAGCGATCCCAGGAGGTACCCACAACCACGGTCTTTTCTGAAAATCGATCAAAGTATTTGCTGCATCCATCATGTTGCCCCAAGTCGGCGTTGGCGGGACGACTCCGAGGCCGAAGTACGATAATACGGATTCGCTCAGGATCGCGCCACCGACGTTCAAAGTGGCGACGACAATCAAGAGCGGTGTCAGATTGGGCAGCAAATGGAAGAATAGCTTGCGTCTGTCGCGCAGACCGAGTACTTCTGCTGCTTGCATGAATTCACTTTCGCGCAAGGTGAGCATTTGGCTGCGGACCATTCGCGCCAAGCCGGGCCAGCCGATGAGACTCAGCATGACCATAACGATGTAAATGCGGTAGTCGGTCGGGATTTTCCACTCAGAGAGGACTGCGCCCATAATAAACAAGAGCGGCAAACCAGGAATGGTCATGAGCACGTCTGCTACACGCATGATCACTTGATCGACCCACCCGCGGTAAAAGCCAGCTAGTGCACCGAGAAGGGCGCCAATGGAAACGGAGAGCACCATGGAGGCGATGCCGACTGTCAATGAGATTCGGCCAGCCTGCATCAACCGCGTCAAAATGTCTCTGCCCAAGCTGTCCGTCCCGAGCCAATGGGAGAAGCTTGGCGGTTTGTTGAGCATGGCCGTATTAATCTTGCCGGATGCGTACGGAGAAAAGAACGGACCGATGAAGCATACCGTTGCCATGACGAGTAAAAACACAAGTCCAACCATGGCCAGACGCTTCTTTTTCAGTCGCAAAAACGCCTCGTGCCACAAGGACGAACGCAACGCTACCTGCTCCGGTCTCGTCACCTCCGCTATTTCACTTACCGTTGATGCCATCGTTTTCCCTCCTATTTCAACCGAACGCGCGGGTCAGCCACTCTGTACAGCAAATCAGCAGATAAGTTTCCGATGACGGTGAGAATCGCCAGGAACATCGTAAAGCCCATCAGGAGCGGGTAGTCCCGTACAGAAAACGCCTGCATGTACAACTGTCCGACACCGGGCCAGTTAAAGATTTTTTCCGTGATGATCGCCCCACCGAACAATGCTGGCAGTTCAAAGCCTAGCAGTGTAATGGCGGGCAGGAGCGCATTGCGCAGCGCATGCTTGTGCAGGACGACTTTTTCCTTCAGCCCTTTTGCCCGGGCTGTACGCACGAAGTCTTGTTGAATGACCTCCAGCATATTCGTTCGGAAATAGCGAGTCAGCGTCCCCACGCTCAGCAAAGTCAGCACCGCCACAGGCAAAAGCATATGCTGAACCACGTCCCACGCATAGGCAAGCCCTGTTTCCTTGCTGCCAATCGTCATCATGCCCCCTGCGGGAAACAGCTTGGCATCGACGGCAAACATTTTGATAAACAGCAGCCCGACGAAGAAGACAGGCAGCGACATCGCGGCAAAAACACCGATCGTCACGAGCGCATCGAACCAGGAATGCTGCCTTGCAGCAGACAGAACTCCAATTGAGATCGCGATCAGCCACGTAAAAAAGGTGGAGGTGATCGCCAGCAAAAACGAATTCCAGATGTAATCGTTCAACAGCGACATCACCGGCTGCTGGTATTGCAGAGAATAACCAAAATCGCCTTGGAGGGCGTTTTTCATCCAGATGAAATACCGTTCGAGGACAGGCTTATCCAGACCGTACATCGCTTTTAGCTCCAGCTTTCGTTCGGCTGTCAGCTTGGGACTCGTATCGACAAAATCACCGGGCGTTAGAGCATACAAGAAAAAAATTAAAATGGATGCGCCGAAGAGCGTCAACGCCATGTAAAAGACCCTTTTCAGGAAGTAGGACGTCATCGTTGGCCTCCTTTCATGCTTAGGGAAAAAAGAAAGCCCAGCCCCAGGGCCGGGCACAACATTCGTGAGTCAGTTACTCGAACTTGTTACTCCATTTTGATGCCAGGCAGGCTGGTCGAAATGCCCGTGAACGGATTCGGTTCCAAGCCCTTGATCTTGCCGTTGTGCGCAGACAAAATTTTACGGTAGCCGAGGAAAATGTACGGTGGATCATCGCTCAGCTCTTTATACAGGTCTTTGTAGATCGCTTTGCGCTTCTCGATGTCCAGCGTAGATAGACCTGCTTCCAGCAATTCGTCTACTTTGGCATTGGAGTAGCCATTCGTTCCGGTAAATCCGCTCTTGCCCTTTTTCGTCGAGAAGGCCTCTACACCGTCGTCTGGATCGATTAGCATCGTGGTCGAGAACGAAGCGAGGTCGTGATCTCCTTTTTCCGTTCGTGCCAAAACGGCGTTGTAGTCCATCATTTCTGCTTCAAACTGGATGCCCAGCTCTTTGTAGTTTTCTTTGGCAATCGGGATCAGGACCTCACCCAGCTTTCCTTTTGTCGTGTAGTAATGCACGATCAGCTTTTGTCCGTCTTTTTCGCGGATACCGTCCGTACCCGGCTTCCAGCCCGCTTCATCCAGGAGCTGTTTTGCCTTTTCCGGATTGTAGGCGTACGGATTGACATCCTCCGTATAAGCCCACGAAACAGGGCTGATCGGTACATTGGCGACTTGCGCGTATCCTTGGTAGGTCAGATCCAAAATCTTTTGGCGATCCAGTCCGTAGATGAAGGCTTGTCGGACGCGCTTGTCTTTGAAAAATGGCTTGGAATGATTGAACTTGATATACGAATAAGCACTGGATGTGTACAGATTGATATTCACGTATCCCAGCTCTTGCAACTGCTCAATGTTATCCGAGTTGACGGTAAAGGAGTTGTAGTCCATTTCTCCTGTCTGGATAAACTGCAGAGCGTCACCCTCGGTCGTCTTGTAGATAAAGTGCTCGACTTGCGGCTTGCCCGCGAAATAATGCTCGTTTGCGAGATAGCGGACTTCTTGACCAGGAATGTACGCCTCGAATTTGTAAGGTCCAGCTCCCAATGGCTTGCCGTGCAAGGTGCGGAGATACTCCAGGTCGCCTGGTTTGTACTCCTTGCCATAGTACGCCTTGGAGAGCACCTGCCCGCCTAACAGGACGAGAGACTTGGCGTTCACTTTCTCCGTCGTGATCTGGATCGTCTGTGGATCAATCACCTTGATTCCTTCGATCGTGTTCGCTTTGCCTTCCTTGTATTCACGCCCACCCTTGATACTTGCTACGAAAATGTCTGTTTCGCCATCGTACGTTTTGTCGTGCAGAATCGTCAGTGTAAAGGCTACATCCTCTGCCGTCAGCGGTGAACCATCGCTGAATTTCAGATTCGGTCTCAGGTGGAACGTATACGTGAGCTGGTCAGGAGATACATCCCATTTTTCCGCGAGCTTGGGTACTGGCTTTCCTGTCGCATCGACATCCACCAGTGATTCGAAAATCGCTGCGGAAACGTTGCCATCGTAGCCGTTGTGGTAAAAAAACGGGTTAAACACGCCGCCTGGCTCCGTCAATCCCGCAATGAATGTGTCAGTTCTTTTGGCTGCTGCTTCCGGCAGCTTGGATAAATCCGTAGCCAAATTGATGCCGTCTTTTATGTCTTGCACCTTGCTGGCAGCAGGCGCTGATGCTTCTGTCGACGGAGTCGCCGTTTGTGTCGAGGTAGCCGGCGCACTGCCTTCGGAGCTGCACCCTGTAACCAGTAGCGTCCCTAGCAGCAAAGTTGAAATGATTTGCGAAAGCCTTTTTTTCATGATGATCCTCCTTCATATCCACTCACTCAGTGAAACCGCTCCTCCGGTGGTCCGGTCGGATCAAAAGATGATACCTTATAATTCTTACCCGTTTACTATGAATTAGATTATAGGTATCTACACCTGACCAAGTCAACATTTTTTTCCAAACAAAAAAAGCCCCGATTATTCGAGGCTCTCATAAGTAGCATGTCTTTTATACGGAATGCCTAGCTTTTCACACGCCTGCATCACGAATAGAGCATGTCGCTCGCGCATGGTTTTCTCTACTCTTTTTTCCAATCCCCAATCAGATAGATTCGAAGCTGGCCGCAGTGCGGCACACAAATCCCAATACGGAAGCTGACTGTAATCGAGTGTCTTGCTGGCAGATTGATAATGAAGGGTAAAATCATTCATAGCCTCCACTCCAAATGCCCACAAAATCTCCAGTCTGGCGTTGCCGAGATCAGACAAGGGGTCGCCGATCGCAGCGTCCTCCCAATCGATGACAGCAGCCAGTTTTTCTTCCTTCCACATCGTATTTCCCGGCCAGAAATCGCCATGCAAAAGTGATGCTGCATTCGCTTGGGGCAGCGGCCAAACGGACTCCAGCACTTCACGAATGAGTCCCTCATCCAATGAATTGTCCAGGATCGCAGGTCTTTTGTGGAGCTTTTCCGTTATCGCTTCTTCTTGTTTCGGCAAATAAGTGTCCGCTAGCCTAGAAGCGTCTACTGAATGAATGCGAGTCAGCACGAAAGCTGCTTGTTGCAGAAAGCTGGACAAGTCGGCTGGCGCGGTAACTGTCTGTCCATCTATGAATTCGATGACAAGGCACGGTGTGGGAAACATATCGCTGGATGCTTCGAGGTGATAAGGAGTTGGAGTCGGCAAGCCAGCTGCCTTCAGTATTTGCAAAAGTTTGAATTCATCTGATGCGATCTGCGGATTTCGTTTAAGATCAGCCTGACCATGCTGGCGGACGACTACTTTTTTCTTCGTGCCGTCAGGGGTCTCCATTTCAAGCGCGGTGACTTTTGCAGAAATCCCGCCTTTTAACTCCCATGCACGAAGGAGCTTGGCTGACGGGTTCATATTATGTACCAGGCGTGTCCATTTCTCATCCATTGTTTTACCCCCTTTATGCTCCACTGTCTGATTGTTTGTACAGCCCTACTTTCATCATATCTATATACGATTCTAATTCCGCAAAAAAGGATTGGACATGTGCAAAGCCTTTGTCACTAGCGTCGTAGTTTTCGCGGACGTACTTTTGCGTCAATGCCTCTACAGCCGACAGCAAAAAATGCAGCGCCTTCTGTGGATCGAACTGCGCTTTGATCATTGATGTATCGACATCATCCAAAAACAAGGGAAGATATCGCGCATTGAACTTGGCCTCCCTGTCTTCGATCTCAGCCCGGCATTCCTCAGGATAATCAAAAAAGGTCGCTACTGCCATTTGATAAATAGCCGGTTCCTCGGCGAAGAGTGCCATTTTCGCATGATTGACGTGAAGAAATCGCGCAAAAAAGTCCTCCGGCGCCGCTTCCATTCGCGTCTGTATATAGGTAAAAAAACGTTCGATACAGGCATCGACAATCGCGAGAAACAGTCCCTTTTTATTCCCGAAAAAGTGGAACAGCATCCCCTTTGATACGCCTGCGTTCTGGACGATTTGATTGGTGGAGCCTCGTTCGTAGCCTTTCGCGGAAAATTCAACAAGGGCCGCTTCCAACAGCATTCGCTTGTTCGGCTCCAACGTTTCGTCTTGCCAGATTTCTTTTATGTCCGCCACCTTCTCCCCGTTCTTCTTTTTCCTATCATAACGCACATTGACCAGGTGGTCAAAGTGGAGTTATACTTTCCTCGAAGACTTCATCATCCCTATTCCACCACAAGGAAGTGAGCCTGATGACACGGACTTTTCCCGTATTCGCCCGTATCATCCTTGGATTGATTTTGCTTGGAGCAGGTGTGAATGGTTACATAGTCTTGTTTGGATTTGAGCCTATCTTCCCAACGAGTCCTGCCGCCATGAAGCTTTTGCAAGGGTACCTGCTTGTCTTGGTCAAAACCGTCGAAATCATCTGTGGATTGCTATTCCTGACCAACCGCTTCGTCCCACTGGCCCTAACCGCCACTGCTCCTCTTGCTGTCAACATCTTGACGTTCCACCTGTTTGTCGATCCCGACATGCTTACTATGGGACTGATTGTCGCGATATTGGAAGTGTATTTGCTGTGGAGCTATCGTCGTAGTTTTCGTCAGTTGATGACGATGTAGAAAAAAGATGTATTCCATCGGTTGTAGCAGGGCTTCCGGACAGCTGTAGATTTTTTCGTGGGTTTAAAACGTTTTGCAAGTTAACGCAAGGAAAGCTTCTGAAAGGCCAATTCAATTAGAAAAAATCATCTTAGAACCACTTCTCAACGAATTAACTTAAGCTACGTAGGAAGAAGCGAATTTCCAGTCCAAGCGCCTCTGGAGCCCAACCCAGCTTCGGAAAAAATGGCGGGGAATTTCAGCTTCACTTATGAATGACCTCCTCGAAACTTCTACGTTTGAAGCGCTCCCGCCATTTTTTTCGAAGCGGACAGTGTATACCCCTTGCGGGGCGTAGGCCGAAGCGTAGACTGGAAATTCGCTTCTTCCCCCCACTACAGTAACGTTTATAAACATAAAAAGGGCCGGTACCAGGAGGTGTACCGGCTTTTCAATATCATCTTTTCGGTAAATTAATCTGCCATGATAATCCGTAACGATCTTGAACCCATCCGAACTTTTCACTGAACGGATATTGCCCGAGCGGCATAAGTACTTGTCCATCCAAGGAAAGCTGTCCAAAAACCCGATCAGTCTCTTCCTCCGTATCGCAGTCCACAAACAATGAAATCGCCGGAGTAAAGGCATGATAGTCACCGTTCGTATTGTCGATACACATGAAGGTCTGATCTTTTAAGGTGAAGGTGGCGTGCAGGACTTGTCCATTCTCGTGATGCATGATCTGCTTGATTTCAGAGCGATCAAAAATAGAAGTGTAAAACTTCATCGCTTCTTCCGCTTGTCCGTGGAACATGAAAAACGTAGTGATAGCTTGCACTGACAATCACTCCTTTTCGTGATGCTATACATATCCATTCTGCCCGTTCCTCCAATATGCATAACTCTGCTTCACACTAGAAAGTCATTGTCGTTATAACATCCTTAACTGAATACTATCTCCCTTTCTCATTTATCGTGATTGATAACAACAGTATCACCAGGTCTTATATCATAAACCGTTAAATCTTTAACATCAGAAAGCAAAGCAGAGAGTTCGCTTGGCCGACCAGTTAAAAAATCAAATACGCCAAAATGTGTCGGGATAACATTTTTTATATTTAGCAATCGGACTGCCTTAGCAGCCTCTCGGGGGGACATCGTATAAGCATCACCGATCGGCAATAGTGCCAGGTCTGGAACGTATAATTCAGCAATTAGAGCCATATCACCAAATACGTTTGTATCCCCAGCGTGATAGACAGTGTATCCATTTTCGAATTTGATTACGTACCCCATAGGCTCCCCACCATAGAGAATCTGATCACCATCAACGAAAGCCGAGGAATGGTCTGCATGTACAGCAGTAACCGCAATATCTTCAAATTGTCGAGTTCCACCTTTATTTATCGCAACAATATTTTGAACACCTTTTTTCTGGAGAATAAAAGCCAGTTCCCAACCTGCCAATACGCTGGCACCTGTTTTTTGCGCAAGCCAAACGGCATCTTCAGCATGATCTCGATGTGCATGTGTTAAAAAAATGTAATCTACTTTTTCTATGTTTTTAATCGTTTCGGGACAGGAGGGATTGTTTTTAATCCATGGATCAATAAGTATTTTTTTATTTCCAGATGTTTTTATATAAAATCCGCCAAAACCAAGCCATGTAAAAGAAATATTTCGGTTTAACATGTTGATACTCCCCCTTTTAAAAACTTCTATCTGTAAAAACTTCCTTAGCTGCGTTCAGTCCATTTAATGCGGCGGGGAAGCCAGCATAAACGGCCATTTGCATCATTATTTCCATGATCTCTTCTTTTGTGCATCCAACATTTAAGGCACCGTTAATATGAACTTTCAGTTGAGGGATTGCGTACCCAAGAGCGGTTAAGGCTGCAACAGTCGCAATCTCACGAGATTTCAAGTCCAATCCTTGCCGGCTATAGATGTCTCCAAATGGGAATTCAACTAATAAACGTTCAAAGTCAGGGGCGATTCCTTTCAAAAACTCACGAGTATGAACACCAGATTCTCCGACAACCTGATTCATTACTTGTGAACCGACTTCATACCTTATTTCTGCCATCTTTAAAATCCTCCGCTTCTTTGTTATCTGTACCTTCAATGTAACTCTCATAAAATGAAATTTTTTGAGTTACGGCATTTATAAACAATTCAATATTCCGTTGTTGCTCGAGCAACTTATTCCGATGATCCATAAGAATCGAAAGTCGATTCCTAACTGGTTCTTTGGGCATCTCCCCGGCTTCCAAACGTTCTAGAATGCATCCATCTTTTGTGAACTCCGAAATATCTTCAAGTGACATCCCTGTTTTTTTGAGAGTCGCCATGAAAATAAGAAAGTTTACATCAGAATCCCTGAATTCGCGTATTCCATTTTTGGATCTCTTTATTTTAGGAAATAATCCACTTCTTTCATAAAATCGAATGGTATGTGCAGAAAGTCCGGTTCTTTCCGCAACTTCTTTAATATTCATTTCGAGGAGCTCCTTCTGTTGTCGACTTGGTCCAATCTTACACCTTTGAGTTGACTCTAAGTCAAGTTGCCTGTTTGCTTAATCCATTCAGTCTAAAACGTTATTTTTGGAGTCTAATTAGTGCTTTGGAATTTTTGTAAGAGAATTAGAAAAAGACAGGCAAATGCCTGTCTTAGTTAATGTTTGGTTTCACACGTAAAGAAATGATGCGACGACTCGCTATTGAGGCTTAGACTCGGTTACTTCCCCTTTTTCGGATATGCTCGCCCCATAGGAAATTCGGTTGAGCTTGTCGATGATCCTCTGTTTGTTTTTTTCGTCCATCGGAGCAGGCTGGCCGTTCGTGAGCTTTACCGGGATCACGCGGCTCTTGCTCCCGTCTTTTGTAAATGTTAGTTGGACCATCACGGCTTCGCGACCTTTCGGATTGCGCGAGGTGGTAAACACAAAATTTCCTACGCTGTAGTAGATCGGCGCCTTTTTATAAAACTCAACGCCCATAATCGAATGGCTGTGCGACCCGACTATTGCATCGACACCGCTGTCGATCAGCTTTTTCGCCATCTCACGCGCATAAGGTTCCGGGTAATCCTTATATTCCCGATTCCAGTGCATGACCACAATCGTAATGTCTGACTCCGCCACTGCCTTTTTTACATGGGAAAGCATCGGCTCGTACGAATAGGCATGTGCGAGACCTGGCTTGTTTTTTCGCGCATACCAACGCTCATTTGGAAGGACACGGCTGATCCCGATGACTGCGACGCGTTTTCCCTTGATCGTTTGGATGTAGGGAGCGAATGCTTCTTCCTCGTTTTTCCCTGCCCCTACGTAACCGATCTTCGCCTTTTTCAAATGCACCATCGTGTCAGAGAGCGCGTCTTGTCCATAATCCAGCGAATGATTATTTGCCAGATTGACGACGTCGAAGCCCGCGTTCACAAGCCCCTTCAACGACTCTGGCTTCGCACGATAGGTATATTCCTTTTTTTCCGGACGCCCCCGCGTACTGACGGGTGTCTCCAGATTGCCAATCGTCAGATCTGCCTGCTTGAGAAAATCCGCTGTTTTTTGAAACGGATAATCTACGCCGTGACGCCCGATCTGATTCCCAACGCTCTTATCCAAAATCATATCCCCGACAAATGCAACCTGAATAGAATCCTGCTCTTGCACATCCTCTTCGCTGCTCGCCTGGACGGCGCCAGATTCCGTTCCCATCGCAATACAGAGCATCACGGCAGCTACCCCGATTATGGCGTGTTTCCATCGTCCAATTTTCATGCCTCTTTCGCCCACTTCTCTTTTTTGCTTCCATTCTAGAAGCCGCGGGATGTGAAGCCTGTTGAAGCATGTCTGGCTTCCTTGGAAATTTCTCGCCGAAAAGTGACGGGCATGCAAAAGATGGCGGTTTGGGTCCTGCTCCTAGAGTCATAATATTCCTTCTTTTTCCAAATGTCGATTTTTGCCGATAACCAGTATAATGGATACATAAGATTCTAAATACATAGGACGGTACAAACATGCTCCATCATTCCATTATGCTGAAAACCAAAACAGCAATGCCCGCCGCTCGGTCGAATAGCGTTCATAGGAGCCGACTGCTGCAAAAAATGGACGCTGGTCTGCAATGCCGACTAACCACACTATACGCTCCAGCCGGTTATGGAAAAACGACCTTGCTCAGTCAATGGGCTCATCAATACGGCGGTTCCACCGTATGGCTCTCACTCGATGAGATGGATAATGACCTGATTCGCTTTTGGAGATACATCGTATTTACACTGTCTGAATCTGACTTCGCTGAACTCTCCGAGCGAATGGAACCCGCCATGAAGGCAACCAGTCATACCTCGATCTTTACCTTCATCGATTGTCTGCTCAATGAACTCGCTGCTACGACACAGCCCCTTGCTATCATTCTCGATGACTATCACGTGATCTCGGATGAGACGATTCACAACAGTCTTGCTTATTTTTTGGAATATGTCCCGAGTCACGTCCATCTGTACATCGCCAGCCGCAATTCATTGCCTTTTTCTTCAGTCAAATGGAACGTACGCCATGAAGTGTGTCACATTGAGGCGAGACAATTTCTTTTCAGTCAACAAGAGACGGACAGCTTTTACCGGCAGGTTCACGATTTACCACTGACCGAAACGCAAATTGAACAGCTGGTGAAAAGTACGGAGGGTTGGGTCGCCGGCTTGCAGCTCGCAGCCATTTCACTGGTGAATACGGAGAATCACGATCAATTTTTTGCCGGATTTAATGGCTCTCATCGCAATATTTCGGAGTATTTGTTTCATGAAGTGATCATGCGACTTCCGGAAAAGGAGCGCAGCTTCTTGCTCAAAACCTCTGTGCTCGCGAGAATGGACGCTCACGTGTGCCACGCTCTCACCGGCCTGAACCAGTGCCAACAAATGCTGACCCACTTGCACCGCCAAAACATTTTCTTAATCCCACTGGATGATTACGGGACGTGGTATCGGTACCATCACTTGTTTGCCGATTTTTTGCGCAGTCAATTGGAGCAGACAACTCCCGGTGAAGCACGTGAGCTGCACCGACTAGCCAGTGAGAGCTATGCGGAGCGTGGAATGATGGACGAAGCGATCGATCATGCGATCGCCGCTGCCGATTACACGCTGGCTGCAAGCTTCCTTGCCCAACATATTCCGGTATTGCTCCAACGCGGCGAGTTTTCCAGCTTTCTCAGAACGCTGGACAGCATCCCTGAACACGCGAACCATTTCTCACCACTTTTTCGCCTGCTCTATGTGTTCCTCTTGGTTGCTTGCGGTTATACGGATCGGGCAGAGCTTGCCCTCACCCAATTGGAACAAAGCGCTGTGAGCCTGGAAGACTCGACGGAGCATCAACAGTTTTTGAGCGGGGTGTTTTTTGTGCGGGCGAATCTGGTGTTTGCAACTGGAGATTTTGAGAGCTGGATTGCCAGTTCATCACAGTTAAGTGGTGAGCTGCCAGAGAGCCCGTTGTTTTACCATTTTAATTACAACACGACTGAGCCCTTTATTCGGCGTACACGATTCGGGTTAAAAGGGATGCTGTCCGATCAGACTGAGGCTGTTGGCAAGCAGTTCTCCGGCATACTCGAGGCACATGGCTGGAAGGATTCCTTGATCAATCTGTATGTCGTTCAGGCACTGGCAGAGGGGCTGTATGAGGAAAACAGGCTGGAAGAAAGCCTCGATCATCTCCAGCGAGTTCGTTTGGTCGCACTGCAAAAGAAAATCCCAGGCCTGCTCGTCCCCTATGCGTTGACATACTCCAAGCACAAGCTAGTGGAGGGGAATTGTGCTGCGGCACGAAAAATCATTTCAGAGGCGCGGGAAACAGTCGCAGGCTGGGGTGTCTCGTATTGGTTAAACCCATTACAAGCATTTCTCGCACACATCGCGATCCAGGAAGGGGACATCGCTTTGGCGAAAACGGAGTTGTCCAAGCTTCCCCCTTCCATTTTGAATCAGCCTAGCATTCAGAGAGAATTAGAAGTTTTGACTTATGTCCGCTTGCTTCTCGCCCAGCAGCAGGAACAGGAAGCCTTGCGTATTTTAACGATCCTAAAGCCAGCTAGTATTCGCGAGGAGCTGTTGATCAGCCAGGTAGACATCGCCATTCTGCAAGCGCTCGCCCACCAGCAGTCCGGCAATAAAAAGGAAGCGCTGGCTTTCCTCCACGAAGCCCTATTGATTGGAGGAAACAACTGCTACGTCCGTAGCTTTCTGGACGAAGGAACGGCGATGTCTCACCTCTTGCACGATTACCAGCTGCGCTTGAAAAAACGATCCCAACAGCCAGGTTCGTCCGTATCGGCTGCGTATGTCAATCAACTGCTATCCCTTTTCCCTAAGAAAATGGAGAAAAGAAAAGCTCCTTTGATCGAGCCGCTAACCGGAAAAGAAATGATCATCCTTTCCATGCTGGCCAAAGGCGCATCCAACAAGATGATTGCCGATGAGTTAGGGAATACGCTCGGGACGGTCAAGGTGTATTTGCATCGAATATATGGCAAGCTCGGTGTCACCAATCGTACACAGGCTCTTCTGAAAGCCCAAGAAATTTCGCTGTTGGAAAATAGCCCTGTTGATTAACGGATCTTTTCAATATGTTCTTGCAGAAAAGCGTCCAACTCGCTAGGTTCTCTGCCGAGGACACACAATACTTCGTCTGTCGGCTTTCCTTGGATTGCTACTGGCATAGCTTGAACCACTCCGGCATGTTTGCATACTCCATTCAAATTATGTCGGAGTGCTTCAGGCGAAGTGCAGCAGATCGCCTTCAATTATTTCGGTCCCATCCTGATTGCCCCATCCAGCCGGATCGTTTCTCCATTCAACATCGGATTGGTGATGATGCTGTTCACGAGCATCGCGTATTCTTGCGGATCACCCATGCGAGCGGGAAAAGGAACAGTCGCACCCAACGCAGCTTTTTCAGAGCGCGGGAGCTGATCGAACATCGGTGTGTCAAATAAGCCCGGAGCAATCGCCATCACGCGTATGCCATACCAAGCCAGATCTCTTGCTAGCGGCAGGGTCATGCTTACAATTCCGCCTTTGGAGGCGCTGTAGGCAACCTGCCCTACCTGCCCTTCAAAAGCCGCCACCGATGCAGTATTAATGATGACACCCCGCTCCCCCTGTTGGTTCGGCTCGTTTCCTGCCATTTGCTCCACTGCCAACCGAATGACATTAAAAGTACCGATCAGATTGACTGAAATGACTTTGCTGAAGGATTCCAGTGGATGTGGCCCGCTTCGCGACAGCGTTTTTTGTGCCAAACTGATGCCCGCACAGTTAACCACGGCGTGAATCGTACCGAATGTGCCAGCAGCCTGATCGATTGCCTCTCGTACACTCACCTCACTCATGACATCCGTATGCACGAACAAAGCATTCTCGCGCCCCAGCTCATTCGCCAGCGCTTGCCCCTTCTCTACCGTCAAATCAAGAATGGCTACTCTTCCCCCGTGTTGAACTACATTCCTCACAGCGGCTTCTCCCAAACCGGAAGCACCACCCGTTACAATGGCAACGACTTCCCGCATATTCAAGCCATTCTCTCCCTTCCTCTGCAATTGCATCCGCATTCAGAAAAAAGCACTGCAAGTTGGATACCAACCGAGTTCCCCCTCGTCGTACGTGGTTTTTACAAGTGACAAGCAGTCTGCACCTTCTCAAATCCAGACAGGTGTGAGACATCTGTGTCCGGGCAAAGGACAGTTGTGCTTCTCCATCTCCAACATTTTAGTGCTTGCTATTTACAATCTAGCCCATTATATTTTACTTACCGGTAAGTAAATAAAAGTGGAGAGGAAAGAACCCTGATGAAAGTGTCTTCTACCAGAGTCATTGGTCTCGATTTTGCGAGGGCGTGGGCCATGCTGGGCATGATGATCGTCAATTACGTCGTCATCTTGAACGCAGAGCATAACGGACCTGACTGGCTCATTGCTTTATCCAGTTTGTTTCAAGGCAGAGCCTCTACCGTATTTGTTGTTTTAGCGGGAATTGGCATTGCGTTTATGACAAAAAAAGCGAGGATCTCAGGCGACTCGGCCCTCTTGCAGACTAGCCGCCGCGTCCTTTGGAACCGCTCCTTGTTTTTATTTGTGGCCGGGATGTTGCTTTATCTCGGTGGTTGGAGCGGTGACATCCTGCATTACTACGGTGTGTATATGCTCATCGCCTCTTTCCTCCTCGTCGTATCTGGAAAAACGCTTCTGCTCGCATTTAGCGGCATCCTGCTCACAGCTCAAGCGCTACAGCTGTCGCTCAACTATTTGCAAGGGTGGGACTCGAGGCATCCCTTTATCGAGTATCTTGACTTTTGGACAGTCGAAGGATTCTTGCGCAACCTGCTGTACAACGGTTATCACCCGGTATTTCCATGGATGTGCTTTTTCCTTCTCGGCTTGTGGCTGGGTCGACGAAACCTGCTCGATCGATCTGTACGCAAAAAAATGTTGGGTTGGGCAACTGCCCTGTTCGTCAGCTTGGAAGTTTTTTCGTATGGGTTGATCAAGCTCTCTATTCCGGTCGTCGGAAACGAGATGGCTCTATTTTTATGGGGAACGAAACCAGTTCCACCCAACCTGTTTTATGTGCTATCCAGCTCAAGCACGGCTGTCATCATCATCCTTCTGTGCGTCAGCTTTGCGGAAAAATTCGCAAACAGCTGGTTTACGCAGACATGGGTAAAAACCGGACAGCTGACACTGACACACTACGTCAGCCATATTATTATCGGGCTCGGATTCCTCGCCTTCATTGGCAGACTCGAAAATCAAACGCTCACTTTTGCGATGCTCTACGCCGTAGGATTCTTCCTCTTTTCCATTGTGCTCACGCTTATATGGAGACGTTGGTTCGTGCGAGGACCGTTGGAAAGCTTCATGAGAAAAATAAGTGGGTAACCAATCTGTGGGTTCATCCGTCTGCTATATAGGAGAATTTTACTAATCATTAGTCAGACGAACTGGAGATGATCTCATGAGTCCTATGGTTTTTTTCAAAAAGGCTGTCCCCGCGAATGCAGAGCAACTCACCCAAATTGCTATTCGCTGCTTCGCAGAAGACGTCGAAAAGTACGGAGAGGGCCCTGCCGGACATGACCAGCCTGACCAGCATATTTTGTTCATGCAAAAGGCCCATTACTATACGATCTTGCTGGACGACCAGATCGTCGGCGGTTTTTGCCTCATTCCAGTCGATCATGAGCATTTGGAACTGGGGATCATCTATGTCGATCCTGATAAGCAAAACTTGCGTATCGGCAGCCAAACCATGCAGTTCATGGAGGCCGCGTATCCACACATCAAGAAGTGGACGCTCGATACTGGCTATGAAGCCGTACGCAACCAACACTTTTACGAGAAATGCGGTTACAAAAAGGTCGGCGAGACTGAGCCGAACGCAGCGAATGGTTTTTATAAATTCAGGTACGAAAAACGGATACCTAAATAGATAGATGGAAAAGGGAGAACAGCTACAGGCCATTCTCCCTTTTTCTTTCATCGCCCTCATTTTCGAATGCCCTTCTTGGTCGCCAATTCCAAGTAGTACGTCGTTTCTGCCTGTGTTTCCTTCGTAAATGCTTCACTTGCCGCATAGGCCGGCTCCACTTGGATTTCACTCAGCTTTTGCAAAAAGGCTGGGTCCTTTTCCATTTTGGCAATCGCTTCTTCCCATTTGCGGATAACTGACTCTGGCGTTCCTTTGGCAAAAGACACTCCCGTCCACCAGAAAACCGACAAGCCTTGAATCCCTTGCTCCTCCGCAGTCGGGACATCAGGCAGGAACGGGCTTCGCGTGTCACCGGATACGGCGAGGACTTTGACCTTGCCCGCTTGCAGCATCGGCATGATCTCCCCCACTGTATGCACTGCTAAAACTGCGTGCCCTCCAGCGACTTTCGGGACGGAATCAGAGGCGCCTTTCGTCACGATCATTCTCGTCTTGGCGAAGTCAGCTCCGATCACATCCAGCCACTCTGCTACCCCAAAAGCGGAAAAGCCTGCTGGGCCTACAGAAGTCCATGTTAACTGCTCTGGATTCGCGCGCACCCACGCGGAAAATTCAGCGAAGTCTTTCCAAGGCGCGTCGGCTTTCACAGCAAAAGCAAGCGTCCCTTTGCCAATCCTGGCTGTATAGACTTGATCCTCGTTTGTAATCGGCGGTGTTTTCATCCCGGCAGCGAGCATGGTCGTATTGGATACATTGACAGCAAGAGCTGTGTAGCCATCGTTTTTGGCTTGCTTTAAAGCATACTCCGCTCCTACCGCCCCACCACCTCCCGCCTTGTTGACGACGACGATGGGCTGCCCCCATTCCTTGCTCAAATAATCTGCTGCCGCTCTGGCCACGAGATCGACTCCGCCCCCGGCAGAATACGGCACAATATACTCCACCTGCTTCGATGGATAGGCCGACTCGGCTGTACCTTGATTTCCACATGCGCTGACGGCTACCCCCAAAAGCAGTGACATCATGACAGCCGCCCATTGTTTATACCCTTTCAATGACTTATCCTCCCTACGCGACATCTACTCCCCGATCTCGCTCTTCTTTCAACCGTTGCTGTGTCCGGCGGTTCAGCATCATAGAGATGATCAAGAGTGCTCCTGCTACCAGCAAGATGGTCAATGATAGCGGCCGAAACAAAACAATGCTAAGATCACCCGATCCCATCGCCATCGTTTGAATGAATGATTCTTCCAGAAGAGGTCCCAGGATGAAGCATAAAACCAGCGGAACAACGGGCCATTTATATTTGGAAAAAACATACCCAAGTCCGCCAAACAAAAACGCTACCCACACATCAAACATACTGTTCCGGACACTGTATGCCCCAATCGTGCAGAACATCAAGATGATCGGAGCCATGATGCCATATGGCACCCTCGTCAATTTGACCCACACCCAGACCATCGGGAGGTTCAGCACGAGAAGCATCGCATTCCCCACAAACATCGAGGCGATGACCGTCCAGACAAAGCTCGCATTTTGTTCAAACAAAACAGGGCCCGGTGTTAATCCGTAAATCATCAAGCCTGCCAACAAAATCGCCAGTGGCGGTGAGGATGGAATTCCGAGCGAAAACAGCGGGATGAAGCCCGCACTGCTTGTTGCATTATTCGCTGCTTCTGGTGCCGCCACCCCTTCGATCGTTCCCTGACCGAACTTTTCGGGATGCTTCGATAGTTTTTTCTCCATATCGTACGCCAAAAACGATGTGATCGCAGCCGAACAGCCCGGCAGCAATCCAAGAAAAAAGCCGACAATCCCGCCCCTCAACATGGGCCCGGCACTTGCTCTTAAGTCTTCCTTTTTCGGGTAGACGCTGCCTGGCTTGCCAATCAGGGTGGCTGTGCGTTTTTCATCAATCCCTTTGAGGACTTCTGTAATCGCAAACAATCCGATAATGATGCTAATCATGTCAAAGCCGCCGACCAACGCGGGGACGCCATAATCAAAGCGCGGCATTCCTGAGGATGGTCCCAGCCCAACTAAAGCGAGCGTATAGCCGAATGCCCCCATCAAAAACGATTTGACCAATGATCCTCCTGACAGACTGACCATCAGCGTGAGAGCCAAAATCATCAGCGCAAAATATTCAGGCGGTCCGAATTTTAACGCTTGATCTGCTAGAATCGGAGCGAAAAATACAAGACCGATGACCCCCAGTACCCCTGCACCAAACGAAGCCACTGCGGATATCCCCAGTGCCGGCCCACCTCTCCCTTTTTTCGCGAGCGGATAGCCATCCAGACACGTGGGAACTGATGATAGCTCCCCCGGGATATTGAGCAGAATCGCTGTCGTCGAGCCACCGTACATGGCACCGTAATAAATACCTGCCAGCATGATCATCCCTTGTGTCGGCTCCAGAACGGCTGTCACCGGAAGCAGAATCGCGATGGCAGAGGTGGGACCGAGGCCGGGCAATACACCTACAAAGGTGCCAATAAGAGCGCCGAGTGCTGCCATGAGCAAATGCTCCGGCGTAAGGGCTGAAGCAAAACCAGCCAGTAGTAATTGGAACGTCTCGATGATCAGCACCTCCTTATCATGCTTGCTCTAAAACAAATCTCCTCCAGGCAGTGTGATATGCAGCGAGTAGATAAACACCACATACAGCCCCCCTGTCAAAAGGACGGAGTACACGATGGACGTACGCCACCGATAGCTGCCGATCAGTATAAAAAATGTAAAGGAGACAATTAGCGTAGCCATTGTGTAGCCAATCGCGCCGAGCAGCCAGACATACAGCAACAGGAATAAAAAGCAAAGCAGCAGACGCAGCCTTTTCCCAGGAAAAAGCGGTCCAGGATTTGGAGAAGAGGCTTCCTCCGTCACACGGAATGATTGGACCAGCAGCACACCTCCGAGCAAGAAAAACAATAAGCCGAGAATCGCAGGAAGCGTGTGATCCCCTACGTACAAGGACGTCGAAAATGCCTCCAGACGATAGGCCTCGAATGATATGACGACTCCAAGGAACATACTTAGAAGAGCACCGATAAAATCTGGCTGATTATCCGGGGGTCTCATGTGTATCACCTCAGCAAAAAAGCTACCAACAGCCTATGGCACATGCGCCCATTGTGTGCGAAAGCATAAAAAAACTACCATAGCCAGTCCGCACGGGACACAGCATATGGTAGTCAATTAGATTTCGATTTGGTTGCTCAGACGAATAATGGCATGAGCCACTTTCGCTTCATACGTCTCATTGCTTTCAAGCTCGCTCCAAAGCTCTTTGATATCGCCGTTCGAAACATCGTGGATCATGAGCATTTTCAAAAGCTTCTCCATATTGGCTTGATTGCGGATCAAATGAGGCTCCATCCGCTTTACCACCATCCATAATTTTTGCGAATCGACCATCGTCGTCGTCACCATCTGCATCCGCTACCCCCATACCAATTATAACTATATATAACTATTTATAATTAATTATAACGAATTACTCAAGTAAAAATGTTGTCTTCCGACTTCTGTACAGCTTTGGATTTCTTCGTGCATGAAACATTTTGTACGAATAAGAAATGCCCTCCAATTGGAGGGCATTGATTGTATGGTTCAGTATGTTGCTTATGTTTCTACTGTCAGAGAATAAAAGATGATTACCAAGGCTCCGGCCAGCCATATTGTATAAATAGATTAGATTGCTTGGCTGGTTGTTCTACTAAAACTGGCATTGTAATGAAGGCGGTTAACATACACAAAGACAATATCCATTTCTTCATGACCTATACCTCCTGTTTGGATCTATGATTACTACTTCCATTATACACGTTTACCAATTTATGGAGTATACCAACAGGAAGATTTTTTTTCTGTGACACATAGAATTCAAAAAGAACACTAAGACTCTTATCTGCTTGTTTTATCTCATTGATTGCCCGATAATAATTCACGCTCTCCACAAGACTATCGATTCCCAGGTCTACTTCGTTTTTTTGAATGTAAAAGATGCCCTTCGTTCGGAAATACAGTCCCATTTGATTGTATTGATTCGGAGTAGTTAAATTCTCTGGCAAAATCGATGCTTCTGCCAAAAATAGTTCACGAATTTTCTTTTCTTCTCCTACCTGGAGATAAATCTCCAACAGATCATTCGCGATCACAATTTTGTCATCCTGTGCTTGTTGCGCAAGACACTCTTGTAATACCGGAATGGCTTTATCAAATTTCCCCGTCTTTCCGTATAGTTTCCCCCGAATATGTCTGGCATGTTTATGCACCTCGGGATAATCGAACATTTCGTATCTCTCCAGATAAAAATGTCCCAATGTATAGTCTTCCAGCTCAAAGTAGGAAATGATGATCGCAAGGATCGCTGCTGCTTTTTGCTCACTCTGACTATGATCGATTTCAAGCCCTTGTTTACACAAATGAATGCAATCTGAATAGAATCCTAGACGCAATGCATGGAAGGAAAATTTGTAGTAGGTTAAAATTCGCTCATTGATATGCAGATAGGACGTATAGTGCAATAGCTCCTTCCCTTCTACATAGGTTTGATCTAGCTGGCTTAGGTTTTCGCGTCGAATCATGTATCGTTGGAAAAGCGACCTTGCCAGATACAAAGGAATTCCATTCTCACGTGAGTAGTCACAGATCACGTCATAAAGAGCCAAGCGCAGTTCTTCACTCGCTTCCGTTCCGGCGGTTTGATACAGATAGTCTAAAGAAAGAAATGTATTGCTTTTGGGACAATTTAGCAATTGCAAAGCGACTTTGTTGGTAAGAACCACATTCCTCTCTTGCATCACAGCCTCTAATAGAGTCCGAAGTGTCGCTTCGCGCTTAATTTTATGTAAATAGGGTACGATCGCTGTATAGAGTGGAATATCTAGTTCTTTTGCCAGTTTCATAACATGCTGCATGTTTGGTAAAGTAAAGGCATCGGATTCTATCTTACTAATGGTTCCAGAAGCTACACCTGTTCTTTCTGATAACTCAGTCAGTGTTAAGTTTGCTCTATTTCGATATACTCGTAATATGCCCCCAAAGGTCTTTCCCTCTGAAATCACAGCAAATACACCCTCCTGATGATTCCTTTTTATGGATATGATAGCACAATAAACCACGAATGATATAATCGATTTGAATCATTTTTTAAATAGATTACACTTTTTACTAGAGTAAAGGAAGAAAAATGGATTGATCATACCTATACTTGGCAACATAAAAGGCTTCAATCCAAATTTGAGTGGATGAAGCCTTTATGCGAATTTGAGCAATTGGTTTACTGAATGTGGCATGAATTCTTTTAAGTTGTACTGTCGAATGGATGACTTATCAGACGTCATTACATTGAGAAAGATAAGCTTGTGGAATCCATTCCTTACACAAGCCTCCAAGATTCGGTACTCCACTTGTTAAGAACGACTTGATATGAAACTACGCTCATCAATAATTCATTGTCATAAACTCCAGTATTTCCGCTTCATCCATTTTCTACTTATCTTTTCACTTGGAATTGTAGCGTTCAGTTAATTAGGTTTGTCTAGCTGCAACAGATATTGTTCTAGATTGGTTCATGAATAACTCCAGTAGGAAATCCGTATTTTCTACTGGGGTTTTAGAATTGATTGAGCCTAAAGATTCTTCTGGAAGGAGATTAGGGGAGAATGACCTTGAAAGGGTCCTTCAAGGTCATAAAATCATTCATATCATTCATCAAAATTATCGAGCCAATACATTGGCTTACCAGTATTAGAGATGGATTTAAGTAAATCTAATGTTTCTTTCTTTTTCTGTATTATTGCCTCTTTAAGTTTATTAGGAGCAATATCCTTTATATCTTCCAGCATGCAACATTCTTCGAATAATTCAATCATTTCCTTGTTCGCTTCATTATCAGTTAATAGTTGAGCTACATATGGGCGGTACAGGTATGCATATGCCTCTTCAAACGTTACAGCTCCTTCAAGCAAAGAATCAAGCATACCGATGTTTAATACACATAAAAATTTTTGAATTTCTATTGATTCCACTAATTTAATTTGCATATTGACATTTCCACTCCTTACTAAGGCATACGACTTGACGAATTACTCCAATTATTTTTTACTTTTACATTGAACACCTGACCAGATTGACTTTGGAAGTAGTGGATTGAGATTTTTCTACCGCTTGCATTTACTCCATCCTTATAAACTTTATCCCAAGCGCCCGGTTCAATTTCGCGTAATTGATCAAGTAACTCTAAATTTTTTATATTATGCTTCACTGTTCCATTTTTAGCAGCTGAAAACCCTTGTGGATATTCTGGTGCATCTTTAATTGACTTATATACATGTTTCAATGCACAGTTATGAACCCAAATCCGAAGATCTGATACAAAGTACGAGTGGAAGTCCTCAACCTCAAAGTTATAAACCTTTACTCTTTTTCTCTGTTTTTCTATTTTATCTATTCCGAGTTTAGTACCGTCACTCGATACAAGCAAGTCACCGTTTTTCAGGTCTTCTACTAGAGTCCACCCTTTATTATCAACCCAAAAAGGATGCTCTCCTGTAACCTCTATGATTTCATTCCTTATGTGGATATAATAGATTTCATCTGCTTGTTTTTGGAACAGCCCTACAATTTTTTTATATGCTACTTCGCCAGTTTCATCAGACTTAGCAAGAACCTTATCCCCTACTTTAATTTCCTCGATAGATTTTTCACCTTCGTCTGTTAAAACTAGTGTTCCAGCTGGAAAACAGTTACAATCATCAAACAAATCATCCAAAGTTTTTACGGCTGCTTTTAGTATTTTCCCACCCTTAGTAAATACTCTAAATTGAGGAATGTAGTCTCCTGCTGTTTCATAGATATAAAGGTCGCCAGTAATTAATAATTCTGCAAATTTCCCATATCTATCGTAACCTAATGATGCGCCCTTACCACCATATATTAATAAGCGATCCGTAACTTCCCCTTTTTCCTCCAGAGGTTCGCCTCCAAAACTCATGTTGATATCACCATGAGCACTCCGGTTCATTACCATCTCAAAAGCAATTACAGACATGAGAAACTCTTCGTTATATTCCCCTTTGGTAGGCCCATCGTAAAACAACATCTTGGTTAAGTGTTCTTGCATCAGTTTGATGTTAGCTGGCGAAACAGTGGCATTATAATAGTTTATTGTTTCTTGGACAGTCATTTCTTCTTTTTCAATGGTATTCAATACACTAATTGTTCCAGTAATTTCATATTGGGGTGCATCTGTCGCCCACAACTTTACAAAATACGTGCCATTTCCTGCGCGTTTTCCAGGCTCAAGTCGATTGTATCTGCCATGCCACGTAAATTGATTTGTTTTTGCTTGTACATTATTTCGTGTTTCTTCGTACACCACTTGGCCCTTATGTTGAACCTGAATGACAACAGTAGGGTGGCTCTTATTAAATGTCCATTGTAACGTAACATACTTTTCATTTCCTGCTGTGGTGTCTAGTGTTTTATTTTGCGAAGCTATTTCTAAACCATGAAATCCAGCATTATACCTACCGTCACCCCATGGTTCAGGTTCTGAAAGCAATTGGTTATGTTGGTTTGTTTGTTTTTTATTCCAGATCACTTTCGCATAATAAGTACCCGTTTTTTGGGGAAGAAACAATTTCTCTTCCATATTAGGAGAGAAGATTTTTAGTGGGCTTCCATTTTCGTCTTCTAGAATTAACACATTATTATCAACATATAGGTTTAAGTATGCTAATTCATCAACAGTTAGTTTAAAGTAATCAATATCATACGCCGAGGATAATCGATCCGTGTATATTTCATTCCAGTTAGCTGGAATTGCGCCTTCTCTTGTGCTATCGGCATCCACTGCTTCAACTGTAATACGAGTATTCAAACTGTCATTGGGAGCGCTTAATTTTAAATAGTATGCTGTGCCTGCACTCAAGTGATATTCAAGCTTCGAGAA
Organism: Brevibacillus sp. NRRL NRS-603; assembly: GCF_003013445.1. NCBI lineage: Bacteria > Bacillati > Bacillota > Bacilli > Caryophanales > Paenibacillaceae > Brevibacillus > Brevibacillus sp. NRRL NRS-603. Next base: position 211,094 of record NZ_PXZN01000024.1, on the reverse strand, counting down.
GAGCTTTCCATATGGCCCCTCCGGAACGTTATCATTTTCTGCCAATAATGTTGTGAACGTATCATCAGAATATAATTGAAGGTACGTATCGTTTTCGGGTCCTTCGTTCTTAAATGGGCTGGTAAAAAATCGATAGTTCCCAGAAACTGGAGGAGTAAACTTGTAGTACAAGCTCTTACCAGAGTTTGCTGTTACATCTATAGGCTCATTTTCTTTCAAAATTTCAATATTCTCAGGTTCTGGGTTAGTAGATGGCGATGTAGAGGGGGGCTGCCATGGTTCTACCCCTTCTATATTGATCGTAACCACATCACCAGGAGCTTTATTCTGATCGGTTATCCGAATAAAATATATCCCCGAAGTCAAGGCAGTATAAGTAAGAGTATCACCCGAAGAAGATACAATTTTTGAACCATTTGGGTCATCTAAAAGAGTTATTGATCCTGTCCAACTGAGTCCTTTTTGCACTATTTTGATAGTTTGATTTGCTTGTGCCTTTACAATGTACCAAATGTCTTTAGATGAGCCAAAAGTATCTGTCTGAGGCGCTGGGAACGATACTGGTGTGGATACGAGCCATTCATACTTATTTTCTCCACCACTTCCTCCAGTTAGCATCTTGATATAGTACGTTCCACTTGTCTCGATCCTTACATCCATACGTGAAGTAGTATCAGATAGGATTTCTTTTTTTGCACTATCATACAAGACCCAGCCTTCAAGCGGTGAAGAGCCTTTTCCCCAAAGATGATAATTCAATCCTTCTTTTAATTCCGTCCGAAAGAAGATACTATCATTACTCGGAGTGGAAAAAGTAGCAATCGTTCCTTTTATCCCATCTAAAGAAACCGAATATGCTTGATTAAGATCAGACCCATCACCAGCTGTGATAGAAACTGTCTTTCCGCTACTTCCTGAAACTACTATAAAATAGGTACTCGTTTCCGTAGGGGTAAAAGTAAGCGTGTCTAAAGAAACCGTTTTTATAGCAGGTTTGTTCGGATCATCGTATAAGTACATACCGGCACCAAAACCACTCAAACCTGGTGTATAAACTCTTAAGGTATGATTTGCTTTTGCTTTCACTTGATACCATATTTTCTTTTCTGGCCCAATCGTATAGCTTTGAGGCGTAGATACCGATAGAGGGATCGATTTGAGAATATAGTATTCGTGCTCCCCAGCATTCTCACCGGTTAACAATTTAATATAGTATGTTCCACTTGTATCAACCTTGATATCAGTACGTGAAGTAGTACCGGATAAAACCTCTCTTTGTGCGCTATCGCACAAAACCCAGCCTTTAACTAATGGGTCTCCCCAAATGTGATAGTTATATCCCTTTGTCAACTCCGCAGCAAAGTAGATACTATCGTTACCAGGACTTGAGAATTTTCCTATACTCTTTTTATCGTCTTTATCAAAAACGATTGCATATGCTTGCTCAATGCTAGATCCATCACCAGCAGAGATAGTAATTTTTTGTCCACTGTTGCCCTTTATTTTAATATAGTAAGTACCGGTGGTTTTGGGTGTATACGTTAAGGTATTCTTTGTTGTGTAAGCTAATGATGGTTGATTTGGATCACTGTAAATGTCTTTAGAGGTCCCTCTCCCCTGAAGATCAGGTGTAAATACGCTTAACGTATGATTCTCTTGTAACGTAATAGAATACCAGTTATACCCTGAAGCTCCGATTGTATCTTCGACAGGACCAGGTGTAATTAATGGTTTGATCTCCTCTGGAAGAACGGAATTCAATGCATTCTTTTGTGAGGTAATTTCTACCTCATTCGAGATAAGCATTTCACCAGTTAGTCATGCCCGTTACTACATAGTATCTAGATTCATCAGAATTTTGATCAATGGAATGATCTACGTAGGAGGTTTCCGTTAGTTTTGAAATTAACTCTTCATAACTTTGAGAATTACTGCTGCGCATTTTTACGCTATAACTCGTAATTTTGTCTTCCGTATTCCAACGAAGAACATTCCCGTTCATTGTTGGAGTTACATCAAGATCAATACCTTCTTGAGGATCAGTTACATCAATTTCAATATCTACCATCTTATCTTCATAATAAACACTGATCAGTGTTGTTCCTTCAGCATGTGCAGTTATCTTGCCATTACTAACACTAATTATCGCTTCGTCTTTTACCTTCCAAAGAGCCTCGTTTGTAACGTCTTTCATTGTGCCATCTGGATTTTGAAGCTCAACGGTTACTTGTTTTTCACCACCTACATCTAAAGCTACGTTATGAAGAGAAGGAATTAATGTAGGTTCATCCTGATGTATCTGTACAGTAGTTACATTTGATAAAGTTTGTGATCCATCGGTGCCAAGCCCAATAATTCTATACTCATGAGTGGCTCCCTTTTGTAATGAGGTATCCTTATAATTTGTTGCCCACAATTCATCCGTTATTTGTTCGAAGTCTTCATTGCCAACTCGACGTTGTACAATATACTTTGAGTTTTCTGACCATTCACTCCAAGTCAACTGGATTTCTTCGTTTTCTTGTTGCGCACTAAGGTGAATAGATTCATCGGTACCAACCGATACTTCCAGTTGGATTTCTTTTTGATTGTAAAAGCCGATGATCCTCGTTTTCCCTGCATTCATTGCTTCTATCTTTTCGGTGGTTATCGAAACAATACTCTCATCTTCGACTTTCCATTCTATCTTGGTGCTTACATCTCTAGTCGTACCATCTGTAAACCTTGCAATTATTTCTACTGATTTGGATTCACCGACTTGAAGGTCAAGCCTAGTAGAATCAGTTTCTAATGTAAAGTCATTCTGTCCTTTTTTCATTTTGATTTTCACTGGCTTTGAAACAACGGAATCGCCATTAGATAAGTTTGCTTCAACCCTATAGTAATAGGTTGTACCAGGTCTGACTGTATCATCAGAAAAAGTGTTCTTCTTCAGATCAACCGCAAGAACTTCGTATTTCCTCTTACTTTCTCCTCGTTTCACTGTATAACTAGTAGCATCTACATTTTCCCAGCTTAAAATGGCACTTCCTTCATTTTCACTTGCCTTAATCTCTAGGTTCTCTTGATTAGGTGATACTTGAACAGGAATTTTTAATTCTTGTTCTCCATACTGAACAGTTACCAAAGTTGAACCAATAGCTGTTGCTGAAAACTGTCCGTCTTTAATAGATACAATGCCTTTCTTTTTTGGGGTCCAAGAGACCTCTTGAGTTACATCGCCACTGTTGCTATAAGAGTCACTGAAGATACGAACGTTTGTCGATTCCCCGAGTCGTAATTCCACTTTTTCATGAGATGCGAATAATGATTTTACGCTTTGATCAATCGTCTCTTCTTCAGAACTTGGGAGATTCACCTCTTGTAAACTGGACGCAGACACTCTTTGCACCGCATTTGGAAGATAGCTTGTTGGGACTGAAACTGTTAATAATAGAACGAAAGCTAAAAATATTCTTAGGTACTTCTTCAAAAAAACGCCTCCATTATCCCTGTTTTTTACATAACATATAAATTTTAGATTATATATCCATGTTTTTACATAGGTCTTTTTTCTGGTTTTTTACAAATTATTGCAGGATACTAAGAAAAAATGAAAGGGTATCCCTTGGCCATAATTAGCCTTATGAGATAGCCATACTACGTTGCTTCACTTCACTGATTCATTTATTATTTTGCTTTTTTAATGATTACCCATTGTTGGCTATCCTTCATACAAATAAAAAGCTGTCGCCCAGCCCATGCTTACGAAAAGCATAGCCCGACAACAGCTTCACCTATCCTTTCATTACTCCATCGTCAAAACAACCCGACCATTGATTTGACCTTTTTCCAAACGCTCCAATACATCATTGATCTGATCAAGCGGCTGCGTCTCGATAATCGCACGAACCTTGCCGCGTGCCGCAAAATCAAGTGCTTCTTGCATATCCTTGCGCGTCCCCACGATGGAGCCTTTTACTGTCACTCCATTCAACACCGTGTCAAAAATCGGAATCGGCAGCTCTGCATTCGGCAAGCCAACAACGACGAGGGAGCCGCCGCGTCGAACGGATTTGTAGGCTTGTTCAAACGCCTTCTTGGTAACTGCCACACTGATCGCCCCGTGGACACCGCCCACCTGCTCTTGAATGGCTTGTACCGGATCAACCTCACTGCCGTTTACTGTCACATCTGCCCCTAGTTCTTTGGCCAAGTCCAGCTTTTCCTTGTGAATATCGACCGCTACGACGTTGTAACCCATCGCCTTGGCATATTGGAGAGCCACATGCCCCAAGCCGCCGATGCCGTAGATCGCTACCCATTCACCTGGCTTCACGTTTGCTACCTTCAATGCTTTATAGGTGGTTACCCCAGCGCACAGGATCGGCGCTGCTTCCACATCGCCCAGCTCGTCAGGAATCCGCGCGACGTAAGCAGCGGGCGCTACGCAATATTCTGCATAAGCACCGTCGGCGGAATAGCCCCCGTTTAACTGCTGCATGCACAGGGTCTCCCAGCCTGTCAGGCAGTAGTCGCATTCGCCGCAAGCAGAGAATAGCCACGGAATGCCTACCCGATCACCAATTTTCAGCGAGGTAACACCTTCCCCCAGCTTTTCGACAACACCTACGCCCTCATGTCCAGGAATCAAAGGCAGCTTTGGCTTTACAGGCCAATCCCCATGTGCCGCATGCAGGTCCGTATGGCAGACACCACACGTCTTGATTTTTACCAGAACCTCACCGTGTCCGACCTCTGGAATGGCGACTTCCTTTACTTCCAGCTTTTGATGGAACTCGTTGACTACTGCTGCTTTCATCTTGACCTTCCTCCTCTTTTATCCCCTTCAGGCATGTGCGCAAAGGGCAGGTGTTCTTCCTGCCTCCTACTAGTTGCAAGCAGTATGCCAACATGAAAGCGCTTTAAAAACGAGTCATTATGCGGCTTGTTTTCTTCCACGCAGCCGATATTGCGGCACATGAGCCGAAAAAACGGCCCACTTGCCAACCTTTTGGCCGAAAAAGGGTATTCCTCCCTGCCTGCGGTATTACTACGTAGTGGAAAAAGGGGGCGAAAGCATGCAAATATCCAAGTTCATGACGCCGGAAATCATTTTCGGGAACCAGTCTCTCGGTCAGGTAGGGGAAAGCTTGCGCAGATTGGGAGCTTCTCGCGTCTTTCTTGTCAGTGATCCGGGGGTGGCAAGCGCAGGCTGGGTCGAGCGGATCATCTCTTACTTGCAGCAGCAAAAGCTCGACTACCATTTATGGACCAACGTGACAGCCAATCCGAAAGATTACGAGATTCATGCCGGGATTGCTGAATATCGCGCCAAGGAATGCAATGCCATTCTCGGTGTTGGCGGAGGCAGTGCCATCGATGCAGCTAAGGCAATTGCACTGTTGGCTACCAACGAGGGAAGCATCGTCCAATACGAAGGGGTCGATAATATCCGGCATCCTCTTCCTCCCATGGTGATGGTACCGACGACAGCCGGCTCCGGTTCGGAGGTTTCGCAATTTTCCATTATTGTAGACAGTGCACGCAAGGTGAAAATGGCGATTATCTCCAAATCGCTCATACCCGATATCGCCATCATCGACCCGCAAACCTTGATGACCAAGGACAAGCTGCTCACTGCCAATACAGGCATAGATGTGCTGACACATGCCATTGAATCGTATATTTCGCTCGCCGCAACGCCGCTGACCGAGGTGCATTCTCTGCAAGCCATACGTCTCATCGCCCAGCATCTGCGCCCATCTGTCGCCAGTCAATACAATACAGAGGCCAAGCAAGCGATGGCCATGGCGAGCCTTCAAGCCGGAATCGCCTTTTCCAACGCCATACTCGGTGCTGTGCATGCCATGTCTCATCAGCTTGGGGGATTCCTTGACGCTCCGCATGGTGAGGTGAATGCCATCCTGCTCCCCCATGTACTCGAGTACAACTACATCGCCGCACCGGAAAAGTACAGGCAAATCGCTGAATGCCTCGGTGAAAACACGGCGGGCTTTAGCACACATGCCGCCTCTCGTCTCACACTCAAAGCGGTCAAGGAGCTGGTAAGCGATCTGGAGGTGCCTCAATCGTTGTCGGACATCGGGGTGCATCCGGAGCAAATCGACCTGCTCAGTTCTCTCGCTGTCCTGGACGTGTGCATGACGACCAATCCTCGCGACATGACCGTCCACGATGTCGCGACGTTGTTTCGCCAAGCCTTGTAGGAGGTTTACCATGCATACTAAACAAGAGATTCTAGAAAAATTGACCGGGATTCAATCTTCGCGAAAAAGCTATTACAGCGAGCTCGTCTATCTGATCGAGGAGATGAAAAAGAAAAACAAGCAGCTCGCCGTGATTAACCAGCTGACACAAATCCAGATCAACGCCACATGGCAACAGACAACCAGTTATATCGCTGCACAGCTCTCGCAAATTCTCGTGTTCGAGCATTTTGCCCTGACGATTGTGAAGGGAGGCATGCTCTCCTCGTATCTCGCCACGTGGAATGACGGAGATTGGCAATGCCATACGCTGACACAGCCTGTTTCAGTGGAAGCCCCTGTGCTCACCAGGCAGGTTCATCTTACCCTTGCGGAAGTGCTGCCAGAGCATCACGCCACCTCTGTTCCACTGCGCAGCCAATTGAATCAGACCTTTGGTTTTCTGACACTCTTACGCCAAACAAAGCAGCCAGTCGATCGGGACGAAACCGAATTGATCCAGCTTGTCGCCAGCCATGTCGGTGTCGTCGTAGAAAACAGCCTGCTTTTTCAAGACGTGAGTGAAAAAATCAAAATCGAAGCCCAACTGATTCAATCTGCAAAAATGGCTGCGATTGGCGAGATGGCTGCCGGCATCGCCCATGAGCTGAACAGTCCGCTCACGGCCATCCTCGGAAACTCTCAATTGCTCATGCGCGAGATGACAGATGCAGATGCACCAGCGGCTCCTTTGATGAAAGACATCTATCAATGCGGGGTGCGCTGCAAAAAGATCATTCAAAACCTGCTCACTTTCTCTCGGCAGGAAGAGTACTTGTTTTCCACTACCTCTATTGACGAGGTCGTAGAGGACGTACTGGGGCTGATTGGCTACCAGCTGTCTGTTTCCGGCTTGACCATAACCCGGGAAATGTCTGAGCCTCCTCTGCTGTTTCATGGAAGCCGTCATCAGATCGAGCAAATTGTCATTAATCTCCTGTTAAATGCACGGGACGCCGTGGCAGGCAGGGAATCTCCACACATCGTCATCCGTTCCTTCCTCGTACAAGAAGACAATAGCTCTTACGTAGGCTTATCCGTTTACGATAACGGCACAGGGATTTGTGCAGAGCAGCTTTCACAGATTTTTCAGCCCTTCTTCTCGACGAAGGAACGGACAAAAGGGACTGGTCTTGGACTTTCCGTCAGTCTTGGAATTGCAGAAGCACACGGCGGGAAGCTGTTTGCCGAAAGCGTGGAGGGAGAATACAGCAAGTTTACGATGCTTTTGCCACTGTTAGCTGACGAGGAGGACAACGATGGAGAAAAAACGGATTTTGATCGTGGATGATGAAACAGAAGTGACTACCTTTTTCACCTATTTCCTCAAGAAAAAAGACTGCGATATCGTCGTCGCCAATTCTAGCAAGGACGTGGAACGGTTGCTTCATACGGATACTACCGGCTTTCATGCTGCACTCGTGGACCTGAAGCTGCCAGATGCCGACGGATTGACGCTGCTCAAACAGATCAAGGCCGTGTTTCCCGCCTGCGAAGTTTTGATCATGACGGGCTACAGTACGATTAAATCGGCTGTTACAGCGATGCAATGGGGAGCGCGCGATTACTTAGAGAAGCCGTTCGACGACCTGAGCAGTCTGGAGCAGGTCATCGACGCGGTGCTCTCCTCTTCCAGCAAACACAGCGATCACCTATCCCAAGAAGCCGCCCAATATGGTATCGTGTATTCATCTGACAGTCCGATGGCCAATGTATGCGCAATTGCCAAAAAATTAGCAAAAAAGGCGATCCACGTGCTTATTGAGGGCGAAACGGGTACCGGCAAGGAGCTGATGGCCCGTTTTCTCCACGGAGCAAGCAATCGTGCCCAGCAGCCTTTTGTCGCTTTTAACTGCGGAGCCGTGCCGGAATCCTTGCTGGAAAGTGAGCTGTTCGGTTATGAAAAGGGCGCTTTTACGGGAGCGCTCAAATCTCGCAAAGGCTTGTTCGAGCTGGCACATAACGGAACGCTCTTTCTTGACGAGATCGGGGAGGCTCCCCCTTCTATCCAAGTGAAGCTCTTGCGGACACTAGAGACGGGAGAGTTCATGCGCGTCGGTGGCGAGCAGATCGGTCAGAGCAATATTCGCTTTATTTCTGCTACGAACCGCGATTTGGAGCATGAGGTCGAAATGAATCGTTTCCGCAGTGACCTGTTGTATCGCCTGGAAGGGATCAAGCTGTCGATTCCGCCTCTTCGCGAACGGATTCAGGATATTCCCACAATCGCGCACTACTACTTGCAAAAGCGCAGTGGAGGGCCATTTGAAATCGAGCAGGATGCCATTGAGCTCTTGCAGCGCTACGATTGGCCAGGCAATGTCCGCCAACTGATCAACGTACTGAATCAAACCATCGCGTTGCACGAATGCGAACGACTGCGTGCCGAGCATTTGCCAGCGAATTTGCGGAGCCGCACGGTACAGGTGCATCCACCCACTGTCCCCAAACGGATCGAGCAGGTCATCGATCACGAATGCGAGCGCTTTGTCGATACGATCAGTCGCCTTGTCACCTCTGTAGACGGGATCGACTTCGATTATTTGATCAAGCGGGTTAAACAGCTCGAAGGCGAGATCGGGCGAACGATTATCGCAAAAGGCTTGACCGAAACGAATGGAAACAGGCAGCTTTTAAGCAAAAAATTAAACATCACCAAACGGACGATTCGCTACATTTTGAACGAAAAAGCATAACGTCTGCATTGGAGCATCTAGGAGGCATTTACGTCGTGGTACCCGAAAAACCTTTCTCGACCCTGAAAAAAATCCCTGCTGACTTCTCTCTATCTGCCGTTATTGTTGGACTCATCGCCACGATGGTCTCCTATGCGGGACCATTGCTGATCGTCTTTCAAGCTGCCAAGGGTGCAGGACTCAGCGATGCTGTCCTCGCCTCTTGGATTTGGGCCATCTCGATTGGGAGCGGCTTAACATGTATTGTGCTCAGTATCTGGTTTCGGACCCCGGTAATCACGGCTTGGTCGACGCCGGGGGCGGTCCTTTTGGTCACCAGTTTGACAGTATACTCCTTCCCCGACGCGATTGGCGCGTATATTTTTTCAGCCGTGGTCATTACACTCGTCGGCGTTTCCGGTTTGTTTTCCGTCTTGATGAAATACGTCCCGCAGTCGATTACGACCGCCATGCTCGCGGGGATTCTCCTGTCCTTTTGCGTAGAAGTCTTTGTTTCCATGCAGCACCTGCCAGCATTGGCTCTGCCGATGATCTTTTGCTATTTATTCGCCAAACGCTGGTCTCCTCGGTATGCCGTTGTGCTTACGCTTTTTGTCGGCTTGGGTGCCGCTTTTCTTTTGGGGCGTTTGCAAATGGACAATGTTCAGATGTCCCTTGTCCAGCCTGTCTTTACGATGCCGACGTTTTCTCTCGATGCGATCATCGGCTTGGGGATTCCATTGTGCATCGTCGCGCTTGCCTCTCAGAATGCCCCAGGAATTAGCGTCTTAAAAGCAGACGGGTACGATACACCTGCTGGACCGCTCGTAACGACTACTGGTATCGCGTCGCTGTTGCTCGCTCCTTTTGGTTCACCGGGAATCAATCTTGCGGCGATTACAGCAGCCATTTGCACGGGAAAAGAAGCCCATCCGGATCATGCCAAGCGCTACATCGCCGGAATTGCTTGCGGGGGGTTTTACTTAATCTTTGGAATGTTTGGGGCTACAATGGCTTCAGTGTTCGCTGCCTTGCCCAAAGAATTGATTGCCGTCATTGCTGGCTTGGCTCTGTTTGCTTCACTCAGTTCCAGCCTCGCACAGGCGATGAGCGAAGCGAAGGAACGGGAATGCGCCCTGGTTACGTTTCTCGTCACGATTTCCGGCATCTCCATTGGCGGAATCGGCGCTGCTTTCTGGGGCTTGATTGCGGGGGTAATCACCCATCTGATTTTGAATGGGAACGTGAAAAGCTGGTTTGGGAAAAAGAAGAATACGCAGCCGTTGGCATAGCTGCCTGAGCGTGAGGAGAGAGTCCCGTGAAAAAATGGCTTGGTGTCATCACTCTTTCAGCTTTCCTTTTGGCGATCGGCTCTGCTTGCATGACGAAGGAGCCCACACACTCCTCACGTGGTTTTGCGCTATCGAAAACTTTTTCATCCGCAGAAGAAATCACCCAAGACGCCATGGTTATTTTGAAAGGCACCGTTCCCAAAGCATACAAGAAGAAAAAAGCGAAGTGCTCTTATTCTATGTGTATGAAGTAACCGTGGACAACGTATTTCAAAACCTCACCGATCACCATATTGAGGCGGGAGATACGATCAAGCTGTACCGCATCGTAGGTTTTCAACCTGATAAAGATAAAGAGATCGCTCCGATTGCGGATCATAAGCAGACTGAAATTCCAGAAGGCGAGTATCTTCTGTTTCTCAACGGTGGTTATGATGAAGAAGTTGGTCACGCGAGATGGTTTCCAAATACCCCCAATCAGTTATTTAAAGCGACTGGTGGGGACAGCGGCACCGAGTATAAGAACGTGTTTGTGTCAGACGAGATTCCATCTATTACGGAAGAGGATGTACTGGATGCAATCTAAGAAACGGCTCCTCGAATGAATCTGAGGAGCCGTTTTGTATGTCTCCTGAAACTAGCGGTAAAACCCTTGCTCCTCGGCGTAATTTCCCCAATGCGGGCGACTGCCGTCTCTATCTGTAAAAGGATACTCCTCCGACAAGCCCCATGTACTGAGCGTTTTCCCTGTTTTTTCTGAGACAGCCGGGTCCGAAGCCAGCGCAACTACCGCTCGACCGATGTACGTAGGTGTTTCCGACATGAGGAAGTGCTTATCTTGCTTCGCTGCCTCTCTCCACGTTTCTTCTGTCACGCCAAAATGATCGAGCATCGCTTCTGAGCGCAGGAAGCCCGGTGTTAAAGCCAACGCGGTAACCCCGTGTGGACGCAGGTCCTCTGCCATCGACACAGCTAGGTGAATCGTCGAGATTTTTGCCAAGCTGTAGTACAGATTGCCTCGGTACCGATAGTCGATTCCGTCTGTAATCTCGATGATCAGCCCTTTTTTCTGTGCCACCATAAGTGGAACCGCATAGTGACTGGTGATCATATGCGTACGAATGGCGCGTTCTTGCATCAATAAGCCGTCTGCCAATGGCTGCTCCCAGAACGGCGTCCCCCAGTGAGTCAACGGATCTCCACCCCAGATGTCATTGACTAATAGATCGAGCTGACCATTTTGCTCTGCTTTTACTCGCTCAAAGAACGCTTTTACCTCTTCTTCCTGCGTATGATCGACTCGCACAGCGATCCCGTTTCCGCCGCTTGCCGTCACGAGCTCTGCTGTCTCTTCTATCGTCTCCTGACGTACCATATCAGAGTGTTGACCACGCACCGTGCGTCCCGTCACATATACCGTCGCCCCTGCTTCTCCCAGACTGACTGCAATCCCCCGTCCTGCTCCTCTTGTGCCGCCTGCTACCACCGCTACTTTGCCTTGTAATGGTTTCATTCGTAATTCCTCCTTTTCGATTCATGCGTCAAGAATAACGAAGTAAATATGACAACTGCTGTCATATTCGTTACGATACAATCAAAGTAATGTTGTGACTTTCTTCTAGGAGGGCTTTTTATGCGGGCAGATCGACTCCTTACGATCCTGTTACTCTTGCAAAACCACGGTCGCATGACATCCAAGCAATTAGCAGAAAGGCTGGAGGTATCCGAGCGAACCGTTCATCGTGATATGGAAGCTTTGAGTGCGTCAGGTGTTCCCGTCTATGCGCTGCGCGGTGCAGATGGGGGCTGGGCTTTGGCAGAAGGGTATCGCAGTAATTTGACCGGAATGAAAATAAATGAGCTGCAATCACTGCTCGTAGCCTCCCCAGCTGCCTTGTTGAATGATCTCGGACTGCATGAAAATTATGAAGCTGCTTTTCTCAAGCTGCTGTCCGCACTGCCAAAAACTGTTCAGCAGGATGCCATCCACGTACGCCAGCTCCTTCATATCGATGGGGCTGGCTGGCATGAATCGACGGAGACGTTTCCGTTCTTGTCAATCGTTCAAGATGCCGTTTGGCTCTCCCGCAAGCTGTTCATTCGTTACATGCGCGATGATGTGGCCGTAGAGCGCATTGTTTGCCCGCTCGGACTCGTCGCCAAGCGAAGTATTTGGTATTTGGTCGCCAAAGTGGACGAGGACATGCGAACGTACCGGATTTCACGACTTTTAGATGCACAACTCCTAGATGATAGCTTCCTCCGCCCAAGTGATTTCGACCTCGCTTCTTATTGGGAACAATCCACTTTGGACTTCAAGTCCAGTCTCCCACGTTATCCTGCGCGGTTGCTCGTCAAAAAAGGGACGTTGCCTGCTGTAAAACAGGAGCGTTATATAAAAATAGCTTCCACCCAAGCCGCAACAGACGACTGGATGGAAGCAGAGGTTGAATTTCACACACTTGCGTCAGCATGCTCGCTGGTGCTCAGCTTTGGCCCGCATATTCAAGTATTGGAGCCACATGAACTGAAACGTGAGGTTATAGAGCAGGTGCGTGCTACACTTGGCCTGTACGAGGCCCCGAATTAGCAAGGACTTTTGTTTCTCGTCCGTAGATGAGCAGGACGATTGCTCCCACAATCAACACCGTGGTAAATACACTAAAAATGAATGTGTAGCTGTAATGATGCGACGAGTAGTAACCGACGAGATACGGTGCGATAATACTGCCGATTCTTCCGACACCAGATGCCATACCAGAACCGGTAGCGCGCAGCGGTGTCGGATAATTTTCTGGCGTGTACGCGTACAAAGCACCCCAGGCCCCCAGATTGAAGAAGGACAAGAAGGCTCCCGTTACCAACAGCTCCATGGTTCCAGTGCTTTGTCCAAAAGCGAAGGCCATCACCCCAGTCATGAACAAGAAGGTCGCCAGCGTCCATTTTCGTCCCCATTTCTCCACGAGATAGGCTGCCGCGAAATAACCTGGCAGTTGGGCCAACGTCATGATCAGCACATACTGGAAGCTTTTGATCATCGTAAAGCCTTTGTCGACCAAAACAGATGGCATCCATAAAAACATACCGTAGTACGAGAAAGCAATTGCAAACCAGACGACCCACAGCGTAATTGTCTCTGTGCGATGGGACGTCAACAGCTTTCCAACAGGAATGTTCTCGGCCTGCTTTTGAAACTGAGGAGATTCAGGAATGCTTCGACGGGCAAACAAAGCGTACACGACGGGCAACGCCCCGATCATGACAGCCACACGCCAGCCATAGTCCGGAATGATGAAATACGATATGACGGCTGCCGCGATCCAACCGACCGCCCAAAAGCTCTCCAGCAGTACAACCGTACTTCCCCGCTTCTCCGGTGGCGCAAACTCGTTTACCAGCGTCGAGGCTACCGGCAGCTCGGCACCCAAACCAAGTCCCATCAGGAAGCGGAACAGCAGCATGGTCGCAAAACCAGTCGCGAAAGCGCTCGCAAAACTCGCCAAGCCAAACAAGATCAAAGTCAGCAAAAACACTGGCTTGCGGCCAATTCGGTCAGCCAAATAGCCACCTGCAATCGCCCCAATCGCCATGCCGACGAGATTGCCCGTCCCTAAGAGCCCGGCCTCTTCCCCCGTCAAACCCCATTCTTGTCGTAATGCCACCATAATAAAAGATAAAAGTGCAACATCCATGGCATCGAACATCCAGCCAAAACCGGCTGCCCAAAAAACTTTTTTGTAAGGCTTTGACATTCTCGTTCCCTGCTTTCCTTTCTTTTGCGCATGATAGTCGCGCCTAGTTATCATTTCACTTTTTCGTCCAATATCCTGCTCACGAAAAAAAGTTCGACTATTGTGATAGTATGCTTTCCCAAGAAGCTCCATTCTAACCGGACCATGCCAAAAAGGCAGTCCAATGATTCGTAAGACCGCCAGTATAAAATAAGGGATTCTTGTTCTTATTGAGGAAGCCGCTGAATGAATCTATTCATGAGCAAAGAAAGAGAAATCAAGATAGGAGGGTCGTCCGGATGAGGCACATGAAGAGTAACTTGCTGATGAGGGACGATTGCAGTTGATGTGACAATGATTGGTTTCTTGGAACGTGTGCGCAATGTCTCGTACGGCAAGAGAAAATCCATCGCCTGCATGCCCCAGGCAACAGATGTCGCCATCAAGTAATACGTGCCCGGCTTGACATTGGTAAAACAAAAGCGACCTAGCGAGGGCAGCAATGTGCCGTATAAAGGAAGACCTTCTGGAATCGGCTTGGGAAACAATCCAATTAAAATGACGCCTTGAAAAGGCTCTGTGGAATCGATTGTCCCTGCAATGGTCATCGGTCGCTCGGGGGCAGGATGTAACCGCGTCCACTCGGTCAACTGCTGCAAGGAACGGAGACGGTTTTCCGCTAGCTGGGCCGTTTCTCGAAATTCGCTAGGCGATACCCCGACACGCTCCGTAAAACGGGTAGAGAACGTCCCCAGGCTCTGCTGTCCAATTTCCAGACCGATGTCGCGAACACTCATGTTCGTGCGTAGCAATAAATCCTTTGCCCGTTGGAGTCGCATGGTCGATACGTAATAAAGAGGCGGGAGACCGATTCTTTCTTTAAAAATCCGCGCAAAATGATACTGACTATACGCAACATGATTCGCCAACCGGGAAAGTGGCAAAGGCTCGTCTAAATGCCGATGTATATAAGCGATCACTTCGTCAATTTCGGTATACCTGTCCATCGATCGAGCTGCTCCCTCCCTCTTCTGCATAGTCATATACAGAACGTTTGTTCTTAAATAAAATTTACCATAATTTTCTGAACGATGGAAGGAGTAAATTACAGCAGCTACGCTTTTGTTTTCTGCAAACGGATTTCGTCCAGAAACGCTTGCATCGTATTCGTTACAAATGAATCTTTTCTGCGAATAAAAACGGTTGTCACCTCATGATAAGGCTCCGGGATGCGATGAATATGCACCGTTCCGCTCTCGACCAAGTGATGTACGGCCGACTTCGGCAAAATAGTAATGCCGATCCCCGCTGCTACGCCCCCGATAATGGTCTCAAACGTACCGAACTCCATCACTTTTTTCGGAATCAAGCCCTCTACCTTCATCCAAGTCTCTAACCGTTCTCGATACCCGCACCCCTTTTTGTAGAGCAAAAGAGCTTTCCCTGTGATATCACTGGCAGTGAAGGAACTGCTTTTCGTTACCAACACAAGCTCCTCTTGAAACACTTGCTCTTGCTCGATCAAAGGATGGTTGATCGGTCCACTCACGAACGCTCCATCCAGCGCGAGATCCAGTACCTTTTGCAGCAAATGCTCTGTCACGCCCGCCTTAAGTGAAATATCCACATGCGGATACTGGCTGCAATACGAGGATAGTAACTTAGGAAGGGCATTGATCGTCTCGACCATTCCAACCTCCAGTACCCCGGAAGGCTCGGAAGCTCGATGGAAGTACTTTTGCATTTCTTCGAATTTGGCGATGATCTCTCGCGAATATTCGAGCAGGCGCTTCCCTTCTGTATTTAAGGTCATGCCTCGCTTGTTGCGATAAAACAAAGGTGTCCCCAGCTCTTTTTCCAGCAGCTTGATTCGCGCCGTCACATTCGACTGAACGTAGCTCAACTCGGCTGCGGTCTTGCTCACGCTGCCCAATGTGGCGACCATCTGGAATATTTTCAAATCATTGATCTCCATGTTTCTCCCCTTCCTTTCATCTATCACTAAAAATGATACATAAAGTTATTATCAATCATTATACTAACATATTTCCATCCAGTATGATGTGGTAAGTCAACATCTAAGAGAAAGTCCAAAAAAGCGTCTTTTTGGACACATATGAAAAGGGAGAAATCGCATAATGAACAAGCAACTTCTTTTGGGGTCTATTTTCTGCATGGTCGCCAGTATGTCATGGGGGGCGATGTTTCCAGTTGCGCACATCGCACTGCAAGAAATCGATCCATTTTACTTCTCATTTCTTCGCTATTTTTTCGTAACGATCATTTTGTGCGGTTTGCTCTGGGCAAAAGAAGGCTTGTCAGCTTTTCGTTTGGAGGGGCGCGGGAAGTCGCTGCTGTTTTTTGGAACAATGGCGTTTACCGTCTACAATATGGGAGTATTTCTCGGGCAGGATTTGATGGGAGAGCCGGGCACGATTGCAGCATCCATTATGGAAGTGCTCATGCCGATGATCTCGATTGTACTTTTGTCCATTACCACTAGAAAGCTGCCGCCGTACTATACTTTGGCAACGATTCTCGTAGCTTTGGTCGGCGCGGTCCTTGTTATTACCAATGGCAATCTTACCTTCTTTACTACAGCAAGTGAGCATTTGATTCCGCTGTTCTTCATTTTCATCGGTGTCGTGGGTTGGGTTGTCTACTCGATCGGCGGTGGGCGTTTTAACACATGGTCTACGCTTCGTTATTCCACGTTGACGTGTCTCTTAGGAACAGGAGTGAATTTCGTGATTGTCACGATTTCCTCACTCTTTCAATGGCTTCCGGTTCCTACCGTCGAAACGGTGATGTCCATTAAATACGAAATGGCGTTCATGGTTCTTTTACCCGGCTTTGTAGCACTTTTGAGCTGGAATGCAGGCATTAAGCTGCTCACTCCGCTCAACGGCATTTTGTTTATCAACCTCGTTCCGATCACAACCTTTGCCATGATGGCGTTTCAAGGTTATGAGATCAGCCGTTACGAATTGTGCGGCACCTTGCTCGTGATCCTTGCCCTGATTGGGAACAACCACTTCCAGAGAAAACAGCTGCAATACCGTACAGTCACCAAGCAACAGCCGAGCGGAAGAAAAGTTCCTTCTACATCGTGATTCTCAAGGTGTCACAACTACTGTCGTGCGTCCCACAAAATAAATGGATAGAAATTCAGCTAACCCTGGATCTCTATCCATTTATTCTTTTGTTAGGCAATTGGTTAAATTCGCCATGTTTCGACATAAACAAATTCAGGGTATCCATTAACTATCTAAGAAATTAACGCAGAGATGCAGACAATGGAGGAATTTTATGGCATGGCGAAACACCATCTCATTTAAAATGATTTTATCTCTGACATGTGTCATTCTCATTACCTTTTCTTTGTTGGGCTACTGGATTTATTCAGAAACACGCGCGTTAATTTTGAGCAATGTTGAAAAAAGTCTCCAGACGAACAGCAAAAGTCTTGTCGCAGAAATAGATGCTCTGTTAGAGGAGAAAGCGGTTCTGGTACGACAAATGGCGACCAATCAACAGGTTCTCAAGCTGCTTGGTTCCGACCTTGACAGGAATACCGTTCATACGGATGCGCGTTATCAGGATGTGATGGTTTCTCTTGATGCGATAGCTGGCACAGACCCGATGCTTTCGTTGGTATGGATTGCCCATGAACGAGGGAACTTTTTGTTGGGAAACGGGAAGACACTTTCCAAACCGGATTGGGATATCCAAACACGTCCATGGCATGAAAAGGCTGGAGCAAAGGACGATGTATGGTTTTCCGATCCTTATGTGGATGCGATGACTGGCAAGCTGGTTATCAGTGCCATTCTGCCTGTTAAAGACGGAGGAAAAGTCCTTGGATTTGTTGCAATTGACCTGCTGCTGGACAAGCTGCCGGAAATCATGAACGTCTATAAGCTGGGAGAGTCGGGATACAACTTCCTGCTGTCCAGCGACAGTACGGTCCTGTATCATCCGCAGACTGAATTGGTGATGAAAGCCAAGTTTACAGAACAGGAAGGGGATCGTGGCCGTATCGCCACCAAAATGATTAAGGGCGAAAGCGGGGTTGAGGAAGCCGACACCGATGGTGTGAAAAAATATGTTGCCTACTCTCCCATCCCCATAACCGGGTGGTCCGTTGGGGCAACCATTACCGTAAAAGAAGCGCTGACAGAACTCGAGCAATACAACACGCTCCTGCTGTTGGGCATGGCTTTATCAGGCATTGGACTTGTACTTGTTGTCTATATCTTAACTCGCCGTCTTCTCAAGCGACTGTTAAGCTTGACTACTGTCCTTCAGGTATTATCCACAGGCAATTTGACTGTGAAATGGCGTGATTCTTCCCGTGATGAGCTGGGAGTCGCTGCGGATAGTCTGAATACGATGATCGATTCGTTCCGCACTACGATTCAGCAGGCGCATGACACGGTTGCGATTCTTGCAGGCTCTTCACAGCAATTGACGGCAGTCTCGGCAGAAGCCGCACAGATGGGCAACCGAATCGATGCGGCGATGAGAAGTATCATGCAAGGGACAGATTCTCAGCATGAAGGGGCGCAGCAGACGGCGCTCGCGATGAACGAAATGGCGGAAGGGGTCCAACGAGTAGCTACATCTGCAACTGAGGTCTCCGCCTTAACCCAGGACTCGCAGGCAAACGCGGAGCAAGGGAATCTTTTGTTGCAGCAGGTTGTCACCCATATGCACGGGATTCGCAAAACAGTAGGTCAATCCTCAGAAGACATGGACAAGCTCGAACAGATGACCAAACAAATCGGAACAATTGTGGCAGTCATCAATGAGATAGCCATGCAAACGCAATTGCTTTCATTAAACGCCTCGATTGAAGCGGCTCGCGCGGGTGAACACGGCAGAGGTTTTTCTGTTGTGGCGAGCGAGGTGAAAAAGCTGGCGGAACAAACAACGAACTCCCTTGGGGATATCACCAGCATGATACATGATATTCAGTCCATGACTGATAAAGCTGCTACAACCCTTTTATCAGGCGTAGCAGAAGTGGAGCAAGGCGTGCATCTGATCGAGCAGGCAGGAGAAATGGTTGGGGGCATCTACCGAAATATCGTAGAGATTACCGCGCAGACGGAAGAGGTTTCTGCATCTACGGAAGAAATCTCAGCGGGTACGGAGGAAGTGGCTGCCTCCATGAACGAGATCGTCGCGATCAGTCGCTCCGCTTCCGAACATACGCGAGAGGTAAAACAATCAGTAACATCACAGCTGGCAGCGATGAAAGAAATTGCGCAAGCAGCTGAATCTCTCAGTATTACCGCTCAGCAGCTTCAAGAAAGTCTGTTCCGCTTTTCGGTAGAAAATGAGGGCAAGGAACAAAATTCGCAAAAATAATACGGGCGAAATGGACAAGGCTTCCTGCGAATACAGGAAGCCTTGTCACCTTTCATCCACTTTAGCACAGGTAATCTGCATATTGCCGTGCCAGCACCTTGTTCGTTTCAATCCAGAGCTTCCGTTGCAAAATCGTCGGCCCCAGCCTTTTTTCCATAAACCGCAGCATCGCCTCGTTCTCTTGTTCGACAAAGCACATGCCAAAGGGAAAAGTGGGCTGTGCCTGCGCGATGGTTTTCATCAGCAAGGCTATTCCCCTTGCTTTCTGCTGATACTCTTTCTGAACATGCATGGCTTTGTACAAAAGCAAATTACTGGCCATTCGCTGCACGATTACCCAGCCGATGACCTTTCCCTGATAACGCAAGCCTGTACTGTAATCAGGATCGAATTTTCCTTCTTCAAAAAATGGCGACAAAAGCGACGTGTACCATTGCCCTTCACCTTGCTCAATTTCCAGGCGCTCTGCTGGGGTCAGGTCTCTCCAGGGAAAAAGGGTAAAACCTTCGGGGAGCGCAAGCCTCTCTACCCACTGGCACTCTCCCAGCCGCATCGAGCCGAGTGTGTACATATAGGTTTTTACCTTTGGCAACTGCCAGCCTTCCCTGATCGCAATTTTGGAGAGCCATGAAAAATCTTGTGCTTTGATGAAACCTGCAAACTGTCCATCGCTGATGCCTTGCTCTCTCATTTTTTGCTCAGCGTGCCACAGCAGCTTCATGCCCATTCCCCGCCGTTGATGCCCCTCTGCTACCACAAGCTCGATGATCTTGGCCTGTCCTTCGCTTACAGCGGATCGCCCCAAAACGATGCCCGCAGGCTGATTGTTGTTAGAAGCCCCAAATCCCCAAATGGATGAGCTGTTGATCTGGTCCAGCCACTCCAAGTGCTTGGGGTGCACCAACGATTTATACGCCCGTGCAGTGCTAGCAGTCAGTTCCTCTAGTTGCAATGTTCGTACCTCCTCGATGGACTTTGGCTTACTCATTGCTTGGGTTTTACAGGTGCTGTTGCTGTCCCTTGTATAAGATTCCCGGCCTTATCCCTCATGAAGCCTGGTCCAAAGGAAACCTTGCTCTGTTCCGTAATGAGAGACCCGAACGTGTTGTAGAACGTATCCTGAAACGTTACGCGAATGGTGTTTCCTGACACCTGGAATCTGGCATACCCTGTTACCTCTCTCATGTCGTCAAAATTCCCGGATGGTGAGAATAACAACCGCAAATTGGGGTTCGGGTCATTACGAAGCGGTTCAGACGCCGACAATGTATAGGTTGTTCCCTCTTCGGTGACGTCTGGGGACAATTGTGGGTTAGTAGCATCAAAGCCGATACCGATCTCCTCTGTATCCAGCAAATCTTGGCCCCGATACAGCTTGAACACCGCATAAGAGTTATCATCTTCTGTAACCGTTGGCTTGGCCTTAATCGTCACGCCATAATCTCCATGGTTCATTTCCAGTAAAGACCCGTCGACCTCAACGGTGATGTATTCCTTTTCGTTGATCACAAAACGGTCCAACTGGTTGTCATATTTGTACGAGAGAGGCTGGTTTTTTACAGATACCTCAAGATATTCGCTCAATGCCCTTTTGTCCATTGCCGGCTCCCATTTGTCGGCAATCGTAACTTGACGGTTCTGAGTCGGAGCAATCGGCAGCTCGATCTTTGCATCTGGCAAACGATCTACGCGGGGAATGTTGAACAACATTTGTGCTTTTGCCACATACGACATCCAGTGTGTTTTTTCTGGACTTTCACTCAGAAGCTCGACCTTGGAAGAGGCCGCATCGATCATTTCCTGAGTGACCTTGGGCCTCAGCTCGATCATATCATTCGTCGTATATAGACCCTCGACTGCTCGCTTCACTTCCTCCAGCAGATTGTTCCCTTGATCAAATAGCTCCTGTGCTTTTTGGATGTCCGCTAACAGTAATACCTTTGTCTCCGAACCATCCTTTAGCTTATTTACCTTTGCCTTCGCCGCATCGATCGTGCTCTGTGTCACTTCTGGTTTTAGCGCTGTCTGGTTTTCATCGGTGAACAGGTCTCGCACGGCTTTTTGGGATTCCTCCAGCAAATTGTTCCCGTTATCCAGCAACGTTTGTGCCTTCTCGATATCGGCGAGCAGAACTGGCTTTTCCGATACACGATTGTCCAGACCCTCGACTAGCTTCTTCGCATCATCGATCTGTTTCTGGGTCGTTCCTGCCCGTAGCTCCTCTTTCTTCCCATCCGTAAACAGCTCTTCGACTGCTCTCTTCGCTTTTAGCAGAGCCGGAATCGGGGGAGGATCGATTGGGGGCGGAATCACAATGACGGGGTCTTTGAAACGGATGGAGAAACTGTCACTCGTGACATCTTTCTGTGCCCGCTTGATGTTTCGCTTGTCGATCGTGAAGCTGATCTCTTTTACAGTGTCCGCGACTGTATGCTTTCTAGCCTGTCCCGTAAACAAAATGGTGAGCTCGTCGTCGCTCTCTTGGTTGACCTCAATATCCAGCCCGTCAGGCAAATTATGTACCTCGATATCATCGGCAGATAGTTCACCAAGGAACTTGCCATTAGACAGCTTGAGCCTCTGTTTGGCTGTGATGCTGCCATCATTTGCTCCTGATTCTTCTATCACCGTCTCGCTGACAGAAAGCGCGGGCAAATCAGGCAGCTCGGCTCCATCTACGGCTACCTCAAAGACAGCTTCTGCATCATCCATTTTTGCCGTAATTTCTACCAGTCCTTCGTTCTTGGCTGTTACCTTCCCCTCAATGTTGACGAAGGCAATTCGTTTATTGCTAGAGCTCCAGAGCAGATCCCGTCCAGTAACAATGCGGTCATTTTCATCGAATGCAACAGCGATCAGCGTCAACGATTTATCCGTATGATCTTTGGTAGATAGCCGGGCATCCTCTGCGACCGTTACCAGCTCGATCCGCTCTGCTTTTGTCCCTCTTTCGGCCATTACGAATGGTTCGAATTCCTCTTCTTCACCGTTATACTGCAAGCGAAGGGAAACCGTCTGTTCTTTTTTCGCGGCACGAATCGGTGAAAAACTGAGCAACACTAGCTGTTCTTCCTCTAGCCAAATAAAGTTTTTGATTTTGATCCGTGTAGGATTTCGATCATCTATAGCGGCTGTCAAACGGAAATCCTTTGCAGCAGGTGCCTTGTCTGGAGCATTCTCCAATCGATAGGCTATAAAACCATTTGTCGCTGTATGCCCCTCTGACTCTAGCAAGGACTCCCATGACTGGTTATCTTCTTCTACTACTTCCACTGATGCCTCTCGTACTTGCTCATCCGTTTGCTCTTCTGCTACTGATGCGCTGGCTGGCCCGATTGTCTGGCTTTCTTTAATCGGATAGGAAACGGCTGCATAGGCATTGCCGACAAAAGAAAGCAAAAAACCCGTGGATACAACCGCTGTTAGGATTGTTTTGGCTTTTGGCTGCTGTTTGCCCATATGTAAATACCCCCTCTTTTTCTTTTGTATGACAAAATCATGCAAACTAATGCTATCAGAGGAGAAAATGAAAAAAACCTAACAAAAGTTAGGTTTTTTGACGTTCTTTTTTTAGACGAGTAACAGATCGACAAAAGACGCTTGATCCAGCTTCCCGAAAAACTCCTGAAGATTGATGCCGGCGAGTCGCTCACTGACCGAGGATCGATCGTACGGCGTATCTCGCAGCACTGCTTCAAGCTCTGCTACATCACGTACACCAAAGAAATCTCCGTATATCTTCGCTTCTTTAATTTTGCCTTTCTCAATATCAAGCTGGATCTCCACCGTGCCGATATCGAAGCGTTTAGATTGACGATAATTGCTTTTCGGTGACTTGCCGTAGTTCCACTCCCAAGTCTGGTAACGGGAACGGGAAAGCTCGTGAATGTTCTCCCAATCCTTTTCAGTCAGCTTGTATTCTTCGACCTCCCCTTCTCCAAAAATCGAACGGAGAATCGCCTGACGGAACTCTTCAATGGTCATCTTCGTCTCCAAAAACTCCGAGATGTTGGCGACACGGCTGCGAATCGATTTGATCCCTTTGGACTGGATCTTCTCTGCGTTTACCTTCAGCGCAGACACAACGTTTTCCATCTCCGAATCAAAAAGCAGCGTGCCGTGGCTGAACATCCGTCCTTTGGTCGAATACTGCGCGTTGCCAGAAATTTTCCGTTCTCCGACCTGTATGTCATTTCGTCCTGTCAGTTCTGCTTCTACTCCTAATGTTTTCAAGGCTTGTACCACAGGAGCCGTAAATTTGCGGAAATTGTGAAAGGATTCGCCATCATCATTCGTAATAAAGCTGAAGTTGAGATTGCCCAGATCGTGATAAACAGCGCCACCTCCAGACAGTCTGCGAACGACATGAATATGATTTTCCTCTACATAAGTCGCATTAATCTCCTCAATTGTGTTTTGATTTTTCCCAATAATAATAGAAGGTTCATTGATATAAAACAGCAAGTAGTCGTCACTATTGGGCAAATGCTTCAAGGCGTACTCCTCAATCGCCAAATTGATGCGCGGATCTGTAATCCCTTGATTATCGATGAATTTCATGAGATAGCCTCCATCCGTAAGCGTTCTATCATCCTAATCATACCATTTCCCGTTGGTCTATACTGCTTTCGAATCCTGCTCAAGTAAGAAGCATTGTTTCCTAATCTAATATTTTTTGTTGATTTTTTGAAAATCCTCTATAAAAACGTTTACATATTGTCGATAATTGACGTAAGTCTAGGGGCAATCATCTTGGTGTTTTCTTTTCTAGATGAAATACTATGGATCAACGAGGTGTTCTTTATGAAAACAGCCAAGTTTTCCCGTTCAAGCTCTCTACGAACTAAGCTCGTCCTGTTATGTCTCCTGCTATTGGCGCTTCCTTGCCTTAACATCGGAATTCAGGGCTATTATTCTGCGAGCTACAGCTTGGACGACTTGGGCAGCCGCATCTTAAAAAACAATGTGAACTTGACGATTGAAATGATTGATGTTCTCCAGAAACAGGTCGAAGCTGGAAAAATCAGCAAAGAAGATGCACAAGAGCAAGTAAAAATTCGCATCCTCGGCCCCAAGCAGTCGGATGGAACCCGCTCGATTAACAAAAATGTCGATTCCGGTGCCAGTGGATACATGTTTGTTCTGGATGAGAAAGGTGTCATGCTGGCCTCTCCTTCCATTGAGGGGAAGAATCAGTGGGATACAAAAGATTCTGACGGTGTCTTTTTTACCCAAGAAATGATAAAGCGCGGTCAGGAAGGTGGCGGCTTTACATACTATCAGTGGTCGAAGCCAACGGAGCCCGATGTTCTCTATCCGAAAATCGCCTATTCCAAGCTAGACCCTCACTGGGGATGGATCGTAAGCGCAAGCAGCTACATGGAAGACTTCAATGCCCCTGCCGAAAGTGTACTGTCTGATTTAATGATCGTGCTGGGAATCTCCTTGATCGTCGGATTCGTCGTCTCGTGGTATGCCTCCGGTTTCATTTCCAAGCCTATTACCCTAGTTGCCGAGCGTGTGAAAGAAATTGCTGGTGGTGATCTGTCCGGCAAAGACATCGTCGTAAAAAACCGTGATGAAATCGGACAATTAGTCCATGACGTGACCCATATGACAGAGAATTTGCGCGAGCTCATCTCTCGTGTCCGCATTAGCTCTCTGCATGTCGCTTCTACCTCTGAGGAGTTGACGGCGAGTGCAGAACAGACGAGTAAGGCAACCGAGCAAATTGCCGTTACGATGCAAGAGATCGCCCTCGGAGCAGAGGATCAGTCCAAAACGATCGATGGAACAGTCAAGACGATCAACGACATGTCCTCGAGTCTGCAACAAATTGCATCCAGTTCCGAACAAGTCTCTCTGACAGTCGATACAACGAACATGCTGGTCTCAAACGGCAATGAAGCGATTGTCGGTGCCATCGCTCAAATGAATTCCATCAACACGACTGTCCAAGAGCTGGCAGAATCAATCAAAATGCTTGGCCACCGATCTTCAGAGATCAGCAATATTGTCGAGGTCATCACCTCGATTGCCGAGCAAACGAACCTGTTAGCGCTAAACGCTGCGATCGAAGCTGCCCGTGCTGGAGAGCATGGACGTGGATTTGCTGTCGTCGCCAATGAAGTACGTATCTTGGCTGAGCAATCAGCAAAATCTACCCAGCAAATTAAAGACCTCATTAGCGCGATTCAGGTCGATACGAACAAAGCCGTATACGTGATGCAGACGACGACATCTGAGGTTTCGGCTGGAATCGAAGTCGTACATGAAGCCAGCAAGGCCTTCCAGGAAATTTTGTCTGGAACAACAGAAGTAGCACGCCAGATTCAGCAAGTTACCTCTGCCACTCACCACATGACAACCGGAGCAGAGCAAGCTGTCCATTCCATTGAAGCGATTGCCACCACTGCGGAGACAACGGCTTTCGGAACACAAAACATTTCGGCTGCCGCTGAACAGCAATTAGCCTCTATGGAGGAAATTTCGTCCTCTGCTGCTTCCTTGTCAAAAATGGCGGACGAGCTGCATGAATCAATTCAACAATTTAAGGTGTAATAGCATCTCTGAAACGAAAAAAGGCTGCCTTTGCTGGTCAACACTGACCTCGCAAACGCAGCCTTTTCCTCTCCCGATCACCCTATTTAAACCCGAGGCGGTTGCTCCGCTTCCCATGTAATCGAAATCGTCGTCCCCTGCCCGACAGTTGTTCTCACCTCAATTGAACCACCAAACGCTTCCACTAATGCTTTTGTAATGACCATCCCAAGGCCCGAGCCTTCCGTCCGAGACTCAGTGTCTGTGCCGCGATAATACCTCTCAAATAGTCGATCTGCTGTTTCTTCATCCATCCCGCTACCGTTGTCACTAAAAATGAGCAGAGCTGTAGATGGCTCGACTGCCTGTACGCTGATGGACACAACCGTACCATTTTCATTGTGAATCAAGGCATTGGCAACCAGATTATCCACGATACGCTGAAACCAAGGCTTGTAGAGGAGCATGTAAACAGGTTCGGCAGAGGGGGTAAACTGGATGCAGCCTTCCGGGTAAAACGGATGTTTTGCTGCTTCCGTAATGGCATCAGCTGTGCAAACATTCAAGTCAACGAGCTCGACTGTAGGGGCGCCTTGTCCGTTCCTCAATCGATACGTCAGCGCCAAATCGTTGATCAAGTCCTCCATATACGCAGACTTGTCCAAAATAATTTTGGCGAAAGCATGTACCTCTTCTGTCGTCCACGTATACTCGGCATTTCCTAACAGATGCGCGTACCCTTTAACAGAGGACAGCGGCGTTTTCAAATCATGGGAAACGCCTGCGATCCACTCATTTCGCAATTGCTCCGTTTCCTGGCGAAGCTTTTCATTGCGGTAAAGCGTTTGCGACAAGGAGTCCATCGAATCGATTACATCTTGGTAGAGACGGTATTTGCGCTTTCTCTTCCCTCGCTTGTCTTGGCTTAACGGAACACCATCCGCATTGGCAGGCTCCTCGTACCTTCCTCCACGCAGTAAGGTCAGCCACCGTAATACGTGAACAATCGGTGCCCCAAATCGCTGTCCGAACAAGTAGGACACAATCCCGAAGACGAACATCGCCGACAAGAGCAACATGCCCATCCCGATAAAAAGGGCCTTACTTTCCGGTGTCAAAAGCGGTTCTTCCCCGGGAGTCGTTCCTGGCAACGGATAACTGAGTACCCAGGTTTGACCGCTATTTTGATCATAATGCGATACGATTGTTGCCCCGTAGCGATCCGGGTATACCGAGCGGAGCGCCAGCTCTTCCAACGAGAAGTCCTTGATCGCTTTTGCAGGCTTATTGAAGGAAGCCAGCTCTGTTCCCTTCGGATCAAGGAGCTGCACCCAGCCCGCCTTACTCTTCAATTGATTTTGGATACTCGGAGGAAGCATGATCTCGTTATTTTTATGGTCTGCCTCCTCGATCACCTGTTGCAAGAAATCGTCATCGCGGTTCGTCATGCCATACAGCAAGGTGTAAACTACGCCGTCTTTCTCCTGTATCCATAATGATAGCTGATACGGGAATGGGCTTTTTCGGAGCCAATAAGCCGTTAACTGGCCAGGACCGTAGTAGCTGGGTACGTCAGGCGGAGTAAAAAAAGAGTCAGTGACATACCCCTTTTCATCAATCCGCTGAAGCCACCCTCCGCTATCTCGCACCTGCTCCAGCAGCTTCGGGTCAAAATGGACATCCTCTCCCTCTACTTCAATGGTCTGGATTAGCCTCTGCAAGCCGACACTCTCAAATTGACGCGAGGACTGTACTTTTGACATTTCTTCAAGCGTCCAATATAACGTAAACCCGGCTAGTACAAAGAGAATCAGGCCAACTAGCACCAGCCACAAGACCAAATGGAGCGCAATTCTGCTCTTAATATTCATAAGGAAGGCCCTTTTTCACCATTTTGTACCCGAGTCCCCTGACGTTCACCAAAAACTCCGGCTGCGCTGGGTCGGGCTCGATGCGCTCCCGAATCCGGTGGATATGTACCATGATGGTGTTGTCATCACGTAAGCTATTTACGCCCCATACTCGTTCGTACAGCTCGCTTTTCGAAAATATCCGATTCGGATTTTTACATAAAAATAGCAACAGTTGAAAAACAAGGGACGGACAAGGAATGACTTTCCCCTCCACATAGAGCTCGCCTGCTGCTTCATAGACTTGAAAACGCCCAAAATCATAGACCCCTTGAACGGGTGCTGTCGGCACAACCGAGTTCGGTTTGTGCGTGCGGCGAAGCAATGCCTTAATCCGTGCGACGATCTCCATCGGATTAAACGGCTTGGTCACGTAATCATCCCCGCCAACGGCAAATCCGGTCAGCTTGTCAAAATCGGTATCTCTCGCACTCAAGAATAGAATCGGCGCATCCGTCAGACGGCGGATGAATGGACAGGCTTCTATGCCGCTCATGTTTGGAAGCGTTACGTCTAGGACGATCAGGTCATAGCTTTTTCGTTCGCATGCACAAAGCGCCTCCTCAGACGTTTTCACCTTGTCGATCGAGTGAAATCCTTCTTTGTGCAGTACGGTTTCAAGCAATTGGAGAATGGCTTGCTCATCGTCCACGAGAAGGATAGCTGCATCTTTCACGATCACTTCGCTCCTTTTGCGCTTTGCGTTATCCTCCATTTTATCATGCGTAGTGCCAGCGCGCGTCCGCAACAACCTTAACGGAATCATAATTTTGCCGCGACAGATTTAAGCATCCTGTAAGCCAGCGTTTCATGTCCGATAAGAGTGGCTTTCTATAATGGAGCTAGCGCTAAGAAAAAGATAGGAGTGGCGACATGAAAAAAGTTTGGATTTCACTCGGTGTAGGAGCAATTCTTTTGACAGGATGTGCTGCGCAATCAGAAGCAACCACAATCCCCTCTACCACTGAATCCCCCACAAAGAAAGAAGAAGGTGCAAAGACGATGACGGTTCAAGCGGAATCTATTGTGCAAGCTCTCCTTAACGGAAAAATAGAGGAGGTCTATGAGCAAACAAGCCCGTCATTCAAACAGCAGGTTTCAAAAGCACAGTTTGTAGAAGGGTATACGGCTTTCAGCTCGGGGTTGAAGTCGTGGAATCACCATTCCCACACGTCTGTAAACGGCAGCTATTATGGTACCTGGGTGGATCAGGACGCCAAACGAGGCCTTGTCCTTTCGATGGATGAAAAAGGGATCATTACGGGTGTTTTATTAAAGCCGCTGCAAAGCTACCCTGACACCGACAATGCTTTGACAAAGCTGGCGTACAGCGCACCGTTTACAGGTGAGTGGTATGTGTTCTGGGGAGGTCAGAATGTCCTTTCGAACTATCACTACGAGGTGGATAGCCAACGCTATGCATACGATCTGATTCAGGTCAAAGACGGATTATCTTACAAGGGTGATCCTGCGAAAAACGAGAGCTACTTCGCATTCGGGCAAGAAATACTCGCTCCGCAGGCAGGAACCGTCGTGCATATCATCAATAATATCAAGGATAATGTCCCTGTCGGAGCGATGAACGCACAGCAGCCCGCTGGCAACGTCGTCATCCTCGATCATGGCAATGGAGAATACAGCTACTTCGCCCATTTGAAGGAAGGCTCCGCTAAGGTAAAGGTTGGCGATCGTGTGGAGAAGGGGGATTTGCTTGGGCAATGCGGCAACTCTGGCAATTCCAGCGAGCCTCATCTGCATTATCAGGTCTCTGACGGAAAAGATTTGTTCCATAGCAAATCCATTCGCGTGCAGTGGGAGAACGGATTGAATCCTCGTCAAGGTGACAGCATTCCTGCGAAATAAATGGTGTAGCTGTTAAACAGAGGCAGTCCATCCTTTTGTATTGTATCCAAAGAGATGGGCTGCCGCTTTCTTTTAGAGGACAATATCATACTCCATTGTCTTCGCAGTCTGTTCTGCTACTTCCGCACCTACTAATCGCTTGATGATGTGAAAGGACATATTGATCCCCGCTGAAATTCCAGCAGAGGTGACGATATTTCCTTCATCCACGAATTTTACTCCTTTTTGCACAACGACCTCTGGAAATTCCTTTTCCATTCGATCGAGACTTGCCCAATGGGTCGTTGCCTTTTTGCCCGATAATAAGCCCGCTTTTGCAAGTAAAAAGGCTCCTGTGCAGACAGAGGCCATCAGCTCCACCTGCTGCATTTGCTCACGAATCCATTTAATCACTTGCTCATTATGCACTTCTCGCTCCCTCGCACCTACCCCGCCAGGAATGATGAGAATGTCAAAAACAGGCATATTGGCAAAGCTGTAATCAGGTTGAACCTTCAGACCATTCAGCGTTTGAATCATGTTCCCTTTTTCCGATACCGTTTCTACACGAAAAGGTATATGGCTGTCATTTTCCATAGATGTCACCGAGAATACTTCAAACGGCCCTGCAAAATCCAACACCTCCACATCGTCAAACAAAAAAATTCCTACTCGCCATTGCTTGGTCTCCATGTGGCTCTCCCCCATTTCGTATTTGGATATATTTTACAATAGACTTTTGCGAGCATCTTTAGTTTTTTTAGCTGTAAGATTCTGCTAGAGTCATTGATAGAGGATAAAAAATGATGGAGGAGGTCCGCTGTCTGATGAGTACCAGCCCAAATATTATAGAGGTCGCGTCCCTCATAGGAGAACCATCCCGCGTCTCCATCCTGATCAGCCTGATGAATGGCAAGGCACTCCCCGCCAGTGAACTCGCACGAAACGCAAAAGTCACCCCCCAAACGGCAAGCACGCATTTGGCAAAGCTGGTGGAAGGCGGTCTTTTGGTCAGCGAATCACACGGTCGACATCGCTACTATCGCCTGGCCAGCCCTGATGTCGCCCATGCCCTGGAATCATTAATGACGATCGCTGCACCTAAGCCGGTTCGTTCGTTGCGCGAGTCTGACCAATTGCGAGCCATCCGCTATGCCCGTACCTGCTACGACCATCTCGCAGGAGAAGTTGGCGTTGCCCTGACGCAGAGAATGCTGGAAATGCAGTTAATGGAAGTATCTGATCAAGACTACGTGCTCAGTGAAGCGGGAAAAACCAAGCTGCAATCACTCGGCGTAGAACTTGTGGCCAAGCCGAAGAGCAGACGTCGCTTTGCTCGTCCGTGTTTGGATTGGAGCGAGCGACGGCACCACTTGGCAGGCAGTCTCGGGGCTTCACTCACCCACCGATTTTTTGAGCTTGGCTGGATCGAGCGAGTGCCAGGCGGGAGAGCAGTCCGTGTCACGCCGTTGGGCAGCTCTGGATTTATGACCGAGTTCGGACTGCATGTAGATGAATGCAAAAAGCACAGCTAGCCCTGGGGAAAAGAACCTGGATGTTGTCAACATCCTAGATGAGTGCTATTATGGGGATAGAATTCCGATAACTTCCAGCGATTACGGAAACAATAAAAAAATCGGCACGGTGCGCCAACACCATGCCGGTCAGTACAATAAACGGTTCCCTGCAAGGGGATCGGCTCAGCAAAAATTTAGATTAGTCAAGAATGACCGCCTTGGTTACCAGTCTCAAGGGCGGTCATTTCTTTTTAGTCAGGGCAACAACGATTGTTACGACTAGGCCCAGCAGTCCGACAATAAAGCCGCCAAACTGGAGCATTAGTGTAAGTGTTTCGTGAGTAATTGCCACGTTCCCACCTCCCTTCGTTTCCGACATGGGAGATGAGCCGACCACCCTTGAGAGCCGAGTCTATGTACTTGTCCAAATTTTACTACAGTTCGGAATTACATTCCAGTCATTGGTAAGTTGATGTAAAAAAGCACAGCTAGCTACTCTGCCAGCTGTGCTTTTTCACTTACTTGGCGTCGTGGAGCAAACGTCCAATTCACCAAAAAAATCCCTGCGAAAATCAACAATCCTCCCACATACACATGCGATTGCACTACCTCACCCAGCAACACCCACCCCGACAAAACACCGAAGAACGGAGCGAGGAATAAAAAAGCACTCGTCCTGCCCGGATCTCCGTGATTCAGCAAGTAAAACCACGTCGCAAACTGCACAATGGAAGCCATGATCGCGAGCCAGAAGACGATGAATACAGCGGTCGGTGTCACAATCAGCTTAGGCGTTTCCAGCGTGAACCCCATCACCAGGAGAAGAATTCCTCCGAACAGCATCTGATAGGCTGTCATCACCCACACATTGAAGCGGACTCCCCACTTTTTGACGAGAATCGTAGCCATAGACCACGCAAGGGCGGACCCGATACCAAACAGCGTTCCCGTCTCCCATTGCAGATGGAAGCCAAGCGTGATGAACACCCCAACCAGTCCAATCAGAACCCCCATCCATTGCGTCAGCCGATAGGATATCCCTAGAAACACCGTTCCCCATATGACCACGAGCAGTGGATTCATAAACGTCAGGATCGAGGATTCACCCGCTGTGATTGTACGCAGACTCAAAAAGATACATCCCATGACGGCGGCCGTCTGCAAAAATCCGATCACACACAGCTTCCCCCAGTCACCCGCCGACTTCGGGAGCGGTTTTTTCCATACCCACGCACCCATGATCAGTCCTGCCAACGTAAAACGCAGTCCTACCAGCAGCAATGGTGAAAAATAGGCCAATCCAATCTTTCCTACCGCAAAAGACGAGCCCATCAATGATGTCGTCACGACGACAAGTATGCCGAACAAAATTCGATTCATGGCGTTGTTCCCCCGTTTCAGGCAAGCTACTTGTTTCCTCTTACATGTAGTGTACCTGACGGTTAGTTCGATGAGGGTCGAAGTGTATTATTGGTTTACAGTTGATACTTCTCTACCATCTTGACCCCGATTCGGTTCAGCAAGATAGCGAGCACCTTCCAAACTGCTTGACGATAGAACGGCAAATGTTTGACATACACCGCTGTATATTCTGGTTCCCCCTCGGCTCCCCTGTCCGCTTTGAATGCGCCTACGCCCGCACTTTGATGGAGCAGGATGCCCTTGCTCTCTGCTTCTAGTACCAAGAGGCACGACAGCATCCGATACAGCCCGGTCTCTTTGGGGAGCGTCGTATCATAGCCGAATAGCGGTGTCGTCATCACACCATTTCGTTCGAAATAGCCAAGAATGCCGTCCAGCCGTCCGTCTTTTTCCAAGCCGATGAGGGTCAATGTTCTCTTTTGCATCGCCAATCGGACGAACTCCACCGAAAACTGCGGATTATGCTGGGAGTATTTATCCAGATATAGCGCGTTGTATAAAGCAACAATTCGCTCGGCATGCTGTTCTCCCAGCTCCTCATGACGCAGGATGCGATAGCCGGATTTCGCAAGCATTTTTCGATCGCGATTGAGCGTATTGCGGACCCGCCACCTGCCCTGGGCTGGCCAATCGGGGTGAAAAAGGTAGACATAGCGGCTGGGAACCATGAGATAGCCCTTCTCGACGAGCCCCTTGTGGAAATCCGGATACAGCCTGCGACAAACAGATCGAAACGCGATGATATGGCCGGAGAACTTTTGGATGCAGTTTTCCGTGATATCCTTTACTTCATCTGCACTCACATCATGATACAGATTCGTTGATAACAGCCAGTTGTTGACGATGACCATTTGGTTGCATTGGCTTTTTTTCATCCAGCGCCCAAGGCCTGTAAGTACGATCGACAATACCCGCCTCAACACCCCTGAATCGAGCATGCTTAGCTCTTCCTTCGCGTACGTCACGTAGTGGGTAAACACCGAACTGACATACGAATTATCGTACTCGGTATCGTTCACCGTTACGGGCATGATCCGATCGCCTAAACGGAGTGCATGCATCTGCGTCTGTACATTTTGCACATAGCGGGATGGCTCTTCCGTCATCATGGGCAGCAAGTAGCTTTTGACGTAGTCGGCATCCTGTGCCTGTTCCCAAGGGATTTGCCCCGCCGCACTCCCTTCATACCATTCAATCCATTGCCTGCTCACCTGGAACAAACATCCTCTCTACCCGCCGCAATTTTTTTGTACCGAGATTCAACTTGTACGGTGCAAACACAATCGCAGGCAATTCTCCTTGCTGATCGGCAATGACCCGCTCAAGACTTTGGCGTACTCGCTCCTGCTCTCGCATGGACGGTCCTTCCCCATTTTTCATGAGAAGTGCTACCTCAACTTGCTCGTAGCTTAGCTGCCGTACCGTATACTCTTCAATCGAATCAGACGAGGTAATGACAGCACGACGGATGAAATCAGGAAAGACCGATATCCATCTTGCTTCGTGTTCATGACGAAAAACAAACAGATCATCTGCCCTGCCCTCAATCGATTCCAACGCCATAAACACCGAGCCGCACGGACATGGCGAACGCTTTTCCGTCAAAATGTCGTTCAATCGATAACGGATAATCGGCTGCGTCGTCCGGGAAAAGTCTGTGATGATCGGAAAGAATCGCTCCTTTTGCTCATCGAGGTATTCCTTTTCCACCACCACGAGGTCTTCATTGACATGCAACGTCCCGTGTGAGCAGCTCACCGCAAGCAGCCCTTCTGTGCATTGATAAATTTGATGCACGATCTGCCCGAACACTTCTGCGATGTACGTTTGATCCAACGGGTCCAGCACTTCCGCCACCGAGATCACCTTGATCGGAGATATCCGCAATTTCCCTTGACGCTGTGCAGTCGCGAGCATTCTCAACATCGAGGCTGGCGCAACCACCACCGTTGGCTGATACTGATTCAAGTGATCAAGGTGCTGATCGAGCGGTATTTGCAGATCGAAGAACGAGAATTGAATGCGACGCCTGTTGACCGCCGTATACAGGTTGCTATTCGCTCGCAAGAAAAAAGCAATCCGATGTGTCGACCATAGCTGACCAGGCAGTGCTTTCGCCAAAATCACTCCTGCCCATTTCGCCTGCTCCTGCGGTCCCACGAGGAAAAGCCCGCGATTGCCAGATGTCCCGGAAGACAAGCCTACGGTCACGCCATTTAATTGGGGAGTAAAATCGCGTGTCGTTTCTGCTTTCAGTGCAATCGTAAAGGCTTCTTCCTTCTTGATTCCGCACGTATTCAGCTCGTTAAAATGGCCCATCATGCACTTTTTATCAATCGGCTCCATTTGTCTCCATTGTTCTGGCGTTCCCAATCTCTTTCGGTAAAAAGGAGAAGCTGGCAAAATGCGTGACAACATCACTCTGACCTGGGCTTCTTGCCATTTCACCAGCTGTTCACGCGAAGAAAACCGACGGGCAAGCCACTTCGTTTTTACATACTGCTTCAAGAGCGTCATGATCTCCATGTGAACTCTCCTCTGCTGGCCTGCCAGACTTCCCCGCAGTGAGTCGGCATGATTTTCATATCGGGACGCTGGCGGGATAGCACATGCAGCTTGTGCAAATGCTCGCGATACGCCTGTCGATCCGCCATGACCAACATAGCAAACGGATGAGGCAACAGGTTGCCGCGGTAGGCTTCACTCGACCAAGCGGCATCCGCGCACAAAAATACGTCTCCATGATCCCGATCGCAAAGGAACACACCAAACTGCCCGATTGCATGTCCGTTCAGATCGACGATGTACAGACTCTGATCCGCAAACAAATCGTAGCCTTCGGTGTATGGCGCGTAAGCTTCAGGCAATGCCACCAGCCCTCCTCGATCAATGAAAGTCACCCGTTCATCGAAATCGTGCGGCATCAAATCAGGCAAGTACGCCTCCCGCAGTGCCGCCCACCCCGTCTTTCCCTTGACGTGGTTGTAGGCACTCTCGAAGCAGTATAGTCGCGCATGCGGAAAATCTCGCAAACCGCCAATATGATCCGCATGAAAATGGGAAATGAGAATACCCGCTATGTCTGTCGTTTTGATTCCGCGTGCCGCGAGTTGCTCAGAAATACTCTCATGTGCCTCTGAGACTACGGGCGTTATTTTGCCGTACAGTGAATAAGGAAGCTTGCTCGTAGCTTCAAAAAAGCGCTGCGAATAGCCCGTATCAAAGAGCAGCAAGCCGTGGACGGGATGCTCGATAAGCCCTGCGATGGCGTGAAACGGGATGTTTTTCATCCGGCCGCCTTTTCGTGAAAACATTTCGAGCTGCTGGCAGTAGCCCGTGTCCATCAGCGTCAGTTTAACGTCCATCATGCGTCCTCCACCATTCTGTAAACGTCTCGATGCCCTCGGCAATGCTCACCCGCGGTTCATAGCCCAGATCGCGCTTCGCCTTTGAGATATCCAATGTTTGTGATTTGGCGAGCACACCGACCGAGTAACGCGTCAAAACCGGCTCGCGATAGCCCAAAACGGTCTTGGAGAGTGTCTCCAGCACCCAAGCTGCCGCATACGCCTTCCAATATGGCAGCTCGCGCGTTTTCAGCGGAACCCCCAAGCGTCGGAACACATCTGACAACACCTCGATCATCGTCACTGGCTCCCCATTTGTAATGTTGTAAGCCTGTCCCAATGTGTGCGCTGGAGAATCCATGCACAAGATCAGCGCATCCACGACATTTTCCACATACGTCAAATCAATGATCGCCTTGCCTCCGTCGATCAGCGGAACGAATTTCTTTTCATTGGCGCGGATCAATCTGGGAAGGATTGCATTGTCCCCAGGGCCAAACAAGGCCCGAGGACGAATCGTAATCGTCGGAAGTCCTCCAAGAAACGCCTTGTCGACCTCCAGCTCCGCCTGGTATTTGGTCTGTGCGTAAGTATTGGCAAACCGTACGGGCATCGGCTCATCTTCGCGGATTCCCAGCTTGTCTTCAAAAGCAAAGTAAATGCTCGGCGTCGATACATGGACCAGACGCTGGATGTCGTGCTGCTTGCAGCCCTCGATGACATGAATGGTTCCTGTCACATTCGTCTCATACATGTCACGGTACGTTCCCCATGGGGAGGAAAAAGCTCCCGCGTGATGCACGATATCCTGACCGCGGCAAGCCTTCACCATGGCTTCTCTGTCTCTTAGGTCTGCCCGAAGGAATCGAATGCCTCGCTCCTGCAATAGCTTCCCGATTCGCTCGTCTCGGCCTTGCGCTGTTACCTCATAGCCCATTTCATTCAGTCGTGTAGCCAGCTTCTGTCCGAGAAACCCTGTCGCCCCTGTTACTAGAACTCGCTTGTTCATTTCTTCCTCACTTCCTTATGCCTCTTCTCCGTTCCACTCGATATCGCTCGTACTGCAAGCGATCATGCTCTTTCCCGTTCGAAAGCTCTGCCAAGCCAAATCTGCCAGCATGGAGAACTGATCAAAAAAAGGCCTTGGATCATCCCGCCTAAACAGAACATCCCTTGCAGAAAGGAGGTCGCTCCCCCAACGCTTTACCTTCTTTCCATTCGTCACGCCAAGAAGGCCGTATGTCAGCATCGCCATCCCTAGCATGCAAGCTTGTTTTCCAGCAGGAACAACGGTTTTTCCACGATCAGAAAAATAGGCAGTAGCAGCCTCTTGCTGTCCTGTAAACAAATGCACACCGCTTGTCAGGCGTGGATTGCACTCAATCACATATAGCTCTCCCTGCTCATTCTGAATGAAATCAAATGCGATTTGTCCGCTAAACGTATTTCGTTGCACGAAGCGACTAACAAAATCTCTTACCTGTGGATGATCTGAATAGGCGAAGTAAATTGAGGCACCCTGCCCTGCTGTATGTGTTGTTTCGTAATCGGCGTACA
Source organism: Brevibacillus sp. NRRL NRS-603 (assembly GCF_003013445.1). Lineage (NCBI taxonomy): Bacteria > Bacillati > Bacillota > Bacilli > Caryophanales > Paenibacillaceae > Brevibacillus > Brevibacillus sp. NRRL NRS-603. Next base: position 173,640 of record NZ_PXZN01000024.1, on the reverse strand, counting down.
AGGTGAGCTGTCCATTCTGAGCAACCGCGTAGCTGCACACCTGTTTCCCTTTTATAAACTGTTGAACTAGCCATGGTTGCCTAGCTGTCGGTTCGGGCAGCGTGGACTGCCCTGCCGCAGATGACGGGTCTGCCACGATTTGTACATGAGCTGCGAAGCGAGAATAGACGGGCTTCAGCACCACAGGTCCGCTTGCTTGCAGCATGGCCTCCCGCAATTGAGCCGAAGATTGTACCCGAACCGTCTGTGGAACCAGTGCTCCCGCCTCACGCGCCTTTTCGGCAAAAAGCCATTTGTCGTGCAACGAACGCAGTACCTCGCTTCCTTCTACCAGCACTTCACCATAGTCAAGCAATTGATCCCGCCCGCGCGATACGTAGAAGATCTCCTCGCAAGTCGGGATCAAAAGATCAATGCACTCATGCTGCATGATTTCGCACAGCTTTTCGATATAAGCATCGGGCTCTTGTCGGGGAGGAGGCACTTGGTAGGACCGCTCAACATAACGAGAGTGCTGACATAAATGTCGCCGCGCACTCTCCGCTACAATGACTCGATGTCCCGCAGAACCCAGCAAACGAGCCAGTTCTAACGTAGCTGGAGCTCGTCCTCCTGTCAGCAAGACTGATTGTTTAGTATTCAAGCACAATTCCTCCGAGAGACAAGCCAGCCGATGTGCCCAGCAGCATCAGGTGATCGCCCCGCTGTACTCGATTCTGCCCAATCGCTTCATGCAACGCCATCGGGATCGAAGCTGCGATGACATTACCATGATCCGCCAGAATGTTCACCATTTGCTGGTCGCTAAACCCGAGCTTGCCTGCCATGATCCGCATCGCCATCCCACTGGCCTGATGAGGAATAACTGTACGGATTTGCTCCTTGGTTACGGAGGCTGAGGACAGCAAACGATCCACAAATCCGGTAATCAACTGCGAGGTCAGGCGAAAAATTTTCCGTCCGTCCATATCAAATGCAAAGTCTGCTTCTCTTCCTTGTGCAAATTGGCTCGGGTGAATCAGCGTGCCGCCACCCCTTATTTCGGAATAATGCGCGCCTTCACTGTATGTTTTCATGCTTGAACCCAAGATGCGGGAGCTTTCTGTTTCTGGCGTCCTGCCGATGACAACAGCCGCAGCACCATCTCCGAACAGCACGCAGCTCTCTTTTTGCTCCCAATTCAAACCTGCGGAGGATATTTCTGATGAAATGATCAAAACTCGCTCGTAAATACCAACCGCCATTTGGCAAGACATCACATCCAGCGCAGTGACAAAGCTTAGGCATGTCGCATTTATATCAAAGCAAGGAATACCTGATTTGCTTATTTGAAGCTCTTCTTGAATCAAAGCAGCCGTGCATGGGATTTCCTGCTGCGCCGTCCCGCTTGCACATACGATACAATCGATATCGTGAAGGGAAAGTCCCGCCGCTTCCAAAGCACGCCTAGCAGCGATAGCTCCCATCTGTGCTGCCGTTTCGTTCGTCACAAAATGCCTGACGCTTACCCCGGACTTTTTCTCTACCCATCCAGGCGCAAGTCCCAGCTTTTCTTCTAGTTCTGCCGCTGACACTCGCCGAGTGGGCAAGTATTTCCCTGTTCCGAGGATTTTGATTTTTCTCTCCATGATCTGTGTCTCCCTTAGCTCGCATTACTCATACAATATTCGACATCTGCCATTTATTTTACCTAAGTTTGTCGATTTATGGTAAACAGAATAAACACTTGGTACTAATTACCCAAGTGTTTACGTATGCCGCATTTCCGATGTGCTGGTATATCAGTGATGATAAATAGAGGGTCTAAACACGCTCTAACTCAATTCTAAAAAAGTGTAAAAACAATTCCATATGCTATATTGAAAGGAAGAGAAATCAGTCTGAACCTGAAGTGGAGGCATTATCGATGAGTAAGCAAGAAGACTATATTGACGTTCCTGGCGGAAGAGTATGGTACAGTCGTGTCGGCGAAGGGGAGAGAACGCCTCTGATCGTCCTTCACGGAGGACCTGGCAATACGCATGACCCGCTCAAATCAACGCTTCATGTCTTAGGCAACGACAGACCCGTCATTTTCTACGATCAGCTCGGGTCAGGTAATTCCGACCGCCCGACTGATCTGACTCTTTGGAAAACCGAGCGCTTTGTGGAAGAGCTGGCTTGCATCAGACAAGCCCTTGGCTTAAAAGAGGTTCACATTCTGGGGCACTCGTGGGGCACGATGCTTGCAGCCGCTTATTTGGTGGATGCCAAGCCGGACGGGGTACAGAGCATCATCTTCTCCAGCCCATGCTTGAGCGCAGAGCGTTGGAAACAGGACGCAGATCGTTTAATCGAGCAATTGCCAGTAGATGTGCAACAAACCATCGCCACACACGAGGAGCAGGGCACAACTGATTCACAAGAGTACCAGGATGCCATGAAGGAATACTACAAGCGCCATGTGTGCCGCCTTGATCCAATGCCATCCGTCATGACAGAAAGCCGCCCAAAAGCGAACAAAGAAGTGTACATGACGATGTGGGGACCGTCTGAGTTTTGCCCGACAGGGAATCTGAAAACATTCGACTACACACCCAAGCTGCATCAAATCACCATCCCTTCCCTGTTCGTTTGTGGCCGTTATGATGAAGCGACACCTGAATCGACAGGTTATTATCAGTCTCTGGTGCCAAACGCCGAGCTCCATGTCTTTGAAAACAGCTCGCATGTCGGCTATCTGGAAGAGACAGATGAATACGTGCAGGTTACCCGCCGCTTTTTGCAAAAAGCAGATCCGAAATAAAAACGCCACCACACAAAAAAGACCGAATCTCGCAAGTCCTTTTGCAAGATTCGGTCCCTTCTTTTATACTCCTCTTCTTTTCTCTCGTCCGATCAAATACAAGAAATACGGCGCCCCAATGACAGCTGTCACGATGCCCACGGGAACCTCCATCGGAGGCAAAAGCCATCTGCCTAGCCCATCAGCTGCGACCATGAGCGTAGCACCGAGCAGAGCAGCGACCGGGAGAAGAAGTGCGTGCTTCCCACCTACTAATCGACGAGCGATATGCGGTGAGAGCAGACCGACGAACCCAATGGAACCGACAACCGCCACACATGCTCCTGCAAGTGCGACAGAGGTTACCAAAAGTACAACACGAAGTCTCGTCACATCCTCGCCCAACCCTTCTGCTACATCATCTCCGAGAGACAATACGTCAAGTCGGTACGCCAATGAGTAAGCAATCGGAAGAAAGACGAGTATCCACGGGAGCACCGCCCATACGTGTTCCCATCCCCGCCCCCACAAGCTGCCTGCCATCCAGAGCAGTGCCGCATTGACATCCCCTGGATTTTTGACCATCAGATATTGGATGCCCGCCTGACAAATAACCCCGATGGCGATCCCTACCAGCGCTAGAGTAGCAGGCTGGACGCGTTTTCGCGCGGTATATACATACAAAATAGCAGCGACAACTGCCGCACCCCCAAATGCCGCCAACGGCAGCAAATACGCCGGAGATTTGGGAAAAAGAAAAATGACGATGGCAGAGGCGAGTCCCGCCCCTTTAGTGATGCCGATTACGTCGGGAGAGGCCAACGGATTGCGAATCATTCCTTGTAAAATAGCCCCGGATACCGCCAATCCCGCTCCAGCCAGCATGGCGAGGACAATACGCGGCAAACGATACTGCCCAATAATAAAGCTATGATTTTTTGGTCCCGTCCCGAAAAGCGACTCGACTACCTCACGCGGCGATATGGACACCGCCCCAGTTCCGATGCTGATAATGGCAGTGACGATGAGCAACAGAAGGAAGGCAGGTGCAATACTTTGTCTGCGTGTCATGATGCTCTCCTCTCCTTACCCACTAAGTAGAGGAAAAAGGGAGCGCCCAGAAAAGCGGTCACGATGCCTACTGGCGACTCATACGGATACGCGATAAATCTGGCAAGAACATCCGCATAGACCAGCAGCAATGCGCCGAGCAGCGCTGTAATCGGGAGGTATAGCTGACTCTCTCTTCCTAGCACAAGCCGTGTCAAATGTGGCACCATCAATCCGATAAAGCCGATCGGACCAGCAACGGCAACAGCCGAGCCTGCTAGTACGACGACAATGATTCCACAGATCGTCCGTACCCGGATTACATGTTGTCCAAGATTTTTGGCCACATCCTCACCCATACGCATAATCCCGATGGAGCGAGCCATAAAAAAGGCTGCCACGAGCCCACCGATCGACCATGGCAGCACACGGTTCACATCCGTCCAATCTGCTCCATCCAATGACCCCGCAAGCCAAAACAGGACTTGATCGGTAGAGTGCTGGTGAAACAGGATAAATGCCTCTGTAATCGAAGCGAGAAACAGATGGACGGCTGTGCCAGCCAAAGCCAGCTTAACTGGAGTCATCCCCCCAGCCGCACCTAGATAGTACACCGCAAAGCCACCTATGACAGCCCCGCCAAAAGCGAGTGGCGCTAAAAATGGCACCGGGAGATGGGGCAAGAGTACCAAGGCAGCAACAACAGCCATCGATGCACCTGCGTTAACCCCAAATGTCTGTGGCGAAGCGAGCGGATTGCCTGTCATTGCTTGCATAATCGCACCAGCCACACCGAGACCGGCCCCAATGATTACCGCCAATAGCGCTCTTGGAAGCCTGAGCGTCGTCACAATCAAGTGCTCCTGTGATGTAGAGGGGGCAAAAAGGGATTTTACGCCACTCACCACTCCCATGTCTGTCCAACCAACCGAGATACTAACGACTAAGCCGAAAATGAGCAGGAGCATTCCTGCTGCAAAAACAATGCCCGCCTTTGAAGCTCCCTGCATATGTACTGCCTCCTCCCGCAAAAACGACGGGATCGATGTCAGCTACGACACCCATCCCGAAAACTTCCCTTTATTTGCCGGAAAGAAGCGTTACTGCTTCCTCCGAACTTAACTCCGATCCGATCAAGCCTCGAGACAGCGCCCATTTATTGCGAGCTACTTCAAACACCTTGCCATTTTTTACAGCATTGATGTTTTGCCAAAGTGGGTTCGTCTTCCATTCATCCACAATCGTCTTGTCACCTGTTTTCATCAAAAACAGTACGTCTGGATTGAGGGCAACCAGCTGTTCCAGATTAGTTTTTGGATACGCCTCTTCACTCTTTGCCGCATCCTCCAATCCGAGGTATTCCATCAATGAGCCAGCATAGGAAGCATTGGAGTGAGCGAAAAATCCGGTCGGGTTCACTACTGCCGGCAGAACCTTCAGCTTAGCATCGGTTTTTGGCAGCTTCGCTTTGATGGCTTCCATTTTCGCTTGATGCTCGTCCAGGCGTTTTTTGCCTTCTTCTTTCATGCCTACTGCATCAGCGATTACGGCGTAATTGGCTAGCATATGCTCGTAGTTCGCATGGTGGTCATTCAGTACAATGGTCGGTGCAATTTGCTTCAATTTGTCGTACACAGCCTTGTGCTTGTTCAAATCTGCAATGATGAGATCAGGAGCAAGGGAACTGATCAGCTCCATGTTTGGTTCGTAACGAGAACCGAGCGATGTATAAGTTCCTACTTTTTCTTTCACCTCAGGAATGATCAGATTCGCATCATTGTCATCAGAGATTCCTACAGGAGCTACACCCAATGTCGCCAAAGCATCTGCAAAGGAAAAGTCCATCACGACAATACGCGCAGGCTTGCCAACGATTTCCGTTTCCCCCAGCTCATGCTTGATCACTCGCTTTTCACTTGAAGCAGCTGGTGTAGGTTCTGTTTGGGTAGCAGCTGCTGGCGCTGTTCCCTGTGCATTTTGTGTCGCTGTACCGCAACCACTCAAAAAGACAGATAGTATAAAAATAAGAAGAAATCCGGGTAACAACAGTCTTGCTCTCATGATGAGAAAACCTCCTGCCAAAATAAAACTCTATCGAAATTGAAAATCATTTTCAATAGAGATTATATCGATAGCCACTACACCATACCATGAAGAATCTTGCTCGATTTCATGAATTATCTTGTCTCATATGCGTCTTGACGTATTCCGACGGTGATAAGCCAACCACTTTTTTAAACATCTTGCTGAAGTAAAACTCATCGTTATAGCCTACGCTTTGAGCTACCTCACGCAATCGACTCCCCGACAATCGGAGCAGCACCTTTGCCCGATTGATCCGAAGGCTTGTCATGTAATCGGAAAAGCTCACACCCTTTAACGTTTTAAACATACGTGAATAATAGCTGGGACTGACATTCGCCTTTCCTGCCAACATCTCCAGCGTGAGATTGAGCATATAGTGCTGGTCAACATACAAAATCGTTTCCTCGATGCTAGCCATCGTATTTTCGCTGCTCTCAATCGAAGAAAAATCTTTCACCAGAATGTACAGAATGCGCTCGAATATCAGCCTCTGCCGAAATTGCTCTCTCTCCTCATCGGACGCATAGCTTTTATGTAGCTCCTCCATTAAATGCAAGACCTGCGAATGACTGCGTACTCGGAAAATCCCTTCCAGAGGAAAATTTTCTCCGCCCGGAACAAATACTCTCTCTTTCCCTGTTTCATTTTGTTCGATCCAATAGGAGAACGAAATAACAAAGACTTCCAGCTCTTTGTCTTGTTCCGTCCACATAGAAATGCTCGTCTTTGGCTTGATAAAAAGGACCTCTCCTGCCTCAACCAGCTGTCTCTTCCCGTTCTCTTCCATTGTTCCTTTACTATTTTTTACAAACCCGATTCGATGAGAATCAGCAGGCGAGAGGATCAGTGGTTCATTGTGATGGCAAGTCTCAAGACTGACCGTGCCGAGGGAGTAGATCATCTGTTTTAACTGTCGATAGGCTTCATTTGCAATCAACGCTGTTTCCCCCTCTCCTATTCCTTCTATTATAGCTTGTTTACGCTATCTGACGCATTATTTGAGGGGATGGGAGGGCCATGGTAAATGAAAGAAAGCTGCCCGAAGTAGATTCTCGACAGAACCACTTCGAACAGCTTCTATTTCAATCCGATATGCTTGTTATACACATCGTATACGGAACGTGAAATGATCGCAGCCGATCTACCCCCATAACCACCCTCAGGAACGATTACGGCTACTGCCAGAACAGGATCGTTGACAGGCGCATACGAAATGCTGACACCGTTCGTAATGCGGGCGTGCATTTTCCACCTTGTCTTTTTCTGTCCTGTTTTCTCATCTGTCACTGTCACAGGTACATAAATATCTTGCTCAGATGTACCCGTTTTTGCAGCTACCTGAAACGGCATCCCCTCATACGCTCGGACTGCTGTTCCCCCTGGTTTTGTCACCATCACCATGCCTTGCTCCAATATATCCCAATATTTATCTGGGTGAGGAAAGGTACTCATGGTTTTTGGCGTGTGCGTTTTGACCAGTTTTCCTTTTGCGTCTGTGATCTTATCTACCATCTGCGGCTGCAAACGTACACCTTTATTTGCAAGTGTCGCTGCATACTGTGCCAATTGCATCGTCGTTGCCCGAACTTGCTGCCCGAAGGAAGCCTGCACCATCGCGGCTAATGGCCCATAGTTTTCATCCATCACCAAATAGTCTTCTTTGCCTTTGTTTTCATTCGGCAAATCCACACCAGTCTGAACCCCTAATCCGAATGCGTGATAGTACGATTGCAGCACGGACGCTGATTCTTTTCCTTTTCGACGGGACAGCTCCTCCCCGATTCTCGCCATGTAGGTATTCGATGACTTTTGCAGGGAGATCGCAGGAGTAATCATGCCATGCGCTTTGGAATTGTCGTTCTTAATCCGATCCGTACCACGTCCATAGTGATACACACCTCCATCATTCCAACGATCGAAGGGAGAGATGATGCCTTCCTGCAAACCGAGCAATACCGTTATCGGCTTGAGGACAGACCCTGATGGCACAATTGAACCCGGATGCTTGTAGCCCTCCTGGATGGCCGCCTCGCCCGTTAATGGCCTTGTATCATATGGCGCTTCCCGAATCGTCCCATTCGTCACGGCCAGCTTGATCTCGTCATACATTTTTTGATCCGGTCCCTCAATCCACACGTTTGGATCGTATTCAGGATAGCTGACCATCGCGACGACCTTGCCTGTCTTAACCTCGATTGCCACGGCGTATGCTCCCTTTGCTCTCCTCGCTTCGGGAATGGTTGCACGCATCTTCGGAAGAAACTCTCGGATTGAATCCCGGATACCTAGCTGTACCCGCTGATCAATGGTGAGATACACATGATTACCCGGAATAGATGGAACTTCCTCCACTTGCTTCACAACCGTCTGATCTGCCGCCACCTCATACATCCGGTAACCGTTACTCCCGCGAAGCTCTTTTTCGTAAGACAGCTCAATGCCATCGAGTCCGACCAACTGGTTCGGCAAATACTGTGAACTCTCATCCTTGTAGGAGGCGAGCTTCACATTTTCAGCAATGTGAAAGGGCCGGACATACCCGACCGCCTGTACAGCGATTTGTTTGGGATCGTATTTTCTGATCGGTTTTGTCACCACCTCAATCCCCGGCAGATCGCCACGCTGCTCACCCAGTACCGCGATTTCTTTATTCGTCAAATCCACCTTCAGCTCTTTCTCCAAATAGCGCGGCAATTGTCGCGCCGCTTCCACATACTTGCCTTTCTCGTAGGCATAGCCGACATCCATCTTTTTTAACAGCGTAGCCTTGTCGACGCTCAGTATTTTCTCCAGCTTTTCCACCAGGTCAAAGTACGCTTTCTTCTCCATGACCTCTTGTTCACGGAAGACAGCGAGGTGAGAAGGCCGACTTTCGGCAATGACATATCCGTTGCGGTCATAAATGTTTCCTCGCATAGCGGCAATATAATCTTTTTTATACGATCTGTCTGCCAGCTCATTTGCATAAATGCTCCCTTGCTGAATTTGGATTTGCGCTAATCTCAAAATGATTACCACAAACATCAGAAACACGACGATATAGACGATTTGCAGTCGTTTCACACGGTCGTTTTTTTCTTCCTTCATACTTGCTCTCCCTACTCTTTCAGTACCTTCGTGAAAATCCGTTTGATACGTGCATCGAGTACATGACTGCCACCCCGACCACGGACATCTTCTATCATCATGGTAACCAGCAAACGCGGATCATCTACATTGAAAACGGCGTACCATCCGTTTTCCAACCCGAGCTCGCCCTTTTTCTGTTTCAGCTCAGCTGTTCCAGTCTTGCCCGCCATGCGAATACCAGGCACGCGTGCTCCTCGCCCGGTGCCGCGCGGGTCTTCCATAACCTGTATCAAATGCTGCTTCACCGTGCTCGTCACATCGGCAGGTATGACACTCGCCTTCCAATACCCGTCTTTTTTGTCTTCCTGCAACAGTGATGGATAAACGATATTCCCGTCATTTGCAAAAGCGCTGTACACCAACGCGAGGTGAAGCGGCGTCATCGTTACCTCGCCCTGACCGTAACCGGAGTCTGCCAATTGAATCTCGTTTTGAAAACCGTTGTTATACAGCTTCGACTTGTCCAGTGGATATGGAATCGGGAGAGCTTCATGGAATCCAAACAACTCGCTCTTTTTTGCGAATTGCTCCTTTCCTATGGAGAGCGCTGCTTTCGCGAAATAAATATTGTCGGAGTACACCAATGCTTTTTCCAAATTAACAGGTCCCCCGTAATCGCTGACCCGCGTTACTTCGTATCCACCCCAGGACGCATCCTTTTGCCAATGCAGTCCGCGGATGTGGATACTGTCCGCAGGGGTAATGGCTCCTGACGCAAGTCCAATCGTCGCCGTAATCGGCTTGAAGGTGGAGCCCGGCGCAAACCCACGCGCAAATCGATTGAGAAGCGGCTTTTGCGGGTTTTCATTCAGTTGCTTCCACTCAGTAGCCGACATCCCAAGCACAAACGCATTCGGATCAAAGGACGGAGAATTAACAAGGGCCAGTATTTCCCCAGTCATCGGTGAGATGGCCGCAGCCGTGCCTGCTCCGTTTTTCAGCTCCTGGTAAATCGTCCGCTGTACTTCAGCATCTATGGTTAAGGCCAGTGGCTGTCCATGCTTGGCGAAGCGTTCCGCCACGGTCTTTTTTTCCGTTCCATCTGCATCCGTGATGACGATACGCCCACCTGCACTCCCTCTTAGCTTCTCCTCAAAAATCTGTTCCAGTCCTGATTTTCCAATCACATCGGACGTTTTATAGCCCTGATCCTTTCGCTTCTCGTACTCTTCCTGATTGATTGCTCCTACATAGCCAACCAGATGGGCCGTCGCGTCCTGATAGGGATAGTAGCGGACTTTCTTTTTGTGCAATTTGAGACCTTCTGTTTTTTCTAATTCTTCAATGCGTGCATCGTCCTGCGGCAGCGTAGCGATCCGGATAAACTTGGCCGACTTGCTTGACGTAGCTTGGACCTTCGAGGTGAGGTCATCCAACGGAATTTGCAAAAGCTTGCTGACCGCCATTTTCCCGGTCTGTGACGTCTGGTTCCATTCTCCCGGATTTATCCCGATATCTACCACGACACGCTCTGTTGCCAATGGACGCCCTGCCCGATCCGTGATTTCACCTCGTCTGGGATACACCGTATTGGCTCTTACTTTGTCCCCTTCTTTCATTTCCGGAAAAATAAAAGAAGGATTCCAATGAATGTACCAGTCCTCCAAGTCGTTCTGCGTTTCTTTGACAAGCGTTGCTTTCCCTGTAAAGGAAATTGGTTCGACGAAAGTTTCCATCGTCAGCCGGTAATGAAAGTTGATCTGCCCATTCTCACCAGGCCTGACGTCGCCATTGTACATCGGCTCGATCGCAATCGCTTTGGCCTCGATTCCACCGTAAATGTTTTGGTAACGGGAAACGAATTCTTCTTTGCTGATGGTCTTTTTTGTATGTAAAGAAAGCTGCTCGTACATGTCCGAGAATTTCTGTTCTCCCCACTTTGTCGTATACGCGGTGAATGCTGCCTTTGCCCTCTCGCCTTCCGACTGTGTGGTGTCCTTCCAAAAGTCCCAGAAAAGATAAAAAAATCCTAAAAGAACAACGACAAAAACCGTCCAAAATACTATCCATGTCTTTTTCACTAGTCATTCACCTTCCCTATCACACGATATTACAGTCGGATACCATAATATATGGAAAAAAGATGATGACAAGATGAGACTATTCTCATAGTACGATGATAAGTGTCAGATAGTTACATCAAATGCAAAAAAACACAGGAGATTCATCCTGTGTCTGTCGTACTGTCTACTATTCTTCCCACATGTAACCAAAGCGCGGAATCGTGGTGACATTCTCGCCATATCTGCCCAGACGCTTACGCAAGCGATAAACGAGAGCGTTGATCTCGGCTCGTCCAACATCGGGAACGCTGCTCTTTGCATTCAGCAACCGCTCTGGCCAGACGAGCACCATGATTTCCTCATAGCTGACCGCCTGATTCGCACGTTGGTACAAAAGCATGAGCAAGTCCATATCTTTTCCGGTCAAATGAATTCTTGCGCCATCGAGACGTATTTCTCTGCGTTCCAGATTGATGACCAAGCCGGAAGTGGAGGTAGCTTCTTTTGGATTCGTCAAAGGGAACGAGAACTCCCGCGTCACATCCATCTCGCTGCCCTCTGCGAAAAATATCATTTCTACCACGCCTTTTGCCAGCGTAATATGATCACCATGATAAAGAAAATGCGGTGCTTGCTGTATCGGCATTCCGTTCACTTCTGTCCCATGCTTGCTTTGCAAATCAGAAATCGTATATTGGTTATTGATTTTCCGTATCACTGCATGCCTTCTGGATATATACGGACTGGAAAAAGCAATGTCTGGTTGTAATTGATTGCCCCGTCTCCCAATCGTACACTCTTCCTTATGTAGAAACTGACGCTTTTGAAGCTGTTCGGGGTCTCCCTTTTTGATCAATACATATATGCCGTCGTCCAACATTCATCACCTCGAAAAGAGTTGGAGCTATCAGTATTTATTACATAACAAATTGCACATAAGTCAACACTTTTTTCTATGAATAGAAGCTCAAAAAGTCGTCTTTTTGAACATATAGTAATAGCAAAAAAGCCGCCAATTGTCCAGCCAACGAAAGTGACCGGTCGATTGACAGCTCTATATCATCGCTATCCGCGAACGAATAACGCTTGATTTTCTATGTTGATCGTCCTAGGAGCAGCGCTTGAGAGCAGCGAATTTTTTCGGTTCAATCGCCAGTAGATGACAATCGCCATTCGGGATAAACAGCTTGTAGGAAACTCCCTTTGGCACAACGATAAACTCTCCGGCTTCCACCCATATATTACGCTCGTGATGCATCAGCAGCAGTCTGCCTTTGACGACAAACAGCAGTTCATCTTTCTGGTCGTTTTGTTGCCAAGGATACTCACCTTGCAGCTTCTCTAGTTTAATAGACGTATCATTCATCTCTCCGACAACCAGAGAGCCCCAGGAATCTTGCAAGCGTGATAAATGTTGTGCGACGTTCACCTTTTCCATGATGATCCTCTCCCCTTTGCCTTCTACGATAATATAATTTGCAGGAGAGAAACATAGTAGCGAAATGATAAATCATCTCATACGGCGATGATAAGATGCTGAAATTTCTGATACATAGCAACTGTCATCCAAAATTAATCAGGGAAGTCCCGAAACAGTTAAGAAAAATGGGCAGTTCCCAAATGGACTGCCCCTAGAATAGACTGCTTGTCTTTATGGTCTCACTGCCCTGTCGTGCCAAACCGTTTAGCGTTTCTCGCACGAGCACGCTCGATTTCAACTTCTCGATTGCGTGGCTCTGCATTTGTCACGAGCGAATCCAGGAGATTTTTTGCAACAACGGAGACCTCTTGGACTGCACGGTGAAAAGCCTCTTCATTATGTGTTGAAGCCCGAGAGCTTTCGCACGAATTGCAAGGCTGCTGCTTGAATCTCATCTTCTGTCGCGGGTGGGTCGAAGTTGAACAAGGTTTTGATGTTTCGGCACATCGCTTACACCTTCCGTCCCCTTTTTTGTATTATTTTACTATACACGATCGATGAATCGCTACATGAGAGGAAGGGAGTGAAGTGCAATTATGGCCAAACGAGTAGTAAGCTATGCCCTCCTGATCATGTCCATTCCTGTTGTTGTAGGAGGATGTACGGAGTTCTTCGGAACGATATCAGGCAGGATACAAACGAACCAAGATGCGATTACTTACATCCATCAAAAATATAACATTCCTTTAGAAGATTTGAAGGCTGACATGCCATCATTTCGTTACGGGATGAATCGATATTTTACGAGGGTCCACGATATCAAAAACAAGAAAGTATATGAGTTGACGGTGAGGCCAATGGGCGATAATCATGCGCCTGTTGTGAACGAGTTGCCCTTCCATCCAGTTAAAGAAGAGTGACTTATTTTGTATTTGTTCCTCTGTGCGCCTTGCCCTTCGGTGAGATCGCCAACAAGCCCACTCCATCCGCACTCGCATACAATACCCCATCAGGACCTGCCCAAATGCGCGTAAAAACAAGCCCCTCGTCATTACGTAACACAATAAAGCGTTCCTTACCATTTGGATCTAGCGAGAAAACACTTCCGCCTGTATCTGTAAAGATAACATTCCCTTGACGATCAGAAATGAGACCCAATCCTATTACTCCCGTTTGCCCCTCCGGACGACTGTAGCTCCAAATTTTCTTGCCCGTGCGATCTACCTTCCCAATCGTAAGTTCATCATATTCGATGTAAAAATTCCCCGCTCCATCATGCGGGATTCCTGCTTTATTGAGTGTCTCTTTATCTACTGGGGCTTCAGCACGATCTTTGCCGTCGGAAGCATGGAGAAGTGACAGACCTTTTTCTCCTACGATGTACACCATGCCATCGTCTGAAACATATCTTCTCCCCGGCTGCACGTTTTCCCGCTGCCACTTGATTTTCCCACTTGGGCTGAGAGCAACCAGTTTGTTGTCTGTCTTCTCCACTAGCAATGTTTGAATGGATTCGATCCATGTCAACCGTACCACATCATGTGAGAGGTAGTAATCGTATTTATAGGTGACCGCTTGATCGTTGGCCCAGATCAGTCTTGCATCCTGATCAATTGCCGTAACCCCTCTATCCGTTAGCACGAACATAATACCGTCGGCTGACACATCAAAAGTCGAACCGTAGCTGTACATATGCGGTAGCTCCATTGTCCAGCGTTCCTTCCCAGCTTTGTCTACGGCAAGAATCCAAGCAGGTTCGCCATCTTTAAAATCGTACAAGTTATGATTTTGTGCGTACAACAATCCGTCCTTGCCTAGCTTAAGGTGATTAGCCCAGTCAAGCCCCAGATCACTGTGCCACTTGACCTGTCCACTCGGATTCAGTGCATGGAGCACACCGTCTGCCGAAAGCAAATACATCATACCTGTCGCTTCATCAACAACTTCAGAGAAATATCCTTGCCCTGCATTGTAGTTCCACTTGATCTCGAATCGATCTGCTCCTCGCATCTTCAGCTTCTTCGGTACCCCGTCTTCCAAGATGGTAATCGGCGTAGTTATTTCATTGCTCATGCTCTGTGCAGATGTTCCTATGGGAAATACAAGACTAACTCCCAGTGCCAGAGCGACAATCGTATTATGTATTTTCATCATAGCCCCCTTCCTTTTTGTTACAGAAAAAATGGATACCCTTAAATAAAGATATTCGTTCCGGCTAGAGCCGGTTTAGTGGATTGGTAAAACTAGCAAAACCTACCCCGCTTCACTTCGGAAGGATTGAGTCCATACTGCTTGCGAAACGCCTCGGAGAAATGACTGAAGTTGGAGAATCCGACGATGAGGGCAACCTCACTGACATTCAGATTGCCCTCCCGCAGCAGTCCAAGCGCTTTTTCCAAACGCCTTTCCCGCAAATAGGCAAATACACTTGTCCCGAACTCTTCTTTGAAGCCAATCTTTAGCTTGTATTCATTGAGCTGCGCCAAACGCGCCAGTTCGATCAGAGAAGGCGGAGACTCCATATTTTCGAGTAGAATGTCGCGGGCGTTGTGAATCTTTTCCCGATCACTCCGAGATAGCTGTGTCCTCGGTCGATTCTCTTCCCGCTCGAATAAAAACGTATCCAGCGCCGACGACACTATCTCCAGAATCTTGCCTTCTGTATGCAATCTCCGCAGCTTCTGATGGGAGGATGAAAAATCGTTCAACTGCTGGAGCATCCGAGCCATATTCGGTTGCAACGGCATCCGGAACAAACGATAGGCTTGATTGCCAAGCAGCCCTTGAAATGAATACGCTGCTCCCACATCGCTGTCAGCCACCCATTCATTAAATTGCTCTACGGATATACCAATGCCGACAGAGCGGTGGGGAACATCCGCCCGGTACATAAAATTCGCATGAAAGTCGTTCATCAATTGAAGGGAGCAGCTCCCAGGCAAAAACTCGTGCTGACTTCCCGAAACGACGAACTCCCCGCTCCCCTCCAGACAAAAGCTGAGCTCAACCATGGCTGCCTGCGACTGTAAATTCATGACTCGGTTTTCCTGAAGGGAATAGCTGGATTCGACCAGCTCCAATCCCGGTCGAGGAATCACTCTCCGAAGGTAGCCATCACTATTCGTGAGTGTATACCGATTTGCTTCGGACACAATGCGATCACTTTTAGTAGAGGGCAATGCATTGATATAGCTATCGTATATGGAATGTACAGATGCTTGCTCCATGACCTTCTCCCTGCCTAATCATATGTAGGATAAATTTGCAAATGATTCTTATTCTCATAATAGTTACACAGGCGACGATCTGCAACTACAAAAGCTGCCCCTCAGAGCATTGGGCAGCTTCCATTTTCACGATACGATACTATTTATACTCATAAAAACAATGATAAGAATAGGCGAGAAATTCAAAGCCTTTTTTCTCCAAAATCGGTCGACTCATCGGACTCGCATCCACCATCAACAGCGGATACCCGCGTTCCTGTGCTGCTTGTACCCGTACTGCCACGAGTGCCGTATAATAGCCTTTGTTTCGGAATTCAGGCAAAGTAGAGCCTCCCCACAAACTGCCAAAGGACGTATCCTCATGCAAGTACATCCAAGCTGCACTCACTGCCTGATCGCCACTGTAAGCAGCATACACGAGCAGGTGCTCAGGATCTTCCGCCAAATCCCGTTTTAATCTCGCAGCAAGCTCGGCGTTCACACTGCCCCACAGCTGCTCCTTCAACTGCATGATATCATCAATGCCCGCTGAGTCGGTGATTTGCCGTATCTCTGGGGGAATGACAAGGCTTCGCAACTCCTCTGCCTGCGCTACCTCCAACACAAGCAGCGCCTCCTCCTCATCAACTGTAAAACCATGACCTTTCAGCCTCTCAAGCAAATTAGCCGGTTGGTCATAATCAAACAGCTTCCACTCAAAGGATTGCTGTAGACTTGAGAAATAAGCAAGTTCCTGCTTGATCACTTCCTCTGCATTTTCTTCAGTTAGCCTGGAAAACAAGACGACTCCTGAATCATCCGGGGTCGGTGAGACATGGCGAACAAGGTGATCTGTCTCCTCCCGCCGGAGTGGCGGATAGGTGATTTCCACCCTCATCTCTTTGTCAAAAAGCCGCAATACTTCTGTCTTGTACAAGTTTTCTTCCTCCCTTGTCTACATCAGGACTAGTGCAAAATGTTCAGCAAAAACGTTAATGTACCAATACTGATAACCGTCGTAACCAACACGCTGCTGGAGACGAATTGTGGTCGCAAGTTGAATTGGATTGCATAGATCGCAGTAGTTGCGGCAGAAGGCATGGCTGCCAGAACGACCACCACCTTTTGCAGAAGCGGATCAATTGGGAATAACAGACAGATGAGGTATGCCAAAAGTGGTGATGCCACCAGCCGAATGACACTCGCGGCACTGAGCCCCTGCCACTCTAGCGCTTTGGCAGATACATTGGCGAGCTGCATGCCCAAGATGAGCATCACAACTGGAATCGCCGCCTGTGCAACGAGATCAATCGCCTGGTAGTAGCTTTGCGGGATGACGATTTGTAGCTGTTGCAGCAAAATCGCGAGAACCACAGCGTAATTGGACGGCTGCTTGAAGATTGCCTTGATAGCCGTCCCCATCCCATTGCCGCCTCGGGAGGCAAAATACACGCCGAATACGCCCATCATGATCGAGTGGAGAACCATGATTTGCACCGCATACGTAAAGCCAGCCTCTCCGAAGGCGAACAAAATAATTGGCGTCCCGTAGTTGCCACTGTTCATGAAGGCGGTCGCGAGCATCAGTGCGCTTTCCTGCTGCTTGTCGTATTTGAACAGGCGTGCCGTCAATTGCGTGATCACAACGAGAGCAGCCAGCAAAAGCAGCGAAATCACGACGATATAAAATAATTGCAAGTCGAGCTGTGTCTTGTAAAACGTACGAAAGACAAGCGCCGTTGACAAGATGTAAATCGCCAGGGAAGAAATCGGCTTCAAATCCATTTTGAAAATGCGCTGCAAAATGTAGCCGCTAAGAAAAATGAGCAGGACAGGCAGGATGACTTCCACAAAAATCATGACTCTTCCCTCCTACCGTGCTGCTTCCATGAAGCTTTTGACCTCAGAGAGCGTAGGCATGGCGGGAATGGCACCTGATCTTGTTGTCGTGAGTGCACCCGCGGCATTAGCAAACCGCACCATGTCCTCTAACGTGGCTTGTGGAATATCCAGCATGCTTTCCCGCCCCTCAAGAAGCTGATAGAGCAGCGCGCCCACAAACGCGTCTCCCGCGCCAGTCGTATCGATCGCGGTTACTTGAAAGCCACCGACTGTACCGAATTGATTTCGTGTGCGGTAAAAGCATCCCTTTTCCCCCAACGTGACAAAAACAGCTTGCAGATCATATTGCGCAAGCATCCACGCTGTCGCTTCCACGACATCCTCTCTCCCCACGAGAAAAGCCACCTCTTCTTCGGACAGCTTGACGATATCGGCCTCCACCATTCCTTTGAGGGCCATAGCCTTCGCTTCCTCCAAATCCCCCCATAAGGACGCTCGAATATTCGGGTCAAATGAAAGGAGCCGCTGATGCTTTTTCGCGTACTCGACGGCTTTCCAGGTCGCTGATCTGGCTGGCTCGTGCGTCAAGGACAATGTACCGAAATGAAAAATAGCTGCCTGTGCAATCAGCGCCTCGTTCACGTCTTGCTCCCGCAGCATAATGTCTGCACCCGGATTGCGGTAAAAGTGAAACGAACGATCACCTGTCTCATCGAGATGGACAAAAGCCAATGTCGTAGGTGCTTCCTCCGTCAGTACCAGTCCTTCTGTGCCAATATTCTGTCGGATCAAGGTGTGTTGCAAAAAACGCCCAAACACATCGTTTCCCACCGAACCGATAAAGGAGGTACGCTTCCCGAAGCGCGACAGGGCGGCAAGTACATTGGCAGGCGCTCCTCCAGGGTTTTGTTCAAATGCAATGCTGCCCGGCTTTTCCTTCTGCTTTACAGGTGTAAAATCAATCAATAGCTCTCCACATGCAACCACATCTACCATGTTGATTTCCTCCGATGACCGTGATAGCTCCAGTATGTCACAGGTTCTTTTTTTTGCCAATGAAAGCCAGCAGCTGTATGTTTATTTTCGATTCCGAAGAGCAAAAAACGGCTAAAGATCCAGACATGATCTGTGATCTCTAGCCATTTCTTTTTCCCTCTATCAACCTCTGCGCTTCTATTCAGACGAGCCTTTGCTTACGACCATTCTATACAGATTCACACAAACAAATTCACCCTTCTCCAAACAAATGGGAAGGGATGACATTGGTAAAAGGCGAATAACTCCGGATTCCATACCGAAAGGAGTCGTACCATGAATTTTAATCTGGATGAAGCGATTGAGATTCTAGAGCGTACGCCACAAGCATTGGAATCCTTGTTAACGGGCTTATCGGATGGGTGGTTGCAGCACAACGAAGGCGACGGCACCTGGCATGCTATTGAGGTGATTGAACACCTAATTGAGGCAGAGAAAACGAATTGGCTCCCACGTCTGGAGATCATTCTTCAGGAGGGAGAGAGGAAACCGTTTCCTCCATTTGATCGTTTCGCTCACTTACAGGAAACCTCGGTTAGATCGTTCGAGCAAAAGCTGCTGGAATTCAAAACGCTTCGTGCCCAAAATATCGCCAAGCTGCGAACGCTCGTGGAACCGGAAAAGCATCTGGAATTAACCGGACTCCATCCCGCTTTTGGGGTCGTAAAAATGCGGGAATTGCTCTCAACGTGGGTTGTTCACGATTTAACGCATTCGGCGCAAATCGTACGGGTCATCGCCAAAAGATACACAGCGGATGTTGGACCCTGGCGGGAATATTTAGGTATCTTGGAGAAGTAACGCTTGGTTCTCCATATTGCTGACTTAAGAAAAAAGTGATACGATTTATGGTATAAGATTTCATAAGAGAGCTCTCGGCACTTCCCGGAGCCTGATTATTGATGAAGGGCGACCCTCGTGAATAATCAGGCTCCTTTATGTTTGTAATAGGGGCTGCTCATCTGCCCTATTATGGAAAAGGGAGTGACGAGAGTGAACGAGATTTTTCGCAATCGCAATTTTCGCAGGCTGTTTCTTTCCAATTTGTTTTCAGGCTTTGGCCAGGGGATGACCATGATCGGGATATCTTGGTATTTGGTAGAATCCACAGGCTCAGCCAGCCTACTTGGTTCCACCATGCTTCTCTCCTCGATAATGACACTGTTCATCGGACCTTATTTAGGGACATTGATTGACCGCTTTTCCCGCAAGGCCATTCTACAGCTGGAACAGCTAGGAGGCTTCACGGTGCTTGCTCTTGTAACAGCTTGGGGATTTTGGGGGACTTATCAAGAGTGGATGATGGTACTCATTTTTTTGGCGTCGATGTTCATGTTTCAGGTTCACGAACCTGCACAGTCAGCCTTCATACAGGAAACCTTTGAGCAAAAGCACTACAATGTGATCAATTCTACCATGGAAATTCAAAACCAGACCGCTTTGGTCCTCGCAGGTGCTTTCGCAGGTTTTCTATTGGGGAAATACGGATTACATATAGTGCTGATCCTTAACACTTTGACCTATCTGATCGCTTTTCTCTCCTTAACCGGAATCGATTATGTATTTACACAAGAAAAACAAGTAGAAAAGGACCTCCGAGCATCCTGGGTGTCACAATTTCAGCAAAGCTGGGTCTATATCAAAGAAAAACGAGGGTTTATCGTATTCGGAATTGCTGCGTTGATACCATTCCTCGCCGTTATGCTGACGAACCTGCTTAACCCTATCTTTGTTAGCCAAGTTTTGGGGGAAGATGTGGCGATCTATTCCATGGGAGAGGTTACGTATTCCATCGGTGCAGTGCTGGCGGGATTTCTTCTTACCTGGTTTCGTGGAAAAATCGGTGCTTTTCCTTATATGGTAGGGAATTACATCTTGATGGCGATTGCTCTTGTAATGACCGTTGTGATCCCAGTGGGCTCGGTTTTTGTGTTGCTCTCTGCGTTTATGGGCTGGTGCAATGTATCAACCAGACTGATCCGACAGACCATCTATATGGAACTGCTACCTAATCGTTTTATAGGCAGGGTCCTGAGCTTTTTTCGGTCGATTGGTACATGCATGCGGCTGTTATTACTCGCTCTATTTACTCTCATGCTAGATTCAACAGGCGCATCAGTCGGTTACCTTGTATTGGCAGGTCTTTTGGTAACGGCCACACTAGGAATCGTCTTTTCCATGCGTATGCTGATCCAGCAGGTAGACACCACCGATGCTGTGGCAGACCAAGGCACTATGAAGCACTAAGTCTGTCAGCTTTCCTATAAAAAGACAGCGGTAGCTATGGACGTGAAAGTACATCCTAGACTACCGCTGCCTGCTACGTTATTTGGATGGCAAAAACAGCTGCGGAACGGTATACAGCGCTGGGGCACCACCCGTATGCAGGAACAATACGTGATCACTCTTGTTAAAACGCCCTTCGCGAATCAAGCCGATCAAGCCTGCCATTGCCTTACCCGTATAGACTGGATCTAGCAAAATTCCCTCTGTCCGAGCGACCAATTGAACGGCCTCGATCATACCATCCGTCGGAATTGCATAGCCTGGCCCGACAAATCTGTCGTCGCAAAGCACAGCTTCTGCTCGTATGTCCCCTTGCAAACCGATCAGTGCAGCCGAACTGCGCAGTAACCCCATCACCTTTGCTTCTTGTGCAGCCCGATCGCGGCTGACATTGATCCCGATTACTTTTGTGTTGGACTGGCGCGCCATAAAACCGGCAAGCAGACCGGCTTGCGTACCACCACTTCCCGTTGCCGTCACGACATAATCGTACGGTGTCGTCGTTTCCCAAGCCTGCTGCTCGATTTCTTCCGCACACGCCATGTACCCCAAGGACCCGACTTCGTTGGAGCCTCCTACAGGGATCAGATATGGTTTTCTGCCCTGTTTTCGCAGACCTTCACCGAGCTCTTCCATAGCAGCAAGCAAATCTGCCTCTGCGGGAATGACCTCGATTTTTTCTGCTCCGAGCAAGTGGAACAACAGATGATTGCCGCTCGCTTGCGGTTGGTAGTCGCCCGTCTCAGGCGCAGACAGCACGAGCTGGCAGTGCAGACCTTCGCGAACTGCCGCCGCCAGAGTCAACCGGCAGTGATTGGATTGGACAGCTCCGCATGTAATCAACGTATCCGCCCCTTGCTCAATTGCCTCCGCCACCAAATACTCCAGCTTTCGCGTCTTGTTTCCCCCTGCTGTCAAGCCAAGCATGTCGTCTCGCTTGATAGAAATACTCGGTCCGCCTAACTCCTTGGACAAGCGCTCCAGCCTTTCGATTGGTGTATGACCCTGCGTGTATTTTCTGCGATGGTAACGGATTTGGTTCATGCTTTTCTCCCCTTCTGCTTGGCGTTTGTTATGTGACTTTTTTTCACAATTGACCTTACCCCTTTGATTCTATACCATTATCTGGTATCCATAACATTACGAACAGAGAGGTAAGAAAACATTAAATGAATGTCCAAGTTGAAGCAACTGTAAGGAAGCCAAAAGGATTGGGGGCTGGTTAATCTGGCCGACCATTATGGTCGTTCTCAGCCCACTTTCCTTATTTGCACTCGTTATCCGCATTTTTCAAGATTATGCTGAAGAAATTGAGGGACTCCAACCGTTTATGGAGCAAAGCATGTCGATCACTTTGTACTACTACGGTAACATTTTGTTAGAGGTAGGATTACTCGCATTTTCACTGACCCTTCTCGTTTTTTATTTCCGGAAAAAGAAACGTGCTCCGCATTTATTTGTTGGCCTGATTCTTTTTTATCTCATCTTGAACATGATCGATTTGTTGGCTTGGGCGAGCTTTGACAATCTTTTCGGAGACACAAGTCAGTATGTCAAGCAATCTGGACTAAGCTTGCTTCATACTTGCATCACCGCAATGATCTGGGTTCCCTATTTCCGCTTGTCCGAGCGAGTGAAGAATACATTTGTGAATGAATGAGGGGCCAGCGCTTCCCTCAATCGCTCCCGATGCACCCATAACGGCTTACGCAGTCCTGTCTTCTTCACGATGCCTTCTGCAGTTAGCTCATGGAGCGTCTCTGTTACAGTTTCACGAATACACCCCATCATCGTCGCCAGCTCCTGATGCGTCAGGTTCACTGCCAGCTCGATCCATTCTGGTGCGTCAGCCTGGCGCTCCCCTCCGTATTTTTCACACAGCCTGCCGAGCAAATATACAAGACGCTGTCGCACACTTCCATACGCCATGAGCTCCATCATTTCTTCTACCTCTCGTAAGCGATTTGAAACAATCTCGATAAAATGCAAGGCAAGCCTCGGCTTCTCTAGCATCAGCTCTTCAAATTTTCCTTTATCAATCGAACAAATCAACGAATCTTCCCACGCTTCAGCGTACATATTCGTTGAACTAATCGTAAACGACCCGACCTCGCCAAACACATGGCCTGTGCCGAGCAAATCAATCGTCAGCTCTTTGCCGTCAGCCGACAGCTTGTATAGGCGAACCTTCCCAGCCTTGATCAAAAACAGCCTTTTCTGCTCCTGGTGAGGGGAGGAAATCATCGTTCCTTTTTTGACCACTTCCATAGGAGTCGCCGGCTCCAATTGGGCCAGCTCATCTTCACTTAACGACTGAAACAAATTGATACGGGATAAAAACTTCTCCTTTTCGATCACCGTGTACTGCCTCCTGCTCACTGTAGGCTGGGCTACATATTGTATGGATCACTCCCATTATACTCCTCGTTAAGCAATCGATTTCGAATGAACAAAGGAGTGCAAATCGTTGAACACATTCATAATGATTCTTTCACTGATTTTGGCTTTGATGTTTTCCATCTCTGTGTTCATGAAGTTTCTACGCGCAAAATCTATGCTCCAGCACTGGAAGGAATACAGGTACCCCCTTTGGTTTATGGACGTGATTGCCTCCCTTGAGCTGGTAGGAGTCATCGGCGTAATTAGCTCCTTTTGGATTCCTGGAGCACTAACACTCGCTTGCACCCTGTTCGCCATCCTCATGCTTGGTGCTATCCACGCCCATCTTTTTCGGGCAAAACATAAGCCCGTCATGGCGATAAATGCGGTATTTATGCTAATTTGCTCGTTGCTTCTTCTTTGGCTTTAATCGTTTCCGAGCGCTTTCCAGTACGTCTTTTGTCCGTTACTGATCAAGATTGCCTGTTTCGGAACTTGCTTCATCACCAGAAAAAGATTCAGCATATCGACTGATGAAGCGATTGCGTTTATCAAAATCAAAAATTTTAACACGGTAGCGAGCAGTCCCAAAAAACCTAAAAGGAATGGCAAGATAACCGAAAGAATTATGAATGGGGCGATGGTAATCAGTATGTATCTTGATTTTGGAATCTTTTCTTCCGTTGCTACAAACCCTCCAAACAAGGTAAGCCCCATCCATGTTCTTTCTGATTTTAAGAAATTGGGGATAAAAATCAAATGCAAACATTCATGACAAATGACCAAGCCGAGTAAGAAGAAAATCACATTGATGTCAATGGATATGGATAGAGAGTCAGATGTCAGTCCTATTTCCTGAAAGGTTATTGGCGAAAAAATATGAATGATCCCAAAAGCAATGAGCCCATTGATCAGCATAAAAGGAATCGATAAAAGGATTGCCCTGCCCAAGCTCTGTGGTTCTTTTAGTGGTATCCATTCATTTTTCATCAACTCGACATGTACATTTTCATGATACTGTGGCAATTTCGTTGTGATTCTCATAAAAAAACCTCCTTCTTCTATGTTAGACGTTAACCCTTTGTGTTCAGTTTCTGTAAGGGGATGTAAACAAAAAAGGCTACTCTCCTGAGCTTGCTTGGAGACTAGCCTTTTCTCGTGGTCATTTTATGCTTGCTTGAGCAAAAACTGCTTACCATATTCCCCGTGATCCAGAATTGTCGGGTGCTCGATCTGAATCGTCGAATGGTCAATTCCGTACTTCGTTTGCAAAATGTGATTAATCGCCAGAATGACACAATACGGCTGAATGCCTTCACGAACGAACACATGCGCTGTCAGGGAGTAATGCTCCGTGGATACCGACCACAGGTGCAGCTCATGAACATCCTCCACACCCTCTACTTCACTGAGGTCCTGACGGATTTGCTCGAGATCAAACTGCTCTGGAACAGATTCCATCAACACGAGCAGCGACTCACGAATGATTTTGGCACCACCTGTAAAAATAATTCCCCCAATCACCAAGCTGATCAACGGGTCGAACAAGTAGTAGCCTGTCATGTAAATGAGAATCGCCGATGTAATTACACCGACAGAGCTGAGCAAATCTCCGATAAAGTGCCATAACGCGCTTTTTACATTGAGATTGTCTTCTTCCTTCATACTGCGGGAAAGTACGATCGTCAGCACGATGTTTACAACCAAGCCGATGGATGCAATGGTCAGCATCAACTGCAAATCAACGTCTTGCGGATTGATCATCCGCTTGATCCCTTCAATAACAATCCCGATCGCAATCACGGCAAGAGCCAAGCCATTCAAGAACGAAGCAATGATTTCAAAACGGAGAAATCCGAACGTGTACTTCTTAGTCGGCTTACGTGTCGCCATATAAATAGCAGTCATACTCAACCCTAATGCAAAGACGTCAGAAATCATATGGGCGGAATCGGACAGGAGCGCGAGTGAATTGGACATCAAGCCCCCCACCACTTCCACGATCGTAAAAAACAACGTCAATAAGAGCGTAATCCACAAAGTTTTCTTCGATGTTTGCTGTTCTTTCACATGATCAAGATGATGATAATCACCCTTTTTCATACGTATCACCTCTGTCCATTTAAATTATAAAAATTATAATCTAATAATTAATGTAATCATATACTCTTTTTCAACGATATTCAAATGAACATTTTATGGATCATACAAGTGATTTTCATTACCAGTCATGTCGCATCAAGACAAAAAAAGCCTCATCCAAAAGGATTAGGCTGATCATTCCTGTTTGTGATTCCCTTCCAAAATCCGTCGAATATTGCCCTTGTACTGGGTGAGCAAGCGGCTTGCTTCCTCTGCTTGCAGCCCTGTCTTTTGCATCACGATTGCCAGTTTTGCGTCACCGGCTGCCTTGTTCAACAATACGTCTGCCTCGTCGGCAGAGACGTTGGTCGCTTCTGCCACGATTTGTTTTGCCCGTTCCTTTAGTTTCTCATTGGTTACCTGCACATTGACCATCAAATTTTTGTACACTTTCCCTAACCGCACCATGCATCCGGTCGTAATCATATTAAGAACCATCTTCTGCGCCGTCGCTGCTTTTAAGCGAGTCGATCCAGTCACTACCTCTGGCCCGACTACCACATTAATCGCCACATCCGCACCTTGGCTGATCTGCGCCTCCTGGTTGCAGGACAACGAAATGATTTTGGCCTGCTGCCCTCTTGCTTCCGCCAATGCTCCGATGACATAGGGTGTCCGACCACTCGCTGCAATTCCCACCACGGCATCCCCTGCCTTTACGCCATAGGCAATCACATCTTCCCTGCCGTTCTGCTCCACGTCTTCGGCTCCTTCGACTGCCCTAACGATCGCTTTTTCACCGCCTGCTATGACTCCCTGCACCAATAAGGGGTCCGTCCCAAAGGTCGGGGGGCATTCAGCAGCATCGAGCAAGCCCAATCTCCCACTCGTTCCCGCTCCAAAATAAAAGAGTCTTCCGCCATTTTCCAGACATTCTGCGATTAAGTCAACAGCCGCTGCAATCGAAGCCAGCTCCTTTTCAACGGCAAACGCAACTGTTTTATCCTCTTCATTCATAATCTGGACAATTTCCATCGTAGAGAATTTATCCAGCTCTTCCGTATTCCGATTCCTTGTTTCTGTTGTTAAATCACGCAGGTGAAACTTCATCCAGTTACCTCCCACCCATCTACACTCATCTTCTCTTTCTCCCCCACACCATGCTGCTTTTTCTCCTATGGAAACAGGCTGACCGGAAGATGTCCAACTGCCTTTCTTTCCCCGAACAAAATGTCTGCCACAAGCTCTATGGCATGGTGCGTATGGTCGTAAACGGCGAGATACGCATCGACCTCTGGCATTACCAAGAGATCATACGGGTTTCGCAGGGCGACAGCCACGACCTTTTTCCCCTGTTGAACTAGCCGATTCACCAGCAGCGATTGGCCTTTAAAGATATGGGCATTGTACGTAAAAATGACGATTTGCTCCGCAGCTGACATCACATGCGCCACAAGCTCCACTTCATCCTCTGTCGGGTTGAGCGTCGACATCCTATGGTAGTCAACTTCACGATATTTTCTCAACGGTGCGACCAATTCGCCAGAAGCTGCTTGCCCATCCTCTGCCAAAGTGAGGTTGGCAATCCCCGGAAAAATCACGCCGAGCGGTTGCGTGCCTCTTTGTAAAGGAAGCAGCTGATGTTCATTTTTCACCAAGGTTATGGCTTGGGCGAGCGCACTTCTCGCCATGTCTGCATGCTGAACACGGTCAAAGGAAGGGCCTTTTTCTCGCAAGCAATGCTCCCAGGAAAGAAATCGTTTCTTTAATTGAAGCACGCGATTTACGGCTTCGTTGACCCGCTTATCTGACAGCTCCCCCGAATGAATGGCCGCAATTAGTCGTTCGTACGTTTTTTGCTGAACCTCATGCGTGTGGGACACCAGAACAAGATCGATCCCAGCCTGCACACTACGCACTGCCGCTTCCGCAACCCCGATGGTACCCGCAATGGCGGCCATCTCCATACAATCCGTAATCGCGACACCATCAAAGCCAAGGGACTCACGCAATATTCCCGTCACGATCTTCTTGGAATACGTAGCAGGAGAGCCCGACTCATCCATACTGGGCAAACTGATATGTCCAACCATCACCATGGGGACTCCTGCCGCGATACTGCGCTGGAATGGAACCAACTCGATTTGATCCAGTCGCGTCCGATCATGCCCGAGCACAGGAATGGCTTCATGAGAATCGGTGCTCGTATCGCCATGACCGGGGAAGTGCTTGATAGCGGGAATGACACCACTCGCAAGCAAGCCTTGAATGGCGGCCTCACCAAACCGCGCCACCTGCTCTGGCGCTTCTCCGAAAGACCGCACCCCAATAACCGGATTGTCTACATTGTTGTTCACATCGACCGTCGGGGCGAAATTGACTGAAATCCCTGCTGCACGCAGCTCCTCACCTGTTGCCTGGTAGATGCGCTTGGCTTGATCGAGATCGCCTGTCGCACCCAAAGCCATCGCTCCTGGAAAGCGCGTCGCCCCTTTTTGCAGACGGGAAACCACACCATTTTCCTGATCGGTCCCGATCAACAGCGGATAGGGATGCCAAGACTCATGCGCCCAGCTCTGGAGCTTCTGTACGCGCTGATAGGTCTCCTCCGGTGTCCCGATGTTGCGGCTAAAAAGAATCACGTTGCCAATCTGTTTTTGTTTAATCCATACTTCCATTTCTTCGGGAATATCCAGCGTAGGGTAACCGATCATCAGCAGTTGCCCAACCTTCTGTTCTACTGTCATATGTTCGGCTTGCATGGAATCCTCCTCCCTACCGACTTGCTCTTTTTATGAGAATACTTTGCCGTACTTCGCATACTGCTTCCAGCTGTGATACCCGAGCCTAGCATAGAAATCAACCAGCGTCGTCCAATCGATGACAATGTTTGAGATACCTCGATTCCGCAAAGCTACAATGCCCGCCTCCACAATCGCCAGTCCCAAACCCCGTCCCCTATATTCCGCATCCACGCCCAACGGACCGATGCCGCCCAGCCCATCTGCAAACAATGGTGCCCAGTATACGTTTTGGGCAATAAACGGAGAATCGGCATCATTGATCCGGCAAAAACCGACGATCTCTCCGTGCAGCTCTACCACGACGAATTCGCGTCCGGTTCCTCCTCGCTTAAAATAGTGAATGGCTTCATACTCCCAGCGCCCGGGAAAGCATCGATGCAAGAAGGCCAAAAAGGCATCCTCGTCCGCCCTCGTCAACAGTCGAAAGCGGCCATCCGGCACCTCTGGCAATTCCAACTCTGCCTGTTCGCTATACCGGCCTAACAGATCGTTCTCCAATCGATCCTCCGAGTGATACCCTTGTCTCTCAAACCACGCTTTTACGTCCGCAGATTCATCGGGTATGCCCGGGAAATAATGATACGGATCGCGCCCGAGCAAGATCTTTTCCACCCCCTGCTCTCGCAACGCATTTTCTGCCCTTGCAAGCAATTCACGTCCGACCCCTTGCCCGCGATGTGCGCTAGCCACGATCAGAACCTGAATCCAGCCAATGCCTTTTCCCAACTGAATGTCGAGCTTTTCCTGCCAGCATTTGGCCACGACAAAACCGACAGGACGCCGCGTCACAGCATCTATCGCAATCCACGACCCGGCTTTGACTACATTCTGATCCTCAAAGCTGTTTTGCCGCATAAGCCCGGGTCGCATGGGAAAGCGATCGCCCAACTCCTGATTCCACAGCTCGCACAGAGCGTCCGCATATTGATCGTCCCAAGGTACGTATTGCACCGGATACTTGCCTCCCTTACGCCCTATTTCAATCCAGAAGTTTTGGAGCCTTCCACAAAATATTTCTCCGCAAACAAAAACACGATCAAAATCGGGATCAAGCTAATCAAGGCCCCTGCCACAAGCAGTTGATCCTCTGTCTTGTACTGACCGCTCAAAGACAAAATCCCGATCGGCAGCGTAAAGTTCTCGTCCGAAATGAGATAAATGACTGGGGCCAAAATCTCATTCCACTTTCCCATAAACGTAAAGACCGCCAGTGTAGCCAAGGAAGGCTTGCACATCGGCAAAAACACCCGCCAGTAAATCTGGAACGGATTGCAGCCATCCAGCTTTGCCGCTTCCTCGTAATCCTTCGGGATGTTCAAGAATGCTTGCCTCATTAAAAAAATGGCAAACGGCTGTCCGAGCCACTCCAATATCCAAAGCGGAGCCAACGTGTCGAGCAGTCCCAAATTTTTAAAGATAATAAACTGCGGGACTATCGTGACGATCCCCGGGATCATCATCGTTCCAAGCACAATCATGAACAGCGTGTCGCGGAAAGGAAAGCGCAGCCTGGCAAAAGCAAAGGCAATCATCGAGCTGGACAATAAGGCCCCGATAACCGAAAGAATCGCGACAATCAGACTGTTGATCGTATAGCTGCTAAAATTCGCCTGTTCCCATACCGTTGTATAGTTGCTCCACTGGGCTGGATTGGGCAGCCATTCCGGCGGAAATTGCATGTACTGCTTGTAAGTTTTCAGCGAGTTAAACACAGTCGTCAAAAACGGAACCAGCATAATCAACGCACTCGCTATGACAAACAGGTATCCAACGATTTTATTGAGAGGAAAACGCTTTTGCATGGCTACCTCCTTGCCTCTTAATCATAATGAACCCATTTCTTTTGCAGCTTGAATTGGATGAGCGTAATGGCAAGCAAAATAAGGAACAACACCCACGCAATAGCAGAAGCATAGCCCATTTTGAAAAAGCTGAATGCTTGACGGAACATGAACAGCATCAGGACGAGGCTGGCGTTGTTCGCACCACCTGTCGAGCCTGCCTCCGTAGAACCCCCGGTCATGACAAAAATCTGCTCGAAGTTTTGGAAGGAGTAAATCGTATTCAAGATGACGACCAGAAACGTCGTGCCGGAAATCATCGGGACCGTCACCCGCCAAAACTTTTGCCAAGCGTTCGCTCCATCAATCGAGGCTGCCTCGTACATGTCAGAAGAAATTCCTTGCAGCCCGGCGAGAAAAATAATCATCATGTAACCCACTGATTTCCAGATGGCGATGAGAACCAATACCGGAATGACCCAGAATTCATCAATCAGCCAGTTTTGCGGGGCGATGCCCAGTTTGGACAGAAAAGCATTGGCAAAACCGATCCGCTGGTTAAATACCGCATCCGCTACATACGCGATCACCGTCCACGAGGAGATGACCGGCAAAAAGTGAACCATCCTGAAAAATTTCAGGCCCTTCAGCTTTTGATTCAGGGCTACTGCTAACAGCAACGCCAAAAACGTTTTGGCCGGGACGTACAGGATCGTGAAATAGACCGTATTCCATAACGATTGATAAAACAGCGGGTCTTCAAACAGCTTTTCATAGTTGTCCAAGCCCGTCCATTTAGGGGGATTTAAAATATCGTAGTCCGAAAAGCTGAAGTACAATGACGCGACCGATGTTCCCACGACGAATACGAGAAAGTGGATGAGATAAGGGGAGACCATGAGCAGTCCCCATCTCCCCTCGCTATCCAACCATTTTCTCTTTTTTACAGCAGGCTTCGCCTGTTGCTTGGGTTGCAGCTCTAGCATGGTTGGCACACATCCTCACTGATAGATGACTACTGCTTCTTGAAGAAATCATCCAGAACTTTTTGAATGCCTTGGTCTGTTTTCGTAATGAATTCATCTGTTCCGTATTTATCCATGAACAGCTCAGCCAGATTATCCGTGAACACCTTCACCCACTCGGTAAAGACAGCGTTGGTATCAATCGTGCCCGCGAACTCCAAGGTATCGAGGAAGACTTTTTTGTTTTCCGGCTTCGTGGCTGGGTTGAGGAACATTTCGGAATTCGCCACTGATTTTTTCACCGGAATGGCTTCCCCTACTGCTGTCCACTCTTTTTGTGCTTCATCTGATGTCGTCCAGTAGGTGATCCATTCTTTAGCGGCCTTGACCTTCTCTTCCTCTGCTTTTTTGTTGATGACCCATGAGTTGGCAATTACGGGTGCGAAGCGTTTGCCGTCTGGTCCTTTTGGCATGGGAGCAACATCGTAATTCAACCCTGCACCATTCATCGAGGTTGTTGCTGCGTAAATATCAATTTGCATCGCCACAGCCCCGCTCAAAAACGCTTTGAAGTTGCTTTGAAACGCCTTTAGATCAGCCGGATTCGGGAATAGCTTGCGCTGCATGCCGTCTACCATCCACTCGACCGCTTTTTTGTTCTCCGGGCTGTTGATAATCGATTTTGTCAACGTCGGGTCCAATACCCCGCCACCATACGCTTTCAAGATGTTAAACGCACCGCGTGAGCTGCCGAAAAACGCGAAGCCGTACTGCTTCACTGATTTTTTGTCAAAAGCAGGATCGTCTGCATTTTTCCCGTTGGCATCGAGGGTCAGCTTGACGGAAGCCGCCTTCAAATCATCCCAGGTCCAGTCAGCCGTAGGGTATGGTACGCCCGCTTTGTCGAACAAATCCTTGTTGTAGAAAAGGGCTCCTACTTGGATGCCCTGCGGCACGCCCCAATACTTCCCGTCTGCGTCTTTGTTGAACTCCAGACCGTTGAGCTCCTCTTTGCTGATTTCTTTCGTGACGTAGTCGGTGATGTCGAGTATCGCGCCGCGTTGGGCGTAGCCAAACACTTTTGTCCCGTCACTCTGCCAAAGATCAGGCGCATTCCCGGCCGCGATCTGAGTCGTCAGCTTTTGATAGAAGTCATCATAAGGAGCCGTCATCGTTTTGATTTTGATGTGCGGATGCGATTGTTCGAATTTTGCAATAATTTCTTCCATCTTTTTCTTCGTCGGTGGATCAGAGCTGTAGCCCATATACAATTCGACTTTATCCCCCTGCTGTGTGGAGGACTGGCTGCTACATCCAGAAATAAGCAATGCCGCGGTTAAGCCAATCAAACCGAGTACTGAGAGAAACCTTCTCTTTTTCATGGAAAACCTCCCCAATTGCATGAAGTGGAAAACTTGCATAGCTAATGATATTTCCAAACGCCTCACGTACTTTGAAGACAAGGGACTCTTTACTGACTGATAAGGATAAAAGGATAAAGGCAGGAGTTTGTGTATTCTAAGGAGGATTTGCTTGTTTGTATTGCTCCGGAACAGGTTTGCGTGTCTGGTGCAAGTACGCAGCGGAGATGTCGTAATTTTTGGCAGAAGTGGCGGCACTGCGTTCATCCGCTTCTGTTGAAAACGTGGTTATGATCTGCGAGGTTGCACATGCGCATGATGGCAGCTTGGCTGGATTCGCTTCTTTCCGCGAGCTCCTTGATGGAAAGACGCATCACCTCATCCGGATTGGCTAAAATGCAATACGCTGCGTTTTGTTCAGAACGCTTGATATTGTGCAACGATTCGCGGATGCGCAGCAACCCGCCATTCAACACCATACCACCCCTTTTCGTCCACGAATTATTAAGCGCTTACATTCAAGCGTAACGTTGGTAATTCAATTACATATTTTGTATTATAGACACTCGAAATAAAATATCAAGATCAATTGTCAGATTTGAAATAAAATTTCAAAACTATTTTTCGACACTTTCTCCCTTTCGTCGATTTGTAATAAATTTTTCACAATTTTTACAGTTACTTTTCGAATCTCTTTTCGTAATAAACCATGTACACCCAATTGACAAATACTGGGGATGATCAAAATGACCAAGCGTAAGGCACTAGCATTCACCCTGATAGCGGCACTCCTTTTGCCAAACACACCTGTTCTGTCCAACGAAGCCGCAGCAGCCTCCTCCCACAAAGCGAAAGCAACTGTAACTGCGACCAAGTTAGAAGAGCTTTCCATAAAAGATTTGAATCAAAAAACAAAAGGGACTCTAAATCACGTCAAAGAAGTCATCCCAGACCTGAAGAACTATCACATCACCTCCATCGTAAAAGAGAATGTCGTCACCACTTCTGGTCCGATCGAACGTCTGGAAGTGATCATGTCGAGCACACCAGAGGGTACTACCCCAGACTTCGGAGTTGTCCATGTGAACGCAAGTACAGGAGAGCTGATCAGCATCGACATTCAAAACGGACTCCCGTCTTCGAAAGAAGTGTTGGGTGATGAGGAAGCGATCAAAAAAGGCAAGGAGCATCTCAAACTGCTGTTTGGGAAGCACGCGGAAAAATACAAGTTCTCACAGATCCACTCCTCTACTGTCCAGGATAACAAGACACAGATATTTGTTATATATACTTCCCCGGATCATTCCATCAACGTAACCATGGATCGTGTCGGAAAATTAAAGGCTGTCAAAAAAGACATCTACCCCAAAGCAGCTGGCAAAAACAAATAACATGAACCTTTTGTCCAATGAAAAAGAGACGGTTCTGCCGTCTCTTTTTTGATGCTATGAACTCAACCTTACAACCCTGTAATATTTCGTAAGGTAAATCAATTTCCCATTTCTTTGTTATCGAGTAAGATTCTCCTGTTACATGTAAAGGGGGATCACCAAAAATGAATGGAATGGAAATCAACATTCACTATTTTCGCCTGATTAATGACTTGGGGAAAGAGTATCCGGCTCTCAATCCGGTGGCTTTTTTCGTAGCGGAATATATGGTGTTTATTCTTGCGTTGAGTGCTTTGGTGTATTGGTTTACTAGAAAACATGAGAATCGCATCATGGTCATTTGCGCGACGTTTACGTTTGTCATCGCCGAGCTATTCGGGAAAGTAGCCGGAAGCTTTCATGCAAATAATCAGCCATTCGCCGAGCTTGCGGACGTCAATCAATTGGTACAAAAAGCAATCGACAATTCATTTCCCAGCGACCATACGATCCTGTTTTTTTCCTTTTGCATGACCTACTGGCTTTTTAGAAAGACGACGGGGCCACTCTGGATGCTGCTTGCTGCTTGTGTCGGGCTTTCTCGCATTTTGGTAGGCGTTCATTATCCGGCAGATGTCATTGTGGGTGCCCTGATCAGCATTGGGTCTGCCCTGGCCGTCTATATAATCGTGCCGAGATTGAGTTTTGTCCATACTCTACTTGCTTTCTATGAAAAAGGAGAGCAAGCGATCTTGCCTACGAAATCGAAAACGAGAGACTTTTGATTCACTGCTACGTCTCTGTCATCGTCCCACCATTGACGTGCAATACCTGGCCTGTGACATATCCCGAATCATCCGAGGCCAGGTAGACATAGGTCGGAGCCAGCTCGAACGGCTGCCCTGCGCGACGCATCGGTGTGTCTACACCCAAAGTCGTGATGTATTCTGCCGAATAGCTGGATACTTGCAGCGGTGTCCAGATTGGTCCAGGAGCAACTGCATTCACCCTGATGCCTTGCTTGACCAATTGAAGGGACAAGGAACGGGTAAAGGAGACGATGGCCCCTTTGGTTGCTGAATAATCGACCAATTGCGGATGACCAGCATAGGCAGTAACCGATGTCGTACTAATGATGGAACTGCCTGGCTGCAAATGCGGCAACGCCTCTTGTGTGATGTAGAATAAGGGGAAAAGGTTGGTCCGAAATGTGTCTTCCAGTTGCTCACGACTTATATAGAGAATGCTTTCTTGTGGAAACTGTACGCCTTGATTCAAAACGAGCACATCCAATTTGCCAAAACAGCCAATCGTTTGGCGCACTACCTCCCGACACCAAGCCTCGTCGCGCAAGTCTCCCGGCAGCAGCAAACATTGCCCTCCGTAATACTCGATGACTTGCTTGGTCTCCTCGGCGTCGATGTGCTCATCCAAATAAGGAATCGCTACAGCTGCCCCCTCCTTCGCAAAAGCAACCGCTACGGCACGGCCAATCCCGCTGTCTCCACCAGTTATAATCGCTACCTTTCCCCGAAGCTTTCCACTCCCGATATAGTCAGGATTATCGAAAATCGGTCGCGGAACCATCAAGTATTCCATCCCCGGTTGTCGATCCTGGTGCTGCGGCGGAAACGTGAGAGGAGTCTCTTCGCAAGTCGTCTTGTAACTATAATATGGGTATTTCGGATACATGGAAAATACCTCCTGTACAGATGCAGTCGATATCGCCATGATATTCGCCTACCCTTCTGGGTGTGCGCTGTGTACGCCATCAAGGGCACAGCATGGAAGGAAAATGACATGTATGTATAACATGACCTTTTCCCATTTATGCGACAATCATCTTGATGAACTGAAGAATAAGAGGAACTCCTTGTACAGGAATGTCACTGAGAATCAAAACTCCCGGCTGGACAACATATACATTGGAAGGTTGAAGCATTCCATTGATGAAAAGATTCACAACAGAAACTTCATTCGGGTCTAGAATACCGGAAGTACTGAATGGAATGACAGCATCACTGTTGGTATACATGTTTTTGACTCCATCCGATATTGCTGTATACTGATAGGTTTCTGTTCGTATTAAACCAGGCGTACATGGGCATGGGGGGCACGGCGGCACGATTTGCAAACTCTGTCTCCTCACTGTGTATGACTGTGTGACATAGTGCCTCATGAAATCACTCGTCCTTTCTCGAAGTGCTTCGATCGTTCACTCCAATTGACACATAGGAGTGAACCCCAAGCACTTTCCATCCACCTGGGGCCACCACCCTATTCACCTTAGTTAACGACAAACTCTACAACTATAGGTGTACCACCGTTTTCGGCATCTCCATCTGGAATCGTGATCGCTGTCGTTGTGATTGTGGAAGTATTACCTGCCTGAATGACCCCATTGATGTAGAGATTGTAAAAAGCAAACGTACCAGGAAATGCTGTGGCAGCAGCGCCCGTGTCAGTGGTAAATGCAGTTGCCGCAATGGCAAACGTAGCGCCAGTACCAGTTCCAGCACCCATGGTGGACGTAAATCTCAATGAGGTTAGATACGGTTTAACAATCGGCACTTAGAACCCCTCCTCCTCTAATTATCCCTACTAGTAAATGATTGGTTTCATCCGATTGAAACCGACAAATGACAGTAGAAACACGCACATTTCCCCTCAAAAGAATATAATTGGAAAATAAAGCCACCCTCCCACTTTTACCAGTAGGAGGGCTACATGATTTCTAATCTTGAAACAGTACTCGCAACTGCTCTTTCTCTGCGTCACTCAATACGTATTCTGCCATCGGGAACAGGACACTCTCTTCTTTAAAGAAATGTTCCATGAGTATTTCTATTGACTTCAGCAAATGAGTGTGGACAGCTTCTATTTCAACTGGATCAGATTTCTCCTTTTCTACGATTCGCATGAACGACATCAGGCTTTCATGAATAAGATCATGCTCTTCCTCCATGGCAGCAATCGGTCCCATCTCCCGTTCGATATAATTAGCCATCAGGGGATACAGGTCTTCTTCCTCGCGTCTGGAGTGTTTCTCCAGTTCCGACCGAAACGAGGACGCCAGCTCATGAAGCTCTGTTAAGCCTTTCTTTCTTTTCGTAGGTTCGGCAGTAGATTTCAGGTTATTTGCTAGATGTACGAGCTCATTCATCTGCTCAGCTAATGATAGGTGCTCTTCTTTCAATTTTTCCAGAGCTGGACACAGCTTCCTTCTCCCTTCAAACTCCTGCATCATCCCCATACATCCTATAGGCGGTGGTCCCATTACAATCCCTCCATCTACGTGTGGAAGTTAGTTACCAAAAGAAATATGATACGCTAACTGTCCCCGATTGTCCCTAGCAACCATTCGAATACAGTCATCCTCTTGCGAAAAAACAATCGGTCCATTCTGGATGGGAATCGCAACAAACTGGCAGGGATTAAAATAGAGTCGCAGATGCTCCTCGTCCTCCGTGATCTCCCACTTTGCCAGCTGCCTTTCCAAGAGAGCCGGACTGTGTGGTTCGGCATCATCCGCCAAATCTTGAATGAGTATCCCCATTTTTTTATCCACTAAGGCAGGCAGCTCTTGATGAAGCTCCGCAATCGTTCGCTTACTAGGATTCATGGCACCTGATCACACTTCCTTCCCCGGATTATTTCCCTTGCTCTCTCCGATCTCGCTGGTCTTTTCTCAATACCATCCATGCCAGTGGGAACAACACCACCGTTGCACCGCTAAGCAAAAGCACCTCCATATATCGCTGTGCAAAATACATATTGACTGTGTACTGGGTGCAAACAATGCTGGCGAACAAGATCAATGCTAATAGGATGACCCCTCTATAGCTGCTCTTCATATCTCTTCACCCCTACAGCGTATACGGCTCCATCTTTCTCTTGAAGCACGATTTCCGGAAGTGGTCTTCTTGGGGGACCAGCAAGCGGCTTACCTGTGGCGACATCAAATTTCCCATGATGGCAAGGACATAGCAGCTCTTTCTCATCTCGGTCCCAAAATACCGGACAACGCAGATGGGTGCATGCATTTTGATACGCCTTGTATTCCTTTTCCTTTACATATACGAACAACGCGCTGTCATGCTCTCCTGGATAAGCAAACTCGATCGCATCTCCGGGTTTTATATCGCTGAGATTCGCGATTTTTTGTGTGGGATACGACTTGCTGGATGAACTCATCAGCTCCTTGGCAGCTAATGCTCCCCATGGCAGAGTAGATGCCGCGAAAAGACCGGCCGCTCCTACCATTGTTTTCATGAAACTCCGTCGATCCAGGCTACGTTCATTGGAACGGTTGAGGTTATGTGTATAATTGTCATCCTTCAACGGAATGGGGCGGGTTTTCTCGTTCTCCATAAGGTATATCTCCCCTCTAGAATAGCTTCTGTTTGCCCTGCAGAATGCCAGGCAGGCTAATTTTCACATTGGTTTCGCCTTCCAGCACATCTGGGTCGTGGCTGGCAGTCCATTTGCCATTGGCCAAAGGAATCTGTGCCCGTTTTTCTTCCAGCTCTGCTTCCTCAATCCACTGCAAGGTATTTGTCGGGCAAACCGAAGCGCACATCGGCGGGATTCCCTCTTTCGTACGGTCGTAGCATAGATCGCATTTGTACATGAGATTCTGCTCTTCATCAAATTTAGGAATCCCATAGGGGCAGGCAATCGTGCAATTTTGACAACCGATGCATTTCTCTACCAAGGCTGACAATACGGCCCCATTGTCTGCGATTTGAATCGCCTGAGCTGGACAGCTGCGGGCGCAAGCAGGGTTGACACAATGAAAGCACATGAGAGGAATCGTTTGTCTGCTGATAAACGGGTCCACATCCAGCACGTAATTTCGGTTTCGGTTGTCGTGACCTCCACACTGTGTACACGCCGCCAAGCAACTTCGACAACCAATGCAATTGTCCATTTCGATGTATAAGACTTGTTTACCCATGGCGAACTCCTCCAAGTTTGTGCTTGATGATTTTCGCGGCGCACGCTTTAAACTCAGGCATTTTGCTGTAAGGGTCCAATGCCGGGTTGGTCAGCAGATTGATAGACTGGTCTTTCCCCCAATGGTATGGAACAAACACCGTATCCTCTCGAATCGCCTCGATAACTTTCACACGGTACTGCGCCTCGCCTCTTCTTGTTTTCAGAGTGACCAGCTCATCGTGTTCAATACCGTAGCGTTTCGCTGTTTTTGGGTGAACCTCTAGCAGCGGATCAGGATACATGTCCTTCAAAAACGTGATTCGTCTTGTCTGGTTCCCGGACAAATAGTGGAACACAACTCGTCCCGTCGTTAACCGCAAAGGATATTCTTCATCCGGCTCCTCCGCTGGCGGGCGGTAAGGCAGCGCACATATTTTGGCTTTGCCATCCGGGTGATAAAATTTTTTATCCAGGAATAAATGGGGCTGTCCCTCGTCGCCTTCCTCGCGGCACGGCCAGAAAACACCATTGTTTTGATCAATTTTCTCGTAGGTGACCCCATAATAGTCAGCTATTCCGCCTTTGGAGACCTGACGTATTTCATTGAAAATATCCTGTGGAGACTTCAAGTGAGTAAAGAATTGTCCGCGCCCCATTCTTTTGGCGATTTCTATCTGAATCCACCAGTCAGGCTTGGATTCGGCAAACCATTCCTGTGCCTGACGGTGACGAATGATGCGTCCTTCGAGATTGGTTGTCGTTCCATCGTCCTCTGCCCAAGTCGTAACGGGAAGAACGACATCGGCGTATTCAGCTGATTCCGACAAGTAAAAGTCGCAGCAAACCATAAAATCAAGACTTTTCAGGGACTCCCGAACATGGTTTAGATTTGGCGCACTTACAACCGGATTGGAGCAGAGTAAGTATAAGCTGCGAATCGTTTTATCCTTCATCAGCTGGAACATCTCATAGGCTGAAACACCTTTCTGTGGCATCTCTTCTACGGATATGCCCCAGGCACACGCTATTTCACGTACATGTTCAGGATTGTCGAGCTTGCGGTAGCCAGGCAATTGATCGGCTTTTTGCCCGTGTTCCCGCCCCCCCTGACCGTTGCCTTGACCGGTAAGGGTTGCAACACCTGATTTCGGACGGCCAATCTTGCCTGTGACGAGCGACATGTTGGTATAGGCCGATACGTTGTCTGTCCCTTTCGATTGCTGCTCTACACCACGGCAGAACATTACAATCGCATCAGGTGCCCTCCCGAAAATGTCGGCAGCCCGCACAATCTTCTCCACCGAAACCCCTGTTATTTCGCTGACAGACTCCGGTGTGAAGGCAGCAACCACTTCTTTTGTTTCTTCAAAACCATTCGTATGATTGCGTATAAAGTCTTCATCGATATGCCCATTCTTGATCAGGAGATGAACGATTCCGTTTGCCAGCGCCAAATCTGTACCGGGCCGCAAATCCAGATGAATATCAGCGCGACGTGCCAAAGGTGTTTCCCTTGGATCGGCTACGATCAAATAGCCACCTCGATTTTGCACTTCCCAAATACGAAACATGCTGGTTGGATGACACTCAGCCGCGTTTGATCCAGCCAAAAACAAGCAGTCTGTTTGGTGAATGTCTGTCCAGGGAATGGTAGAACCGCGGTCAATCCCCAAGCTTCGATTCAATCCCGCCGCAGCGGAGGACATGCAGAAGCGGCCATTGTAGTCGATATAGCGGGTTTGCAAGGCGACCCTCGCAAACTTACCCGTGAGGTAGCATTTTTCGTTCGTCATGGAAACGCCAGAATAAACAGATAGGGTATCTTTGCCATAGTTGTGCTGCAACTCCTTGAACTTGGAAACGATCAAGTCAAGCGCTTCCTCCCATGACGCTTCCCGAAAACCTTCCGCCGTGCCTTTTAATGAAGCATCTGTTCGAATCAACGGCCGCTGTATCCGATCCGGATGGTTGACCTGCTGATAAGCCGTCACCCCTTTGGGGCACATCTTTCCCAGATTGACAGGGAAATCGTACCGTGGCTCCACTCCGATAATCTTGTTGGCAGTTGTATCTACACGCAGGTTCATCCCGCATTGCATACCGCAATAGCAGCAGTGCGTGCTGACCAATTTCTCGTTAGGATGAATCTTGTTTTCCACTACTTTAAAAAATTTATCCTTTGGCATGTTGATTTGCCTCCCTGGCATTGATCTCGTGCGTAGGAACTCCTGTGAAGCGGAACATCCGGTATTTTCTGCGGCACGGCAAGCAAAGTTCAGCCAAGTGGAATCCTTCTTCCATTTGAAAAGCCATTTCGTTTTTACCCAGCACGTTGATTACATCTGCCGACTGTTCCGCGGAAACAAACTCATTCCTGCACACTTTGCACTTTTTCATTTCCTGCTCTCCATAGTGCTCGCGATAATTGCGAGCAAACACACTCATGGGACGGAACGGTATGTGAGCCAGTTTTCCAAATGGCAGATAAATCAATGTCACAATCACTGCAAATTGGTGAGTGACTGATATGACTGGATGCCCAAAGCCCCCTAAGAACATGTTGCTTGCTGTTAACATCAATCCTGTCACGCTGATAAACAGTAGCAGATATAAAGGCAAAAAGTCGTAGACAAAGGATTGTTCAGCCCGTGCCTGCATGTTCTTATACCTGCGATACAAAGCCATGACTGCTCCGCCGATGACCATAAAAGCCGTAATGTTCAATGCGTTGTAAAAGAGAAAGGCAACCCAGCCATCTGCTTGTACGGTCAAAACATCCACACCCATGAACACGACCTGATAGTAGCCGTTGTCCGTCATCGTGAAATACATCCAGCCAAACACTAATGGAAACGTGACAAACGCGGCCAAGATGCATCCCCATCCCAGCAAAATGTGCTGCGTCCAGCGGTACCATCCCCGGTTCCAAATAAAGCGATAGATGGCCAGATGATCCACCGCTGTATTCGCCGTGCTTTTACGAAAAAGAAGTCGTAGCCCCTTTTTCAAAATGACATTCGTTGGCGGGCGATCTGCCCACGCAGAAAATCGGTAAAGGAAGCCTCCGATAAAGACAAGAGTCCCCACCATATAGCCGTAAAGCGCCAAATCAATATGCGTGAAAAAACGTGTTCCCACGTAACTTAGGACGAACAAGCAAGCAATGATGATAAAAGCACGCTTCGCCACTTTGGAAGCAAATAGATAGTTCATACAACACCCTCCCTGCTGCTGCTCATTTTTTTCCTTTCGCTTGAGTCCATTGTAGCAACGGCTCGAGACCCAGGTTGTGATTTACCTCACACCACTGCCACAATCAGGACAATTTTCTCCCCCCAACCATTGAATTCGGATGATATAATGAGTTACCTATGTATCCTTGTTGTAGGGGGGACCCACATGACCGGAAATGGCACAACCTTTGTCGAACAGATTTCTTCCGATTTTGTGAATAGCCTTGAAACCTTTTCTGTTCGGAAAAGCTTTGTTCCTGGAGCCGTTCTGTTTTTGGATGGCGAAAGAGCCGATCAGCTATTCTTAATTTCGTCTGGCCAAATCAAGCTCACAAAAAACACAAACGATGGAAAAGAATTAACACTGCAAGTATTTGGTGCAGGAGAGCTAGTCGGCGTCTCAGGGCTCTTCGAACAGGAATTGACGTATACCTCCACAGGCACCATGTTGATGGAGGGTGAGGTATGGATCATCCCGCGACAAGCGTTGGAAAAAATGCTCATCAAAAACGGTCAATTTTGCGTAGACTTCCTGCGTTGGATGGGATTGATGAACAGGCGGATGCAGTCCAAATTTCGCGATTTGCTACTCAATGGCAAAATTGGTGCCTTGTATTCAACGCTCATCCGCATGAGTAACACGTACGGCAAGCCACACCCCGACGGAATCCTCATCGACCTTTCCCTTACGAATCGTGATTTGGCACAATTCATTGGTCTCACACGAGAAAGTGTCAACCGGATGCTTTCCGATCTGAAAAAACAGGACTCCATCGATCTGCTTCCCCACGGGCATATCTTGATAAAGGACCTTGCCTATTTAAAAGAGGCGATTTATTGCGATGACTGCCCTCCAGATATTTGCCAAATGTAAGCACAATCTACATCCTTTCTTGAACAAAAAAAGTCCTGGACTTGTCCGTCCAAGACTTTTTTTCATGAGTTTTCAAGCTTTTTTATCCGTGTCTTTGCTCCGCGAGCTCGCTGAACATGCCAGCATAGTACTCGACGTCTCCCGCATCATCCAGAATCGCGCTGATCGTTAACCATTGGCGATACTGATCTCCATTCTTCCGACGATTCCAGATCTCCCCTTGCCAATAGCCATTGTTCTT
The DNA here is from genome assembly GCF_003013445.1 of Brevibacillus sp. NRRL NRS-603. Taxonomy (NCBI): domain Bacteria; kingdom Bacillati; phylum Bacillota; class Bacilli; order Caryophanales; family Paenibacillaceae; genus Brevibacillus; species Brevibacillus sp. NRRL NRS-603. The sequence goes on along the minus strand of NZ_PXZN01000024.1, from coordinate 130,792 downwards.
GATCGAGTCCCACATTTTTTGATAGAAATCGGCATCCTGCCTGCCAGATTTTAAAATATTGGGGGACTTGCCAATCACCTCATTCATCTCATAACCGGTCACTTTCGTAAAAGCATGGTTCGCACTTTTAATGACCCCTCGTGTATCGGTAATCAATATCGCCTCTCCCGTCTTTTCCATAATGGTGGCGGCGAGCTGCAGCTTCTCTTGATAAAACATCCACATTACCAAGACCAAGCTAACAAGTGCAAACTGAGATAAGGCCATGAAACCGATCGCGTAATGCCCGGTCAGATTAAACAGCATCGTTAAGATCAACGGCGGGAAAAATCCTCCTAATCCCCCCATGGCAGATACGATCCCATTCACAATCCCCGCTTGCCGCGAGAAATACATCGGCACTAATTTGAACACGGCACCGTTACCGATTCCGGCACAAAGCGCTACCAACAGGCAGCCTACCGTGTACATCAAAATCGATGGTGAAAACGATAAGACAATACCAGACAAGGCGAGCCCGGCAAACACAATCATCAATGCCTTGAAGGGGTTCCACCTATCTCCTAGCCAGCCTCCCAATGGTCTCGCAAGTGTCGCCAAAAGAATGAACCCTGCTGTTCTCATACCTGCATCTACTTTATCCAATTGGAAATGGCTTACTAAAAAATTCGGGAGATACACGGTGAAAGCAACGAAGCAGCCAAACGTAATAAAGTAGAACAAACTGATTAGCCACAGCTTTTCGTTTTTGTACACACTCTTTATCTGCTGACCAAGAGGAGTCACTACCTTAGGTTCATTTTTATCCCCCATCAAGAAGGTTAGCACTGCGAATCCCACAAGCAATAACATGAACATCTGTACAGTAGTTGCCCATCCAAACGATTTAGCCAGAACTGGCGCTGAAAAAGTGGTTATCGCCGTACCAATATTCCCCATACCGTAGATTCCGTTTACAGAACCATGCTTTTCTTTCGGATAGTATTTAGGTAGAGACGTGACACCAACGGAAAACACCGCTCCGCCTATCCCTATAAATAGCCCGCCGATTAACAAATCTGTATAAGTGGTCGCCTGGCTAATATAAAAGACAGGAGCCAGCAGCAAGAGAAAGCTTATGCTAAATAATATTCTCGCCCCAAATCGGTTACTCCAATATCCAACAGGGATTCTCAGCAACGATCCTAGAAGAACAGGAATCGCTGTCACCCACGCCACTTCGCTTGCACTCATAGGTACGGTTTCCTTGATAAAAGGCATGAGCGATGACAGAATGACCCATACCATGAAACCGACCGTAAGACTCAACGTCTGTAATGGCAACTGCCATTTTCGTACCATAAACAACACCCCTCACTTGGGAAATCTTCTTCATCCACTATGATAAGAGGCAAAGTTTGGTTTCGTTGTGATTTTAATCACAGCTCCTTCCCAGCAACCCGCTTATAATCAAAGCGAAATCTTGAATCGAAGGAGTGGATTATGCATGTTTTGTTATCAATGTGAACAGACTCCAACAGGTGGTTGTAAGGTCATCGGCGTGTGCGGAAAGAATGAAGATCTTGCGAGTATTCAGGATACCATTATTTTTGCTTTAAAAGGAATTGCGGCTTATGCCACACATGCTCGACAACTAGGCTATATCGATCCTGAAGTGGATGGGATTACGCAGGAAGCTCTTTATTTTACATTGACGAATGTGAATTTTAACTTGGATGAACATTTGCAAATGGCTATGAAAGTAGGGAAAGCCGCGATAAAAGTCATGGAGCTTTTGGATCGGGCCCATACGGATCATTTCGGAGTACCGCAGCCAATCACCGTCTCGCAAAATAAAATAGAAGGAAAATGCATCGTTGTTACGGGACACAATCTGTTTGCTCTCGAAGAACTGTTAAAACAGACGGAAGGCAAAGGAATCAATGTGTATACCCATTCCGAAATGCTGCCTGCCCATGGCTATCCCGCACTGAAGAAATATCCTCATTTGAAAGGTAACATCGGGAAAGCATGGTACGATCAACGCCAATTGTTCGAGAAATTTCCTGGTGCCATACTGGCTACAACAAACTGTGTGATGCCTATTCGAGGCAGCTACGCCGATCGTTTCTTTTCGTATGATATAACCGGTTTGGAAAATGTGACGAAAATTGTAGATAACGATTTTGCGCCGCTCATTGAAAAAGCATTGTCTCTTCCTGAGGTTTCTATCGAATCAGAACTGACATTGACAACCGGCTATCATCACAAAACGGTCCTCGGCATCGCCCCAGAAATTATTCAGGCAGTCAAGGAAGGAAAAATCAAACGCTTCTTCGTCATCGCTGGTTGTGACGCTCCTGGCAAGGGAGGCGAGTATTACCGTGAATTGGCTACGTCCTTACCGCCGGAAACCGTTATTCTTACGACCTCCTGCGGAAAATTCCGTTTTAACGATGTAGATTTCGGCACCGTGCCAGGTACCGGCATCCCACGATATATCGATTTGGGACAGTGCAATAACTCGGTTTCTACCATTACGATTGCGGCTGCATTAGCCGATGCCTTCGAGTGTGAAGTGAACGAGCTGCCGGTAAGTATCGTTCTTTCCTGGTTTGAACAAAAAGCGGTTGCCATCCTGCTCGGTCTGTTTAGCCTAGGGATACAAGATATACGGATCGGTCCAAAATTGCCTGAGTTCATTCAGCCCGGTGTTCTGCAAGTATTGCAAGACTTGTTCCATATTCAGTTGATTGGCGATGCCCAAGAAGATATGAAGCAAATGCTCGGAATCACACAATAGGCTGTCGCCTGTGACCACCAATCATAAAATGAGGCACCTTCTTATTACAGAGAGGTGCCTCATTCTACCTTTTTATAACCATTTTGCAAGCCATTCTGAAACAGCTTGGTGCTGCAAATTGATTGCTTCTCCACCAGGAACACTTTCCCGGATGCTTCCTCGTTGGATGCCTACAGACGTTATGTTAACGAAAATACCGACCAGTTCTCCATATTCATTGACGGCAGCTCCGCCGCTGTTGCCATTCTCCACAGGAACAGAGCAGTCAAATTCCCACGATTGCATCTTGGTACTTAACTGACACAACTCACCAGTCCTTACAATCCAGTCCGTATACTCCGCTTCAACAGTCACTAGCTTTTGACCACTCACAAGTGGATCGGCACTCAAAGGCAGGAATAGTAATTTTGCTGACGGTCGCTCAATCTTATATAGCGCCAGATCAACTGCATCTTTTCCTATTCCCGGGTGCTCCGCAACCAGAGTCGCGTCTAACCAATCCCGAGAGTACGTTTTCGCTCTAAAAGAGACTCTGCCTTTGGATACGTGTTTTGCCGTCAGCAATAGGCCGCCTTTCAATAATACACCCGTTCCGCCGAATCCAATGTCTATGTGAACCGAAGCAGCCTTTGCCAGCTTCTCGATTTCACTCCAAGGCTTCGGTTGCTTGGCAGGCTTCGTAGGTTCTGGAGTTGGTTCAGGCTTCGGCTTTTCTGGCGTTTCGGGTTGAGGAACTGTTGCAGTCAGTTTTTTCGCCATGTTTTGGATGAGGAATGCTACCAAGTCTCCACGGACAACTCCGCCTTCATGAGCATTTTTTACCCAGTATTCAGCTGATTGGATGACTGATTGGTTTTGTAATACCTTTAATGCCTCTATTGTCTGCTTGTCCGCCTGTTTATTCACAGTCTTTCCTCCATCTCTAGTCTCGTGTTCTCCAGTCTTCATTTCTTGCCGGAATCCTTGCTGACCAAGCGGTTGAGATTCTATTTGTTCTATTATTATTTTACCAAACATTTCATTTTTTCCCATTACGATTGATCCAGGTGGAATTAAAAAAAGGCCCTATCCATTAGTAGATAAGACCCTCCTGTTTCCTTACAGCGGCAAATTCGTAACAGCCGTCCATGTTCCCACTTCTCCTGCCCGCACAGATGGGGGCTTCATTCGAACCGTTCCTCGTAATACATAATGTCGCAACCCAAGCGTTGGCTCCTCTTTGTAAGCAAAGGTGCCAACAAAATTAGCATAAGGTGATTCAATCGTGATTTGCCTGGACCTTTCATCCCAGCTTCCTTGTATGGGAATCGGAGTACCACGGAAATTAACGGTACCACTGACCCTGCCATTCGAAACATTGGAAATCACCAATGTGCCCAACGTGGTGGGTCTTCCACCAAAGCTCGCTTGAATTTCCCATGTAGAGGGGTACGGCAAGCTGACCCGAGTCGTCTGTCCAATTGCCACGGTCGACCTCTCCTTTCCATTGACTTGAGCGTGAAGTCAAAATAGTACGTTACAGTATACGTAGTCATCATGAATCTTCCCGTAGGCGGACGCACAACTTTATTTTTGACGAAAAAAGAGACGGTTTCCCGCCTCTTCTCTATTACTTCCATTCTGTTTCCGTTTTGTGTTCAATTATGGGTATGATTTTTTGTTCACTGTCTTTTATCATTTGTTTCAGTAATTCATCGCTGATCGTTACTTTATTTTTTCCGTCTTGAAGTTGTCCTTCAGCCATTGTTCTTCCAATCACATCGATCACTTGTTGTCTCGAGACATTTTTAGATGCTGCAATCTCGACAACAGTTTTCCCTTTGACTAGTTCTTCCTTTAACTCTGTCGCGCTCATTTTTAGTAAAGCAAGCAGTTTTTCATCGTTTAAAATGGAATCAGCGCTATAATCTGGCTTACCATTTAAAGAGAAAAAGCCCTCTACTTTATTGTTTGATGGTTCAAAATCTACCGGAGCAAGACTAATGCTATTCCCCTGAACAAATACTTGGTAACCCTCTCCTCCTGATCCCTTCTTGGTGTAATTCAAGATAAATGTTTTTTGATTGGGATTGTCCATTTGCTCCATGGCAACCTCGTAATCTTTGATGTTACCGTACAATTTATCAATAAGTTGATCTACCTTCCCCTTGATTTCCTGATCGGGTAAAGTAATGAGTGGTTTCTCCTTAGGCTCCCAATTCTCTTGCGTCAGGTCTTGAATCTCATCCGTAATACCGTTTGTATGGAGGGTAATCTTTTTGCCAGTTCCCCCTTTTTCCTGCAGGACGATGCTCAGTTGGACTTTTTTGGTTGAATCATTGGGGTCTCCAAGGTAGCTTGCATCGATAATCTCAAACGATTTTGTTTCGGGAAATGCGCTATACAGCTTCTCAAGTGTTGCTTTCCCAGCCTCATCCAGCTTGACTTGTTCAGAAGTCATTGGTGCTCGCGTAAGCATGTCAATCACAACAGGGGCCGCAAATGCTGCGGTTGGAATCAAAATCGCAGCAGCAACAATTCCACCAATTAATCGTTTTTTCATCGTTATTTCGCTCCTTTTTCGTTGCAAATAGTGAGAATAGGATTGTTCGATTCGTTTGGAAATGGCCGGCGGACACTCCATCGTTTCTGCCTCTTCGTGCAGATGTTCACGGATTTTGCGTTCAATAGTCATTGATCTTTTCCATCCTTTCCAGGGGGAGATTCCCTAAGTATTTTCGAAGCGCCTGGAGGCCAGCATGATATCTGGACTTGACTGTACCCAGCGGAATATCAAGCAAAGTCGCAATTTCCTCAAGAGTATAGTCGTGATAAAAGCGAAAGATAATCACTGTCCGCTGTTTGTCGGTCAGTTTTCGTATGGACTGGGATATCATTTGGTTTGTTCCATCCATCAACGCAGTATGTTCATCCAAATAAGACTCTTCATGAGAGAAGGCACGGATTCGTTCAACAATGCGGAATCTCCTCCAGCTCTTGACCCGAAATCTCTGTACTTGACGGATTACCAGGCCATGCAGCCAGAACTGGAAAGGACGGTTCGTATCGTAATTAGCAAGTGAGGTCCACATCTGCATATAGATTTCATTCATGACATCTTCCCGATCCTGCTTATGATCCACCAGAAAGGAGACGGTCCGGTATACGTCCTGAAAGGTCGCATCATACATCGTATGAAATGCCTGTTCATCCCCCTCTTTCATTTTTATAAGTAATTGGTACATCTCTTCATTTTCCATTCAGAGGGCCCTCCTGAGTAAGCAGCTTACACCCTATATTGTCTCTCGATCGGAAAAAGGTTCGGTTTTCTTCTTAATTTTTTTTAGAAAATGCAACGACCCGTTTGGCGAAGCACGAAAAAGAGGCGGTAGCTTCCGCCTCTTTTCTTACAATCAATCATTTAATCCCTTTCCCTCGAGAATTTGCTGCATGCATTTTTCCACCCTTGACTCTCGCGTTTTGGCTTGTTTGGGTGCTGAAAAGTGAAGAAGGTAGGCTCTTTGCCGTCCCGGAGTCAATGCTTCAAAAGCAGTTTTCAAGGCAGGGATTTCATCCAATTTTTTTTGAAATTCTTCAGGAATGCTGTATTCTTCATGCTTTTTATAGTTCACTTCCAAGCCGGATTTTTCAACTTCAATAGCTTCTTGAATATAGGCCTTCAAAATAGATTCCATTTCCATGATTTCTTCCACATTAGTAAACCGGATCTGGCGCGCAGCCTGTACATTCTCCGTTTGTTGAATGAGAATCCCGTTTGGATCTTTTAACAAGGCACCTTTTTGAAACAGTAGCGCACAATATTCTTTAAATCCATGTATTAAAACGATGTTTTTTTTCTCAAACGTGTAACAAGGATGCATCCACTTAAAATCTTCGGTCAGCTCACAGTCAAGAACAATACTTCTGAGCTTCTCAAATTCAGCCTTCCACTTTTTCGTCTTGCTTAAAAATTCATCAACCTTCGGATTCGTTTTACTTGTTGTCATCAAGGAACACCCCTCATCTAGTTGGTGTCATGTCAATTTTTATTTTTGACATTTTCGTATTTGTATTATTCTATCATCATGTATTCAGGTTCCTTCTTTTAAAGAATAAGCTCTAGCAGAGTGAGAGGTGATGATTGATCGAATCGTCACAGCAACGGATTTTGTCCAAAAGCATGAAGCTAAAGGACAAGAACCCGTTTTCTTTTTACTCGTCAGTGATCTTCATAATCTCCCCGCGCCGAGTCATTGATTATAGTTAAGTAATTTTATTGTGGCAGTGGGGAAAACTAACAGGAAATGTCAAATAGGGGAATACACAGTATTTGTTTGTAGCCGATATCCTCGTCTTAATCATTGGCGGCGGATATCAATGGGCGGTGGGAAATGTGCAAGCTCATCCCCAGAATATGGGGCAGTTGTTTCAGGAATCACTTTATTTCTTCTATTGAGAGCATTTAGTTAAGGGTGTTCGGCGTTAACAGGGGGGTACCATAGGCTGCCGTTCACCACTCGAAAAGATTATGTAGCATTTAGCAAGATTCAATCCTTTGAAGTCATGGAATATACCAAATAACACGCCGAGGCACCTCCTGTAAAACAGGCAGGTGCCTCACCTCTTTTCATCCGATCAATACCAAGCAAACCTCTGCTCTTTCCAAGGATCACCTTAATATACTTATATAACCATTAAGTGATTATTAAACAACCAAACCCGTCTCCTCAACACAGGGACGGGTTGTCATTTGACATTGGGTTATCTAATTTCTGCGGCTATTCCCTAGCTTGTTGCTTTAATTTCTTTTCTTTTTCATCAGAGATATTAAAAGCCTTTTTAAAATTTGGTACTGTTTGATCTTCCAACGGTTGTGAATTAATCCACTTCATAAATTCTTCTTCCCCTACATAATTTATAAGGGTGTCTTCAAAAAAGTATTCTGCACTGTCAAATTTACGTAATAATTCATCTTCCGTATGATGCTCTTCGGTTTGATGCTCTTCATATGGCGCAAAGGTCGGGCCATCAAAGTAGTGAGGCCAGAAGTATTTAGGGTCTATTGTATTTGAATAGGTAATATCCTTCCCATCATACTCCCCTTCATTATTTATATCGATATGCAAGTGAGGGCCAGTAGTATCTGTACCAGTATTTCCTGATACCGCAATTTCTTCTCCTTTCTTCACAGAATCACCCGTAGATACAGATTTGGATTTTAAATGAAGAAACCTAATTACTAGTTTAGTATTCGTGTCAGGGTCCTTGTCTCTTGTTTCAATTGCCACATAATTGCCTGCACTTGTCCAATAACCTGCACTTAATACGGTTCCTTTTTGTGGACTGTATACAGGCTCTTTATTTACTGCAATATCCATTCCTTTATGACTTTTAGAATATCCCCTACTTAATTCACTATCAGTAGTAACCCAACTCCAGTTAAAATCGTCGTATGGATTTATCCCTTCTGCGTAAGCTGTTCCATTGCCAGCACTAACTACAGCTGATACCGCGAGAGCTAAACCAAGAATACCTGCCCTTATCTTTTTCATACATACTTCCATCCCTTTCATTTTATGGTATATTATTACCAATACGATTATAGTATTTATTTGTCGAATTTTCAATTAATTTAGATAATAAATATGTAAAAAGGTGGTAATTCAAGTGTACAAAAAGTTAACGTTATTTATTTTGCTTTCTGCCGTTTCGATAGTTGGCTGTTCGACTAGTAGCAATGCAGTATCAAAACAGGAAAGTCCTCAACCTACGCCCGCAGATTATAGTAAAAAGCTAGAAATTCTTGATCGATTAGAGAACCACGACTCTACCTTAAGTCGAATGACAGAAATACTAGCAATCGAATGGCATCATTTATTTACACAAAAGAATGAAGAGGATCTATGGAATACATATTTTTATCTCACTTGGAATTTGCGTCCAGACGAAAAAGAGCGAGTAAGGAGCGAATTATCTACAACCCATAAAGAGCTTGCAACATACTTAGATATGCAGAAACAAGGCACACTTCCCGCAAAAGAAGTTAGTATTAAAAATATTATGGCTGAGAGAAACCCCAATAATGACGGTTATCTCGTGAAAGCAAGTTACCTTCTAACACTAAAAGACGGTACTACCAAAGAAGTATGGGTTGAACTTAACGCAGACGACTACATGGAAACTTTTAATCCTCGTTTTAACACTATAGCTACAGGAGAAAATCTTCCTGAACCCAAAAATGAACAAGAACGATTACGTCGTGACTTTATACTTAGAGCACTTGACTATAATGTAATCAAAAAAATGACTTATGATGAAATTTTGGAGATGATCGACATGAAATCGGTCGATACAAAGTAAACCTATGTACGTTATACTGCTTAAAAGAAGGACATAAAATTTCCTCCTTCAATCATCGTAAAAAACTATTTGGCTTTCATAAACACCAAATGCCCTCCCCGAATTCCGAAGGAGGGCTTCGTAAAAACACTATGTTCACATAAGACACATAGATAACTTCATTAATCAAAATCAGGATTGGAGGAATGAACATGATAAGGTATTTCCTTGTTTTTCTGCTCACTTGCGTCCTCTTCATCTCAGGATGTACACAAGAAAGACAAACTGCACCTAATCAGGCTATCCCTGAAGGATTTGAGGCATTGACATTAACAGATCAGCAGAAAAACGAGATTTTTGAATCTGCGGAAAAAGTAGGGGTGGATAAAGTCTATGTACCCGCGTTTGTGAGTAAAGGACAGAAGCTAGTGAAGATTGAAACAAGTACGGAGCAGGTAAAATTTTTAGAATTAATTTTTGCTGACGAGAATGAGAGTACTTACCTGGAAATTTTAGAGGCATCTGAGGAGGTCTTACTGGGTGGGGTTGTCATCGAAGAGAAGGAGACTACAATAAACAACGATATTCCAGCCAAATGGATATCTTTTTCAAATCATAAAGACAATATCGAAGCAGCCTCGGCTGGATTATACTTTAAAAAGGATACGTCATTTATTCGAGTTAGAGAACAAAAAGATAATCAAACCTTTAGAGTTTCAAAATCCGTTGAAGAAATAGCTTCATCTTTACAACCTCTTACTAGATAAAAGAGAACCCAACGGGTTCGAGAATTCTATCCGTTGGGTCCTCCTTTATTAGACTTGGAATCCACCCGCGCTTCCATTTGATTCGCAGAAATCCACGATGATGGTGTTTCCGTTATTTAACTTCAGTGATTTATCAATACTGTATTGATACAAGTCACGTGTTTTGAAATCCTTCTTGTCACTCCATGCTTTGCACTGCCAAAAATAGGTGACATCATCGACAGTATTATCAATATGTTCTAAAACGTAGTAACTTCCATATACACCAATTAAATATGTGTCTCCATTATCACGGTTGTAATTGCTCATTTCTTTTGCGATACCACTGAAGTAATCCTCAATCGCATCAAAATGAGCTCTTTTTATGATTTCCATGTCTACTGCAAAATAGATAGGCGTATCATATGGCTGACCAACTTCCTCTGCTTGTCGAATAGCACTCCTGCAAGCCTGCTTTCCGTTACTATACGTGAACTCATTAATATCTCGTCCACCATTCTGATAAACAGCAACGATTTTCAATCCAGCATCAGAAATGAGCCTTGCCTCTTCTTTGGTCAGGCGCTTCCAATCCGACTCACCATAATAACGTCCGATAAATTTGTACCCCTCATCCTTAATAGCTCTCAAATTGCTTTTTGTTGAGTTATTCTTACCTGCGTAATCAATGCCTTTCGCCATGCTTCATTTCTCCTTTTATGGGTAATGGATAAGCAACAGTGTTTGACCGGTCATTGTCGCTTTCACCTATCTAGGAAAAAAACAGGCACAAAACGGAACAACTTTCACGAAAAAAATGCGAATAATTTTTCATCCCCTGATTTGCTCAATAAACCGTGTCGTAATCTCATGAATTCCCTCTTCTTTCGGGAGCTTAAGAAAACCAGCTAGGGAGTCAATTTCAGGTTGCATTTCCTCCAAAACTTTGAGTAACGCCTCGTTATCTCCATTTTTTGCTTGCTCGACCATTAGACTGAATGCTTGATCAAGTATTGTTGTAGTTTCTTCAAGCTCCGGTTTTTGCATTGATTCACTCCCCTTTCCCCCATTTGTAAGCTTTCTCCGACCTCTTTTGCTGTGAAGCCTTCTAAGACGATCTTACGTATAACCTGCCTCTCCTTTTCATTGGATAGTTGCCGTAACAACTCTTCAACATAAAGGCTTCCGCCGTGATTAACCGTGCCCAGCTGCCTGCCAAAATCGTACAGAATCGGGCATTCATTACGAAGCCTCTTTCTTTCTCGATAGTTTAGGTTCCAGGCAATGCGTCGCAAAATTGTTCTGCATTCCTCTTTCGTCAAACGCCCACCTACTTTCTAAGAGTTTCGCAACCACAAAACCAAAAACAGGATCGTACGTTCGCTTTTCGAACAAAAAATAAACGTGCCAGATTCACACTGGCACATCCCGATCTACTGTATCCATTTTACTAAATAATCCAGCTTCCTTGCTTGATATCCCGGTAATGTAAATTTATGTAAGTAAATGTAAAGTTACGCACTCTCACCTCCCCCTTAATTTTAAAGCCCTTTTCATTAGTTGGAGAGGACCTTTTTCATAAACCATAAGGAAACCCGTCTCTTCAAAACAGGGACGGGTTTGATACTTTTCGAACTAATTTTGAACATTTCTGCTGAACGTTCCTTTGATTTGAATTTATTCCTTTTACTGTTTTGCTCGAATCAATAAAATGCAATATATTCCCAAGGAAAATTATCCATTTTAGACACTTCAAGGAGGATTCTGATAAATTTAACAAAAAGGTTCTGGAAGCAATTCTTTAGCTTTGCCCTCATACTTTCTGTTTTATTTTCAGGTCAGAGCATCGGTCATGCTGAGGAACAGTATACAGAGAATGTAGTTCCCGCAATGATAAGTGACACATCTCCTAGTGGTAAAGCAAGTGCGAGTCGAGTATATAATAATAACTTTGCTTACAACGCCTTTGACCGTGATAAAAGCACGTTCTGGTTCTCAGATAAAATTGAATCTTGGCTAGAATACGAATTTGAAACACCAAAGCGAATTGAAAAATATGCAATTCTACCAAAATAGGAAAATCTTGCTCCCAAAAATTTCACATTTGAAGCTTGGAATGGAACAGAGTGGATTGTACTAGATAACCAAAATTTAGTATCGTGGCGTGCTGACGAAAAAAAAGAATTTACATTTACAAACAGTGCTTCCTACAATAGATATCGTATAAATATAACTAAGGGTTTTGATACTTCAGTTGTTAGTATCATACATTTTGAGATGATGGAAAATGCTAATCCGACTAATCCAGACCCAGATCAAAACCAGACCCAAACCCTAACCTAACTGGTGACAATGCACTTCTTGTTATTAAAATGTTCAGTGGTCTTGAAAAAGAATTCGATTTATCTGCGTCAGAAGTTGAGGACTTTATAGATTGGTACAATGATCGCGCCGACGGCAGAGGCAAAGAAACATATATGTTCGATAAGGACTTTAACAAGGGGCCATTTACTTCTAGAAAAGATTATGTAGCTTTCAGCAAGATTCAATCCTTTGAAGTCATGGAATATACCAAATAACACGCCGAGGCACCTCCTGTAAAACAGGCAGGTGCCTCACCTCTTTTCATCCGATCAATCCCAAGCAAACCTCTGCTCTTTCCAAGGATCAACGAACATACACTTATGTAACCATTAGTCGACTATTAATTAATAACCCCGTCTCTACAAAGCAATGACAAGTTATTTTTAATGGAATTTTTTTACTCAAAGGGTGTTTGTACGTTTCGGGAAAGAAATAGTGTGCATTCAATAAACGGTGTAGGGTTTTACCTTACAATACTACAGGTAGGAGTTGGTTGAATGCCGATTACAAAACCATTTATGACGTCGCTCAGGTTCACTTCGACGATGGGGGCTGGAACAGGGACTGGAGCAACATTTGCCATTGCGGCAACTTCGTTTACGAATGATGCAGGTGCTGCTGCCACAGCATTTCCTGGTTCGTTTGCTTTTTACAATCTCTACATTAATGGGGTACTTCAGGCAGGGAATACTTCCACAGTCACAACAACGTCGATTACGATTCCTGACGGTGATGCCGAAAATGGCGGAACACCATTGATCGTAGAATTCGTCATCAACTGACAACCAGAAAGTAAATAAGAAATTCCCCAGGAGAGGATACACGCCTGGGGAATATTCCATCAAAAAAGAGTAATATGTCAAGAACGTGTTGCAGCCTCAGATCTTTGCACATCTTCATTACTTTGAGAAAGGGCTGGAGACCATGCAGCAAAAAAACAGTAAAAGAATAGTTGTGACTCGATCCAATAATCTGAGTACCTGTTACCCAGTAATGCCGCCACTCGGATGCCCTAATATCTTTCCCGGGCAACCTTGCCCGACATGTCCACCATGTCCACCGTGCCCCTGTACGCCCGGACTACTGACGACGGTGGTTTCTCAATACACGACTTTTTCGGATGGACAAAAAAATGTGTATACGAATGCCGACGCCTCACTACAGTTTAGTACTTCCGGAATTCTCGACCCCAGCACCGTATCGATTGTCAATCTTTTTATCAATGGTATTCTTCAGCCTTCAAATACGTATGTAGTCCAGCCGGGCGTCCTGATGCTGAGTGATGTCCCGTTTCAAGGCGTTCCTATCATCCTGCAGTTTATCCAAATCTCCACTTCCTGATATCAAGCCTTGCATATGCGTAATCGTCACGCCGATGGACGTAGGAGATAATGCTACAGTTTGGAGGTGACGTTTGCCATTCTTTTGACTCCGTTCTTCGTAATAAGGTCTGGCAATGGCCGCCGATCTCCAAAACTAAAAAATCCCCGACGAACACGTCGAGGAGAAAATGTAAGGTTATTGGTCGTTGTATCTATTTTAGTATATACATAATGCTATACTCAACAATCAGATATTTACAATTACTTCGTCACACTCACAAGGTCTTCAACGTTAATCCAATCAGCTGCCCATCGCTCACCAGCTTGAATCATTTCCTCATAGACACATCATCCTGGAGAAAACCAGTCACTGACAATACAGTGTCCGGAGTTTCTTCGACCAAACAAATTTCCTAACCCTTTCGAGGTAGGAAATTGCCTCTGGATCGTTAGGACGAGGAGCTTAGGAAATTATCTCCATCAATATAAAAAAGAGACGGATATTCACCGCCTCTTTCCCCCTGATCAATCCCAAGCAAACCTCTGCTCTTTCCAAGGATCACCTTGCGCCACTGCTGATTCTGCCCGTGAGTAGACAAGCATCGACCGAACCTCCACATCCTGTTGGGATTAACGGTCTAGTTGATCATGCCGTTTTCCGGAGTAACGGTAAAATTATAAAAAACCCCTTTTTTATTGATCGATGCCGTAACGGTCGGTTTTCCCTTTTTCGTAAAGGTATATTCGTTGTATTTCGTTGAAACATTGTAGCCTGTCAAATCCATATGAAAGACTTTCTTCACCATTGGATTAACAGCAGCAATCGCTTTTTCTTTCGTATAGAACGGTTTGGCAAATGCTTTTGGAATATCTTCGTCCGAAACATAGTTGCTATCTCTGAATTCATTGTGCATGATGGCTGAAACAACTTTCCCTGTTTTCGCCCCAATGAAGACACTATATGTACGACCGCGATCCATGAAGCTCCACACCTGATCCAGGTGATAGTCCGAATTTTTCAGGAGCGAGACCTCAGGGAGCAATGCTGATGCTTTTCCGTTTGATAGTGCCTTCATTGCCTTTTGTGCTGTTTCGACCACCTTGGGGTTAACTTTTTGGCTTGAATATTTTATCGAAACAACGCTGGGCTTCCCTGTTTTCGCGTCGATGGATGCCGTTACATTCTCCCCCTTAAACACCCAACTATTTTCCATATCCGAGCTGAATCGATCTACCTTATCAAATGTAAAAGCCTGCGTGCTATCCATGCTTTTCAACGTGTTCATGATAGTATTTTGCAAATCTGTAGCCACTTCGCTGAACTTGAAGTTAACATGTACAGATACGACCGTTCCCTCTTTTTTGGTAACCAGAACCTCGCCTCTGTTGTCTTTGGCTGAGACCACCCAGTAATCGGCGTTCATCCCTGTAATCTCATCCAACTCGATCGGCAGACTGCCCGCCTCCTTCTGCATGGCTTGTTTGGCAGCCTCTACAACATTTTTGTCCAATTGTGCGAGTTTCTTCATTGGTTCCGGGGCAGATTGCGCCTGAGTGTCTGCATAAGCTGGTGCTACCATGCTCGCAAATGGAACTGCTGCTGACAACAGCAATGTCATCATACTAACGGCTAAAAACGTTTGTTTTTTCATTTCGTTGACTTCCCTTCTATTTTTAGATCACTTATTTGATCCAGCTGGAGGGATTTCGTGACAGCTGTCTCCATCAATGTAGATGTTTTTTATACTGCTAGACCTCGGCTTCTGCTGCCGTAGCTCGCTGAATCCAATGAGGCAGAGCGGTACGAGCCTCCATGATGAAGTTGATATCTGCTTCTTCGTAAATGGCACTCGGGATTAAGTACAATTACGCCTTCTAACCTTCCCGGGTGCTCTTCAACTTTTCTCCAGATGACAAGTCCTTCATCGTCATCGCTTCAAGTTCATAAGGCCCTGGCGTAGCTGCTTCACACATTGCCAAGTCCATCGCTGAATTACGCTTGTCCAACTCACCTATCTCTTACATGCTCCAGCTAACAACTGCTTCCTGCATTTCTTTTTATCCCCCTTAACTTTCTGACACCCTTCATATTTATTTTTATCAAATACACACCCGTCCGAGAGTCCATATATTTACATATAAGTAATTATTTTGTATAATTTCATTGCTTCCAATATACCGATTTAAAGGAGTGTTTTAAATGAAACGTTTAGGGATCTCCACTGTGCTAGCTTTTGCATTAATGTTAAGTGGAGCAAGCGCTTATGCTTCTGAGAACCTCCAAAATTCAAATCAAATTGAACCACTTGCATCGTACACCTATAAAGTTACTATCAAAACAAACAATGCAGATGACGCAGGAACAAATTCGAAAATTCAAATTAAGTTACATGGCTCCAAAAAGGATTCCTCATGGACTACCTTAGACAGTGCTGGTGATGATTTTGAGCAAGGCTCTACAGGTGTCTATTACGTAACCGCATCCGCCAATCTCGGGAGTATTCAAAAAATTGAAGTTAAATCCGATGGCAAAGGTAACAAGCCAGGATGGTTACCGTACTCCTTTGTAATACAAAAAGACACTTCAACTTGGAAATTCTACAATGATAAGTGGATTGGTGATAATGGGCCTGAAACAGTCACTTTAACTCGTTAATTAAAAGCACAGAAAGCAATTAAGAAAATGCTTTGATTGAAGATCATGGTATTCCCATGGTCTTTTTTCTTTATCAAAGTTAACTAGCTTTCAACAGCCATTCACCGTTTCCCCCAATGCCCCAGAATTCAAATCTCACGTCCTGCAAGCATCCCGTTCCCCTCCCCAATTTCAAAGTCCTTGCTGCCCTTATACTGGCACCGGATCGATCTGTTTTACATCTGCCATTTCCCAGGCGTACCGTCCCGATTCAAACCATCCAAATGAATCCTTCTGGGGACTACTCAAGCACCCCTCACCTAAACTAGGCCAGCACTCCGTGAGGTTTGCAATTGCAACCACCACGCCCACCTGCAGGTTTTCAGCCGTATACCCGTACACTGACCAAAATGATGCGAAAAGGCTCTTCCACGCAAATCCCCTCGTCCACCTTCTTGGCAGCGTGGTTGCAATGGGGCTGTAGTACTTTGTAGATTAGCTGCGGTTTCATATTTCTTTTCACCAAGCGCGATTAGCGTCGCCCATGGCTGGTGAATGGTTTATCGTCGATGACAACGCGGTTGTTGAAATCGAACTAGGCAGACATTCTAAAATGCATACAAGGATTGAATCAGTTTCAGTTGCCAAGTACAAACATAGGCTGAGCAAAGTGAATCAGATCAGGCCGGCTGTTGCAATTGATTTGGCTCAAAAAGATCTTATCTAGTAATACCGTTGCACATTTAACAAATCGTGTGTTTTGTTACCAAATTTCTCAACATACGTTATAGTGGATAAGGAAATGCATTCATGTGAGGTGATTAAATGTTAGAAATATTTAACGATTTTTTCATTTGGGCTTTTGAGAGACATCAAAATATCCTAAGTTGGTATATTCGCCCACTATTCCTTCTTCCTTACTGTTACTTTGCTTATAGAAAAAGCTTAAAAGGTATCATTCTTACTCTAATTGCGCTGTCGACCAGTATGTTCTGGTTTCCAAAACCAGACTTTGTAGATCCATCTGTTCAAGAGTTCTTAAAAATGGAGAGAGATTACCTTGTAGGCGAATGGGATATTTCAAAAATCCTTATTACATTGCTAGTGCCTTTATCCCTATTTGCACTTGCCTATGCCTTTTGGAAAAAATCATGGAAATATGGGGTTTTGGTTATTAACTTAATTGCATTATTAAAAATAGTTTGGAGCATTTACTTTGGTATGGAATCTGGGTTGTCTGTAATTGCTCCTGCAGTCTTGGGATTGTTCATTTGTAATGGAATTATTGGACTTTGTTATTACTTTCTCAAGAACAAGAAGTCACCATAATTACCGTTTTGTTAATTTGCAGATACAAAGCGCGGCTTGCTTACATGGGGCGCGTAAAAATCTGCCTTAACTGATTTCCCGCCCCGCGGTACCTCGATCAATGCCCGCGGAATTGCTGACACGTTTTGGGCTTTGCATTGGCTGCTTGGAGTATCCGCGGGTAGGTACTGATGGAGTCGCCTGCCCGCAGGCAATATTGCAAGCACTTCTCCTCGCTTCGCCTTGGTTGATCCACCTGCCTGGCTTTCCCACTCAACTGTATCGCCGGGCTCGTAATCCAAGTGATAAAACATTTTGCCGTGCGCGATAGTCATCTTGTGTTTCATTCTGCTTCCCTCCCTAACTATTTCGTTAACTTTAACTAATGTCTCCTAATGCTCAGAAGCGTTATAATTTGTATATGACCCTAATTTCTCCGATTGGGATGATGTGAGTATGAGACGCCCTTACCTCGTTGGAATTTTTCTATATATACTTGTTCTGGTTCCAGCATTAGATGTAATACTTTCAAAGCATCATCATGGATTTCAAGTTTTAGTGGTTCTTGGAAAGAAACTAGCTTTTTCCTGGTTAGTAATTGCTACAATCGTTTTCTCCCTGTATTGTTTGCTTATTTTTACCTACCGAAAAGGGCGATTACCGTTTATGAGCGCAATCACTGTTTCTGTTGTTGTAATTAGTACCTTTATTATTTGGGAAGTTTATTTTTGTGATTTATGTTATCCAGCTTTTCATGTAGGTCCAATCAAACCACCTTTTTCTAAGTGAATGTTACTTATTACACATTGTGTTAAATTGCTTGTTCCTTTCAAAAATGTGATTTAAACTTCAACTAAACTCACTGTTTTGCAGAAACATATGGTGATGAATTATAAATAAGAGGCTAAGAAAAAAGATTCATAAACAGCTTTTGGTAGATATCTGTTTTGAGATTAGCGTATCTGCGTATTGGAGAAAAAAACTCAAATACACTCCCTTCCATGTCCCAATCGAAATTAATGTCTCCAACTCAATATATCTGCCTTCTGAGCTTCGCCAAAAGATAAGACAATTCAACCTAAAATATTTTGTTAAAAAGCTGCCATATCACTTTACACACGATTTTGGTTATTATCCGGATGATTATGTGTTTTTTTGCTTCACCCCACTTGAATTTCCTAGGGTAAAACAATTGTCAATAAACAATCTAGCTACAATGTAACGGACATCCTGAAATTGCTTCTACTTCCCCTCAAACCTGTTTTTATATAACAATGAACCATCGTTACAATTTGAGGAGGACCTAGTATGGACGTCGGTCAAAAAGATGGACATGCATATACAAAGCAGAATCTAATCGATTTTATTCAAAGATCGCTCGCTGATTTAGAAAACAATCCAAATTGGGAAAATGTCTCACTAAGCCATTATCTCGAATCGATGGCTGCTTGGCTGGAAACCCACTTAGCGCCAGATAACCCTTCTTGGGAAGCTTTCGCTAAAATCCTAGAGGCATCCAAATACTACGAATAATTTAAAGAGCTAATTAGCATATTGAGCATTTTGATCTATCTGATATATGCCGGGCAGCGAAAAGATTGTCTGCTGCCCCACTTGATCATCTGCCATTGGATTGATCCAGATAACTTCTGTTCTGATGTGGCCCATTTCCGCCAAAGCTTTCTTTTCTTCCCTACCTCAATGCTTTAGGCGAATGTTGTATAAATCATTATCGTAACCACTTAGTGTCACTGGTCCCGGATGTTCGTCTAATGCGTCGAGCAATTCAATATGGTCAGCATCCGTCTTCTCATTTTTGTACAGACGTTTGCTCCTTGTTGATAACAAATACGGTGGATCCGCATAAATCAAAACGCTTGGATTTGTATATCGTTCAATCAATCGCAGAGCTGGCTGTTGTTCTATTTGTACCCTTTTCAATCTATCCGTTACCGTCAATATCCGATCAGGTACTTTCTGTCAGATGATTTTCCACCGCTACCATCCAGCACCGAACCAAAAACATCCTTGTCCTTTCAAGTTCGTTCCCCTCTCCTCTACGTGGCAGGAGTTGTAGTATTCTTCTTGACTATAGGGGGTCAATTTAACCTTGTTTGCTAAATCCTGTGGATGATGACGGATAACTTTGAACAGATTTTCCACATCTCCGTAAATGTCATTGATCGTTTCAAGTGCGGATGATTCTTTGTTGAAAAATACCGCTCCGGATCCGAAGTTTGGTTCCAAATATGTGGTATGTTCTGGAATATGTTCGATTATCCAGTCAGCCATGCTACACTTGCTGCCTAGATAGTGCAAAATCCTTGGTACTTTCACGCTCTCGCTCCCCTTAATTATCAAATCGTGTGTTCTGTTAACTAACTTCAGAGTATATTCCCAAAAGCATGTGTATGGTAAAATACCCCAAATGGTAGACTGACCGATTTGAATGGGAAAACTCTATTAAGTTGTTTAAGAAGGAAGTAAAATATGAAAGAAATATCTTAAGCTCGAACAAAAAACTTATTATGCAACCCTTTTTCTGAAATAGTCATAAACTCATATGGTGAAGCAGTAGGTGGACCAGGACGACGAGTAGCTTGTGAAATTAAATTCTTTAAAACAAAAAAGAGGCGGAATAATCACCGCCTCTTTTCCCCAATCAATCCCAAGCAAACCTCTGCTCTTTCCAAGGATCGCCGTACATATGCTTATGTAACTATTAAGTGATTATAAATCGTGTAAACCCGCCTCCTCAAAACAGGGACGGGTTTGCTATTCGAGGTAGTTCAGTATTTTTTAATGCTATCTCTTCATTCGCATGATTATGACTATTTCTATATGAATATGCAGCAAAAACAATTAATTAAACAGAATTGAAACCAAAGATATAGTGATTACATACCCTGGTATTAAAGCAAGTTGTATATTCATTTTAATATTGTTAATAAAATGAGCCCAGTAAAAAGAAGTTGACCCCAAAACTGACAAGCATAAATAAAATACAAAAGAATTTCCATGCAATAAAAATCTATGTACCAAATATGAATACATAATGCCTGTTAATACAAAGATCAAAGTTACAATAAAACGGTTTACTATCTTGGATGTAAAAGAATATACCAATTCTCCTATCAGACATCCAACAAAGCAAAATGGTAGTAAATAAAACGCCAACATAAATGTCAAGGAAGTTAAAACGTTAAATACTCCTACACCTTGATATGATATGAAGGTTAACATACTAATGATAAACAATACGGCACTGACAAGAAATGCTACACCTGCTGCACTAAAAAAACGTAAAGTCCGCATAAACACCTCCTAATATTGTTCAATGAAGGGAACTTTAAAGATAAATTTTGTGATTTTTGTTACTTTTTCTTGATTGTGGTCCCTGGAAGTTCTACATCTCCTGGACCATCAACGAGTTTATATATTATATCAGTCCAATGATCTGGTTCATACTTATATAAGGTTTGATAACCAGATCCGTCGATATTACCATATACCTCATATGCAGGGAATCCATCGATTACTGATCCTTTTGACCTCTTAATATCTGCACCCGTTTCAATATCGTACTCTTCTTCTCCCTTCACAAGGGTAACTGAATTTTTGGTAACATTAAACTCCATTCTGTAATCAATTGGAGGCGCAAATTCCACCATTGGATTAGCTGCACTCGTTGTCGCTACAATATTAACTTTTCCTCCCTTTTTTGAATCTTCTACTTTCATGCTTGCATTTTTTAATTTTAGTAACTCTGCACCAGTCAAGTTTCCATCCTCATCGTATTGGTGGGTTTTACCAATATAATTTGCAGAATACACTTTGTCCTTACTAGTATTAATTAATATAATTTGTGATGTTCTGACAGCAGTTGATTTATAGTTAAAACTTCTATTATCTCCACCATAATATTGAATTGGAGTAAGTGGAACTTTGTCATACGGAATAAATGTGTTTATCCTTAAAACTGAATAGTGATCTTTACTTTTTCCGATAGACCTGAAGTTATTAGCAAGTTTATTTAACCCACTTTTAACTTCCTTATCTGTTGTTATGCTATACATCTCTTGTAAATGTTTGATTTCTCTTTGGATGTCTTTTGGCAATTTTTTGTCATCATTGCTTGATTTTACAATATTAGCCGAAGAGGATCTTAGGGTTTGCTCATTCAATAAAGCCTTCTTAGCTGCTTCACTAATGCGCACTGTATCATTTCTTGGTACCTCAACAGTAGCTTGATGGAGTTTTTCCTTTATAGCTGTAGACTCAGTTCTAACCGATGATTGCTGAGCACTGCTTTTAAACGCGTTTCTAGCAGCTTCACTAATTTCAATTTTATCTACAATTATATTATTTGTTGTCGTAGGTGGTTTTGATACATTTGAACTACTTGATTGAGAATTACTAGTTTGGCGAACACTGTTACTTGGTTGAGGATGACTAGTTTGCTGAACACTGTTACTTTTTGATTTACTTGATGCACTGGTTTGTTTCTTAGCATTTTCTTGAGCTTTTGCTTGTTGTGCCGCTAGAGCTTGTTGTCTTCTCTCTAATCTTGCATCTCTTCTGTCTTCATTACGTTCGCTACGAGATAACCCCATAAATACCCCTCCAAATACTTGCAATTAAGCTTCAATATATTACTATTAATCTTATGTCTTGATAAAGTATAATAATTCGACATTATTTCACTTAATTCGACAAAACGTTTTAGATTCTAATCATTTCATATGATATATACTCACCTTCACGATTCGACAAAACATTGCTAGCTAAGTTATAAATGATGAAAACTCTGTGACAAATAAAGTATGCGAGCAATCATTTGAAGTGATTGAATATAATAATTAAAGTAACAAAAACAACCCGCTCGGATTTATCTCTAGGCGGGTTGTTTGCTGCAATAGTCCCTCGGTATAAACTATGCAAGCCCAATCGCTTGCTGCTTGGCGTCGTATAAATAATTGTTAAGGCGAACTTGGCACTCAGATTTTAAATGCGACACGTTATAGAGACATTCTTCTTGTCGGCCACGGACAGTCACAACTACAGAGTATACGTGATACTGTGAAATCAGATAAAGTTACAACTGAAGATTTTGTTGAGAATACAGTGGGAAAAGAAGGCACTTGCTTTAGGTACTTTAGTTTTTGGGATTATTAGATTCCTAAAACCTTAAAAAAAGCGCTTAATAGCGCTTTTTTCATTTGCTCTCTTGCCGCATGAAAAGAAGATATCTATGTTTATCCCTGTCGTAAATGTAAAGATGATTACTTTCAATCTCAGTTGGCTTATTGCCCAAAACAATCCGATTTGAATCTAAGGAATACAAAACAAAAAGTGGCTGATTTTGCACTGTTTCTATATGTGGGATAATCATTTTATATGAATTCTTTCCGGCGGGATTCTCTATTTTAAATTCATCACGATACAAATGAATTGAAAAATGAAAATAGACTAAAGCAAAAAGTGTGCTTGCCAAAATTGAGCCAAGTAGAGACAGCCAATCTGTTTCTTTGAACATTAGACGATACGTTGTAAATGCTGAACTGCAATATATGGAAAAGTAAGCACTAACGAAGTGTGTCAGAAGCAGAAATTTATAATATCGTTTGTTTTTGCTGTAATCAAGTTCATATTCTTCTTTACGAATTAGTTTTGAGTACAATGCCACGAACTTTCTTATAGCCAAATGGACCATGATGATACTGAAACTAATTAATAAGGTTATAATAATGAGCACGCCAAGCCAAATTAAAAAATATGAATCGTTGTCATTTTCTGCTATTGAAAGGACTATTCCTCCACCTAGTAAATGCGAGAAAATAATCAGTATCAGTGTAAACATTAGCTGTTTATAGCCGGTTTCCCAACTTTGTTGATCCTTTGTATCGAATATTTTATCGAAGTCAGACTTTTTTACATATCTAATGAATGCTTTGATTAGCTTTACAACTGTCGAAATCAGGAATACCCCAAAGACAATGATCATAATTAAGGGATAATCTCTAGCAAAAATTGATAAGAAAGGTATTTCGTTCATACTTACCACTCCATTAACAAAAGGATATTTCATTTACTTTTTTAGTTATATACTTTAACTTTGAATATTCTCATGTGAAAAAGTCTTTTTTTACAGAAGAGAAAAAGTTAGAGATTACAAATAAAGCCCGACTTTTTAGTGGGGCAACACAGTTATTCTCCAGCCGTCAGGTGGTCCAACTACGAGTGAACTACATCCCCATTCTGCTGGTCCGTACATTTGCCAACCAACACCGCCGTCCAGGCTCAGGTTCCAATCAGGGTCGGATACTTTTAGCTGCCAACCCACCATCAAATTTTACACCTTCCCAATCAGGACCTGAAGTTTTCATAACCCAACCTGGACCGTCATCGAGCTTCATTCCGTCTTCCATCTTCCACTCAGGACCAGTAAATAGAAATTGGGGTCTTTCTCCAAGATCAAAACTCAGTGCGGTGCCGCGTTCACCAATATCCTTTAGAATGTGGTTGAACATTCTATCACCTCGCTTTTCTCAATCATACAATTGTTCTATAAAATGGAAAATCCCTCCTTGGACGTATCCGAAGGAGGGCTTCGTCTGTTTTTACCCATTATTCCTGTTTCCGCTTAATACATGAGGAATGTCCAAATGATAAGCCGAGTCGTTAAAGTATTAAAAGCATTATAGTTTGATTTTCCCGGTTTCTTTCAGTAATTTAACTAAAAGAATAAGGGAATAAGTAATTATTAACAGCGAACTACCCAATCCCGTTAGGCTGCTATAAATTAACTCGTCTACTCTTGTTTCCAATTCTAATGATGATTCTAGGATAATTGACCACCAACGAAATATAATGATTTGAACAAAAGTATTGAGGATCAGTATGGAGATTCTTCGTTGTAACGACAAGAAAACCATAAATAGTGCAAACAATACGCCAGAATACTGTATAAACCGAATAAACTCCCCTTTATTTAGTACTACCGGAATATCTGCGCCCATAAGAAAATGAAGAAATAGTTGAATGCTACTTCCAATTAATAGCACAACGAATAGTAACCAATTAAGAAAAGCTTGCATACTTCCCCTCCTTTATGGTTATTACTCTTTCGTTCTTCGAATAAAAACATACTTTACTCATGATTTCTTCCATCACTAATTCACTAGTCTAAAGCCTTTTTTACTGTATCTTGGACCCAATTAGGTAGGTCAGCTATTGCATCCCATACTATTCTATTTCCATCTTTGCCACTCTCCCCCATGTCTATTTTTTTTGTCCGTTCAATGACTTCATCTAATCCTTCAGAGATTACATCTGGAATTAAAAAATCAACCTTCTTAAGCGCTCTTGCTAATTGTCCAGGATAGATATGACCGATTATTTCCCAAGTTAGAGAGTCGGATGATATATCCAATCGCTTATTGTATTCCTCCCTATAATCACTTCTAATTTGATCTGCGATCTTCTCAGCATTATTTATATCATCTCTAATAGCATTTCTAAGGTCCTTATCATTATCTAAATGTATCACGCCTTTTTCCATCGTCCATGTAATTAAATTATCACCTATCTTAAGCGTTCCAGGTTCACGTTTACTTGAACGAGCTGCTAAAAGTTGTTGTGCCTCAGAAGATATTTGAACTGTGTCAGCGTCAGTTGCATTGTTTTTTAAACCTTGGGTTACTGTTTCTTTTGGTTGAGCCACGGCAGCATTTTTTGCTGTATACATTTCTTGAATGTTTTTTGATGAAAGACCACTTTGAGATACACTAAAAGACATTAAATTACTACCCCTTTACAAAGTATGTTTTTAATCCCACTCTTTACACTTTAAAGTTTACTTGGGATTTATTGCTAATTCTATATCATTTTAGTTTTTTATGTAAATTATTTTTTTCTGATTAAAAAATACTTACTTATACATCTTCAATATTGGTTAAAATTCATAATACATAAATTGTAAAGTAGACCCTCTAGTGAATTGCTCGTAGAGAGGGTCTGTCCAAGATTTATCTATATAACTTCAGCATTGTTCAAAGAGACGTATGATAAGCTTCTTTCACCTTATCGCCAGCACTTGCTAGTCATAAGACGACGCTTAGATCGCTTTTCCTTTTACATCTTTTATTTAATAGTGTTTTGTTTTCTGTTCTCTAAGTCCGTTCTCTTAAATATCGATACATTCTTGTCACCAGCCATGCCCACGCGACCTTACCACCAATGAGCGCAAAGCCACTTTTTATTCGCGAGGGGAGTTGATCATATTTTCTAATGAGCTCCTGCTCTTTCGTAAACAAATATGTTTCAAACTGTGGATATTTGCTTTCGATATGCGCCATAAACGCATATACCCGAGGAAAAAAGTCAGCAGCCATGATACCACCAATAAAAAGGAGCAGAGCCATCAGCCAGCCCCACTCCACGAAGAAACTTATCACATACTCGAGCATCATCATTTACTAACACTTCCTTTCATCATCCGAACTGTTTTTGTTGCTTGGTCCCATTCGATTTGAAGACCAAGGGCAGTAGCCAGCTCACGCGCCGGGGCATAAGCCGAACCTGAAATGACTTTCTCATTTAGGTCCTTACCGTTAACACGAACATCCTTTGTTTGTTCAATCCACTCCACCTTCCCACCGGCAGCATTGGCTACCGCACGGACTGGTAGCATAGAAAGGCCTTCCTGCAAAAAGCCTGCTACCGGGAGCAATACCTCGTTCAACTTAATTGCAACCGGAACTTGCTTGGGCTTATCCACTTTAACCACAGATTTTTGCAAAAATTGTGAGTAATTTGTGCGGAATGTACCCATCGGGAATGCGGGGCAGTTTTTCCATGCGTAGCCGGGGTACTCCTGGTGACCAAGCACCTGCTTCATGGTTGGAATCTGTACCTGTAGGTGCTGTATTATGTGATTCGCCGCCTCGAGCTGTGCTGCAGTTGGTTGCTGTGTCCGGAAATCCCCGACAAGGCAAATGCCCAGCGCATGACGGTTGCTGTTGCCTACGTGGTAGGAGATTGTCTCTGGATCGTTGCACCAGTAAATCACCCCGTCCTTTTGAATCACAAAATGATAGGCAATGCCCGGCCAGCCGTTTGTGCTGACGTGATAGCGTGCGAATGCCTCCGGTGATCCGCTCAATGTAGCCGAATGATGGATGGCTGCCGATCGGATGTCAGTCAGCTTGCGCCGCCCATACCTTAGTGTTTTGTGGCGTGGTAAAGAGGTGCGAACGTCAATCACACGCGCACCTGGTATTGTCATATTCATTTTTATTTTTGCTCCTTTCTTGCGGCTCTCTCAGCCTTTGCTTTGATCTCTGATCCGACCAAGTTAACAATCGACTGTGGTACAGGCCAGCCAGCTCGGTGAGCATTTGCTGTGAGGCTGTTCCATGTGTGATAGAGTAGACCGAATGTAACTCCATAAAACAGAAAACCGGGTGTACCCATCACCCGATCTAGCATGTTAGCAATGGCTGGCAATGCTAAAAGAAACAGCGAACGCGGGATTCGGGAAAGGCCGTAATCAGACGAGTAGGTATGGTCCTTTTTCGCTGCGGAAATACCAGTGATCCAATCGAGTGAAATCATAAGAAAAAGCACAATTAAAATATCCAGCCGCCCTGCTCCGTAGAGGTACTGAAATATCGGGGTAAGAAACACTCCCGTAGTTGCTGCAATTCCGTTTGCTGGGGTCACTACATTCTCTAAACTCTGCAAAAACTTCATCAGCTCATCTTCCTCCTCCCCCCCCTCGGGGCAAAAGTAAAAGGAGCCGCGTTAGCAGCTCCCATGAAAAAACTATGCGATTCTTTGCAGGTGACTGGATTTAACCAGATCTGCAGGTGTTACTTTCCCCAACTCATCAGACGTTAAATTAATGCCTGCGGCTGCAAACATTCGGTCCACCGTCTCCGAGCAATTTAATCGGTTTGGTGCATCACGGATCGGCAAACCTGTGAGCAGATACAGCCCGTTTGTAATCGTCTGCCAGAAGTCGTAGGGCGTGCCGATGTGATTCTGAATGAATCCAGTCATAGCCTCTGCCTTCCATGACTCTATCTCTTCGCGATAGCGATAGACGTCTATTTGCCCTGGGGGGTAATTATTATGATTCCATTGCAACGGAAATCGCCAATCAGTCTCCGCAATGTGGTGCTCATCCAGAACGATGGCAACGTGGCTATATGGCGAGTAGGTCACCCCTTGAATCAGCCGAGCAAGAGGTGAGCTGCCACGAATAAAAAGAAGGTCAAAGCGCTTCAAATTCATACGCTCGACCTCCTACCAGTTGATCCGGTCAACTTCTTCTTTTGTGGTTGCAGCTTCAACGTTTCCTTTTAGTGTCCAATACTTCTCGATCTGTTGCTGCTTGTGCTGACCTGCCTCATATACTACCTCAATAAATTGTTCTCTTGTCAGCGTGACAATACCCGCATCCTCTGTCTTCCATTGGGTTTCTGTCAACTCAGGCTTGAGTAGGAACAGGGTGCTCTGCTGATTAAAGTTTGATTGGTCTTCTTCATTGAAACGGAAGGTGTGGCCGGTTGAGGTAGATGTAAAGCCTGCATGAATTGCTTTGAAGCACTCGGTGTTCAGGAAGTCGATCTTTGCTTTTTTCACCTGTTCTAGTGGTGCTACTGGCGGTGTCAGGTCCCATAGGATTGCTTTCGTTTTCGGATCAACACGATATAGATACTGCGAAAACTTGTCCGCTTCTTGACCAAAATCAAGTTGAAGGCAGCCTACCGTTTCTGGTACTCGGTCCTTTAGAGCTCGGTACGCTTCGAAGTCCTGTTCCAATGTGGTTTCAACAACTGAACCCATTCTTTCTCCTGTGTCTACCAAAACATTTCCCGTTGCCATTTCATAATATATTTTTCTACCAATTTGCATGATTGTTTCCTCCTATTCAAATACGTACCATTCAATCGATCCATATCCAAACGTTGTAGACGTCTCTGGGGCATAATATAATTGCCTAAATCCTGAGTCACTTATGCTACAATATTCGTTCGACCAAGTAGTAGAGTTGTAAACAAAAACACCGTACGGATTTCTTGAGGGCCATACCCAAATCCCTTTCATATAGCCAGCTAAAACATATTCTGGGCTTGTACTATGAGCAGCGTGATACCACTGACAAAATACAATAGAGGGTTTAAACGAAAGCCCCGTAATCTCTAAAACCCCATGCACTTGTCCATTTGTATAGGTAGTTTGAGAACCAGATGCCCACCTTTTTAGACCACTGCCCACGTTCACCTTGATAGCAAGTGCTGCTAATCCCTCTGTTCCTGATGCTGTATTACCCAAAGCTTTGATATTCGTAGCCAATGTATTTTTTGCATTTTGAATCTTCGTGATTATTGTCGCAACATCATCTGTACTTGCCGCAGGACTCCCTACTACAGATGCAAGATCAGCTTTTTGATTGATGCATTGCATCGTTTGGAATGATGTGATTATGTCTTTTATGGTTGCTGTGTTCGGTAGTTGTGCCATGCTCTACCTCCTTTCTACTCAAAAGCGATCCACTCAAATGTTCCAGATGAGGTTGAAACACTATTAAAAGTTATCGTGAAGGATGAAACGTTTAACACGATGTCTACAACCCAATGATTTTGTCCGCCACTGTTCAAGAATTTTGTACCCCATCTATAAGCACCTTCTAAACCAGTTGTTAAGTTAACAAATCAAGAAGTCATCGATATGGCACGTACTATGAAAGAAAACTGGGGCCATTTTGAACTCGAGCACAAAAAACTTATTATGCATACTTTGTTTCTGAAATAGTCATAGACTCATACGGTGAATCCGTAGGTGGACCAGGACGACGAGTAGCTTGTGAAATTAAGTCCTTTAAAACAAATTAAGAGACGGAGATTATCCGCCTCTTAATTATTTCCAATTAATCCCAAGCGAAACGTTGTTCAAGCCATGGGTCGCCGTACATATTATAACCGTTCTTCTCCCAAAACCCTTGCTTGTCTTTCTCCATAAACTCAATCCCACGCACCCACTTGGCGCTTTTCCAGAAGTAGAGATGCGGTATGACAAAGCGCAGCGGCCAGCCATGCTCAGGGGTCAAATCCTCGCCATTATGCTTCGTAGCGAACAGATTGCCGTTTTTCATGAAGTCGACAAGCGGAATGTTCACCGTCCATCCATGCTCGGCGTGCAGCATGACGTACTTCGCTTCCGGCTTCACCTTTACCAGCTTCAGTACTTCCTCTACCGGAATGCCTTCCCATTCATTGTCCAGCTTACTCCAGCCTGTGACGCAGTGAATATCGTTGGTCGTACCGCCTTTTGGCAGAGCCATCATTTGCTCATAGGTCAGTGTTACTTCCTCTTCGACGAGACCGAAAAGACGAAAGCTCCACTCGGTGGACAGGTCTGTATATTCAGGAACCTCCCCGTAGTGCAGGACAGGAAAACCTGTCGTCTGCTTCTGATTAGGGGGAATACGGTCGCGTTTGGTGTCTGATGATGGATTGATAAACATGTTGTTTCCACTCCCCTCGCTGATCAGTGTTCTCGATTATTTCCCAACCCGCAGCAGGGAATGATCTACCTTGATGCACATATCCTGCACAACCTCAATGCCTTGCTCTGCAACCAATTTAGCCGCGTCATCGTTGGCAATGCCTTGTTGCATCCAGAACACTTTTGGCTTGTTCTGCATTTTCAATGCTTCCTGCGCAACAGGCGGGATGTCTTCGCTGCGGCGAAACACGTTGACGATGTCTACAGGCTGATCAATCTCAGTCAGGCTCCCCAATACTTTTTCACCCAAAACCGTTTCACCCGCGATGACAGGATTGACAGGGATGATCTTGTAGCCCGCGTTCTGCATAGCTTGCGATACCATATAGCTGGTGCGGTCCGGCTTGTTGGACAGACCCACTACTGCGATCGTTTTTGCATCCTCCAGCAGTTGACGACGTGCCTCGTTGCTTGGATTTTGTGCCATGTGAAAACACTCCTTTTTATATTGAAATGCGATATTGAACTACCTCTTATTCACTGCGGCTGGAAACAAACTCAACAATGGTGCGCGTCATCGCTCCGGTACCGCCAGCTGGTTGCATGTCGCCAGCACTTGCTGTGTACGCCGTACCCGCGATATCCAGATGTACCCACGGTGTGTCGCCAACGAATTCTTGCAGGAAAACACCGCCGATGATGCCGTGGCCATAACGTCCACCAGAGTTTTTCAAATCGGCAAAACGGCTCTTGTTCAAGCTGCGGTACTCATCGAAGGTAGGCAGCTGCCACAAACGCTCACCCGCCACGTCTGCTGCGTTCATCAGCTCATCCAACAGGGCTTTGTCGTTGGTCATGGCGCCAGAGCAGAAATGACCGAGAGCGACCACAATACCACCTGTCAAGGTAGCAGCATCCACCAGGCAAGACACTCCTTGCTCTTTTGCATAGGTGATGCAATCAGCCAGCACGAGACGACCTTCTGCGTCTGTCGTAATGATCTCTACCGTTTTGCCGCTCATGGTCGTGATGACATCACCCGGGCGGAATGCTGTTCCGGATGGCATGTTTTCCACAGTACCGACGACAGCTAGTACGTTTACTTTTGGTTTGATCTGTCCCAGCGCCTCCAATGCGCCGATCATCGCAGCTGCTCCACCCATGTCTGACTTCATGTCTTCCATGCCTGCTACTGGCTTGATGGAGATCCCACCTGTATCAAACGTCACGCCTTTACCGATCAAGCCGATGACATCGTCCCACGTGTCTCTTCCTTGATATTTGACTACGACCACATAAGGCTCAAGCTCGCTGCCTTTTGCTACAGAGAGAACTCCGCCCATCCCCAGCTCTTCCAGCTTCGCTTTTTCCATTACTTCCACAGTCATGCCATAGCGGTTTGCTACCTCGACCATCGCATCCTTCAAAGCGCGTGGAGTCAAGTAGTTTGCTGGTTCATTGACGAGCGTGCGGGCCAGATTCGTCCCGGATACGAGCGCTGAACCACGTGCAACACCTGCCTGTACCAATGAAGCATCGGCATCTGCTGCCAAAATTTGCACCGTCGCAATTGGGTCAAACTCACGCTTTGCCTTTTGACGGTAGCCCTCGTAATTGTATTCGGCAAGCCCAAAGGCTTCCGTCACTGCCTGTGCCAGACGGTCAGCACTCAGATGCTCTGTAGTAGGCAAATCAATAACCACTGTTTTGCCGTTGCCTTTTCCTACAACCGTTTTGGCTGCACGTCCCCATGCATTTCGGGCTGCGACGAAATCAAATTTGCCTGGTTCACCCATCCCGACGATCAACAGTTTTTTTGCAGCTACGCTGTTCATTCCGTGGACAACCGTAATTTCCTTCGCCTCACCCGTTACTTCCTTGTCCTGTTGCAAGTCACTCAGACTGCCTCCAAAAGCTTCGTCCAATTCCGGGTATACTTGCGAAATCTCCTCGCCCTTCCATAGCGGGACAATCAGTTCATCACACGCAATATTCACAAGCTGTCGGCGTTTTTCTACTGCTACTTTCATATACTCTTCCCTCTTTCTCTGTGGTAGGATACAATATGGGCACATTTGTTTAACACGATGTGTCGACATATAAGCGCAAGGGTGGAAACGTCATGGCTTTTGCCTCTGTGTAAGAAATGACATCCTTTTCCGGCAACAATTTCTCGCATTCATCTATGTAACGAAGAACTCTTGTTACGTCCAGTCCCCAATGAACTGGCTGGTAACGAGTCAAATACTTTCGTGCATTGCCTAACATCCAGCGAGCACCTTTTATATTGCCGTACTCTTGGTGGTACAGTCCGACTGACAATTGCAGCAATCCTTGCAAAAACTTGTCTGACTTGTCTTCCATCCAGATGTCTTCCAACAGATCGTGGCATTCGTAGTATTCTCCATCATTGAATTTTTCAATGAACTGCAAATACTGCTCGGGATACCCCATGGATGCATGCCTCCGTTTCGAACCTTCCATCTTTATGGTAACACAGATTGGCAGTGACTTTACATCCAAACAAAAACTTCACGGATTAAGACAACGCCCTTCTGTTACAATAATCCTAGAGATAAGCGCACAGTAGAAAGGAATGGATTTTCCGTGGCGGATTTTTTTGAAAACTTCCCCTTATGGGCAGCACTGCTTGCCATAGGGATCGCCCAATTTATCAAAATTCCCCTCCATTTTTTTGCAACGAAAACGTGGCAATGGTCACTGCTCATGAGTACAGGCGGTATGCCCAGCTCTCACTCTTCTGCCGTGACAGCACTATCCACAGCCGTGGGACTGCGTGAGGGCTTTGGCAGCAACATGTTCGCTATTTCCGCCATTCTCGGTGTGATCGTGATGTTTGATGCCGCAGGTGTCCGCCGCCATGCCGGTATGCAAGCCGTTGTCTTAAATAAGCTGGTCGATGAATTCAACCACCTGCTAGAAGGAATGAAATCGTTAAAAGTACGACCTAACCAGGAAAAAGCGAAAAAACTGAAAGAACTGCTCGGTCATCAACCGATCGAGGTACTGATCGGCGGTTGGTTAGGCGTCATGATTGCGTTATTGCTCCATCCGTTTTTTTAAAGGAGGGCTCCCATGCGCATTGTTTCCATCTGTCCCAGCAATACCGAAATCCTGTATTATTTAGGCCTGCATGAGCATGTCGTCGGTTTGGATGATCACTCTGACTGGCCGCAGGAGTGGCAGCATCTGCCCCGGGTTGGTCCCGATCTGACAATCGATATGGACCGGGTCGCTGCTCTCCAACCGGATCTCGTCGTAGCGTCGCTCTCTGTACCTGGCATGGAGAATAATATAGAAGCTCTCCGCGACAGGGACATTCCTCATATCGTCCTGAACCCTTCCCGGATCGGGGAAATCGCTCATGATATCCGACTCGTCGGTGAGGCGACAGGAAAACAGAGGCAAGCCGAGCAGCTTGCGGTCCAATTTGACGAAACCATTGAAAGCATCCGACAAAAGGCTTCGACGTACGCTCAACGCCCGAAGCTGTACTGGGAATGGTGGCCAAATCCCATCTACACACCCGGTCAGGAAAACTGGTTGACTGATGTTAGTGACATTGCGGGTGCCATCAATATTTTTGCAGACTATCCTGTCGCGAACGTCAAGGCAACGCGGGAAATGGTCATGGAACGCAATCCGGATCATATTTGCGTCGTCTGGTGCGGAATTGAACTGAAGCGAATCAAGCCTGACATGATCACAAACCGCTCCGAGTGGATGAACATGACCGCGATTCGAAACAATCAGGTCCACTTGTTGGAAGAAGGCCTCTATTGCCGCCCTTCTCCTCGCATTTTGGAAGGACTGGAGAAGCTGGTTGATTTGATTCATACAAAATGACACAAAAAACGTTCAAAGCCTGTGCCTTGAACGTTTTTTCTTTTTTTCTTCCATGCCACCGATGCGGCATCCATTCGTTTTCGCTACTTGCTATTCAGTTTGTTGTTTGCCGCTGACGGGTTCCGCCATGGCTGCGATTCCTTTTTCATTCAAGCTATTCAGAAAAGCTTCCGTTACTTTGCCTTCACCTTTTTTTACGATATACACATCCACCGATTTTTTCCCCCATTGCGAGAATACGTCCTGCTTGGTCTCGAAATAAAGGTCAATCTTATGGCCGCGAATCGCTCCACCCTTGTCAGCGACAACGCCATATCCATAACCGGGAATGTACAAAATGGTCCCCAGCGGGAAAACGCGCAAGTCAGCTGCAATCGTGGAATAATCGTCTCTACGTACTTTTACACCTGAATAGGTAATGCCATAGGACGGGTGAGATGGATTTTTGCCCGTCGACTCGTATCCGGCATAGTAGCCTGTCGCTACTACACGTACTTTTGGATATTGCTCGTGAAATACATCCGCTTTATCAATCACTTGAGTAAGAGAACTGGCAGATACCGTCCGTTTTTTGACGACACGTTGCCCCTCTTTCGTTTCCTTGATTCCAAAAGTGGATGAGACACCGTGGTCTCCCACAACATTATAGCTGTATCCATCGCTTGCGAAGGCCGTCAAGACCAGGATGAACAGCGCGACGATACTTACGAACTGCTTTCCATTCATTTCTTGGTAAACCTCCTCTCGTTTCTAGTCATGTCCCGACGAGGAGGAAAGTATACACAAATTTTGGTTGATTACGGAAATATTCAGTCAGTTGCCCATTTTTCCAATCAAATGCCAAAAGAAAAACAGGCCCGAAACAAAGGCCTGCTTGATCTTATTGTTAAAACATCCGATATCCTTTTTTGCGAAGCGTTTGAATGGTCATGCCACTCGCCACTGTACCTGCCATGCCGCAGCCCAGTATGAGCGCATCCCAAATTCCGGGAACGATTTGTTGATACACAAGTGCCCCTACAACAATTCCAACACCGATCACAACAGGAAACCATGTCGTTTTCAAAATCATGTTTAAAATAAACCCAATGCCAAACCCTAGCACGGAGAACAGAACAATGGATACCATAAATTGCATCAAGTTCATCGACGAAAAAGACCTCCTGCCACCTTCTCCACCTTTTGCCACTATTTTAAGCAAATACAGGAAAGACGGGCTATTTTCGGTATTAAGTGTAGCAAAAAGGCGAGGGGTCGGTCAATAAGAGAAGCCTCGCGTATGTGTTGCACGCCTGACAGAAAAAACCGCCGATGCATTCGCTTCGACGGTTTTCTATAGAGGTTCCGTAATCATTATTGATGAGAAGAAACAGCTTCCTTCTGAGCTTCCTGTGTGCCAGCTCCGTCACAGTTAGGGCAATTCTCCGAGCCCCCCAGGAGCAGTTGGAAATACCCTTGGCCATGGCAGTACGGGCACTGTTCTTGTTTTTGTCTCATGTTGAGCTCCCCTTTCGGCATACATGCTTGAAAATTAATTGCATGTATATTCAGATTATTTTGATGTATCTAACTATATCAGAATCTCCCCTTGGTTAACAATGCAGTTCATTGCGAAAAAAACATAAAAAAACCGCAATGTAAGCGGAAACATTGCGGTTTATCTAGCTTATTCGCAAAATTACTTAAAGATTTTATAAGAAGTGTATTGAAAAATGGGATCGATAGCAAAGGATTGACCTGTCATTCCCTGCTCCCGTTTGATATAGTCCGGCAATATGATTTTCAAATAAGTCGAAGACAACGGATCATGAAGCAGCTCTTGTATCGGCATAAATCTCGCCTCCGCGATCTCACCTTCCTGCGGGCGCGGTTCTCCCCCTATGTAATCCATCCAAAAAACGACCATATTGTCGCTAATGGACTCCCGAATGACGCCTGAACGGATTCCCGCTACTTGTCGTACGACTGCCTCGACACCCGTTTCTTCCAGTACCTCACGCACTGCTGCTTCATCTACTGTCTCACCTTCCTGCACGAACCCCGCGGGAAATGACCATTGTCCTTTTAGTCCGCTGTACGTTTTTTTGACAACCAATGCTTCTTGCCCACGAATGACGATCCCGCAGGCGCCTAGCCAAACCTTCCCTTCACGCATCCAGCTCGCTCCTTTCACATCCTAGCTAAACGAAACCCCCGGCTCTTCTTCGCCGGGGGTACCAATCAATCATCCTCGTCATCAAGGAGCCCATTATCGATCATGTATCGCAGATTTTCCCGATCCCTCTCGCGGCCCTTTTCCTTGAGCCGCTCGATGGCAGGCAGGATGAGAATATCTACTTCACGCTGTACATGCCATGCCAAATCGTGTCGCCCCTGCTCCTCCAGATAAAGGCCCACTTCCATCATAGCATTGTACCGATCCATCTCTTCGCGGACCATGAGCCCCCGGACTTGAATGCTCGCGTGACGCATCGATTTACAGCTTTACTTTCTTCAGCGCGAGACCGACGCCACCAATTTTGTACAAGTAGCGCAGGTCGCTCGCTTTTTTCATCATGGCTGCTGTGCTGCCGAACAGCTTTTTCGAACCAACTTGCCCAATACCCTCGCCTTTTCCAAGAGAGGCCAATGTCCCTTGCAGATGCGGGATGAATTTTTGCGGAAGATCGCCACGAACCAAGGCAGCGAGATTCTCACCCAGCGTCTCGCCTTCCTGTACCGCAATTTGCGCAGTTGGCGGGTAAGGGCGACCTTCTTCGTTGAAAATCAAGGCACAATCCCCTACGACAAAAACATTTTC
Source organism: Brevibacillus sp. NRRL NRS-603 (assembly GCF_003013445.1). Taxonomy (NCBI): domain Bacteria; kingdom Bacillati; phylum Bacillota; class Bacilli; order Caryophanales; family Paenibacillaceae; genus Brevibacillus; species Brevibacillus sp. NRRL NRS-603. Next base: position 94,137 of record NZ_PXZN01000024.1, on the reverse strand, counting down.
ATAACCAGGCGCACGCAAGTATTCGTCTACCTTGACGCGACCGCGCATGACTTCGAAGCCTGCTTTTTCCACGATGCTGTTGCCGCGGACTCCTGCTGCCCAGATAACGGTCTTCGATTTGATTTCTTCTCCGGTATTCAACAGTACGCCATCTGGGGTGCACTGCTTGATGGGTGTTCCAATTTTGAACTCGATGCCTTTTCTCTCCAATACATCTATTGCGTATTGGATCAGCTCTGGGTCAAAGCCAGGCAATGCAGTTGGTGCTGCCTCAATGCAGTAGACTTTCACCAGTTCTGGATCGACATCAAATTCTCGGCACAGCTCTGGCAGACGATCGCCGAGCTCTCCACAAAACTCAATGCCTGTAAAGCCAGCTCCACCTACAACAAACGTCAGGTAGTCCGTACGATCCGGCTCATTTTTAAATTTGGAGAACATGTATTCAATATGCTCGCGAATATTGCGGACCGCATTGATGCTGCGAATGCTAAACGCATGCTCCTTGAGTCCCTCAATTCCGAACGTTTCTGGCTCGCTGCCCAGTCCGATGACGAGATAGTCATACGACAGCACCTCGCCACTTTCGAGTGTGACGGTCTGCTCCTCTGGCTGAATGGCTTGCACCGTTCCTTTGACAAAGTTAACTTTATCCTTGTTCAAAATGCCATCCAGACTGACGCGAGCATGATCGGCCGGTGCTGTACCTGCAGCCGGCTCATGCAGCCATGTCGTGATGTAGTGATAGTTGTGCTTATTGACCAAGGTGATTTCTGCCTCATTGTAGTTGAGCTTTTTCTGAAGCTGCAACGTTGTGAGCAAACCACCGTACCCAGCGCCAAGAATCAGGATTTTGGGTGTACCCATCAGTATCCCTTCCAATCATGTATGATGTCATTGTCCATGGTAACTTAAGGAAGATTGTGCGATTTTTCACGTGGTCTGGTACAAATTAAGATGCCCCAATTCATGACCCGTGTAGTATCGGAATTATTGCCCTGTCATGCCATCCGAACCACTCTGTGAAAAAATGCACAAAGTCAGACATAGAAAAATGTGACAAATTCTTTACAGTCATCCTCATCTTATCGACAACCGATTGGATTTGCAAGGTTTTTTTGCCTATCATCTTTCGAATTTTCTCTCCTGTTTTTCCACTTGTATGGGTTATAATGGTTGAGGAGTTCGCTTACGATTAATTCGGAGGTGCTTTGGGTTGAATTTTCTGCAAAAGGACGAGCAAATCTACGACATTACGATCATTGGTGGCGGCCCTGCCGGGTTATTTACCGCTTTTTACGGCGGGATGAGACAGGCCAGTGTAAAAATCATTGAGAGCATGCCCCAGCTAGGCGGGCAGTTATCCGCTCTTTATCCGGAGAAGTACATATATGATGTAGCCGGATTTCCAAAGGTTTTAGCACAAGATTTGATCAATAATCTGAAGGATCAGATTTCACGCTTTCAGCAAACCGTTTGCCTGGAAGAGAAAGTGGAAAATGTCGTAAAAAAAGTAGACGATGTGTTTGAAATCACAACGGACAAAGGCACTCACTACTCCAAATCCGTCATCATCACTGCTGGGGTAGGAGCGTTCGAACCTCGCAGGCTGGAACACCCAGATGCCGTCAAATATGAAAAATCCAATCTGCACTATTTTGTTACCGATTTGAACTCCTTCAAGGGACAGCGTGTAGCTGTTATTGGCGGCGGTGATTCCGCACTGGACTGGTCCCTCATGCTAGAACCTATCGCAAAAGAAGTACACCTCATCCATCGCAGAGACAAGTTCCGCGCACATGAACACAGCGTAGAAATGCTCATGTCCTCCAAAGTAAATGTCACGACACCTTACGAAATTTCAGCTTTGCACGGCGAGGAGCGCATCGAAAAACTCACGCTGGCCAATTGCACGACAAAAGAAGAAATCGATCTGGAAGTCGATGCAGTCATTGTCAACTTCGGCTTCATCTCCTCTCTCGGTCCGATCAAGAACTGGGGACTGGAGCTCGAAAAAGGCTCAATCGTGGTCGATACCCGCATGGAATCAAACATCCCAGGCATTTTCGCAGCAGGCGATATCGCAACCTACCCTGGTAAGGTGAAGCTGATCGCAGTTGGATTTGGTGAGGCCCCTACCGCTGTAAACAATGCGGTTTCCTACTTTAATCCGGATGCCAAATTGCAGCCTGGCCATTCTTCCAGCATGGACAACTTCAAATCATAAAAATGTTTTGTCCCTGTTGTTGCCTCCTATGGCTGCGACAGGGATTTTTTATTCCTTTGCATAACCGCTTTTGTTCGCGTGCAAAGTAGGAGGAGCGAGGAGGCGATACGCTTTGAATCATCTCTGCCCAGTTTGCAATGGCTTTACTGCCCTCCAACAAGCGTGTTCAACGTGCGGTCAAGCTCTGCAAGATGAAGGCCGTCTGTATGACTTTTATGGCGACTACAGTCCTTACCGGGAGATAGACGATTCCAAGATGGATAATGGTTACATGGATCGTACGCACCACCAGTGCATCCATACAGGCTGGTGTCCCTCCTGCCAAACCGAACAGATGGTCTTTCTGGATGAATGGACCCCTGCTATGCTTGTAACAAATATGGAAAAGGACGCGTACCAGTAAGTCGGTCACGTCCTTTTTTTGTTCGAAACGTTATTTTTTCTTCATGGCCAGCTTTTCCGCCATGCGAGAATTGTTTGCTTGCATTTGTTCCAACATTTGCTGGAGTGATTCCTTAATCTTGGCTGTATCACCAGATTCAATCGCAGAGTCAAGAGCTTCGTGTGTTTTCTTCATTTGCTCAATCCGAGCTTTTCGGACGTCACGCTCTTCTTTTGGCCCCATGTTTTTGTCTTTCCATTCCTTAAACTGCTTTTCCATCTGTTCGTTGGTGATTTCGCCCTTTTTCACTTGTTCATTCAGCTTGTTGATCAGTTGCTTGCGTTCTTCACGCTTCGCCTGCCACTTCGGATCGTCACTCAGCGCCTCGAACTCGCTCATTAACCGATCGCGTTCTTTAAACGCTGCCTGCCATTTCCCCACGCTATCCGGTGTGTATTTTTCGGCTAGCAAGAGCATGTACATTTTTTGATGAACGCCTCTGTTTGAGCTGTGGCGCACCTTCATGTGCTTCTCTCCATGCTCATCATGGCTGTGAGTCGGCTTGCTCAACTGGGCAACTGTTGCAGATACATCTTGGGCCAACGCGACACCTGGCATAACAAGCCCCATTACCAGCGCTGTTGTCATCATTCCATGCTTCCACATCTTCATGCTGTTCACTCCTTCTTCTTAGAAAACTTCTATGATTGACCCGTTAAAAAGGGCGCAACTCTTCTCTATCCAGCCCCAATAGTTTTACAAGGCCCATTTGCTCGAGATCACTTTTTGTTTTTTCGGTGCCATACTGATAAATAAGCTGGTAGATGGCTCGCAGGTTGTCATCGTATTCGTCGTTGTCCCGATCCGGCATGTCAGACCATAGCGTATGCCCATGCATCCACATCATGAAATCCCCATGGACACAGTTATTGAACAAATCTCGCATCATTTCCACTTGTACGTCGGTCGCTTCGATCTCAAAATCGTACGTGGCGGAGCCTTTTTCATCGCGAATTTCTGCCACGGTCGTTCCTGCTTGTAAGGTCACGTAGTAGTGTTTCTTATCCAGTGTCACTCATCTCCTTTTTGGGACGCATCACCGACTTGAAAACTTTTCCTCCTTACCATGTGCAAAAATCGCGAAAACATGTATATAACAAGCAAAAAGCCCTCCGTCATGGGGAGAGCTTTTCCTACGTGAATCTACTCCTGTATGTTACGATCGATCTTCTTTCCGCAAATTCTGCCCGGTGTTCTCTCCCGTTTTCGGAGGAGTGCTGCGTGAGCCGGCGGATGCTTCCGTTGGGCGCTTGTCTTTGTTGTTGTGCTTGGACATGTGGTTTCCTCCCTTACTCGATGAGTAGCTGCCCATGTAGTATGTCCCCACCTGTGAAATGAAAAAACACCTTGACCCGATATGCAGGCCAAAGTGCTTGTTTGTTGTTTTATGCCAATAAGAGAATCGAATTATTTCACGACTAATTTTGCTACCATTTTGGCATGATCTGGTCCACAGATCACGTTGCAAAAGATGGTGTACTCGCCTGCTGTATCGATTTTCATCGTCTTGCTGCCATCTTTTTGGAGATCTACATCCAGCCCTTGGATACCAATACCATGAAAGCCTTCTGTCGACTTGAAGTTGATCGTGAACTCTTCGCCAGCTTTTACTTCATAGGTTTCTTGATTGAATTTCCAGTTACTAGCTTCGATATTCACTTGTGTGCCAGTAGTTGCTGCAGGAGCCGTGCTAGCAGCTTCCTTGTCTCCGCCGCATGCTGTCATCAACATTGCAGACAATGCAACTGAAGAAATCAATAGACCCCACTTCTTGTTCACTTTTGACCCCTTCTTTCTTCTTTTTCTACACTTCCATCTTACTCGATGAAACCAATCCAAAATCTGGGATCATGTGAACGAACAGTGACGAATTGGGGAACGATTGTTGAACATGAGTGTTCATGATTGATTGACCGCGTATACCGTTATCTCTGGAAAGCAATTCAGCCGGATTGGCAGTCTCGAGGTACCAAGCCCGCGACTGATGCCAAATACACCAACGGATTGATCCTGTTTTTGCCCGACATGAAAATGCTTGTAGGCACCAACAGTCCGATTGAACAAGCGAACTTGTCCACCGTGGGTATGTCCGGTCAAGAGAAGGTCAGCTTTCAAACCCTCGTTGTGAATTAATGAGATTATATTGGGAGAGTGGGCCAAAAATATCGTCATGTTCGCCTGCTGGATCTCTTGTTCCGGACGTTGTTCATTGCCGTAAATCGAATTATCGAAGCCGTATATCCAAATACGACTGCCGTCCTTTTCTATCACGGTACTCTTGTTTTCCACCACCGTCATTACCTGCTGCCAGGCCTCTTTTTGGGAACGGTAGACAGCATCCGAATAGACCTTTTTGTGAAATCTTCCCGCTTCTCTCTCGTAATTGCCAGGAACGAAGAATATTCCATCCTTGCTCTTTACTTTCACTAGCTCATTCAACACACGCGTCAACTGCCCGCTGTGCTGTGTCAAATCTCCCGTCACCATCACCAAATCCGGATCGTGGACATTCACCAGTTTGTGAAGCTCTCCATTCCAAAACCGTATTCGTCCATGAGGATCGGAAAGATGAACCAATGTAAGTGGGGGAACAGAAGGAATCGTCAGCTTCACTGTCAATGTTTTGACATAAGTCGTATGGTAGGTGAAAAAAATTATTCCCACCAGAGTACATAAAATAATCGTTGTCATCATTCTCGGAACAATCCTCTCTTTCCTCCGTCTTATGGTTTAGAGGAGTGGATCAGTGATGATGTTCAGGAACATTCAAGGTATTCTTACCGTTTTCTCGTTCGTGCTTCTTTTCACCTTTTTCATCCAGCCTATTCCTGCGTCGGCCTGTTGTTGTGCCAGACCTCCTGACCCTTTAACAGCAAAGGATCAGTCTGCTGCTGTGTTTACAGGCAAGGTTCTCCAGGTAAATGAACGAACAGACTGGCTTCGTTGGCTTCCCTTTTGGGATAAACCAGAGCGAGGGGGCTTTGACATTATTTTCGAGGTGCAGTCCACGTGGAAAGGAGTGGATCAGACACAAGTTCAGATCGTCACCAGCGGTCTTGGAGGTGCATGCGGCATTCCTTTTCAACCAGGTCAAGAATACCTTGTCTATGCCTCTTATTGGGAGCTAAATGAGCTCGAAACCAATATCTGTACACGTACTGCCATGAAGTCAGATGCCGGAGAAGACTTGCTGGCGTTAGGTCCTGGTGCCATGCCTATCAGTTCCGCCAATCTAGTATGGAACGATTATGTCTTTACAGGCACCGTGGTCATCACCTCTGCGGGAATCTTTCTTTATCTCTTTTGGTTCCAAACAAAACGGAGACGATAGATCACCTCGTCTCCGTCCTCCCTATTTTCATGGAAGATAAGCTTTTGCCCGATACTCCGAGAGATTAAAGGACTGCCAGCTATTGTCCTCATACAAAATCTCTTTTCGCTCTTGCAGCATCTCCATAAATTTCTCTTCTATCTTTTTGTCCTGCACAAGCTCCATAACCACCGGTATGGCGTCATAAGACAGCTCGCTCAAATACTCGATGTCGATGTTTCCGGTCGCATGATAGCGCTGTACATTGTTTTTGGCAATGATGACGTCCATATTGATGTAATTCAGAATGACGTAGCTCACGAGTGTCAAAATCGCGTAATACTTGATCAAAGAGAATTTATCTCGCCAAATTTTCAAAAGAGCAATGATAAACAGCACGAACAAAAAGATCATGAAAACGTGAGCTAACAGCCGCGTATGCGTATACCCGTAAGCATCCTCGTACAGCGAAAGGCGAAAATAGGCGGACACGAGCATGAAACCCGTACAAATCGTCAGCATACTCAGCAGTACTTGAATAATCCGGTAGAGCATTGGTTTTGCCCGGGATGCGAAATGCATTGTGCATAGGAGGATCAAGAAATTAATAACGGTGACCGTCACCAGCTCATTGAAGCCATTTCTAGCATACTCGGCGTACGTCAATTCATCTGGTAAAACTCGCTTCGCCCCGCTGAACAAATACGATATCTGAATGTATGTAAACGCTGTGTACACAATATTGATGATCGCCAGAATCGTTACAAGGATAACTCCGTCCCAGACGATCTTTTTGTCATCTTCGGGCACAGGCAGTTCTACTACTTCCTCTCGTTTCCCGAAAAGAGAATACATGTAAGCAAATACAAGGATCGTAATGAGCCCGATTAGCATCATTCGAAAGATTGCTTCAAGTGAATCGACATCAATCACCCTTCGCGGGATTTGACCCAGAAAATGTCCAAACACACTATCCGCATTTGAGAGCAAGGAGAGTACAATCACCAGAAGAGGCAGCGAGATGCCGATTCCGATGAAAACCTTCTTCATTACGCCATACTTCTCCTGGTCCAACCTGTCCTTGATCCGTTCCTTTATCAGCCTAAATGGCAGGCGCGTATACTTCGGAGTGTAAAGAATCAATGTCTCTACTATCTCCATGAAAAAGCCTGCCTCGTACCATTTCGCTTGATGACGCTTGGTGATCAGGATCGTTTGGATCACGAATAAAAATGGAATCAGTACCAGGTTGAACAGATGAAAATGCGGATTGGAAAATAGAAAAAAGGTTAGCGCCAGCAGAAAAATCGGAAGCGTCCATATCCAGTCGAATACTTGCTTTCGAGAAAAGCGTAAATGAATGCGTTGCCTAGCCTGCCAAATAAAAAGGCCATACAAGCCGATTACGAACAACAGATAGGAGATGCCCAAGCCTTTCCCGTAAAACATCCAGTCAAACAGTATGCCGATCCCAAATGCCCCCAGCAAAAGCCACTGTAAGCCTTTTTGTTCTTGCGCAACATCAGCCAATCTCTTCACTCCCTACATTGACTTTTTGCCCGAAAAAATAACGTAAGAGCAGACTCCATAAAAGAGCTGCTCTTGTAAGTACGTGCAAAATTGGTTAAATGTTACAATTTTAACCTGAACTGTTTTACTTTAAATTCTCGGCAATCAACAGCAATTCTTTTTTCGTCAATGCTGGATTATTGGCACCCACTTCGATGAGTCTGTTTTTGTCCTCTTGATAAACCTTTACAAGTTTTTGTTCTGTTCCATCCAATAGCTTCTGGGCTACATACATTCCCTCATATTTCTGGACTTTCACTTTTTCTACAATTGCATCCTCTCCTGCTGCTTCTTCGATCCATTTCACACCTTCAAAGTTCGTGATGGCAATGTACACGTCCCCGTCCGTCCCTGCTCCTTCACTCCCTTTGTACAACGTAAAGACTCTATTTATTGTCGGCTTAGGAGATACTTTTCGCATGACGATTTGTTTTTTGTCCTTCTCCGCCTCCTTGTGCATTTCTGCGAATAATTCTGGTTGGCTATAATCAAATGGATACTCGACATGCCCTTTTAAGAATTTGTAGCCACCCGCTATCTCTGCTGGTACCTCATAAAAGCTGCCCACTTCTTTCTGCAACGGTGGTGTAGTCAAATGTTCAACAGGAATATATGTGAAGGAAACACGTTTTTTCGGATTGTCCGGTCCAGGTATATAAATAGCTGCCCCTTCCCCTGGCTTAAGCGAGTTTCGTGCGTCTTCAAAGGTTTTCATCGTTTCAGCGCTGCTTTTTTCTTGTGGAGTAGCAGTTTGCTGCACTTTCACTACCGCTTCCCCTTTTTCATTCTTCAATTCGTATACCTTCATGGCTGCATAAGCGGATGTTCCTCCAAACACAAGAATAGCCGCAACAAGTAATCCTAATCTTTTTTTCATCTGTTTTCCCTCCGATATATTTTTTCGTTCCTTAATTTTTTGAAGGACTTGATCCTTGACATCGAAATCATCGGCGGCTGCTAGTAACTGCTGTTTCCAATCATCAGGTTGCTGAGATCGAGTCATGTCTATCACCGCCTTCACTCACGAGCATGTAAGATTTACATTTTTTCAATGCACGCTCATACTGTTTTCGCAGCGTAGCTGGCTTTCTATCAAACAACATAGCCAGCTCGTCGTAGCTGCGTTCTTCCACCACACGCAAGATCAGGAGATTCCGCTCCTTTACGGATAGCTTTGATATCGCTACATGAAGAGGGTTGTTCAAGTACTCGGTATCTTCTATCTTCTTTTCACCTTCATGGCGACTGACCGTCTGAATCCCCGCACGCAAAAAAGTGACTACGCGATTCAGCTTCGCCCTGTTTAACAAGTTCAGGCAATGATGATACGCGATCTTATACATCCATGCCGAAAAAGAAACGTTGTGTCGATAGCTGTCCAGCTGCTCGAATGCCTTCAAGAAAACCTCCTGGACAGCATCCTCCGCTTCCTGTCGGTGTCCCAGCATGTGATAGCAATACACGAACAACGGCTTTTGCATCGCATCGATGATCAAACCAAATTGGTCGATATCCCCGGCTCTGACCTCCTTTAGCACTTGCTCCATTTCGTTATGATCCAAGCCCTCTCACCTCCGATTCGCACGTATAACAAACAAAGGCGTCATTTTGTGACAGGTTGCCGCAAAAAAATCCATACCGAAGTATGGATTCCTTGTGTTATTTCCACTGAACCTTGTAAAGCTCATTGTTCGTTTTGGCATAGAGAATGTAATGTGCGGGTACGTTTATCTCTACAATCGCATCGTTCTCCAAGTCTATGATTTTCTCTGTTTTATCTGAAGCGAGCTGTGTCCGATACAAAGCTTTGTCGCTGTCCAGATAGAAAATGTTGTTACCAACGACATCAACGATCTTGCCCTTGATTTGCTCGCCATCTTGCAAGTGCTTACCCTCTTTGGAAATCAGCACATGCCGAGAGCTGCTATCCACGTAGGCAATCCCGTCCGTATAAACCACAAAGCTGCCGCCCTTCTCAACATCTATTTTCGTGTCATCTTTGGTAAGCTTCGTTTTTTCGGTCCCATCCAGCTTCATTTTATAGAGTCCTTGATCACGGGTGTCATGGAAGTAATACCAGCCATTTGAAACCGTTGCATAGTCTACATTTTCAAGAACTTCCTCTTTTTTGTCCGAATTGGTTTTCGCTTTATACAGCATCGCTCGGTTGTCGTCAGTATAAGCCGTAAAGTACATATCACTTCCATCCATGACAAAGGACGTAATCTTTTCACCTGCAAATTTCACAGCTTCTGGCGTGCTGCTACCTTGCTTTACCTTGTAAAGAGAGCTTTGTTGCAGCCCTTTTTCCCCTGCTGAATCGTTGACCTGCAAGTAATAAATCTCTTGATTTCCACGATAGATTTTACCGGTCACCTGCTTGGCTTGAGTCACTTTCATCGGACTCTCGTTGACCAATTTATCCTTGTAGATCGTACCTTTCAGCTTGTTGTCTGCATCTGCGACAAAGAAGTATTTCCATTCATCTCCTACCCGAATGATGCCAGACGCAGCACCCGTTGTCTCTTGCTTTTCCTCACCCTTCATGGTTAGTGTGAGTTTAATTTCATATTTTCCTTTTTCCGAGGGAGTAAAGGTTCCCGTTACCTCGTACGTCTCTTTTCCTTCTGTGACCTTCACATCTTCCATCACGAGATCCTCATCGGGACCAGTGAAGTGAAATTCCGCATCTCCTTTTAGCTTCCCTTTTTTCGCAATCGTTGCTGTTACCGTGACTTTCTCCTCCACATTCACATCGAGCTGTGGAAACAGCGTCAAATTGCCTGCCACATATCCTTTTGACTTCACCTGTGGTGCCGCATCAATCGTAGCTGGAATGGCAGTACACAAAAGGATGGCCGAAAATACGCAAGCAGTAAGCCGTTTGAATTTCTTCACCATAACAATCCTGCCTCTCATCTATTTATTTCACTTCCAATTATTCCTAACTATAAAATCCAGTCCTTATTTTGTAAATTTTTTTCTTTTCGCACAACAAAATACCCCTTCAACTCGTGCGCAATCATTCACACAAGTCGAAGGGGTTCCTGTCTCATTTATTCTTAGTCGTCACATTTCTCCGCTTTTCCTTCAGCCAACGCTGTTTTGAACGAAGATCCGCACCCACAAGAAGCGACTGCATTCGGATTCTCGATGGAGAAGCCTCCACCCATCATCGATTCCTTGAAATCGATCTCTGTACCTTTAATGTATGGATAGCTGTCCTTATCGACAACAATTTTTACACCGTTTTGCTCGAAGGTCTCGTCGCCTTCCTTCATCTCTTCGTCCCAGCCCATCCCGTAGGTAAAGCCGCTGCAACCACCTGTTCTGACACCTACCCGCAAAAACACATCGGGCTTGCCTTCTGCCGCCAGCATTTCTTTTACTTTCAGACTGGCGCGCTCTGTCAATGTAATCATGCTTCTTTCCCTCCTTCACAGGCTCATCATTCCTGCACTTGTTACAACCAGTATATTCAGTTTACTAAGAAACGCTTCTTCCCACAAGGTTCCCCTGCACTTTACGCGCTCATTCTCTCTTTTTAAAATAAAAAAGAAGGGTTTCCCCTTCCTATGCAAAATGTGCATTGTTTTCCATTAAATAAAATCTATACGCTTTCTTCCGGTTCTCTGCCTTAGACAGACTATGATCGATCTGGTTCAGTTCGTTGTGTAGTTGATCAATTTGTATACTGTATTCTAGGACATCTGGATGATCTAACCCAAACTCTAACCCCATATTTACCATACGCTGTCGAAGGAGTTCGATTTTCTCGAGCAAAACGTCCCGCATTTGAAGCTCCTCCTAATAATAGATCAGGCTTTCTTACTATATTTTACAAGAATAGCTAGAATTTCGCAAACGGAAAATTCCTACTTTCCCCAATTAATGCCGATATTTGTTAGTTTTTTACAATATTTCGCACTTAGAAATATCGGCTTTTCATCACCATTAGAAGGAAAATCTGGCGAAGAGGAACCGAGTGTAGAGTTGGAGAACTTATGATATTGTTCGTACTTACCAAGAGGTTTATAATATAGGTGCTCTTGTTGCCCGAGATTTACTCTATTCCTAAGAGCCTTTCCACTCCCATGGAACGAATATCGATTGGGTACGACTGGATTAAAGCTCTTTCATCTAAGAACCATTGACTTTGAAAGGAAGTGTTTGGAATGGCGCTTGAAACGATTGCCATACAGGACAAATCTCTCGCCGGAATCGCTGAAAAAGTTATGCATGGCGAAAGACTTACCTTGGAAGACGGTGTCACCCTTTTTAATTCCAACGATCTTTTGACGATTGGACAATTGGCTAACGTTGTTAACTATCGCAAGAATCAGGATAACGTTTACTTTTTGCAAAATCTGTACATCAACCCAACCAACGTGTGTGAAGCTCATTGCAAATTCTGTGGCTTCCGCCGCGATGAAGGGGATGAGGGTGCCTACACGATGAGCATGGAAGAGCTGCTTCATTATGTAGAAACGCGCTTCCATCCGGGTATCCGTGAATTCCATATCGTTGGCGGACATAACCAGCACAAGCCATTTGAATACTACCTCGACACCCTTCGTACCTTGAGAAAGGCGTACCCGGATGTGACGATTAAATCGTATACAGGTGCAGAGATCGAGTTCTTCTCCCGTATCTCCGGTCTATCCATCCGCGAGGTTTTGCAAGAGCTGATGAAGGCTGGTCTTCAAAGCCTTACTGGCGGTGGCGCTGAGATTTTGACTGAGCGCTATCGCATGAAAATGAGCCCGGAAAAAGCAAGTACAGACATGTACCTGCAAGTACACCGCACTGCTCATGAGTTGGGCTTGAAAACACATACCACTATGCTGTACGGCTCCATCGAGACATTGGAAGAGCGTGTAATCCACATGCTCCGCCTGCGCGAGCTGCAAGATGACACAAACGGCTTCATGGTGTTCATTCCATTGGCAGTTCAACCGATCAAAGCAACAGCTGGCATCAAACGCCGCAACTCTGCCATTGATGATTTGAAAACAATGGCGATCAGCCGTCTGATGCTCGATAACTTCCAGCATATCAAAGCATACTTCATCAACATCGGTACCCAGCTCACACAGCTTTCTTTGCAAATGGGAATTTCCGATGCTCATGGAACCTTGATCGAGGAGCGCATCAGCCACTCAGCCGGTGCACTTACCCAGCAAGCTCTGACTGTAGATGAGTTGGTTTGGTTGATCAAAGGCGCTGGAAAACGCGCGCTGGAACGCGATACCTTCTACAACGTGATCAAAGAACATTAATCCATAAAAAAGCTGATGCTCCAAATCACTTGGGCATCAGCTTTACTATTTTGATACGTGCACGGTTGATCATGCTCCCCAATGAACATCCTAAGAGAACAATCTTACAGAGGAAAGTCTGCATCCAGCAGCTCTTCTTCCTCCCGTAATTTATTCTTGATTTTCACCAGTAATTCATCCGCTGTTGGAGCTTGTACCAATGTGCCGTTTACAAGCGCGAATGGCTCCATGTAGCATTCACCGCAATACCCCAGACAGCCGTACTCGAGTACGTCCACATCCAGATCAGGATCATTTTCCAATGCATCCACGACGGATTGCGTATAGGAGGAAACATTGCTCGCGCAAAATTCGACTAGTGGTTTCATCTATTGTCACCTACCGATTATTTCGACATCATCACGTACTTTATTGTACCTCGACTTTGATAAAAATCCAGCGGAGAAAACGGGAAAAAGATTCTGCTTGCATTTTTAGTGAAAGAGACTAAAAATAGAGTGGGTGCTGTAAAAAACGGACAGAAGAAAGGACTAGACCTTCTATGAAACGACTTGTGATCCTTGGAGGAGGATACGGGGGTCTTCGTATTATTGAGCGAGTCCTGTCCCCTGATTTACCAGATGACGTATTTATAACCCTCGTAGACCGTATGCCGTTTCATGGCTTGAAAACAGAGTATTACGCTCTGGCGGCAGGTACTACACCGGAATCTCACCTGCGTGTTACTTTTCCAAACGATCCACGCCTGACCGTCAAATACGGTGAAATTGCTGGCGTGGAATTGGACGAGCAGGTCGTCAATTTTGCTAACGGGGACACCCTCTCCTACGATTGGCTTGTAATCGGATTGGGTTGTGAGGATCGTTACCATGATATCCCTGGTGCTGATCAATTTACGTGTTCGATCCAAACCATGGGAGCTACTCGCAACACATACATGGCAATCAATAATGTGAACCCATACGGCACGGTTAGCGTTGTGGGCGGTGGTCTTTCCGGAGTGGAAATGGCTGCTGAACTGCGCGAGAGCCGTCCCGACCTGAATGTACGCATCATCGACCGCGGTCAAAGCATTTTGAGCCCATTCCCGAAAAAGCTTCAGGAATATGCTTCTCAATGGTTCATTGAGCACGATGTACAGCTTGTTTCCATGGCCAATGTCACTGGCATCGAGCAAGGGATCGTGTACAACCACAACCAGCCTGTTGAAAGTGATGTTATCGTATGGACAGCAGGTATTCAAGCTAACAAAATCGTGCGCTCTCTACCGATCGAAACAGACAACATCGGACGCGCCAAACTAAATCAGTATCATCAAATCCCATCCCATACGAACGTGTATGTGGTAGGTGACTGTGCAAGCACCATCATCGCGCCGAGCGCACAAACAGCTGAGATCCAAGGCGATCAAATTGCCTTGATGTTGAAAAAAGACATTAAAGGTGAGGAGTATCCAGCTTCGTTGCCTGCTCTCAAGCACAAGGGCTTCCTCGGTTCCCTCGGCAAAAAGGAAGGCTTTGCCAGCATGGGAAAAATGTCTCTGGTCGGTCAGATGGCTCGTGTCATCAAGAGCGGTCAGCTATGGATGTACAAAAAGCATATGGGATAGTGCACAAGCCTGTTGGCCGGATGGTCTAACAGGTTTTCTTTTTTATATAATCTCCAAGCTGAATCGGCATAATATCGTAGACCGGAATAACCAGCTTGGAGGTTTTTTCAATGGAACCAAACACATATGAGGATATGAAAGATACGCTGGCTGATAACTACATGCCGATGACTTCCTTTCGAAGCGGAGTCGAAGAGACAGTCAGACCAGATGTAGAATGCTACACCATTCAAATTGTGAACATCGCGCTGGTCGGTGATTCAAAATCATGGGTTCTGGTAGATGCGGGGATGCCACAATCGGCGGAACAAATCATCGAAATTGCCCGGGAACGCTTTGGTGAGGAAGCCAAGCCAAGAGCCATCCTGCTCACTCACGGCCATTTCGATCATGTCGGGGCAGTCATTGAGCTCGTAAAAGCGTGGCGGGTTCCCGTCTATGCCCATCCTCTAGAAATCCCTTATTTGACAGGCCAAAAATACTATCCGGAGCCAGATGGAACTGTTGAGGGCGGGCTGCTTGCGAAGCTGTCGCCGTTGTTTCCAAATGAGCCAATCGATTTGGGCAGCCATGTTCATCCTTTGCCCGAAGACGGGAGTGTTCCCGGAATGCCTGGATGGCGCTGGATACATACACCTGGACATTCGCCCGGGCACATTTCCTTCTTTCGTGATGAAGACAAAACTCTCCTCGCAGGAGACGCTTTTGTTACGGTAAAGCAGGACTCGCTGTACCAAGTCGTGACCCAGCAAAAGCAATTAACCGGTCCTCCTGTTTATTTGACAACCGATTGGCAGGCAGCATGGCAATCCGTCGAAAAGCTTGCCAATCTCGCCCCTGCGTATGCAATCACTGGTCACGGTCCACCCATGTATGGCGAGGAATTGGCCGATGGATTGGTCCAATTGGCTGCGGAGTTTGATCGGGTAGCTGTCCCCAAGTATGGACGATATGTGGATATGGAGATGTAGACTGGCACAAAAGCTGACGTCGGGATCGTATGGACGTCAGCTTTTCATTCCTATTCAACCAACTCAGGCTGGAATCGCTGGGCCAATAATCGCGTTGCTTTCGCAGGATCAATTTCGTATACAAGCAGTTCCTCGCTCCCTGAAGCCGCCACACACAGTCGTTCCCCAGTAGGTGAGATCAGCGTCGTCGTCACTTGTTGATTCAGAATCGCGTAGTTCACACTGGCGAAGTAGATGTTGTTTTCCAAGCTTCGGCAAACCATTGCCCCGTTGTAAAAATCGGGATTGCTGACTTCTCCTGTAAACATCGGATGGAAAACGATGCTCGCCCCACGGCGTGCCGCCCACCGTACCGTCTCTGGATATCGCCATCCTTCATGGCAAATGACAATGCCAAACGCCACATCCTCTATCGTAAACAATTGGCGCCCTTCGCCCGGGACATAGTCAAACTGATCCTCATCTGGATCGATCTGATTTTTGATTTGCAGCCCAAGATCTTCTCCCTGTTTCCCCACCACAAAGGCGACTAGATGGTAGCCGCGCTCATCCTTCCATTCCATCGGTAAAATGACGGCGAGCTGGCGTTCCTGCGCCAGAGTACGGATCTCTTCCAAAGCTCTCTGTTGTACCTCATGATCGTATGCCTCCACCTCATAGCCTACACCGCGCAGCCCCGGAATCACCGATTCAGGAAAGCAAATCAAATCGCAATGGTTTTGTGCAGCGTTGATCATCTGCTGCTTGATGATCGCGAGCCCCTCCGCCGCTGATTGGGGGAACCTCGTCTGAGCCAAGCCTATTTTCATGGGGAATCCCTCTTTCTATGGAAGATTTCTTTTTAACCTCGTGAAAAATTCAAATCTATCAGCCTGTTCAGGCAGAGCAGACACCTGTGCATCCCCTAGCTCGAGGATGGTCCACGAGCCATTTTCCAGCTTGGCGATGTCCATAGTAAAAAAGCGGCTCTTGATTTTTTTCGCTACCTCTAAAAATGGCTGGAGGTCTGGCGGCGTATCGTCATATTGTCCTTCCTCCCAGTAATTTTCCATGTACATGGGTTCGCCATCCAAAAAGAAAACGCGATATTCCTGGGATAATGGCATGTTGCTCTGAGAGTGATGGGTCAAAAATTGAAGCTTCACAAATTCTCGAAAGACGACTCCCTCATTCAACTCATCCTGTTGCAGCTCCAAAAATCGGCTGGTCACTTGCTGTACCTTTTCTTTATCGGAAGCATCGGGAATATAGCAAGCCTCATTCCAATCATGCTTTCGAGATTTCACATAATCTTTGATCATGATCGGAGCCTGTCCAAATCTATTTACGATCCGATGCACGTTTTCAAATGACGCGTCTATCTCTTCTTTGTGCAGCCAGACCGACAGCGGGGTGAAATCTTTGATGACCTCATAAGATTCAGGCAGGTAATGGCAATGCACGTACTTTTCGGGTGAATTGATTAACTCTATATTTTTGGCTAACAGGGCGTCGTACAATTTTTGGTACAGGAACGGTTTTAGCATCCATCCCCTGTAGATAGCCATTACTTTTTCAGGAGAGGGTTGGATTTGTTTCACAGCAGCTAATGGGTTGTCCTGGTATATCAGTTGTTCCAAGCTGATCAGCTGAATGTCCAAGCCGAGTTGTTTTGCGCACGTATACTCATATTCGTAGGTTTCATCGACTTTGTTTTCTTGAAATGGCTGACTGCAAAATAAGACTTTCATCTGCACCATCCTCCTCTCAGAAATTGGCAATATCCTCCCATTATACAAGATATTTCTTTACACGTAAAAAAACCGTCAAGACGAATCCTGACGGTTCCCTCATTTTGCTGGTTTATCGCTTTTGAACACGTAAAACAGGTACTTTTTTCGGTTCAAAGGTGTCTGCCAGTACCTTCTCTTGAATGACATTCAGCTTCAGCAAACTCGAAATTTTTCCGGTATCGGCCTTCGACATGAGGCGCCAAAGCGAAGGATCTGGCAAGGCATTGTAAAGGCGATCATCGTTGTATTCTCGCCGCTCCTGATAGGAGATCACTAGCTTGTATTCGCCTTCTTCTGCGCTGCCTGCTTCGCTGTAAGCTTCGATCAGTTTACTCCGCAGCTCGTTTAACTCTTCCTCTACCTGCTTCTGAATTTCCTTCAACTCGTAGTAGCGAGCAATCGGTTGGTCCATCCGCTCTTCCTCCTTTGGTTACCCCTGTACCCAAAATCCATATGAGAAAAAGTCGGTTGATAGAACCAGTCGCTGGCAACGAAAAACAGCCTCCTTTTTTCATTTCCGTCATGAAAAAGGAGGCTGCTGATCAAGCTCTACCATTATTACTTTTCAATCATCGTGTTGATCGCTTCACCCGGGTGTTTTTTCAAGAAAGTAGAATACTCCACTTCCCATGGATTCCATTTGCCGTCACCTTGGTAGCCCCATACGGAGTTGATGCGGGAAACGGTATCTGTGTTGTTCATTCCTACAAGTCGTTGCTCCCCGACCAGCTCAAATGTGCCGTTCGCATCCATATCGACTGGAGTCAAAGAACCGAATGGATAGGAGAATACAGAAACAGCATCTTCTGTTGGCTGTACTTTGCCCGCTTTGTCATACAGCTTGGCAGCTACGTATACATCCTGGTTCGCACTTACGTCAAGCGTCAGCGGCTTATCCAAGTGGGAGCCTTTGCCCTCTACTTTAAAGCCATCCACGAATTTCCCCTCGTAACGGATTCCTTCGTTTTCTTTTTCACCAAAAATCACGGCTGGTTTGTTGTTTTCAAAAGTAGCGATTACGTGGCTGTAAACACCGCCGCTTCCGCCAGTCGCTGTTTTCACGAAGGCATCCGCAACATGATCACCCGTGAAGTCTACGAGGGTCAGCTCGCCTTCATAGCCTCCCAGCTCTTTGATATCGGTTTGGCTATAAGCGCCGGATTTTCCGTCTTTCACTACGATGTTCATATTGGAAGAATAGATGTCATCCGCTTTTTCTTTTTCACCAATCAGGTATACGACGTCATCCTTCTTATCGCCATTCACGTCAGCCGTTTTTTGATCGATCACATAGGTGTTTTTCGCAAGCTTCAACTCAGCTGCGGCAGAAAACTGCTTTCCTTTTTCAGAATCTGCATGAGCTATTTGTGTATTCATTGCAGAAAATCCAGCTACGCCTACAACTCCTGCAAGCAGCAAATATGTAACAGGCTTCATCCATTTTTTATTCATCGTTATGGCCTCCACTAAATGTTAGGTTATTGGTTACATTTACTACTATAGGACGAAGCCTGCTCTATTTCGTTACAGAATGTTTACGAATGATATACAAAAAGTAAACAGCACGTTACTTGATGTTATCCAGCACACTTTTGATTATGGCTGGCGAGTCCTGACGGATGTTCAGATTGTAATGCTGTCTGACCGCATGATAGACGGCATCTACGTTTTTGCCGCTTTTATTTTTGCGATAGGCAGCCACTTGCTTGGCAAACTTCGGATGATGGATGAGATCACGGCTCCAGTCCCATACGCGGGGCTTCATCGCATCCTTTCGTGCTTGGTCGAGCAACTGCGGGAATCGCGGGATCATCCATTCACGGATGCTTCTCGCTGCATTTTTGTATTCGGCTGTTCCATGAAGTGCGTAGTTTCGATAACTCAAATAAGGCTCTCCATTCAACTGGATGAACTGTGCCGCGTAGTCGGACAGCATGCTTTCATTCAGCTCCACTTGATAATACTCCCATCCCCTGTCCGTCTTTTTCCCCGGCATAATAAGCGTGATAAAATAAAACAGGTCACCATACGTACCAGAATCCACGTATGGTTCCGGACCAGGGTTCATACTAAGTAGTGTGTGCGGATCAAGGTTCATAGTAAGTAGTGTCTGCGGATCAATATACTTTTCTTTGTCTACTACAAAACCAGGCACCCCTACCTCAACAGCCCAGCGAACGGCAACATTTTCTGAATCCTTCAGGTCAATTCCACCGTGATAGGGTCGGGTCTTCCCAAACATGCGATAAAGCACTGTAGCTACGAATTCCTTTGTCGCTAATCCATCGTCAATCTCGTTTGGCATGACGTATCCAGCCTGAACGAGTGGCTGCAAACGAGCGTTCATTTCGATTTGCGCACGGGCTTCCCGTAATTTTACCCGCTCATCCGAAAAACCCTTTACATTGTCGATCTGGCGGTCCATGTCTTCCATATTGACGTCTGTGGGATATGCTGGAGAGAGTATTCCGATAAAGTGATAGACATTCCATAGAAAGCCTTTTTTAGAGGTTTGAAATTCATCGATATTAACGTGCATGTCATTTATATAGTCAGTAGAAGAATAAGGACGTAGTCCAAAAGGTATCGGTTGTGGATTCGTAATCGATATTTCCTGTTCTTTCGAAAACAAGTACTTTTCTGGATTCGGCGGAATCTCGTATGTAATCATGTAATCAGATTCTGCTTCTGCGATATTTTGAGTGGAAGTAGGAGCCAGTATCCCCGCAAAACACAGCGTACAAATTAGCACACCACTCAGTATTGTTTTTCCATCCATACCAAAAAACACCCTTCGCTATCAATATTGTTAGATAGACGTAAAAATGAGCTGTTCGGTTTCGCACAGATTGAAAAAAAGCGACCAGGCTCATGCATCTGGTCGCTTTAAAAAATGATTGTAGTTCCCTCTATGGTTTATTCGGCATCTGCTGTCGAAGCAATCGGCTGCACGCCCATGCTCTCCAGCTTTTCATAGATATCCTTTAATTTCGGATTTCCCTCACCGACAATTTCCCCGGAAATTACGACAAGCGGATACCATAAATCTTCCTCGATAATGCGATTCGCCCAGCTTTTGTCATCGTCTGTCTGCGGCTGTTGAAAGTCGCTATAAACGATGCGGATGCTGTCACTCCCATACTTGCGAGAGAGTGCCGCCTCCAGCCACTCGGCTGTTTCCTTTGCAGATGGCAAATTGACGCAGCTTGCGCACAATTGCTCTGTCCCAAAAACCTTGATATCGACAGTCACTATATCCGCCCTCCCCCGGGTCAGCTAGCTTAGGACAATGCTTGGTCCAGGTCCTCGATCAAGTCCTGAACATCTTCAATACCAACAGAGATGCGTACCAAGCCATCCGTAATACCGAGCTCAGCACGGCGCTCTGCCGGGATAGAAGCATGTGTCATACGTGCAGGTACGCTGATCAAGCTCTCCACTGCACCCAGCGATTCTGCCAGCGTGTAGTATTTTACCTTTGCCAACACTTCGTCAGCACGCTCTGCGCTGCCTACGTCGAAGGAAATCATGCCACCGAAGCCACGCGCTTGCTTTTTGATCAGCTCATGACCGGAATGGCTGGACAGACCAGGATAAATGACGCGTTTGATGTCGCTGCGCTCAGACAGCCATTTTGCCAGTGTACGAGCATTATGCTCATGCTCTTCCATCCGAATTCCCAGCGTCTTCATACCGCGCAGCAAAAGCCAAGAATCCTGTGGTCCAAGCACACCGCCAATTGCATTTTGCACAAAATGGAGGTCTTCGCCCACTTGCGCATCTTTTGCTACAACCAGACCTGCTACCACGTCGCTGTGTCCGCCCAAATATTTCGTTGCGCTGTGGAACACGATGTCAGCACCGAGATCCAGCGGATTTTGCCAGTATGGTGTCATGAACGTATTGTCTACGACGAGCAGTACGCCTTTTGCTTTCGCGATGCCTGCCAATGCGCTGATGTCGCTTACTTTCAGCAGCGGGTTCGTCGGTGTTTCCATAATGATTGCTTTGGTTTCCGGGCGAATTGCTGCCTCTACTGCTGCCAGATCACTCGTATCTACATAGGTTGCTTCCAGACCCATACGGGAGAATACACGCGTAACGACGCGGTAAGTACCACCGTATACATCGTCACCTACCACGAGATGGTCACCTTTGTTGAACATGGAGAGGATGGTAGAGAGTGCCGCCATACCAGAACCAAATGCAAAGCCGCGTGCGCCGCCTTCGATTTCTGCGATGTATGTTTCCAATGCGTGACGGGTCGGGTTCCCGGTACGGGAGTATTCAAAGCCCTTGTGAACGCCAATGGCTTCCTGTTTATAAGTACTTACCTGGTAAATTGGAACGGATACGGCTCCTGTATGTGGATCTCCATCGATTCCGCCATGGATCAGACGAGTTTTGATACGCATCTTAAATTCCTCCCTGGTAAATTTTCTTGCTCAGATAACGTTCGCTGCCGTCGGCAAACAGTGTAACAATATTCGTCCCTGGAGCTGCTTCTCTTGCTTCACGCAGTGCCGCTGCCATGGCTGCACCTGAGGAGCTGCCTACGAGCAAGCCTTCCTTGGCAGCCAGTTGCTTGACCAGATCGAATGCTTCCACATCGAGAATCGTGTGAATGGCGTTGAAGTAGCTCGTATCCATGAACGGAGGCAAAAACTCCATGCCAATCCCTTCTGTTTTGTGCGGGCCGGATTCTCCTCCATTCAAGATGGAACCTTCTGGCTCGACAATGACCGTTTTTACGTTTGGGTTTTGTTCTTTCAGGTAGCGAGCAGCCCCCATGAAAGTACCGCCTGAACCAGCGCCTGCCACAAATACGTGTACTTGGCCGTCCATTTGACTCCAAATTTCCGGACCTGTTGTTTTGTAGTGTGCGTCCGGATTCGCCGGGTTAGCAAATTGCTGTGGTACAAAAGCACCCGGAATGGATTCTGCGAGTTCTTTTGCCTTGGCGATTGCCCCCTTAATCCCCAGCTCTGTCGGTGTGTTGACGACTTCCGCTCCGAGGGCACGCATCAGCTCTTGCTTTTCCTCAGAAAACTTCGCTGGTACGCAGAAAATGACTTTATAACCAGTTCCTACAGCGGCCAGCGCTACACCAATCCCTGTATTTCCTGCTGTCGGTTCGATAATGGTACCACCTGGGGCCAATTGGCCGTTCTCTTCTGCGGCACGAATCAGCTCCATGCCCAGTCTGTCTTTTACGCTGCCCCCTGGGTTAAAATATTCCAGCTTGGCGAACAAGCGGACACCCTCTGGAAGCTCAAATTGAGTAATTTCGACGATCGGCGTATTACCAATCAGTTCCTTCACATTGCGAAATACGTTCACGAAGATCTGACTCCTTATATTGAAGTACTTGCTTCTTTCTTTTTCATTATAACATGCAAAGATTACAAAAAGTCCATGCTGCTAAACTTCGGTGTGTCCACGGAACTTCAAAGTGTCAACAGGGCATGTAAGCCATGGATTTCTCACCATGGTATGATTATAATAAAGGAGAGGTTGGAAAGGAGTGAATGTAACATGGATATCATGGATCAAGTACAAGAAGTTCTCGATAAACTGCGTCCTTACCTGCAACGTGACGGCGGAGACGTACAACTCGTTGATGTAGAAGATGGCATCGTGAAGCTGCGCCTGATGGGTGCTTGCGGTAGCTGCCCTTCCTCTACCATCACCCTGAAAGCAGGAATCGAGCGTGCACTGGTGGAAGAAATCCCAGGCATCAAAGAAGTTCAACAAGTATTCTAATCCAGTCACATCGACATGAAAGCAGCTACAGCAACCGCGTAGCTGCTTTTTTCATTTCCTCTTTTCCCTTCCTTTTTCAAAAAAGGCAATGATACGCTTCCCGTATTCGTCAGGAACTAACGCATAGCTGCGGACGTGACCCGCTCGCGGTACGATCCAAATCTCGGAATCCTCGTCTTGGGTCAGCTCAAAGAGTCGTTCGCTGTTTGCCATGGGGATCGTCGTATCGCCTGTCCCGTGTATAAAAAGAATCGGTTTTTTCGCTTGCTGAACTGCCTGATACGGATTGACGTCTCGTGGGTTGGCTCCTAGCAAAACAGGACACAAGGTAAGTATGAGCCAGTTGAATGGAAATCGGGGCAGGCCCGTCCACTGCGGCAAGTTCTCAGCCAAGTATTCACGCAAGGAATAAAACGGTGAATCTGCCACAATCGCTGTGATGCGTTCATCCACCCCGCCAACCATCAGTGAGGTTGCTGCCCCCATCGAAAATCCGACGAGACCAAGTCTGTGCTCCGGCTTCTTCGCAGCTGCAAAATCGATGGCCCCAAGGAGGTCTTGCTGTTCTCGAAGTCCAATCGTAGTCAGTGCTTCGCTGGACTCCCCGGAATTGCGAAAGTCGAACATCAATACATCAAAGCCGGCCTGAACCAGTCTTGCAGCCAGAGACAACGCTGGCAGATGTGGCTCTAATCTGTTTTGACTATATCCGTGAGCAAAGATCAGCGTGGTTCCATTCGAAACTCGCCCATTTTTTTCTGCCGACAAGTACCATCCAGCCAACGAAATCGTCGTTTCCCTGCTCGAAAAAACAACCGGCTCCACCTGTTCGATTCCAAAATCTCGGGGGTCCATATGAATCGGTTTTCGTACAGGATGCGTCAAGCGCCAGGTTACATGAAACGAAACGGCTACTGCTGCAAGCAAGAGCAGCGCGAAGAGCCCTGAAAATAAAGCAAAGAACGTGTTCATACCGCAGTCAGTGGTCCCCTTCCACTTAGCACCTCTACGATGTTAGCAGCAGCCAGCCTCGCCATCTCCGCCCTCGTTTGCACAGTTGCACTACCGATATGAGGCAATGCGACTACATTCGGCAGTTGCAAGAGCGGGTTATCCATCGGGACAGGCTCGACCGCAAAAACGTCCAGGCCAGCCGCCCAAATTTTCTTATCTACCAACGCTTGATACAATGCGGACTCATCGACTGTCCCACCACGAGAAACATTGATAAACACAGCGGTTTCTTTCATGAGCGAAAACTGTTTTTCCCCCATCAGCATGCGCGTGTCCTCTGTCAATGGTGTAAGCAGAACGACGTAATCGGACTCTTGCAGAAGCTCCGCCAAATTCGCATACCGTGCCCCTGTCTCTTGCTCAGCCTGCGGTTTGCGATTCCGGTTGTGATACAAGATTCGCATGCCAAATCCTTTGGCGCGTCTAGCCACAGCTTCCCCAATTCGCCCCATTCCGATAATCCCCAGAGTCGAACCATATACATTTTGTCCTGCCATCAGAGTCGGACTCCACGATGTCCATTCCCCCTGCAATAAAAATCGGTTGGCTTCCGTCAATCGGCGGCCTGTCGCCATCAGTAAAGCGAAAGCCAAATCAGCAGTGGACTCTGTCAGCACATCAGGCGTGTTGGTTACGATGACCTCGTGTCGTCTGCACGCTTCCAAATCAATATTGTCGTAACCGACCGCCATGTTCGCCACGATACGGAGTCGCTTTGTACTCGCCAAAAATTCTTCGTCCACTCGTTCTGTCAGCATGGTCAAGACGGCATCTACATGTTTAATCTTTTCCAGCAACAATTCACGCGGGATTGGCGCATTTTTTGTCCATTGCTCGACCTCGGCTACCTTTTCAAGCATCGCGATCACTTCAGGATTGAGTTTCCTCGTTACGAAAACTTGTTGCTTGATCATCTTTTTTCCTCCACAACCAATCAATTTGTGGAATGGATACGTCATAACGCTGTGCAATGAATAATGGGTACTTTCGAAGTCCGTCTTCCATTTTGGTTAGCTCGTCTTCCAGCTGCGTTTGCCATGCTTGAATGTTGACTTCCTGACGCTCTTCTACCGGCAACTCCATATAAGTCTCCACGAGCTTCAAAAACCTGCCTGGGTAGAGCATGAGCGCATAAATCACGGCATATTCAGAGGGAAGCAGAGCAGAGACGCTGTTGTAGCCATCGAGAAAGCTGGACACAGCCTCTTCATTCCAGCCGTTTCGCTTTGTCTCGGCTTTGATCCACTGCCCCACATCGCGAGTACGCATATCAAGAACCCAGTTCCATTCACCTGCCATTAGACGTACATCCTTCTCTTTCCATAGCATATACCCTTGATCAAAATTTTGGTAGGCTACTTTCCCGAGACTCGCTGTTTCCTTCACGACTTTATCGTATCCGGCGTCCAACAAATATTGAACGGACAATTCCCCGAGCTGAGTAATGTACGTGAAGCAGGTCAACAAATATTCATCCATCGGTGCGAGCTCTACATTTTCTTCATCCATTTCATCCCGGTACTCATTAAAATTCCGCAGCTTTTTACGCCACATGCTCGGCCAGTTGCCAAGAGAGCTATAGGGAATAAACATCTTGTCAGATGAAAAATCACTCGTGGCCTGATGGAACTTCGCGAGTGACTGACCACTGGAATAATATGGATTTTCAGGAACCGCCTCTCGCACGCCTCTGTATAAATAGTAAAGCTGCTCATCATCAACGATGTGAGCCTGCCCGCTTGTTGTATTGACCAGCTTTAACAAGCGAATGTTTTGCTGTTGGCTTAAATGTTTTTTTACTTTCTCAATAAACTTACTTTTGTATTTATATCCGGCTGGCGCCTCGAACATGTAGAAAAGGCCTCGATCCGTTTCCAGTACCTTGCTTGCCCCCGTCGTGCGATATCCCTGAAGTTCAAATCCGTACTTCTCTTGAAGAAGCTCTTTTTCTTCCATACAGTTGTTCACCCTCCTTGCATACTGCTCTTCTGGCATTGTATGTCGGTAGATCGGGATAGGTGCCTATCTGTATGCAGATACTAGATGCATTCATGCCGACTTTCTGGGTGCTGAAAAGTCGAATTTTTGAACACGCACGTGAAAAAGGAGGAACCGCAAGCATGAGTGAGCATCCACTAAATAGCGAGAGCTGTCTAGATTTCGTTATTGAGCTATTAGAAAAACGAGGAGTTAGTTTGAACGACATTGCTGAAATTGTCATGTTCCTGCAGTCACAATACATCCCGGACATCACCTTGGAGTTGTGTCTCGAGAGTGTCGCGTCCGTCTTGAAAAAACGTGAGGTCCAAAACGCGTTGCTGACCGGGATTCAGCTCGACATCTTCGCAGAACAAAAGCAGCTGCTGCCTCCGCTCCAGGCGATTATCGAAACAGACGAGCCCTTATATGGTATAGACGAGGTACTCGCCCTCGCCATTGTCAACCTGTACGGGAGCATCGGATTCACTAACTTCGGTTATGTAGACAAGCTGAAGCACGGCAAACTCGCCGAACTCAACGACAAGCGTTTCGGTGTCCATACTTTTTTGGACGATCTCGTCGGAGCGGTCGCAGCCGCCGCCTCCAGCCGCATTGCCCACCGCCAGAAGCAGCAGGAAGAATGCGCCGAATCATAGTGAGATTCGCTGCTGCCATTCCGGCAAATCTTCCGCAATATGGGTAGGCGAAACATGATGCTGGTCTGCTTCTTCGCGCGTGGAATAGCCTGTCAAAACGAGCAAGCTGTCCAAGCCGCTGTTGGCACCTGCCTCAATGTCCGTATATAAATTGTCCCCGACGATCAGCGTGTCAGCCGCCGCAGTACCAAGCTGATTCAGAGCGTAACGGACAATAATGGACTCTGGTTTGCCAATCACGATTGGTTTGGTCGCGGAGGCAACGGAGACGGCTGCCACCAGTGAACCATTGCCAGGGAACAGACCGGCATCTGTCGGCAGGGCTGCATCTGCATTTGTAGCGATAAAAGTTGCTCCTGCACGGATAGCACGTGCGGCGATCGCCAGTTTTTCATACGTAAACGTACGATCAATCCCGACAATGACATAAGCCGGGTCTTCCTCTGTAATCACATAGCCTGCATCCGTGAGCTGATCATGCAAGCCCGCCTCTCCAATCACGTACACGCGTGTTCCCGCTGATGCCTGCTCTTGTAAATACGTAGCAGTCGCCATACTCGTGGTATACACGTCCCGAGCCTGTGCTTCTATGCCCATTGCTACCAGCCGTTCTGCCACGTGCTGTGCAGAGGCTGAGGAATTGTTCGTCAGGAACAAATACGGAATCTGGTGAGTTTTTAAGTGGGTGATGAATGCTGCTGCTCCCGGAATCGCTTCTTTTCCCCGATAGATCGTTCCATCCAAATCAAGCAAATAGCCTTTATATTGTTTCACGTTGTTCCATCTCCCATCTGTTGTCGTAAGCCGTTTGAACAAGCTCTCCCCTCTTAGTGTAAACCTTCGTCCTTCCTATCGCAAAAAACAGGAAACGGCATTATACCGCTTCCTGCTTTTTGTTTAGGACCCGATCGGCCCTCTTCTAACGAATCATGCACGTCAGTCCCGTTATTTCTTGAATTTGACCATAATTGGTGTGCCGGCTTCTAGGTTCATTTCCCCTTTATGACGGACATACACGACCTGGTTTCCTGGAAATGTTGGTGGATTTTCGGGATCAAAATCCCGCCAGTTTTTTTGCTTGCCAACTGCGTACTCCATGTATTGCGTCGCGTTGACAAGCACATTATCATCATCGTCTGCCTGTACATCCGGCGGCAACTGCTCGATTTTTCCATTACGGATGCTGAGCTTCTTAATTACTTTGTCATGTTGGTAATCATACGCTTGGATGACGACATCATTACCGTACACTTGCAAGCGCAGCCCTTGCTTGAAATCCCCTCCATCCGGCGTGACTTTCTCGCCACCGTCTGGACCAGCTGACATCCAACCCTTTTCAATGCCGGCCGTGTTTACGACAGTAAAGCCGCGTTTGTCTCCGCCTTTGACTTTCTTTTTGCCTGCCCAGTCCGGCAGGTTCAGATCCCAATGGGTGTGGCTCGAGAAGAAAACAACTTGCGGATAGTCTTTCAAGATGTCAAGGAGCTTGTCCACATCCAGGTAATCGTTCTTGTATGGATTTTGCCTGGAGCCCGAGACACTGTCCGGAAGCACATGGTGCGAGAATACAAAAATGGGCTTATTCTTGTCCTGCTTGCTGTAATGCTTCAGATTATCTTTCAGCCAATCCAGTTGCTCGTCGCTCATGTATACTTCATCCCATAATTTTGAATCGTGGTATTTCATGTATTTTTCTGTGCCGAGGAAGAGAAAGGGATATCCATTGATTTCTTTTTGGTGATAGACCTTGTCTTCTCCGCTGAATTGATAAAAGTTATCGAACAACTCTTCTTCCGTTGTGCCGTTTGGCCAGCTACTTTGTGCAAGCGTTTGGGGATTCTTCCACTTCGGCACATAAAACTCATGATTACCGATGCTGTACCACACATTTTCAGGGTGAGGATTGTTATCGAGCACATCTTGCACGGCTTCATATTCAAAATCGTAGCCGCGAGGAGTAATATCACCGTTAATGATCAGTGCTTCGGACTTTGGATTTTCTTCATTGATGTCTTGCAAAACGTGATCAAAATCTCGGAGGTCTCCTTGAATGTCACTGATCACGTCAAATGTCATCGTCATCTTTTTCTCAGAAAATTTGTCTTTTGCATGTGCGGAATCAACAACTGGCAGAATTCCACCCAACAAGATGGCAGAAGCAGCTATACTTGATACCATTTTTTTCATTACGGATCTCTCCTCATCTGTTTTTCGTCACGACAGCTATCCGGTTACCCAAAATTATCTTGATATCATTCCGCCTTTCCGTTGTTTTTCTGTGTGTTTTGTTGTTTTTTACACCATAAATAGTAAATGTCCAACATAAAGAAAACGTTAAACCAACATTAAGATTGCTAGAATGAGAGCAAAAAGGTACTTAATACCTGCGTGATTCTAGAAAAAAAGGCACAGGACGTGCCTGCCTCGTTCTTATTTGTTTACAGCCGGTTTTAAACAAAAGAAAAAATCCACCCGATTCGAGTGGACTGTCTTTATAGCTTTTTTATTTCGCTTCCTTGATGTGAAACACGCATTTGTCTCCGCCTTTTGCCATGCATGTGGTTTGCTCGACATTGGCTTTCAAAACCCGACGGAACAAGGAAAGCTCACAGCTACACGCTTGGTTGAATTCACGAGCTACTTGCGAGATTGGGCAATTGAACTCTTGAATCCGATAGCCGTCTCCATTTTCGTCCTTTTCCCATTCGACCATATAGCCTTTATCGTTTTGTAGCTCGGCCAGCTTGGCTACACGATTTTCCAAGTCACCTTGCATGTGGGAGCGATAAGTCTCCTCCAAGCGATTCTCGCGGCGTCTAAACAGCATCTCTATTTTGGACAAACCGTCGATTTCCTTTATGTCCTGTAAAAAATCTAATGTCAAATGAGAATAATTGCGCGGGAACAGCTCGTCTGCTTCCTGCGACAATGAATAAACATTCGTTGGGCGTCCCATCGCTTGCCGAACAAGCGTAGACTTGATCAAATTATCTCTCTCCAGGGTGTTCAAATGACGCCGTACCGCCATTTCAGTAATCCCTAGCTCGACGGCCATGTCGCTGACAGGGAGTGAACCTTTGACCTTGAGCATGTGCAGGATTTGATCACGAGTGGACGTTCCTTCGTTTGTCATACGTATCACCGTCCTTTCTCCCTATTGTAGTGGATGAAGACGTTTTAGTAAACAAACGAAAGTCTTTTGTATAAAATATCCGCTGCGTTTGTGGATAGATTGAAAACACCTTTTTAAAAAAGTTCTTTTTTCAAGAAAGCTCTAACCTGTGGTTCAAACTGACGAATCGTACCGGCAGCTTCTTCTACCAGGCTGTACATCTCATTGACTGGCACACTCGTATAATCATTCACCAGATGCTTGCGGAAATCAGTCACACGTGTCAGGATCAAAGCCTGTTCATCCGTGATGACTTGCTCATCCCGCAAAATTTCCACGATGTCGCTGTAGCTTCCTGGATCTCGCATAATGAATCCGTCGATCAGCGCATTTCCGACATCTACTATTCCTTCGATAGACAAGTGCAGGGCTCGCTCCATCGCAGCAACAGCTACTTCATCTGCCAAAACCGCTTTGGCTCCTCGCTCGCTGAGCTTGTCCAACAGATCAAGCATACGAGACATATGTTCCAATACTTGGTCGATTCGTTTTGTATTCACGTCGTACATATATTTCTCCTTACTTTCGCTTTTTTGATTTGCGTTTTGAGTAGTAAACGGTAAACACAAATGTTAGCACCAGGACGAGAAGCACCAATTCCCCTTCCTGCAAATAGGAATTGCTCACCGGTTTCACCTCTTTTCATCCCTCAGTATACCAAATTTGTACGACCTGTCACGAATCGGTGATAACTTTATGTTACAATGATGGGGTGAATTTTTGCCGGCAAGAATAAGGGGAGGAACATACTGTGGAACGCGAATTGGCTCTGGAAATTGTGCGGGTAACGGAAATGGCTGCACTCGCCTCTTCTCACTGGATGGGACGCGGGAAAAAGAATGAAGCAGATGGAGCAGCGACCAGCGCCATGCGCGCCATGTTTGACACGATCAACATGAGGGGTACCGTCGTCATTGGCGAAGGTGAACTGGATGAAGCCCCCATGCTCTATATCGGAGAAAAGCTCGGTAACCCGGAAGCAGGCGGACCTGAGGTAGATGTGGCGGTTGATCCGCTAGAAGGAACGACGATTGTCGCCAAAGGTCACAACAATGCCATGTCTGTTATCGCCATCGGCGACCGTGGAACACTGTTGCATGCACCTGACATGTACATGATGAAAATGGCCGTCGGCAAACGTGCTGCCGGATTAATCAACCTTTACGATCCCGTGGATAAAATGATAGAGGTTGTAGCAAAAGCAAACAACAAGCGCGTGCAAGATGTGACGGTCATTATTCAGGAACGCGACCGCCATCAGGAGATTATTGACGCCATTCGTGAAAAGGGTGCGCGAGTGAAGCTTTTTGGAGATGGCGATGTGGGTGCAGCGATTGCTGCCTGTCTGCCGCATACAGGGATTGACCTGTTCTTGGGGATCGGTGGTGCGCCAGAGGGTGTGATCAGTGCCGCAGCGATCAAGTGCCTGGGTGGTGACATGCAAGCCCAGCTCAAGCCGCAAAACGACAGCGAACGCGAGCGCTGCATCAAAATGGGGCTCGACAATCCGGAGCAGCTTTTAATGCTGAACGATCTGGTCAAAGGGGACGACGCCATTTTTGCGGCAACAGGCGTTTCTGATGGAGAGCTGTTACAAGGCGTGCGCTATCTCGGTGATGATATGGTGGAAACTCATTCGATCGTCATGCGTGCCAAAACCAAAACCATCCGCTTTGTCCGCGCTGTACACAATACCGAACACAAACCAAATCTATTATGGAAGTAGAGGGACACCTATATGGCAAATGATTTGTTCTACTTGTACGACGAGGCTGAGGATACTCGAACGCGCTTCGTCAGCTTCATGGGAGAAGCTACCCGTTTTGACCTCGCAATTACGACGACCAACCGTTTTTATGGGAAAGCGATTGTCATCAACATTCAAAATGGGCGCTCCGCTATTATTGGACATGATGATCTGGAAGAAGAAGGCTATCTGGAATTCGCTTTCAACTTGAACGAGCGTGAAGCCGAAGAATTGAAAGCATTTTTGGAAGCAGCCATTTAATTCACCGAAGGAAGAGCGATTGCGGGCTCTTCCTTTTTTTATTTGTAGGGCCCCGCCCATTTCCTGCTGGACAATGCTCCTTACAGGCAAATGCCTCGTATACTGCTACTGCACAGATGCACAGACAGATAACGAGAGGAGTGCCAATCGCAACATGCAACCTTATCCATACGATCAAAACCAATACGATCAAACTCAATATGATTCAAACGAATACGATCAAAACCAATTTGTTCCTGCGCAATATGACCAGTCACCTTATTACTCAACAGACCAGGATTTTCAATACATTCCTGAGGATCAGGCTCACCCCGTTTTTTTCCGAAGAAGACGCGGCCCTGAGGTCGTTGTCGTCCCACAGCCATATCCTTGGTGGGGATGCAATACATGCTGGCCTGGCTACTGGCCTACATGGGGAGGCTGGCCTGGTTACCCTGGCTGGGGTGGAACTCCTGGCGGCTGGGGTGGAACACCCGGTGGCTGGGGTGGGGCACCCGGTGGCTGGGGCGGATCCCCTGGTGGTTGGGGCGGATCCCCTGGTGGTTGGGGCGGCGGTTATTAGATCAAAAAACGAAAAGAGCCCTGACATACAGGGCTCTTTTTTTATGCTTTTGTTATTCTGATTCGTTTTTAGGAATCGCGCTTTGGCGTATTTGGTCCTGTTTGGACTTTATCGCGTTCACGATTGGGTTTCAATTGATTGGGACGGCGGTCTCGTGAGCTGGAGTCCTTGCCATTTTTATCGGGGCGATCCTTTTGGAACTTTGGCTTCTCCCCACGTTCGTTTCTCCCTGCCCCGTTGCGTTCAGCACCAGCATTGTTCTGGCGATCCTGTTTATTTTGACGCGGGTGATAGCGTCTGCGTTCTTTTCGTTCTACATAGGGCGAGGAGCTACCCTCTTCACGAGGAATGTCCTGACGAATATCAATGATGACATCAAAGCCAGCTTCGTCTTGCCCGCTTTGGTCGTCACTGTTGCCGACGTTTGCTTTTACCTTGCGCAAAACGAAGTACGGACAACCAAAATTGCAGAACTCATGCAGGTACTCATCCAAAGCGGCGATCCGCTGCTCGAACGGTACTTTGCGATTGGCGTCAGTATAAAACCCACGAAGACGAAGCTGACCATAGCCCCAGTCCCCTACAATATAATCGTACTTGTCGAGGATGTCGCTATAGCGCTCCTTGAACGCTTCAAGGTTCCAGCCGTCTCGATTTACTTCCATGACTTCATAAGTACCGGCTTGCGTGCGAATCAAACTCGCTTCCTCCTTACGCATGTATACTATGTCCATCTTAACATATTTCACGCAACATGAGCTAAATTTCCCACGATAACTGACCTGTGCCTTTGGACATTCTATCGTGTAGGGGGTGTTACCATTGAAAAAGACATGGTTGTATTCTGCAATTGCAGGTATTGTGCTCTTGGCTTCTGGTTGTAACAACAACGCTGCGCCTAATAACACACAACCGAACAGGACAATGACAAATCAAGCCGCGCCTTACACCAGAAACGTTGATGGAATGCACGTCCGCAACTACGACGGGATGGGTTTGAACAACTTTGACTGGTTCAACGGCGACAACAACAACGGAGTACGTTCCAACAATTTTGGCGGTGGTCACGTCCGTAATGGCATGGGGCTTACCAACAACAATGGAATCAACAATGGCTTGTTCCCAAATGGTACCTATCCACGTGCAAATGTCAACAACTACAACGCCTTCACGAGCGGTATGAGACCGTATAATGCCTTTACGGATCATAACGCAGGAATGGGCACGACAGGAATGGGTACGATGGGTATTAACAACGGGCCAGCCGGTGCGAACCAGTCCATTTATCAAAATCGTGCCTGGAACCGCGGCGGTGCAGGTGTCATGCAAACCGGAATGCCACGAATGGGCTATGCACAGACTGACCGTCAGCATATGCGTACCGCTGGCGTAACCAACGTCTATGTAGATCGTAACACATTGGCGCAGGCTGTTGGGAATGTTACTGCGAGCTGCCCTGGCGTTCAACGGTCTACCGTCTTGGTAACGGATCGAGAAATCTTTGTGGGGCTGAACACACAAGGAGCAGATGCACGTACAGCGAAAAAACAGGCAAAAATGAATGCAGAATCGGTATCACCACGCTATTACAGAGTGTATGTAACCGATAATCCAAATGATATCCAGGAAATCGCTCGTGTCGCCAGCCGCTCCAGCAATGTGAGTACAGCGCGTACAGAAGATGCGACTAGCATTGATACGCTAGTCAAGCGTATGGGTGGAACACCCCAGCCTACGAAGACTACTCATAAAGCTCATACAGGTACAACCAGTCGCTAAAGCGCTTTTCTCCCCCATAGAAGTAAAAAACCCCCTCATTTCCGCTCGTTTTGGGCGGCTGAGGGGGTTACTTATTATTGTGCTTTTGGCATGGATTCTTTCGCAATCGTTTCCTTCGCGGCACTCGCCTGCTCGTGAGCGTGATACGAACTGCGCACTAATGGCCCTGACTCCACGTGGCTAAAACCACGCTTCATGCCTTCATCCTTCAAACGAGCGAATTCATCTGGATGGTAAAACTTTTCTACCTTCAAATGCTTCTTAGTCGGTTGCAAATACTGACCAATCGTCATGATATTGACGTCGACAGAACGCAAGTCATCCATCGTTTCGATGATTTCCTCCATCGTCTCGCCTACACCAATCATCAGACTGGACTTCGTCGGAATGCTCGGCTGAAATTCCTTCGCCTTCTTCAACAATTCCAGCGTCCGATCGTATTTGGCTCTTGCCCGTACGCGATCTGACATTCGGCGAACCGCCTCAATGTTGTGATTTAGTACGTCAGGCTTTGCGTCCATGACCACTTTTAGCGCATCCCAGTTCCCCATAAAATCAGGAATCAATACTTCTACCGAGGCAAACGGCAGTCGGCGTCGAATCGCACGAATCGTATCGGCAAAAATCTGTGCGCCTCCATCTGCCAAATCATCACGAGCAACAGAAGTAACAACGACATGCTTCAAACGCATTTGTTCTGCTGCTTCTGCTACACGTTCTGGTTCAGCTGTATCCAGCTCCGTCGGCAGTCCAGTTTTTACTGCACAAAACCGACAGGCACGGGTACATATATCACCCAAAATCATGAAAGTTGCTGTACCGCTTGCCCAGCATTCATGAATGTTGGGGCATTTTGCTTCTTCACAAACGGTATGTAGCGTCTTCGTGCGCATGGTTTGCTTGAGCTCTTTAAAGCTGGCTAGTTCTGATCCTGAAACAAGGTTGATCTTGAGCCACTCCGGCTTGCGTTGCGTCATAGGGCTCACTCCTCATGTGACATCATGGTACAAGACAATAACAATCTCCATTATAGAGGTTGGATTTCGGAGGGGCAACCTCTTTCCTGCCCCGGAAACAATTACCCAAGCCGGTGAACGGCATGACGCTTCTCTTGACGAAGCAATGGCGCTAGCATGCGCAGCTCTCGCTCATGACAGGTGAAGAGAAACACTTGATGTTCTTCTGCCAGCATCGCGATATAGTCAAGCGTTCGGCGCAGACGCTCTTCATCATAATGGACAAAATGATCATCGAAAAAGAGAGGCAATGGCTCCGACTGCTTGGCATGATGCACCAATGCCAAACGCTGAGCAAGGTATAGCTGATCAATGGTCCCGGTAGAACATTGATCCTGTTCGAGCACCATTTGTTTGGTCGGCGCAAGCAAACGGATGGCAAATCCTTCACGGGGATCGAGTCTGACATCCCGATACGCTCCCCCTGTAATATGCTCGATGATCTCCGAAGCCTGCTGATTCACCGCGGGTGTGCTATCCCGCTTCCATTCCCCTACTGCCTCCTGTAACATTTCCCGAGCCAATTGAAGGGCATCCCGCTTATTTTGCAATTGGCGGAGTGCTGCCTGCGCTTCCGCAAGCTCATCAGTCGCGCGAGATAATGACAAGCTCTCGTGAACCGCCATCTCCCCATTTCCTCTGGCTATTTGTTCCCGCAGCTCCTGCAGTCTCTCCTCCATCTCCACCAACTCGATGCGCAATTTGCCTTGCTCAGTCTCAAAGGCGTTTTTTTCCTGATCCAGCAAGGTCCGAAGTGCCTCGCCCCAGCTTGCAGACAGCTCAGCCTCCTGCTTCGTTTTCGCCATTTCCGAAAGAAGCTGCTCTGATTGTTGCTCGCTTGTGCTTTTCAGTAGCTCTTCCCGTCTTTCCAAAAATGTATCCCAATTACTCGCACCCCATCTCTGTACGAGTGTGGCGATTTCAGCATCGATGGAGGCGATCTCTTCTTGTACCCTTTGAGTTTCCTGCATCGTATCATGATCTGCTGTCTGTTTGGCTCTGCCCTCACCCCCTCCTGCTCGCAGCAAGAAAACCCCAAAGCCGAACAGCAACAAAGCGGCAGTTACAGAAATTCCTCCCAGAACGGGATGCCCACTTATGAAACCGATTAACCCGAGAACAGACAGTATCCCTGCGCCGCTCCACATAAGTGCAGCTCCCCGCTTCCTTTTCGCCAGATTGCCTTGTCGGGTACTGCGTGAGGCTGCACTTCGCGGAGTTGTAGAAAGGGCGGCTACAGCCAATGTCGCCAAACGAATATGCAGTGCTTCTCTCTGTTTGAGCAAGTTTGTACCTTTTTCATAATCGTGCTGTAAGGGTATAAGCTGGTCATCACTCCGTTGTACGGCGACCGATGGCATGTTTACCTGCGTGAAACCTCGTCTTGCCTCTTCGTGAATAGCCAACTCTGCCTCAGATCGAGCTGTTTGCTCCCACCACGTCCAGTCTTGTTGACTGACAGGAGCATGGCTTCGTTGCCAGCGTTCCTGCAACGCTTTTGCTTGTCGGATTGAGCGTTCCAGACGCTGCTGCAATCGGCTGCGCCGCAGTTCTACTTGCTGATATTCTTCTGTGGCTTCCGCTATTTGCAGCGTCAGTTGGCTGATCGTTCGCCACGCTGCTTTTGCGATTTCCTTCTCCTGCTCTTTTTGGGCCACCTTCGTAGCGGCTTTTCCCAAAAGTGTATTTTCGGCCCGTTCTTTTTTGCCGATGAGGGCAACCTCCCGATCCAGCTCCGCCAAAATTTGTTGGACTGCCGGATTGGCTTCTTCCGCAGTCGTAAAGGTCGGAATCAAATGCTCAGCCGCTTGAAGCGGTTCTCTCCTGATCCACGTCAAATCCGTAAATAGACTGCGTGTAAGTCCCGTATGCTTTTCGATAAAATTCCGTTCCTTGCGTCTGTCTTCCAAATAAAGATCAGTCAGCTCCGTCCATTCGGGGTCCAAAAAGAGGCGCGCCTCCTCCCGCTCCTTTGTCAACTGACGATGTAGGCGATAGGTTTTGCCCGCTAATTTGTACGTAATAATCGTTTCATAAGAACCACTCTGCCACGGACGGTACTTTTCATATTCAGGCAAGTATCGCGCCGTTTTGACGTAATCGCGTTTCATCCCATACAAGGCAGCGAATATCCCCTGAAGCATGGTTGATTTCCCTGACTCATTGGGGGCATAAAACAGATTAATGCCTGGAGCAAAACGGAAGGAAGCATCCTGCCATTTTCCGAAGCCCACTAGCACTAGCTCCTCCATTTTCATCGAATGGTTCCTCCAATCCGCGCTAAAGCCTCCTGCTTTGCTAACCTGACAATTTCTCGTTCGTCCTCATTTTGCGCACGGGACTCCGCCTCTGCCAGCTTGGAAAGCCATCTCCCCCAGACACCACCATCTGCGATCAGCTTGTCCTCATCCACATCAGGCCAGGTCCGGTCCGTCAGCTGCAGCACAAAAAAACGGGAGAATCGCTGTTGAAGGACGGACAATGGAGGCTGAAAATGGGCTGCGCGCTCCCCTGTCAGCGTGATGTACATCATATCAGAATCCTTTTCCTCTATGAGTTGCTGCTCCATCCGATCTATGAGCTGCTCAGTCGTTTCTACTCCATTCCCTGCGATTTCCAGCTTTCGAATTTTGCGTGACTGGACAGGAATCGCCGTGAGCTGCAATCTGCCATTTTGATCCAGCTCTCCATACAAAACATTTCGTTCTCCCGCTTCCTTGCTCGTCAATCCTTCTGGAGAGCCTGGGTAAGCGGCGAACGGTTGTTTTTTGACAGGATGCATGAACTGTTCCGGCTTGTGAATGTGTCCCATCGCAACATAGTCCATGTCCGTCTGTACGAGCTGCTGCAAGGTGACAGGCGCATACGGATGATGCTCTTCGTCTCCTGAA
The DNA here is from genome assembly GCF_003013445.1 of Brevibacillus sp. NRRL NRS-603. Classification (NCBI taxonomy): domain Bacteria; kingdom Bacillati; phylum Bacillota; class Bacilli; order Caryophanales; family Paenibacillaceae; genus Brevibacillus; species Brevibacillus sp. NRRL NRS-603. Next base: position 56,117 of record NZ_PXZN01000024.1, on the reverse strand, counting down.
CTGGAAAGCACACTGGCATGCAAAACCATCAGATGATGGGCATACCCTTCCAATTTGCCTGGAAACGTATCGAGCGGCGACTCGTACACATGTGGCTGCCCGAAGCCCCAACCGTAGATCACGCACGATTTTTCGGGAAATTCATACACACCCCACTCCGGTGTAAACCAGTAGACATTCCCCGGCCATTCCAATGTTTGATAAAACGAATCCGCTCGCCACGGATCGTGATTGCCAGGTGCGATTACGACAGGGATTGGTGCGATACTGGCAAAAAGATCACGTAAAAAAATCGCAGTGGATCGTCTTCCCCCGTGGTATTCCAGCAAATCTCCGGCAATGAGCCAGAAGTTCGCTCCCTTTTCTCGAACGAGGTCACGTATTCTTTTCATCGTCTGACGAAAATCATCCTGACGGAGCTCGTAACGCTCTCCCAGCATTTGAAGCGGCGCATCCAGATGGACATCCGCTGTATGTATAAATGACAGCACGATCAATTTCACTCCTCACTTGAAACAGACGAACATACTTTCCCTTTATGATACAGAGGAAAAGGCTGGATGAAAAGCATCTGTCAGAACGAAAAAAACTTCCGCCAGCAAATGACGGAAGTTTGAAGGACTGGTTGTTTACTTGAGCAAACGGAGGAATTCACGCATGAAGCCTGGCAGGTCTGGCCATGCATGGCCGGAAACAAGATTGCCATCGACATGGAGCGTTTCCGTTTGATAGATCGCTCCGCACGCTTCTACATCGGGCCTGCAAGCCTGGTAAGCTGTGATTTCACGACCGGCTAAGTGCTCGCGAACGATGGTCAATACTTGGGAGCCGTGGCAGATGGCTGCGACCGGCTTGTTCGTCTCGAAAAAGTGCGCCACAATCGGCTTCAAATGCTCATTGAGCCTGATATGCTCAGGTGCTCGTCCCCCCGGAATAATTAAGGCGTCAAACGCCTCAGGGTTAATGTCTGAAAATGCAACATGGGCTGGAAGCTGATAAGCTGGCTTTTCTGTGTAAGTATCACTGTGTGCTTCGAAATCATGGCAAACAGTGTGCAGCGTTTTCACGCTTGGTGCTGCAATGACCGTTTCATACCCTTCCTCCAAGCAGCGGTAATACGGATAGAAAACCTCCAGTGCCTCTACAGCGTCGCCTGTTACTATCAACACTTTTTTGCTCATCACACAGCCTCCTCATGGCGATTTTTAAGGAATACACTCCTCCTGATTTCAATTCTTTGACGATATGGTGTGCTCCTGCCTCTTTTTTCCGCAAGTTTACAAAACTTTCCTCAATAACAACCAAAAGCTCTTCCAAAAGTATCTTGGATATTCCACTACAACTGGCAGAAACTACAACCAAAGACTAGGAGGCTGGAGGTGAAGGCATGCGAGTTTTCCGCCTAATCATTCAGATCAGCTTGTGCGTGGTTGCAGCAATTTCTCCACTAGAATCCGCCGCCGGAATCGCTCCGTCCGCCAAAGAGCCAGACCCTGTTCTTCAAGAACGCTTGCAACTCTTTTTGCGCTTGGAATCGATGTACGGCATTCCGTGGAATTATCTAGCAGCCATTGATCAATACGAGCGAACCATGAAAATACGCAGGAAGAAGCAGGAGCAAGAAAATGTCTCGCGGCTAACAGCCGTGGAGATTCCAAGCGATCGTTGGGCAGGTGCGCTCAACCCTGATGCGGAGGATACGAATCCGGTATCTATTCAGTTTTTTGAAGGGATCGGGATGGACGGGGATGGCGATGGTGCCGCGGATCGTCATAACGATCTCGATGCACTCATTACTTTTATTCACTACCTATCCCAATACGGCTTCTCCCATGAAGACTGGCAAATTGGTCTCTGGTCGTACTACCAACGGGATCGGTCCGTGAAGACGATCAGGCAATTCGCTCAGGTGTATGCAAAGTATCAGCATCTGCACTTAGATGAGCGCCATTTTCCCATCCCAGCGAGGTACGAATACAGCTACCGCAGTACATGGGGGGCACCACGGGGCTGGGGTGGTCGTCGTATCCACGAGGGGACCGATATTTTTGCCAGTCACGGCACCCCTGTCCTCAGCACAGCGTACGGAGTCATTGAGGTAATCGGCTGGAACAGGTATGGCGGATGGCGAATCGGCATGCGGGACATGGGCAATGTGTACCATTACTTCGCACATCTGTCCTCGTTTAAAAAGGGCTTGAAGCCGGGTGACATCGTGGAGCCGGGTGAAGTGATCGGATATGTTGGCAGCTCTGGATATGGGAAGCCCGGCACCTCAGGCAAATTCCCTCCCCACCTGCACTACGGTATGTACAGGGAAACGGGCGACGCAGATTGGTCATTTGATCCTTATCCGTATTTACGACGCTGGGAGCGGCAAAAGAAGCGGCAATGAAGCTGCTTCTTTTTTTATGGGCAGCTCTTTTCATTGACAGACATCACCCGTTAAAAATACAATAAGAACAGAAAAACTGGACAGTCGTCCAAAAAAGAGGTGAGAAATTGACTACCCAGAAAAAAGCCGAAGCAAAACGGGCATTTTTGATTGAGCAAGCGACTACTTGTTTGGCTGAAAAAGGGTATGCACATGTTTCCTTGCGCGACATTGCCAAGGAATCTGGCGTCTCACTTGGGATTCTGCATTATTACTTTGCAAGCAAAGAAGAGCTTTTGCTAGCTGTAATCTCTAGCTACAAAGGACGTTTTATGGAGGAGTTGGAACGCGAAGTGCTCGCAGCTCCATCTGGAAAGTGGTCAGCAGCTCTAGCTCGTGTCCTGTGCCGGAGTCTGCAAGAGGATCGAAAGCTGCATCGGCTCTGGTATGACTTGCAGGTACAAGCCATGTACGTTCCTGCGTTTGGTGAACAGGTAAAAGTCATTCGTTCCCGTCTGCATCAGCTCATCTCTCGTATGCTCGTACGATTGCAGCGCGAAGAACAATCCACATTGATCATCGACGAAAACTCCGCAATCTCACTCATCTACTCTGCAATCGACGGATTTCTTTTTCAATTTTTGCTCGATGAATTACAGAAGCCGGAAGATGCGATTGCCCATTTTGAGCAGGCCTTTGCCCATTTGATGCATGCACTCTTCTCTTCTGAATCTTTATCTCCTGAATCGAGGTGAATCATGATGGCAGTCATGTCCATGCAAAATCCCGCCACTGGAGAGTTGCTCGGCTCTTTACAGGAAGCGACTCCAGAACAGGTAGAACACGCGATGGCACGTGCGCGTCTTGCCTTTCCAGCTTGGTCCACTACATCGTTGGCCGAGCGTCTGGACTATTTGACACGGTTGCGGCACTATTTAGTCGATCACGGTGAAGAAATCGCCCGAAAAATTAGTGAGGCTACCGGAAAAGTTACATTGGAAGCCTACATGACCGAAATCTTTGTCACTGTCGACACGATCCGTTTTTATGAAAAACATGCCTATCAGATGCTGGCCGATCAGCCAGTACCAACCTCTATCGTGCTGTGGCCGAAAAAATCGTATATCCACTACAAGCCAATGGGTGTCGTCGCGGTCATCTCTCCCTGGAATTATCCGTTTCAGCTTGCCATCATTCCTGGATTATCTGCCCTCGTAGCAGGCAATACCGTTATTTTAAAACCTTCCGAGGTGACTGCTTCTACCGGACTGCTCCTTGAAGAGGTGTTTTCTGCTGTTTCTATGCCAGATGGAGTCGTGACTGTCCTGCATGGAGGACGCGAAACTGGACAGGCGCTGGTGGCAGCGTGCCCGGATAAAATATTTTTCACAGGCTCTGTCGCGACAGGCAAAAAAATTATGGCGGCAGCCTCGGAGCATCTGATTCCTGTTGAATTGGAGCTGGGCGGTAAAGACCCGATGATCGTGTTTGAAGACGCTCATTTGGAACGGGCAGCAAATGGCGCGGTGTGGGGGGCTTTTACGAACTCCGGACAGGTATGTATGTCTGTTGAACGGCTGTTTGTCCATGAAAAGGTATATCCTGAATTTCTCAAGCTGGTCACCGAAAAAACAAAAGCCTTGCGCCAAAGCTATCCGAATCAGGCCGAGGTCGGGTCGATGACGTCTTCCCAGCAAATCGGCATTGTCCGTGAGCATGTGAGCGAAGCAATGGCTGCGGGTGCGACTGCAATCACCGGAGGACTTCCTTCCACCGACAGCATGTATATCGCGCCGACCATCCTCACAAACGTGACGACTGACATGAAGATCATGCGGGAAGAGACCTTTGGTCCGGTACTGCCCATCATGACTTTTGCCACCGAAGAGGAGGCTGTCCACCTGGCTAACAGCTCACCGTACGGGCTGAATGCCTCGGTATGGTCAGCCGATAAAACAAAAGCGGATCGCGTAGCTCGTCAGCTCGACAGCGGCAATGTGTGCATCAACGACGTCATTATCAGCTACGCCAATCCCCATCTTCCTTTTGGCGGGGTCAAACAGAGCGGTATCGGCCGTTATCGCGGGCCTTCAGGGCTGCAAGCCTTTACGCAAAGCATCTCTGTCATCCATGATCCGGGCAAACGCAAGCGCGAGTTCAATTGGTATCCGTATACGAAAGATCAGGAGCTCACCTTCATCGGTTTGACGAACCTGCTATATGGCAAGCTCCAAAATGTAAATCGCCGGACTTTGGGTGCGATCTGGCGTGAATTCAAGCGTCTGTTCTAACCACACCAGTATGCTGCTTATTTCAGTGTGCCGAAGCCGACTATATCCACATGAACCTTGACGTTGAATTTCGCTTTTTTATAAAGGGCGAGACCCGTTTCGCGTGTCCATTTGCCATGATATTTTTGGCGAATGCTCTCCTCTAGCTGCGCCGGGTCAACCCCTTGCTTTTGAAAACGTAGCAACATCTCCAAGCTTTCCTTTTTGATCCGTTTCTCAAGCTCTTGTACCAAGGTCCGAAATTGAGCCCGCTTCTCCAAATCCTTGCTGCCTGAATAGCCCACCAGCATTCCTCTTACCTTAAGATCGATGTGGATAACAGGCTTTTTCAGGCTGCCTTCGCTTCTTACTTTCGTTTTTGCCCGCACAAAATCGAACACGACCTTTTCCGTTTGTTTTTTACCTGTCTTCGTCTCGTGCTGAAACTCGAAGCTCATACGCGGTAAGCGTTCTCTTCCCAGAAACCCCTGAACCATCTTTCCCTCTCGCTGTGAATAAAATCCGATCATCCTGTCTACTCGAAAAAGGGCCGCCTTGAAAATCTGAATTTCTCCGTTAACATGGATGAGATATGGAAGATTGGGGTCCATCGTGTTGCTGGTCATCATAAAAACAAAATCATGAATGGTCGCAAAAGACGTAAAGGCCGTTTCCACTCGCGGACGGAGCAAGTTGTTCAAATACGTATTGATCTCCGGCCTGTGGTTATAGGTTCCTTTGATGACATCTTTCGCTTTTCCTTGTACGACGGCAATGTATACATTTTCTCCTACAATCGGATTGCGATAGAGATCAAGGATGACCTTTCCGATCCCTACTTTGCGAGCGTATTCTTCACTGAACAAAATCACACGCAATTGCGAAAGGGACATGGTCCTCTCTGCTTTTGTCGCGAGATTCAGCATTGCCTCGCTCGTCATCGAGGCATAAGTCGAGTACACCTGTGTCGTTTCTTTATTCTTGGCTGGTACCGGTACCGACACGGTAACATTTATCTTTTCACGATCCACATAATCAAAGCCCATAACCCCAATCATAGCCATGTCTTCCAGTGCTGGCCGTTCGAGTTCGCCCCCGCACCCGCAAAGGCTGAGCAAGAGGATAACCGTAACAATGAACCAGCTCGCCCTCTTCATGATACTCGCTCTCCTCTACCGAACCTCAAGGAATGAAGCAATAACAAAAAAATCGGCCACAAGATCAATCCATAGGCTATATAAACAGTCACCTTGTCATAAATGTAGCGTTGTTTTTCTACAGATAATGGCCCCACAATGAATAAAAACGAAATGATGGTCGGTAAAAGCAGATGCCACAGCCGAGTCTTTTCCGCCATTTCTTCAAGACCTGTACGCGCAACCCACAAATATCCCGTACTCGTGCTGAGAATGAGGAAGACCCAGAGACCAATCCCAAGATTTTCGATCCGCTCCAAAAAAGACAGCTCTACAGCCTTAAATAAATTCAAAATGGGATAAATGAGATTGTCCATTTGCCATTCGGAAAAATAAGCTACGCTCGTGATCAGGATCATGACGTACAGCAAAACAACGATCCATATCCCAATCAGCACATGCTTGTGTGCCTTGTTCTTCTCTTGGATATACGGGTAGAAAAACAGGACCAATTCATACCCAAGCATACTCGCGTAGGAATTGTGCACGGTTTCGGCTATACTGCGCCAATCTGTATTAAACAGAGGAAAAATATGCGTGAATCCTCCCTTTTGAAAACCATACTGCAAAAGAAAAACCATCCAGCCCGTAAAAAAGAAGGTTAGCAGGCAAAAACGCGCGATCAATTTGATGCCGCCATTTGTAATGTAGACCATGGTCAATGTCAAGCCGAGCAATGGCAATGTGGCTGTCTGATTGCTCAGCATGGAGGTTTGCACCAGCCTGATGTATCCTTCATTGGCGGTTGATACATTCAGAATGGCATAGACGATAATCAGGATATTGAAACAACGTCCCAACCATTTTCCCAACAGCTTTTCATGAATCCGGAAAAGATTATCCTCTGGATAGCGTCGGCACAAGGCCATCATGGGAAATAGCGTTAGGCTGACGATGCATCCCAGCAAAATCGGAGACCACCACAGATTGTAGCCCATTTTGCTTGCATGATGAGCCAATCCAAGTAAATTAACCCCCACCATCGTATTCATAATCAATCCGATTACCAGGATCGGATTCAGGCTGTGAATTCTCCCTCTATCCATCTCCCTAGTCCTCCCCAACTGGCCGGACATGCTTTTGCTTTGCCCGGGACATGCGGTTGCGATTGACGATAAACTTCAATGGCGCACGTACGAGACTATTCATCAAATCGGTCCATTGACGCGGAACCCCCGGGGCCATGTACGGCGTCCCGAGTGACGTCAGATTGAGCAAGTGCGCGAATAAAAAAGCCAGCGCCAGCATCTGGCCGTACATGCCCAATAATCCTGCCATCAAGATGAAACCATAGCGAACGAGCCGAATCGCATTACTCATCAAAAAATTGGGTGGCACGAAAGAAAGCAGTGCTGATACTGAAACAAGAACAATCAGGATATTACTGGCTAATCCCGCTTGTACAGAGGCTGTCCCGATCACGATACCGCCAACGATACCGATTGTCTGGCCGATTTTAGTCGGCATGCGTATCCCTGCTTCCCTCAGGATCTCGATGACGAGCTCAATAATGAGTACCTCAATCACGGGCGGAAAAGGCACCCGACTGCGTGATTCAGACAAAATCGTCAGTAAAGCGGGGGGAAGCATTTCCGGATGATACGTCAGGACAGAGACGTAGCTGGAGGTGAGCATAATGGTGATAAACAAACCGAAGAAGCGAATCATTCGCAGCAAGCTCGCCGTTGACCATCGATTGTAAAAGTCTTCGGGGCTGCTAAACATCTCTAGAAAGGAAGTCGGACAGATGGCAGCATCCGGACTGCCATTCAGCATGATCACGATCCTGCCGTCTAACAAGGCTGCTGTTGCATTGTCAGGCCGGCCCGTCAAGCCAAATTGCGGGAATGGAGAGTACGGCTTGTCCTCCAGCATTTGCTTTAAGACAGGCATCCCGACAAATCCAGGGTAAATGACATTGTCGAGCCGTTTTTTCACGCGCTCCACATTTTCTGCGTTCGCGATGTTTTCCAGATAAATGATAGCTACCTTGTTCTGCGCCTCCGTGCCAATCGTGTAGCTCGATACTTTCAGATGAGGCGTAGCCAGTCTTCTCCGAAGCAAGGACAAATTGATCTCCAGCATTTCAACAAAGGAGTCTTGCGGTCCAAGGACGGTCGCCTCCGTCTCGGATTTCGTAATGGAACGATGTGGGACCTGAAATGTATTCACATGCAGAATGAGATCCCTTTCTAGAAAAAACAAGATGGTATGACCCCGCAGCAAGTTACTCATCAACGTCTCCATATCGTCAAGAAGACATTCCTGTGAGAAAGGAAGCACCTGCATCGGATCTCTACCATCGGAACGCTGCAACGGAAGAAAGACATTCTCATAAATCTGGGACACATCCACCAGCGTATCGAGAAAAAAAACGTGTACCTCTTCGTCATTCATCTTCAATGACAAGCTGCTGAGGTCATCCACGTTTTGCATGCATTGTTTTACCATATCCGGTGTAATTTGTTCGCTTCGCCGCGCTTGAACCGAACCGATACGCCGCTTTCCTTGTATGGCCTCTACTTGCGCTTTCCACCAATCAGTCGGCTTCACGGTAGATCCCCCTTTTTTTCAGGAAAATCTTTCTTACTTTGACCCGCCCGTGGTGATTTTATCCAAAAAAATAGAAAACGGGAGCCGAAGCCCCCGTTGAAACATCTGGTTCTATTCTGAAATGATTAAGCAAACTGCTTAGATAAATTAGCCATTTCGATTGCTGCCGTTGCTGCTTCCCAGCCTTTGTTGCCTGCTTTGGTTCCTGCTCGCTCGATAGCTTGCTCGATATTGTCTGTCGTCAAAACACCAAAAATAACAGGTATCCCAGTAGATAGAGATAGGGACGCAACTCCTTTTGCTGTCTCATTGCAAACATAATCGAAGTGTGGAGTGGAGCCACGAATGACAGCTCCCAATGTAACAACAGCATCATAGCGACCCGATTCCGCCATTTTTTTGGCGATCAACGGAATTTCAAACGCCCCTGGTACCCATGCCACGTCTACCTGCTCATCTTCTACGCCATGACGCTTCAAGGCATCGAGAGCCCCTCCGACCAGCTTGCTTACGATCAATTCATTAAAGCGTCCTGCCACAATCCCTACACGCAAACCTGTTCCAACCAAATGTCCTTCGAATGTTCTCATCGCTTATTCCCTCTCCTTATCCGTGCAGATGAAGCAGGTGACCCAGCTTCTCTTGTTTTGTCGTTAGGTACTGTTTGTTGTGCAGATGCTCCGGCATTTGAATCGGCACCCGTTCTTCTACTGTTAATCCATAGCCGGTAAGCCCGCGGATTTTTCGTGGATTGTTGGTCAAAAGCCGCATGCGTTGCACGCCTAAATCTCGCAAAATTTGCGCACCGATACCGTAATCTCGCAGATCAGCGGCGAACCCTAGCTGTTCATTGGCCTCAACCGTATCCAAGCCTTCCTCCTGCAGCTTGTAGGCACGCAGCTTGTTAATCAAGCCAATGCCTCTGCCCTCCTGGCGCATGTACAATAAAATGCCGCGTCCGTTCGCTTCGATCTGTTCCAATGCAGCGTGCAGCTGTGGACCGCAGTCGCAGCGATGTGAGCCGAAAATATCGCCTGTCAAGCATTCCGAGTGAACGCGGACGAGAATGGGCTCATCCGGTCCGATCTCTCCCTTGATGAGAGCCACATGCTCTTTGCCATCCAGCTCGTTCGTATAGGCCGCTATCCGAAAATCACCGTAGGCGGTCGGAAGCTGCACTTCGATTTCCTTTTTCACCATAGATTCCGTCCGCATCCGATACGCTATCAAGTCTGCAATCGTAATCAGCTTGAGATCAAAGCGGTGTGCGATCTCTACTAATTGCGGCAGACGTGCCATGGAGCCATCCTCATTCATAATTTCGCAAATGACTCCCGCCGGTATGCCCCCCGCCAAGCGAGCCAAATCAACTGCCGCCTCCGTGTGACCCGCTCTGCGCAATACACCGCCAGACTTCGCGATTAACGGAAAAATATGTCCCGGTCTGCGGAAATCTTCTGGGGTCTTCTGATCGTCCAGCATCGCCAGGACCGTCTGAGAGCGCTCATGAGCGGAAATCCCTGTGTGTGTACTCCCTTCATCGATGGACACGGTAAAAGCCGTTCCTTGCTTGTCTGTATTGGCATTCACCATCGGAGCCAGCTCCAAGCGAGTCGCGTGCTCTTCTGTCACCGGTACGCAAACGAGTCCCCTGCCATGTGTGACCATGAAGTTGATCATTTCCGGCGTAGCCGCTTCGGCCATGCAGACAAAATCTCCTTCGTTTTCCCGATCCTCATCATCAACCACAATGACTGCCTTGCCCTGACGCAAATCTTCCAATGCTTCTTCTATGCGATGAAACATACTTTCTCCCTCCTACTCACGCGAAGCCATTTTCCTGCAAAAAGGCTAGACTGAGCCCGCCAGATTTTTCTGTACCGCCATGGTTTTGATAGCCTAACAAACGCTCGACATATTTGCCGATGACATCTGTTTCGAGATTCACCAAGTCCCCAGGTCGTCTGTCTGCAAGACTCGTATTCGCCAGCGTATGCGGAATGATCGAAACGGTAAAACCGCTATCGTTTACGTCCACCACGGTGAGACTGATACCGTCTATGCAAATCGATCCACGGGCAATGACGTACTTCAACAGCTGCGGTTTGGCCTCAATCCGAAACACGACTGCATTCGCATTCACCTCTCGTGAAGCAACCACTCCGGTCCCGTCTACATGTCCAGAGACGATATGCCCGCCAAATCTGTCTCCTAGCTGCATCGCTCTCTCCAAATTCACTCGCTGTCCACTGCGTAGTTGGCGCAAGCTAGTCTTGTTCATCGTCTCTGGCATCACATCGACGCTAAACTGACGATTGGTATAAGAAGTAACCGTAAGGCAAATGCCATTGACCGAGATACTGTCGCCGAGCTTCACCCCTTCGAGTACCTGCTGTGCGCGGATGACCAGTCGACTCGCCTGCTCGTTCCCTTGAATCGATTCCAACACGCCCACTTCTTCGACCAGTCCCGTGAACATGCTCTCTCCTCCTCACTCGCTACGTCTGATCCTCCCATTGTGGGTACCCGCTGATCTGTACATCACCTTTCCCAATAGGAGTGATCGTGACATTTGTCAGCTGTACCGCTTCTCCCATCGTCGCAAAGCCTTGACCACCGAATGGCGAGGGCGCACCGCTTCCTCCGATCAGCTTTAAAGCGATATGACTCACGACCTTTTGAATCGCTCTCGCTTGCAAAAAGGAGCCGTTTACTTCCTGCCCACCTTCCACTAGCAACGAGGTAATCCCCAGCTCTCCCAACGTATCCAGCACCTTTTCCACGCGAATTGGCCCTGCCGTTGTAATGATCTTTACTCCTCTTGCCTCAAGCTGCTCCTGCTTTTCCCTTGGGGCTGCACCTGTCGTAAAGATCCATGTCTTCGCATCTGCATTCTGGACGACTCGGGCATCCAACGGCGTCCGTAAATGGCTGTCCAAAATAAAGCGAACTGGCTGGCTTCCAAAACGCTGCTCTTCCTGGCGCGCCGTCAACAGTGGGTCATCCGCGAGAATCGTCCCAATCCCAACGAGGATCGCATCGTGCTGCCTGCGCAGTTCATGCACCTCTGCCCGAGCCTCTGCTCCCGTAATCCACCGACTGTGTCCCGTGAACGAAGCGATTTTCCCGTCCAATGTACTGGCCGTCTTTACCGTCACAAATGGACGTCTGGTTTGGATGTAATGGAAAAAGACTTCATTGAGCGCCTTCGCTTCCTCTTCTCTCACGCCGACCGTCACTTCCAGCCCTGCGGCCCGCAGCATCTCCACTCCTCGTCCCGCTACCAGTGGATTCGGGTCGAGCGTCGCTACAATGACACGACGTACATCAGCTGCGATCAACGCCTCTGCACACGGCGGTGTTTTCCCGTAGTGACTGCAAGGCTCCAGCGTCACGTACACGGTCGCACCTTGCGCTTTTTCCCCAGCCATCCGCAGTGCGTGCACCTCAGCATGGGGTTCTCCTGCCCGCAGATGCGCTCCCATTCCCACGATGGTTCCATCCTTCACAATTACAGCTCCGACCATGGGATTCGGACTGGTTTGGCCTCGTGCCGATCGTGCCAGCTCCAGCGCCAGATCCATGTACTTGCTGTCCTGCTCCATACCGCACTCCTTTCTGTTCCATCATTCCAGCCAAACACAACGCAAAAAGCCCTTGAAACCTCAAAGCGTTTCAGGGCATAGGGAAAGAAGCCTTACCTCATCCGTTTTTTGAAAAAAACAAATGAAGAAAGCAAAAAAATCTTCTTCCATCCGGACTGTACCGTCGGCTCTGGGATTTCACCAGATCAGTCGCTGCAAAAGCGTGGTCAGCGAGTCGCGGGCTCAGACGTACGTACGCCATTACCGCCGGTCAGGAATTTCACCTTGCCCTGAAGATTGTCGCTATGAAGTTTTATGAAAAATAAAAACGCCCATGAATATTATGCTCAGGGCGTTCAGAAAGAAGCCTTGCTTCTGCCGTTTTTTTGAAAAAAACAGCGAAACAGGCCGTTCCAAATACCTTCTCCCATCCGGACTGTACCGTCGGCCTTGGATTTGCACCAAGTCAGTCGCTATCAACTGCTTCGATAGCGAGTCGCGGGCTCAGACGTGCGTTCGTCATTACCGCCGGTCGGGAATTGCACCCTACCCTGAAGGCTGGTATTCAGTTATGCAAAGTATAGCATACTTTTCGCTATTGTCTGTAATCATTTACTGGAGAAGTGCACTTTACTCTTGCTCAAACTTTTCAAGAACGGTCAGGAGTTCTTCCAAATCATTTATGTACGCCCTTGGTACAACACCATTTCGCTCCATGTCCAGTTCATTCCCTTGATAGGCAATAAAAGCAACTTGTCCGTCACATGCCGCCTTTCCATCGATCCACGAATCCCCGATCATCGTCCAAGCCGAAACAGGCCAGTCCGGCTTGCGGCTGCGGATATAGTGAATGCCCGATGGAGATGGCTTCAAGGTCGTCATCTGCTCGCGTGCTACGATTTCATCAAAGTAGGAGGCGATTCCCGTCCCGTTCAAAGCCTCCTCAGCGGCAGCATAAGCGTTGTTTGTCAAGATATACAGCTGATAGCGGTTCTTTAACTCTTCTAGAACTTCTACCGCGTGCCGCTCCAGAACAGCGCCATGCATCCCTTCCTTCTCGATCGCGGTTACCGCATCCCACATCGCTTGCTCCAGCTCTCTCGTCATCTGCTCCGCTTTTCGCCCGATCTCAATGAGCTGCGATGCAGTATGCATTTCCCACTCAAGTGTAGAAGAAACGATCCCATTGTCCACCCATAACTGAAAAATGGCCCGCTTCATCTCGGTAAAATCGATCCTGGATTGCAACAAGGTATTGTCCATATCGAAAATAATGCCTTTTTGAAAGGTTTTAAGCATTTTGCGCCTCCTTTTTTGACAATTCGCCACTTCCATTTTATCAAAAAGAGGACTATCCCTCCGTCATTTTATAACTTTTGGGACAGCCCCCTTTTTGGGGTTAGGTATTGAGTTCCTATTGCTTCTTCTTTGAACTGTCTACTGCATACGGCACATCCTTTGGAACGCCTCCAGCTGGCCAGTCTTGTGCCTTTTTGGCAAAGTCCGGACGCGGCTTGGACAAAATATAGGCAGCTAGGTCCGCTGCTTCTTGATCCGTTAACGAACCTTGCTTGATACCGCCCATTTCCCCTAGAGGCATATTGCGCTGAATATAGCCAGCAGCTTTGGAAATTCGGGCCATGCCTGCACCAATATTGAAGGAGTTATCCCCCCATAGCGCTGGTCCGGAGTTTGGACCTGTACCTGAACCATCAGCTGCATGGCATTGCATACACGATTTTTGAAAGAGGGCTTCTCCATTGGCCACATTCGGTTGAGGTACGCTCTTCATATCATTTTTCTCTATCCACGGGCGCTCTTTTATGCCTACTGGTACATCTGTTGAGATATACGTCAGATAGGCGACCATCGCTCTCATTTCATCGCTGTTGTAAGGCAATGGCTTTCCGTTCATGCTTCGTTGAAAGCAACCATTGATGCGATCCTCAATGGTAAGCACTTTGCCAGACCTTGGAATGTACTGGGGATAGACTGCTGTGACACCTGTTAAAGGAGAGGTCGCATCCATTCCGGCATTACCGTGGCAGCTGGAGCAAGAGAGCTTATTCCCTGTGTATTCAGGGATCACTGTGCTCGTTTCATTCATTAACTTATGTCCATACTTAATCGATTCTCCCAATGGCCCTTCTGGCACCTTGTCCATACTAGGCGGGGTGTAGGAATCTAGATTGATCGCTCCCGTTGCCCCACTCGCTGTTTTATCTTTGGCCTCATTCACTGTTGTGGGTTGAGCGGTCGGCTGTGTAGCGCAGCCTGCAAAAACCAGCATCGCCACTACTACCATAGACAGCTTCTTCCAGCCTGTCTTCTCTTTTTTGATCATAGGTCTCACTCCTCCATGTTGATCGTGCATTCACACCATGAGAGTAGCAAGAGGCATGCCAAACTATAAAAGCAAGAAAACGAACGACTTGGCGCTCCCAAACTGCAAGAAAAAGAAAAGACCATGCCAAAATGTCATGGTCAGTATGCGACAAAATGTCACGGTCGCAGCTCGTACTCTTCGATTTTGCGATACAGATTACGTACGCTGATCCCCAGCTTTTCAGCTGTCTTGGTCTTGTTCCATTGCAGAACGTCCAGCACATGCTTGATATGTTCTCGCTCTACATTTTTCAGTAAAAATACCTCTTCCTCTTCCGTTTCTGCTGATGAAAGGAGCTTCCTATCTGACGGGTTGTGAAGTACTGGCTGTTCGTGAGGAAAGAGATCCTTGTCCTCAATCTCCACTCCTTTTGCCAAAACGACAGCGCGTTCAATCATATGAGCCAGCTCCCGGACATTCCCTGGGAATGAGTAGGCCAAAAGAGCAGCCTGCGCTTTCAAAGAAAGCGGTTTGACTGGGTACTTGCGCTTGAGTCGATTCAAAAAGAAAGCGGCCAGTGGCAAAATGTCCTCTCTTCTCTGGGTGAGGGGTGGAATCGTTATATCCATGACATGCAGCCGGAAATATAGATCGGATCGAAACGTTCCTTCTTCCACTTTCTTCTCCAGATCGGCATTGGTAGCAGCAATGATACGGACATCCACCTTGTGCAGAATCGGGCTCCCTATTCGGCGAAATTCACCGGTTTCCAGAAAACGGAGCAGCTTGACCTGCAAAGGAAAAGGCAAGTCCCCTACTTCATCCAAAAAGAGTGTCCCTAGGTGGGCAATCTCTACCAGTCCCTTTTTCTGAGCAGTTGCGCCTGTAAAAGCTCCCTTTTCATGCCCGAACAGTTCACTTTCCAGCATCGTTTCTGGTATCGCCCCCAAATTGATCGGCACGAATGCCTCTGATGCTCGCTCACTACATTCATAAATGAGTCTCGCGATGACATCCTTCCCTGTCCCGCTTTCCCCTTTTAAGAGAACGAGAAAATCCGTACTGGCTACTCGCTTGGCCGTTGCTAGGACCTCTTTTAACTTCGGGCTTTCCGCAACGATTTGAAACGTCGTTTTCCCATTTGTCGATAGAACTTCTCTCAACTGTTGGTTTTCCTCGGTCAATTGCTGTTTTTCGAGGGCCTTGGATATCAGAACCTCCAATTCATTGAGGTTGTAAGGTTTTGTCAAATAATCATAAGCGCCGCGTTTCATCGCTTCGATAGCTGTTTCGATGGTTCCGTGTCCCGTCACCACAATGATTTGAATGGCAGGTGAGGCTTCCTTGCACCATTGCAGAAAGGCGAGACCGTCCATCCCGGGCATTTTCAAATCAAGCAGAATCACATGTATCGTTTCACTGGTCACTAGCTTCTGTGCGCTGATTCCGTCAGGTGCTTCCAGCGTGGTATATCCCTTTCTCTTTAATCGACTGGTTAATAGATGGCGGAAATCTGCTTCGTCATCAACAATGAGTATACGAGTGTCAGCGTGCATCTTTTGTTCCTTCCCCCTTTGCCGATGGCAGGATGACCGTAACAGTCGTGCCTATGCTTGGCGTACTTTCGATCTCGATTTCTCCGCCTAAATTCGTCACAATCCCGTAGCAGACCGATAACCCGAGACCAGTTCCTTTTCCAGGAGGCTTGGTTGTATAAAAGGGCTCCAAAACATGTGGCAAATCTGCTGCAGGTATACCGCATCCATCATCTCTGATCCGCAAACGGATTTGATCATTCGATGGAGAGTCAGTTGCTATCTCAATATTTCCATGCTCCTGGATCGCGTACAGCGCATTGGTTAACAGATTAAGCAAGATCTGCTGAAGCTGTCCGGGCGTAGCGAGAAGAAACGGAGCAGAGGCCGACAGGGATTGGTTCACGGTTACCTGTTTGACACGTATTTCATGGGACAGGAGGATGAGAATGTCTGATAGGACTTGATGAATATTTACTTTTTCTTCGGTAACGGGTGATTTTCCCGAAAAGTGCAGCAATCGAGTCGTGATTTCCTTGCAACGGTTAATTTGTTTGTCCATCGTATCCAAGTATTGGGTAAGCTCTCCTGTGTCCTGTAAATCTCGAATATCCTCATCCACCAGACGGTCTCGCAAGTCTTGTCCATACAACGATAGAATGCCTAATGGATTATTGATTTCGTGGGCGAAGCCAGACGCCAAGAGTCCAATAGCAGCGAGCTTGTCTGCTTGTGCGATTGCGGCTTCTAGCTCTCGTTTCTCCGTGATGTCCTCGATGACCTCCAGAAAAGCAGACGATTCTTTTTCCGGATGCAGAGGGAAAACCTGATGGCGATAAGAACGGACACGTCCATCCTGATCGACTCTGGAGGAAATAAGGTCAGTCTGCTTTTCGTTTACCATTTGTCGCGTTCGAAGCATGCAACTGCTGCATGAACTGAATTGCTGACCAATCGTCAGATGGCAGTCTTTCCCTAGGAGATTAGCTGTATCCTGGAACCACGCTGACGCCGTTTGGTTAATCCAGCGAATGCGAAAAGACTCATCTACGAGAATCAACCCCATCCCCATGCCACTGACGACTAGATCAAGCCGTTTCTTTTCTTCCAGAAGCTGATTGGTCTTCATCTCCAGACTCTGTGCCATTTCATTGCAGGACGCTGCTAGTCTGCCAATTTCATCTGAGGTCGTTACTGGTATTCGTACGGATAAATCGCCACCTGCGATTTTTTGCACAGCGGATTCAATCTTTTCCATTAATCGGCTAAACGAGACAGAAAACACAATGCTAATCCCCAACACGATAAGTGCGATGAATAAGGTCGTAAAGAGCAGAGATTGTTCTAATTTTGAAAAGGCAGCAAACGCCGTTTGGCTCGACTGTTCCAGCATAATGACCCAATGTGTGACTGAGGAGCGCATCGCATAGTTGACCATGACATCTCCATTGGAAGCTTGATATGTACGGATAACAGGCTTTTCAGTTCGATCTGGCAGTACCCATGAGGGAGGAATCGCTTGTTCATAATAGGTCAAAGAGCCATCAGAAGGCTTGCCCAACATAAACGGATCTGCAAACCTATCGCTTTTCCCATCCGTGACGAATAAATAGGCCTCGTTTTCATATCGCGCTCGCAGTGTGACCTGTTCGAGCAACTGTTTTACATTGAGCTTTGCGTACATGCCGCCTTTTACACCGTTGGCAGATACATGAGGGATCGCAACAGTTACCAGCAGCTTCCCTTCCGCTGATCGGACAATGCTTCCGATGTATGGTTTTCCCGACTGGATCGTGGAAAGAAGTTGGTTGTCTTTCTCCTTAGGTGTGTCCAGCCTTTGGTGTTTCCAGCGATTCAGCATAAACTGCGGCTCTCCATCCTGATGAAAAAGCACGACCTCCTCTATGTAAGGGGAGGTTTTCAACAACGTATTTAGTAAGAAATAAGCATCATCATCGCGAGGGCGCTCATTGAGAAAACGTTGCTGGACCACCTCCATGGATTGGGAGGTATGTAAAAAAAGCATATCCAACTGTGCCAACGTATTTTCCACGTAGATCTGATTGGCTCTGTCTACCTCTTCTCGAACCTTTTCTTTACTGGTATGCAAATTGATATAACCAAGAATCAGAAAAGGGAGGATGGACATGCATAACCCAAACAGGAGCATCTTTGTCTTCAGTCGATTGATACGCGGCAGTCTGCTCCTCCTCATTTGTTCCTCACTCCATACCAGTCTTGTGCCAGTGACCACTGTTGGTCGGTTACGGTAATCGGAAGCTTGGACAAGGAAGTGGCATTGACAGCCAGCCGCACGTCATCCGGCCATTCGATTGACAGAGCGGTAGGAGGGACTCCATCCAACACCCGAGCCACCATATGAGCAGCCTGCATGCCTTGTGCATGAAAGGAGACGCCGTAAGCGGCATACAAGCCAGCCTTCACCTGCTCGGGGTATGCGCCCATGACAAACAATTGCTTCTCGATCAAAAGAGGCAAGCAATCCGTAATCGCGTCTTCCAGAACATAGCTAGGTAAAGGAAGCATGGCGTCGTATTCTCCTGGAGAGAGCCTACTGAGCAATTGCTCTAAATCTTTTGGGGAAGCAACCTGCTTCACCTGCAAGTGAACACCAAGCAAGGTTGCAGCTGACTCTGCTTCTACGATGGCTTGCTCTGTCGTAGGAGCATGAGAATCGGCAATGATCAGAATGCGCTTGGCTTCAGGCAACAAACGAGTTGTCAGCTCCAATCTTTTCCCAATCACATTCATTTGGCCATTGCTGATTCCACACGTAACCGTCCCCTCTGTCTCAACAAGCGGCAGCTCGACCATTGAGGCGACACCAATAAAAACGATAGGAACCGTCGTTGTCTCCTGTTGAATCAAAAAGGTCTCGTGCGCTCCAGTCGTGACAATTACATCCGGCTTTTTTGAAATCAAACTCTGGACAAGGGAGCGCTCCTCCTCTTGCGTCTGAACCGTATTCAAATAAACGGGTACATACTGAACACGCGCTCCTTCACTGAGACCTAACGATTGCAATCCAGCCTTTAATCCCGCTACTTTATCTTTTCGATCCTCATTGGCAATCACAATTCCTATCGTGTACAGATCGACGTCCTGTTTTAGCTGACTACTGGACCAATCGAACAAAGTTCCTGCCACTAACAAGATGAAAAAGAGGATTTTCTTTTGTTTCTTCATAGGTATCACATCCAACTCTCATCATAGCGGCAAATGATTGCTGAAAATGTGAATAATTAACAAACCTTGGCCAATGTATTATGAAAAAAGCGACAGCAATGCGCTGCCGCTTTTTCCTATTCAACGATTACGGAGTGCCGTCTGGTGTATCTCCAGGGGCACGCGGCACATCCGGCTTGCCTTCCGGGTTGTTGTACAAATACGTCGGTACATCGCCAATGATCAAGGAGTGGGTGATCGGGATTTTCGTCGTGATCGTCTGCTCCTCAGTCGCAAAAGGGATGACGATGCGCAGATCGACCTCTACGAAAATATAAACCGTCGCCAGCACCATATTGATGCCTGCTTCCTTCAGCTCTGTCTCAAGCTTTGTCTTGACCGAGCCGATGGGCACGAAAGTCACTGGCAAATTCGGCCCCATCGATGCCAAAAAGGAGTTTCCGGTAGCCAAACCAAGCGGGATCGTGCGGTCTACTTTTTCTTGCTCGAACTCTTGGAGCTTGTTTTGGACTCTCGCTGTTGTTTCGCCCACGATTCTTGCATATTCCTTGAAGTTGAATTGATACGCCTGAATCTGCCCCTCGTTGTTCTTCTCAATTTTGACAATCTGATTGAAGTCGACGCCTTGCTGCGAAATCCGCTTGGTTACGGCATCTGTTATCGCTTCTTTCGCCAATTGCTCGGCTTTTTGCGTCGCCAGGATCAAAAGAGTAGGTTCCAATCGATTTTGCAAAAACACAAGGGTCTGTATCGTCAAAACAAAAAAGATAATGAACGCGATCAAAAACGCTTTCGTACGTGAAAGCGGGTTTCTCCAACGCCGACGGGGTCGAAATACGGCCAATCCCGACACCTCCCAACTGGTACATCCTATGGTTAGAAGGTGGAAAAAAGACTACGTGTATCGAGAGGCCAGATTTCTATTTTTTTGGAAAAAAAACGAGATACAAGCCAAATCCGATCAGCCCTGCGACAAACATCAATTGAGCAAAGACCAGCATCCCAACTAAAGTGAAGGCACCCGCCAAGAATGGAGCTATGAGAAAACCAACGAAGTACCCGCTTCGACTCAAAAGCCCCTGCACCCCCATCACCTTGCCGCGCAGCTCGTTATGGGCTTGTTGCAAAAGTGTGCTCTCATAAACCTGCGCTGCCCCGGAAAAAAGACCCGCGAAAACCAAGAGCAATAGCACAGACACAGCATGGTTTGCCGCGAATGCCCCTACGATGCCCACGGAAAAAACAGCATAAGCGACGAGCATCCCATTCACCAGCTCCACCCGCAAACGAGCTGCCACATAGGAGCCAATCAAGGCTCCGACGCTCATTGCCGTCCACATCAATCCGTGAAGGGTAGCGTCACTACCACGCAATTTGTCCGCCAAAAAAGGCAACCCGTAATTATAGGCAGACGTACTGAGCGATACGAGAAAAGCTAACAGGCTAATCGTCAATAGCACAGGTGTTTCCCGCAAGTAACGGAGGGTGACACAAAAACCGCTCGCTGCTTTTCCCCCGATATTCGCATCAGAAAACGTAGCTAGCGCATTGTCCCGCTTTTCCTCCCAACGAAGTCTCGTCAGAATCCACGCAGAGAATAGAAAGCTGGCGGCATCCAAGATGATCACAATGATATAACCGTAGTGGTCTGTCAGCCATCCTCCCAGAATGAAGCCTATGATGCCTACCAATGACTCCAGCCTGACCTTTAATCCATTGACCTGGACCAGTTGCTCACTCCCAAATATTTGTGGCAAGGATGCCTGAAAGCTAATATGAAATAGCGTATACAGCATTCCATTGAGAAAAGCCGCTGCGATTAATACATACGGCGTCGGATAAAAAGCGATGGCCAAAATAGCAAGACCTGCCCCCATGTCGCTTGCGATCATGGTACGCCTTCTGTCCATTCGATCAGCCAATATGCCTGCCAAGGGACTAAACAGCATTCCTCCTAGTTGTCTTGCAACGAAAAAAGCAGTCATCCAATAAGCACTATGTTCAAATGTAAAAATCAATGCGCTACACGCGATCAAGTTCATGCGTGATCCCAAGGATGACAACGCATTGACATACAAATACCATTTTATATTCATCTGCATTCAAACCTCCCGATCATGACAGGTGGTTTGAATCAACGCCCCCCTCTAGTGGGTGCGTACACTGATTATGGCAGTTGACATGCGCATGCCTCCTCTTAAATGAAAATCAGAATGCTCTTGTTCTCGAAACATTTGATGGGGGACGTTTCCCCAAATCGTCCTGTACGGCATTTGTTGCCGTACCTTCATAATAGGTGGTGAGTGAGCTGGTTGTCGATAGCACAAAAAGGACGCTTTTTCTAAAAAAGCGCCCTAAACCTCAAGTAATCCTGTTGATTTACAATGTAATAATAATGGTAAATAATTTCCTTTTGGCCAAGCTCAGACTATCACTACTCTTGAAATTTGATCATATGGTGTAGGAAGTATGACTTTCGTTTGGGAGGTTATTTATGAATCTGGAACGTCTGGAACAAGCATTTGGGGCCCTCGTTTCGCCTACGCCTGCCCAGCTTAGACGCGCTCTTATTTCCTTGTCTCCTTGCATGGAACAACTCGGTCCATACATCCCGGAGCCGTTAAACCTGCCTTATGGACGCAAAGTATTATTCTCCACGCCACATGTAGAGGTTGTCTTGATCCATTTGCCAGCAGACCAGGAATCCATTCCGCATAATCACGGTGACTCTTTTGGATGGGAATTGGTAGTCTCAGGCACGTTAACAAATATGATTTATGTCCAAACGAATAATGAAAATGAAGTTCAACGAGCACAAACCACTCATGTCAGCACGGGTGAATGCTATTTTGTAGAGCCTGGGGAAATTCACGCCATCCGCAACAATGGACAAAGTCCGGTTGTCTCCATAAACGTTTACAGTCCTCCATTGCGCAATTGCCGCCAATATTGCCCCTTTGAACCGACAACGTAATACTGATTTTTCTTTTCTACAGGTTTTCTGTTATTTCCGATAGCTCATCCGCAGAGCTGGCTACCTGTGCCACCGCTTGGTTCATATCCTCCATGACTTTAAAGAAGTTTTCCAGCTCCCGCTGAATCCGTGAGCTCTGCTCTTTACTGTCTGAGACAGCGCTCATAATTCCTTCAAAAAAGGCATTCGTCTCGTTTACTACCGTCGTGCTCGATTGTACCAGCGCCTGGATTTCTACCACGACCGATGAGAGGACTGCTGTCTGTTGGTTCGTCTTCTCGATCAGCTCACGAACACCAAATACTGACTTTTTGGTCTGTTCTGCCAGCTTGCGCACCTCATCGGCAACGACGGCAAATCCGCGTCCCTGTTCGCCAGCACGTGCTGCTTCAATCGCAGCATTTAGCGCCAAGAGATTTGTCTGCTCGGCAATCGCCGTCACGACCTCTACAATCCCTTGGATTTTTTCTGCGTTTTCCTCCATTGCGTTCATTTCTTCCGAGATTTGCTTGACGCTGCTCTGAATCAAGCACATTTGTTCCTGTTGTTTTTCTAGCTTCTCTTTGCCTTCACGGGAGAGGTCTTGTGCTTTCGTGGAAAAGCCCGTGCCATTTTCTGCAAAACGGAGCACTTCTCTCGACTGTTCTGTTAATTGCACAACAGACGCGCTGTTTTCTTCTGAGACCGCTGCCAGCTCATGCGCTGAATTGGTCAGGAGGATTCGCAGCTCGTCCTTTTTGTCTTGATCCGCTCTCCGTGCCTTTTCATGCTCGTTTTCATATTCCTCCAGCACAATTTGCTGTTCGATGCTGAGAATCTTCGTGACAGCTGTGAGAGCTTGTACGAATTCGTCCTTGTTCGGGATGTTTTTTTGCAAGAGATCAATCAAGGAAACCATAATGTTTTGGAATGCACCCAAGTACCATTTTGGTTCCAAGCCAATTCGCATATGTATAACCGCAATTCTACTGCGCTGTTCAATGTAAGCGCTGTCGATGCGTCCGCTAAACATTTCGCAGATATGGCGGTTCAACGTTAACTTCAACCGTTCAATCGTGCTGTTTTGGTTTACAATCTTCATTAAAAGCGGCTCTTTCTCAATACTGGCATAAAAATAGTCCACAATAGCGTCAATATTTTGAATGATAAGTGGCTGAAGTGCTTTCACAATGCTCAGTTCTTCTTCGGTCAGGTTGATCATTGCTAGTTGCTTCGCAAGGGTGCTCTTCCCTACAACTTGCACTTCCCCCTTTTCCTTCACCCCCTGAAAAAAAGATTCACTTTTTCCTTTCCCTTTCAAACCAAAAAAGGTGGAAAACGGACATGTGCTCATAGCCTGAACTCCTTTTATCCGAGTACATATATCTCTGGAATATCCTTTCAATTATATACCCCTTTACAAACGGGTGTAAACCGTCCACCTTGACAATGGACGGTTGAATGAGCCTAGCTACGCCTACATTTCCGCTTTCCTCACAACTACTCGCTGCAGCTTCCAGCTTGTCTTGTCCCACTTCCAGTACGACTCCACATAGGCGATCGTATCGGCGTTGGCAATACCGCTGACTCTCTGCTCCCCTTTTAATTCACAGATGCCATCGCGGTTCTCATCGATAGGCATGAGTACACTGAATGTGTTAGGCATGACCTCTACTGGAGAAACCAGCTTCCCGTTCTTGTAGACACCATTTTCTTCATAGATTTTTTTGCGATCAGACAAATCGAGAACGACAGTCTCCCCCGTCTCCTTGATCGTCAATGGCACCTTGTATTGGTCCTGATAGGAGCCCGAAATCGTCAAGGACTGTGGAACAGGCAGAATCGCCGGCTTGTTGTCCTTGTCTGCGAACAAATAAAACTCAGACGTCCCTGCGCTACCCCCAGTCGGCGCCTGAAGCAAAATTTGCTGCACACCCCCTCCGGTAAAATCACAAAAGAACATCTCCGGCTGATAAGCGCCATACGGTGTTGTAAAAAAGGTTGTTTTTTTCGCAACGGGGTCTTGAACCATGATTTTTAAGTGTTCAAAGTAAGGACTGTCTGCCGCAAACCTCTTTCCTAGCAATGTTATAAGATCCGGTCGACCATCGCCTGTCACATCCTGCCGTTTGATCTGGATTTCCTCAAAAACAGTCGGAGGAGGCTGTACGTCTCTCGTCTCCAAGGCAAGAGCTGCTTGTCCCCACCCGGCTCCCGTCAACATCCATACGATACAGCCAATTATACCTGCCCTCTTGTTTGTCCACATGTCGATACATCCACCTTTTCATCTGTTCAGCATATCTGTAGTATGCAAAAAATGGCTTTGGTCATACCGTCCTAAACGGTAAAATAAGAGAGAGGGATCGTAGAAAGTGAGAAACACTATAGCAATGAAACATGCGGTATTATTTGGAGCGACCGGACTCATACGAATCAAAGGAATTACCACAGCTAGCAGCAGCGGGAAAAAGGACGGGTTGACGTTCATACATATAGGATGAAGGCTTTCATCAAGGAGGCGAACTTGCATGACGACTCCCAAGCAACAGCGTCCATCAAAGGCTCCGCCTAGCCGCCGAGCACTTCGCTCTGCTTATGAACTGATTCTCACACAAATCTGGCCCCGTCTCCCCACCGCAACCGAATCCACTTGCAGGAGAATCGAACATGAAGATCAGACTTGTACAAAACGGAATCATCACTGAAATAGAGGACATCGAAGAGACTACTACTCCACCTGTGAACGGGTTTTACTGGATTCATGCCGCGCCATTCGATTTGGATATTTTACAGCCGCTGTTCGGACTGCATCATCTGGCTGTTGAGGACTGCATCGACGAGGAAGAACAGCGGCCCAAGCTGCAAAACTACGATGATCATTACTTTATGGTCATCAATGGTATTACCTTCCACAATCATGATATCTTCCTGCGTGAGATCAATATTTTTTTGGGAAGCAGCACCATCATCACCGTAACGAAGCAGGAGGCCCCGGAATTCACTACCATGCTGTCGATCATCCGGGAAAAAGAAGTGAATCGCCCCGATGCGTTTCTGTACTACCTGGTAGATCAAATTGTCGATCGTTATTTTGATGTGACCGAAAAAATTGAAGACCTGCTTGAAAATCTGGAAGAGCAAATTTTGATGCACACGAAAAAATCCCATCTGGATCAAATTATCGGGCTGCGCAGTGAAATCTTGTACGCCCGTAAAATGCTCGTTCCCCAGCGGGATTTAATTGACGCCTTACATAAAAAAGAACTCCCGCTCATTCAACCTTATCTGCGGAAGTACTTTGGCGATATTGTAGAGGATGCCAGCAAAATTGTAGAGAGCTTTGAAGCTTTTCGCGATCTCATCGGGAACTTGCGCGAAGCGTATCAAGCGGCGCTTGCTGGCAGAGCCAACGATATTATGCGTGTTTTTACCGCCTTGACGACGATTTTTATGCCGTTGACGATTGTGACCGGTATATACGGGATGAACTTTGATGTAATGCCTGAGCTGCGTTCACCCTACGGCTACTACATCGTGCTGGGATGTATGGCGGCTATCGGCACGACGATGTTTGTCATTTTTAAAAAGAAGGACTGGCTCTGATTATACCAAATCGCCACTGGCGATGATCATGAGCGTCAGCATTTTGGACAAGTCATACTCATAGGGATGCTCGATATCCCGACCTTCCTCATCCACCAGCACTCTGATGATCGGACGGCTCGGCATTCCCTTGTTCGAGTCGACGACGACACCAGACATGCCATTGTTCAGAGTGACGGTCAGACCTACAGGGTAGAGAGCAATCGTATTTCGCAAAGCCTCTACATACACTTGGTCAAACAGTTTGCCTGAACCGGAGTAGAGCACCTCCATCGCTTCGTGAGGGAGCATTCCACGACGGTATACCCGATGCGACGTCAGGGCATCGAATACATCCGCCACTGCCATCAAGCGACCAAACGGATGAATCTCTTCCTTTTTCAGGTGCCGGGGATAACCAGAGCCATCCCAGCGCTCGTGATGCTGAAAAGCGCAGTGGGCTGCAAGCAACGGGATGTCGTCTTGCCGACGAAGCATTTCAAAACCGATCTCCGTATGTCTTTTCATGATTTCAAACTCTTCTTGCGTAAGGCGGCCCGGCTTTTTCAATATGTTGTCTGGGATATGCACTTTTCCGATGTCGTGGAGCATACCGCCAATACTAATCTCCAACACGTCTTTTTCCGAACAGCCCGTATTTATGGCGAGAGCTGTACTATACAAGGCAACGTTAAATGAGTGCGTGAATATGTAATTGTCGAAGGCGCAAGCATCTGCCAATAAATTCATGGCTGAACCACAGTTGTTCAATTCATCCGCAACGGCTTGCATGACATCCCGCAGCTTACGTCCCAAACCTTTGTCCGAAAAAAGCTGCTGCCATTTGTCCGGGACTTGATGAACAGTTCGGAATGTATCATGAATCAGGGACATTGCTTGTCTGCGAGTATTTTCGGAAATGACTGTCTCCACGATGATATCATCCGTGCGCTTGTCTTGGATGTAGAGACTGTTCACGTTTTTATTTTTGAGTCGAGCTATCATTCGTTGGGTTAGTTCTACTCCGGCGCCAACGAGAATCGTTCCATTCTCTGTATAGATGGAACGAGCCAGTTTATCACCCGGCTGGCATTTTTGAATGGATTTCAGTCGCATTTCCTTTCCTTCGCCTTTCCTCAGGGTATCCCTATTATAGCGTGATTCGACTTGATTCTACATGAAATTTTTTCTAGATTTTCTTTCATGTCTATCGAGGAAAAACACTTGAGACGCATTTGTCTGGAAGAATCCTTGTTTGCAAAGGAGATGATCGTATGCCGCTTATTGAAAAAGAATTAACGCAGCCTCTTTCCTTATGTGATCAGAATGGTCGCTTGCTTCCCGAAGCGGTTGGCTGGTCCCGTTATCCGTTGCATGACTGCCAATTTAGCAGGCATTGGCTTCGCCGGAAAAAATGGAATTTTTGGTTTATCACCGCGCCTGAATGTGCGATGTCGATTGCGATGGTCAATCTGGATTACGCTGGCATTGTCTTTGTCCATTTTATTGATCTGACGACAGGAGAGACCGCGGACAATGCCGTTACGGTTCCTTTTGGTGCAGGGATTCGGCTTGGTGCCGCCGTAGATGAGCCTTGCCATTTTGCGAGTCGCAAGCTCTCTGTCTCCTTTCTGCCAAAAGCCAGCGGAACGAGTGTAGAAGCGACTGCCATTTGTCCCGGCGATAAGCATCTCTCGCTCAACATCGTGATTGATCCACCAGCCGAATCCTTAAATGTCGTGATTCCGTGGAGTGCGGAGCGCTTTCAGTTCACGTCGAAGCAAGCGGCCCGGCCTGTGCATGGCACCATTGCCTATAACGGGAAATCCTATTTGCTCGATCGGCAGAATGCTTTTGCCAGTCTGGATTTTGGGCGTGGCGTTTGGCCGTATCACACTCGTTGGAATTGGACGACCTGCTCTTTCCGTCATGCGGAGGGTGTCGCAGGCTTTAACTTTGGCAGAGGCTGGACGGACGGAACGGGAATGACCGAAAATGGCTTGATGATCGATGGTGTCCTCTATAAGCTGAGTGAACAAATTCGTTTTACCTACGATCCTGACAACCGGATGCTCCCTTGGACGCTTGCGAGTGAAGAATCGTCTGCCGTACGCCTTACCTTTACACCACTTTTTATTCGAACCGAGCACAAAAATTTTGTGTTGGTGCGAACCACTCTGCATCAAGTAATCGGCCGATATGACGGGACACTCTCAACACCTGATGGAAAAATAATTACGGTGCAAAGCAAGATCGGAATCTGTGAAGAACAAAATGCCCGTTGGTAAAAAAGCGTGAGAAAACTAAAAAACCTTTGTCCTGGGACAAAGGTTTCTTCTATAGGCAAACCATTTGTTGTTTTACAGCATTTTCACGACAGCATCCCGCCCAATCATGCCAGCCGTAATCCCCTTCTTCTCCGCCGTCGTCGTCACGGACTCCAGCGGCGCATCCAGCAATTCCTGTATGGTCTTGACCCCCACCGCACGACCGGCAAGAATTTCTCTCGCTGCTAACCTTTCGTTTAATAGCCCCACATCCAGCGCTCCACACATGATGTAGCCATGATCGGTCGTTACAGCCAATAGCGTCGTCTTGGGCAAACGAACGGTGACAGCAATAGCCGTCCCCTCTGGAAAGTGGATTGGCACTACCTCGACCATCAAGATTCCTCCTTTTCCTGTCATGTCTGTTGGCGTTACCATCCTATGACATTCAGAAGAGAAATGTGAGGTTAATGCATCATGGTTGTGGGGGATTGTTCATCATCCATTGCAACCTTTCGTTTCATCACTTCAATCATATACGTCGCGAGCATGTGAAATAGCTCTTCCTCGTCCATTTCCTCGACCAAGTCCAGCAAATCATCCCGAGACTGTTCCGCGAGAATGCCGACGACAATCGCTGTAATGTCCTCTTCATCGCCATTAAAATGTCCTTTGTACAGCTTGTATACCTCATCAATGAAGCGCATCGCTCGTCTCCTCCCGTTTTTCGATAGCATTCCCGAAAACCCGGTCTCTACGATTGGTTTTTTGACGGGGACGATATCTTTTCCCAACGTGGACGAAACGCATTTTGCAGCATCTGCTGGTCCTTGATCGTGGTGGCGAGCACTTCACGCAGCATCTCGGGCAAGAAAAACGTAACCTCACTGCCGAGCAGCAAATCAGGAAACATGCGATTGTACATAAACATGTCGATCGTCCCGACTCGATACAGACGCTCGCGATCAAGCGGTTGCCCGTTGACTTCAATCTGGATAATTTGCGGCTGGTCATCCTCGCTGTAGCGGATGTGCAATCCGTCCACACACATCCAGCCTTCTATTTTGCCGCGAAAGCCGTACCCTCGCAGCTCCCGATGGACCATTTCCGGTTGAATGGCTTGCTCCAGAACAGTGGCGAGCTGCGCGCCTGTAATCGTGACCGCACAGGCATTGATCGGGTGGGGCATACTGTGCAGCAAATCAGCAAAAGACAAGCTCCCACGCGGCAAATCTGCAAGCAGCAGCCCTCCATTTGCCATGCCGATCTCAGCACCGGTCCATTTGCGAATACTTGCTGCAATGAAGGAACCATAGGGGGTCTCCTCCGTCCAGCCTATGTGCATGTCTTGCTCCAGTTGAACAATCGGCTGAAACAAACGATTCTCTGCCCATGCTTTTTCACGCTTAATGAATTGGTTCAATGATTCGTCTACCTGATACTGTTCTGGCTGTAGAAGCTCTGCTTGCATATCTGTAATCCTTCTACGCTTCCCGTCCCAAACGAGCTTCACATGACCGACATACTCGCCAAATCGCCCAGCTTGTGTGATCAAG
Organism: Brevibacillus sp. NRRL NRS-603; assembly: GCF_003013445.1. NCBI lineage: Bacteria > Bacillati > Bacillota > Bacilli > Caryophanales > Paenibacillaceae > Brevibacillus > Brevibacillus sp. NRRL NRS-603. Next base: position 26,711 of record NZ_PXZN01000024.1, on the reverse strand, counting down.
GTGCCTCCCAGGCGTTCTCCATGAGGCAGCACCCGGTGGGAGTGTCCGCCCAAAATGATATCCAGCCCATCGATTTCATTTGCCAGCATACAATCTGTCTGATAGCCGAGATGCGAAAGCAAAATGACAACATCCACTGACGAGCGCAGCGCGGCAATCTGCTCACGCAAAATCGGGATCGGTTCCTTGATCTCCCATCCCATACTTTGATAAGAGGGACCAAAGGGAATCGTCATCCCCAAGATCGCCAGCCGCAGCTCGCCTACGGTATGAATAGCGTACGGTACAGCCCAAGACGGGACAGAATTTGTTGTCGGTTCAAACAGATTGCCCGTAATGATCGTGAAGCGCGCATCTGTGTACAGTTCATTCAGCTTGTCTTTCGGGAGTGTGATGCCTTCGTTGTTTCCGATCGTCGCGTATTGAATCCCGCTTCGGTTCATGATCTCGACGTTTGTTTTCCCAAAGCTCGCTTCCGATCGGATATCCATTCGATCCATATGGTCTCCAATATCGACCGCCAGCACATGCTCTCCCTTGCCCTCCCACTCTTCTCGGTGCTTGCTCAGGCAGGTTGCAATTCGCGGCATCGTATCAAAATGGCTGTGCAAGTCATTCGTGTGCAAAATGTGTAAGGTACAGGTGTCAGCCACGACTTTCCCCTCCCTCTCGTCTCATTATCCAAAAATCGCTTCTCCGATCATTTGTATGGCAATTCCCAATATCAGGACACGCAAAAACAGCACGATGGTGCGACCTTTCATTTTACTGGCGGCAATCGCTCCGAGCTTTCCGCCCGCCCATGCTCCAGGTGCGAGCATCGCCGCATACAGCCAGTGTACGTTGTCGTGGAAAATATTCGTAATTGATCCAACCACGGCTGATAAAAAGATGACCACCATAGACGTAGCCGTGGCAATATGCGGCGGGAAGCGAAACAAAATCATCATGGCTGGAACCATCAGGATGCCGCCCCCCACGCCAAATAGCGACGAGGTAATCCCGACAAAGAAGGCAATCGTAATCACGGACCATTTGCTATACCCGTACACATATTCATTTCCTTCGTTGTCGACGAAGTGGCGTTGGACTTCCCACTCGATGCTGCGTGGTTTGATTTTGTCTTTGACCATCAATACGACGAACATGCAGAGCTGAAACAAGCCAAACAGCAGCGAAAAGCCCTCCACTGCTAGTAATGTATTAAGATACACGCCCACAATAGCACCTGGGGCACTCCCGATAAAAAAGAGCATAGCGCTCTCTTTATCTACTCTTTTTTGCTTGAGATAAGAAAGGGAGGAAGATAGGGCCGTTACCGCAATCACAATTAGCGAAGTCGCCGCTGCTACTTGTGGGTTCATCGATCCAGGCATGTACCAGTTCCCAAAATATAGCAGGGCGGGCACGAAAAAAATCCCACCACCCAGACCCGCAATACTGCCAATGATGCCAGCCACGACTCCGATGATGACAAACAAGATAGCTATTATTGCAAGCATGAAACTTCCCTTCTTTCTTGCTACGTGGAGAACAGGTCCATCTGACGAGGATTCAGACCAGTAGGTGCAAGGCCAAGCATCTCCGAAAATTGCTTCGCATTCGCTGCTGCATCTCCTCCAGAATTATTGTTGAACAAAATGCAGACTTCATCCGCTTCCCGTTCGAGCAGCCTGATGTGTTCAACCCACTCTGCAAGCTCTGTCTCACTGTATCGATATAAATAACGGACATCTCGCCAATTTTGTCCCTCTCCCGGATCTCGCCAGCCCGCTTTGTTGCGCCCATGAAAGCGGACCAACGCCAAGGATGGCTTCGTCACGGCAGGAACAATTGGAACCGAGCCTTTTCCGACTTGCGGTTCATCACATACAACATGTGTCGCTTCGATCTTGTGCAAGAAATCCAGCGTTCGCTCCGAATACCGTGATTCAAACCAGCTTTGATGGCGAAACTCCACTGCAAACGGATACGCCTGCATGGCTTGGCGGCAAGCAGTCACATACTGGACATGCTCTCGGGTACAATCGAACCACGGCGGAAACTGAAACAGTAATGCTTTAAGCTTGCCCGCCTCCACGACTGGCTGAATGCTCTCTTCGAACTGACGAAACAATTCCCGTCTGCTTCCCGAAGCGTCCCCCCGTTGATGCCCCGTCATCCCTTGATGAGGCTTGACGATAAAGCCAAATCGTTCAGGTGTATCCTTCACCCACGATTCGTAATTTCGCTGTGGTAAAATAGCGTAAAAAGAACTATCCACCTCTACAATTGGAAAGTGGCTGGCATATACCGACAGCTTGTCCCGATTGCGCACACCTTGTACGTACAATTCATGCTGATCGCCCCAGCCGCAAACTCCCACATGTATCGTAGTCATCGATTGTTAACCTCCAAATCATGCCGAATAAAGAAGAAGGACGAAAGCCGAATGAAAAATCCCGCTTGGTTGGGTGACCCCTTTGCGATTAAGAATAACAAAATATTCCTGACGAAAAAAGTAGCGAAACGCCTCCTGGCCGAAGCACAAGAGGCGTTTCCTTATGAGTATTCTGCTTTGCTCGCAGGTCGTGGCGCAACGATTACGGCCTATGTACCGATGCCCATCTCACCTGACAAGCACGTATTCGCTTGGGATGGGACAACGTTTCTACAAGCCTTGCAACACATCCGCAAGAACAATCTTCAATGGTTAGGTGTCTTGCATACACACCCCCATACACCGCCAATCCCTTCTGTACGCGACATAGCTGGCTGGCATTATCCCACGCTCAGCTATTGGATTGTGGGACTCGCATCTGCACTGCCAGAATGGCATGTATATCAATGGGTACAGGATGCAAATAGCGGGTTATTTGAAGCACGCAACTACACAATGACAGAAGCGGCTTGTGACGATGAGGATACCACTGGTTCTTCTGCTCCAAAAAACTCTTGATACAATGCAATCACAGCACGATCTGCCTCTTCGGCTTTTACCCCGAACATCATGCTTACTTCTGATGACCCCTGATTGATCATTTCCAAATTGATTTTCGCAGCAGCCAACGCTGTAGTGGCTCTCGCAGTTGTCCCCACAGATTGACGCATGCCCTCTCCGACAATCATAACGAGCGCAAGACTATGCTGAACAGCGACGTCATCAGCGAACAGCTCTCGGCGGATGCGCTCTACAATCCGCTGTTCCTTCTCTTCCGTGAGGTCGCGCTCGCGCAGAATGACGGAGATGTTATCAATTCCAGATGGCGTATGCTCATACGAAAGCTCTTCCTCCTCCAGAATTTGCAGCAGCTTGCGGCCAAAGCCAATTTCTCGGTTCATCAAATACTTGCTGACGTAAATACTGCAAAAGCCGCCGTCACTTGCAATCCCCGACACCCTGTTTGTAGCAGATCCTCGCTCAGCCACAATCATCGTACCAGGCGCAGATGGATTGTTCGTATTCTTGATGCATACGGGTATATCTGCTTGATACGCCGGAATCAACGCTTCCTCGTGGAACACACTAAAGCCGGAATAGGACAACTCCCTCATCTCTCGGTACGTAATCTCTGTTACTTTTTTCGGATCGGCAATCAGGTTTGGATTGACCACATACACTGAGTCGACATCGGTAAAATTCTCGTAGACCTCTGCTTGAACCGCCGCAGCTAGAATCGATCCCGTAATATCCGAGCCACCTCGTGAAAAAGTAACCAGATCACCTGCACGCGAATAACCGAAGAAGCCAGGGAAAATAACGATTCCCTCCCGCTCTCGCAATGCCGCCAATTTGGCATACGCTTCAGGGAGGATATGAGCATTGCTTGCTTCATCCGTAACCAGCATTCCTGCATCCTTTGGATTCATGTAGGTCGCCACCTCACCCAAGCTCTGCAAATAATGAGCAACAACTTTGGCGCATGTATCCTCTCCGGCTGCTTTGACTGCATCCATGAATCTATCTGCGGACAAGCCCGCCTTGTTTGCGAGAACCTCCTCGAGCTCTGCTTCGATCGCCTGACCGATCTCGGCAGAAAGCCCGAGATCTGCCACAATCTCCCGATAGCGCAAGAAAATTGCTTGTTTCGCTTCCCCTATAGGCTCCCCAGCCAAAGATCGCTCAGCATAGGCAATTAACAAATCAGTAACCTTCGTGTCTTCCTTGTGCCGCTTCCCAGGTGCCGATACAACAATCAATCGTCTGTCCCGATCCGCCATAACAATTTGGCATACTTTTTTTATTTGCTCGGCATTCGCCAGAGATGTTCCCCCGAATTTTGCTACCTTCATGATTGATTCCTCCACCCAACTCTCACGTTTTATACTTTTACTAGCTTAAATTATCCACACAAAAAGAACAAGTGTCTTTTCCGCGAGGACACAAAGAATATTCATTAAGATTTGTCGCATAGTAACGGTGAGTACATCATCACCTACAGCTACCTAGTTCGAAAGTCTCTGCAACGAGGTGAACGAATGAATAAGCATATCCTCTTTTTCCCCCTTTTGTTAGCTGTCATTCTAGTTCCTTCCTTCAGCGAGACAGCCAATGCCATTCGGGGAAAAAATCGTGAGTATTACGAAACAAGAGGAGATATCGTTTGGGAAGTGCCGACAGAGAGCAAGGTGATTGCCCTTACCTTTGACGATGGTCCTGATCAGGTATACACTCCTCAGATCGCAGCGTTGCTGAAGCAATACCAAGCGAAATCTACCTTTTTTGTCGTGGGCAATCGCGTGAGCCAGTACCCGGATATTGTCAAATCTCTCGCGAATGATCACCATGAGATTGCCAATCACACTTACAGTCATCCAGATATTCGAAAGCTGTCAGCGAAACGACTGTTAGAAGAGGTGCAAAAAACCCAGGAGACAATCTATTCGACAACAGGGGTTCGTCCCACCCTCTTTCGTCCCCCAGGTGGATATTATGACGAGACCGTCATCGATACAGCCAAGCAAGCCGGTTTTCTCGTGATCATGTGGTCATGGCATCAAGACACACGTGATTGGAGCGATCCCGGTGTAAAAAAAATCGTTAACAAGGTTTTGAACAACGCGCGGAATGGAGACATCGTGCTATTTCACGATTACGGAGGCAATCGCAGACAGACTGTTCAAGCACTCGAGCAAATATTGCCTGAACTAAAAAATAGAGGGTATACATTCGTCACGGTCAGCGAATTGTTGAGAGGATACGGACGTGTGAAGCAGGTAGACTATCCTTGATTTTCTTCCCACAAAAAAGTGCCCCTCGCTAAAAAGGGGCACTACTCTTCTGATCGATTTGATTATTTCTTTTCGTCCTCTGAAATAGAATCGGTCTCAACCTGAACTTTTACAGGTACAGGCGGTTGCTGGGCTGGCACGTTACCACCCTTTTGCATAAAGTCCGAGATCATCTTATTCATATCCAAGCCAGACACGTCTTTCAGCATCTCAGGCAGTTGGGCCATCAGCTTCGTAACATTCCCGCTCAGACGATTGACGCCATCTCCCTGACTGCCTCCCGCATCCACGATCGTTACTTTGTCGATCGCCTTCATTGGCTCGGCAATTTTTTCAGCCAGCTCAGGGAGCATTTTCGCAATAATATCGAGGACAGCCGCATGACCGAATTTTTCAAATGCTTCAGCCAGCTTCTCTTTCCCTTCTGCTTCGGCTTCGAGCTTGAGGCGCGTGACTTCTGCCTCAGCGCTACCGCGGGCTTTTTCAGCCTCGGCAATCGCCAAGCCTTCCAGACGCTTCTGCTCGGCATTTGCTTTTGCCTCAGCTTCAATGCGGTACTTGATTGCGTCTGCTTCTCTCAGCTTCTTCGCTTTTTCCGCTTCTGCCGCCTGTTCCACAGAGTAGCGGTCGGCGTCGGCCTTTTTCTTCACTTCTGCATCATATTGCTTTTCGCGGCGAAGAATTTCTTTTTCCTCCAGCTCGATTTCCTTCTGCTTGCGGACGAGATCGATCTTCATCTCTTCTTCTGTAACCTGCTGCTTGGCGACAGCTTCTTGCAGCTTGTAGGCTTGGTCCGCGCTCGCCTTCGCCTTATCCTGCTCTTGCTTAAACGCCGCTACCTTCAGCTCTTTTTCCTTTTCAGCTTCGGCAATGTTCGTTTCCTTCAGCAGCTCTGCCTTACGTGCCTCTTCCTCTGCCTGTGCCTGCTTGATCCGCGCTTCTTTGTCCGCATCAGCCTGTGAGATGGTCGCATCGCGCTTCACCGCAGCGATTTGCGGTATTCCAAGGGCAGCTAAATAGCCGTTTTTATCCCGGACATCCTTGATCGTGAAGCTGACAACGGACAGCCCCATTTTCTTCAAATCCTTTGTCGCTACCGCTTGCACCTCTTGTGCGAAACGCTCACGGTTCTTGTAAATTTCCTCTACCGTCATACTGCCGAGGATTGCCCGCAAATAGCCTTCGAGTACTTCCTGTGCTTCACCGCGCAGTGCCTCGTCACTCTTGCCCATAAATTGCTCGGATGCGGTCGCTATATCTTCAATCGAGCCGCCAACCTTGATGATCGCTACACCGTCTGCCATGACAGGAACGCCCTGTTCGGTATACACCTCAGGAGTCGATACGTCCAGCTTATGAGACAGAAGACTCAGAAAGTTTGCTTGTTGAAAAATAGGGAGGATAAATGCGCCGCCTCCGCGGACGATCTTCATCTTGCGCCCAGATTCGTCACTGAGTACGTTTTTCGAGCCGAGATAGCTACCCGTCACGATCATGGCTTCATCTGCACCCACTGTTTTGTAACGAGCCCAAAAGGCAATACCCAAAACAAGAAAGACTGCGACGACAACACCTACTATCGTCAAAATGCCGGGATCTACCATCATTTCTCATCTCCTTCGCCAGATTCAGTGTAAAAGGGGATCACATACAAGACATGGTCACGCACCTCGACTACAACGACACGGGTTCCTTGCGGGATAATCTGGCCCTCCAGACTCGCTGCCATATGGTAAGTGGTTCCACTAATCATCGGCAGCAGCACCTCTCCCAGTCCTTCCGCAGGGATCGTCGTCCCGACTTCCCCCAGCTTTCCTCCTAGTTGACTCATGGAATAGCTCGTGGAATTTTCCGCGTGACTCATTGGCTTTACCCACAGGAAGTAAGAGACGAGAGCCAAAGCGATGCCAATGACAGCAGCCAGCATCAACACGACAAGCGTAGCCAGAGAAGTGTACCGTGATAACAGATACCCCGCTCCGCCAAAGGCAGTCATGCCGCTGACCAACAGAATGGGCTGAGCAAAAGGCAGATGCAGATGTCCCAGCCAATCCGAGAGCGCATCGCCAAACAACAGCGAGATGACCGTGTAGATTAGACCAAGTACAAGGCAGACCATGTAGACGGTTTCAAGTACGCCCACGACTGTCCCCCCTTTCTAAAATTGCCTCTATAGTGCATACGAGTGAGGTGGAAATTAGTTTCATAAATAAGGAAATAATCCCTTTTCTTATCGCTTTTTCTGCTGAAGTACTCTTTGGATGCGTTGAATTCCTTCCTCGATATTCGCCGGGCACTCCCACGAATAGGTCAGTCGCAGCCACCCCGCTTCCGCTCCATAAACGCTGCCAGGTGTAAAGACAACGCCCTCTCTGATTGCATCATCCAGCAATTCTTTTTCGTCCCTGGGAGCAAGCAACCGACACCAAATATGATAGCTGCCACCCGGCTCGTTCCATACGGCAAAATCGGAGAGATGCTTGCGCATAGCGCGTACCATCGTTTGTTGCTGCTCCAACAAGTAACGAGACATCCGCTGCTGCTGATTGTTCCAGCTCTCTCGCTCAACAAAATGCCGGGCGAACTGCTGGGAGACGCTGCTCGTGCCAAAGTCCATTTGCTGCTTGGCATCGGCTAGTCTTTCTACGACAGATCTTGGTCCCACCAGCCAGCCAATCCGCAAGCCCGGCGCAATCGTTTTCGAAAGACTCCCGACATACAGAACAGCACCTGTCTTGTCGATGGCTTTGATCGGCTTGGGCGGTCTAGGGCTTCCAGCCAGTGTCAGTGCACCATAAGCGTCGTCCTCCACAAGTGGCAAGCGCAGCTCCTGACAAATATCGAGCAACTGGGCTCGCCGTGTCTCACTTAAAATCGTCCCAGTTGGATTATGATAGGTCGGGTTGGCGAAAACCATGCGAATCCGATGCTCCCGCTGCAAGTCGTAGACAGCCTCGGGTACAATACCGTCCTCATCCATCGGCAGGCGAAATAAACGCAGGCCAGCTGAACTGAATAAGGGCAAGGAATACGAATAGGAGGGTCCCTCCATTGCGATTGTATCTCCAGGATTCAAAAGACAGAGTGTAATCAAATGCAATGCCTGCTGCGCTCCTGACGTCACCAAAATTTCGTCGGAAGAAGCGTGAATGCCGTAGTTTTCTTGCAAATGCACAGCCAGCGCCTCACGCAGACGCGGCTCCCCCTTTGGATGCGCGTACCCCAGCTCAAGCTTGATCTCGTCTTCTTCCCCCGGCGTCATTGGTATCAATGCTGGGATCATCGTCGTTGCCAATTCAGCTTTTGCCAGATTGATGATCGAGGAGTCGAAGCACGCATCCTGAATTCGTTTCGCGAGTGGATAGGCTGGCAAGAATGCCCCGCCGTTCGTGTAGGTATACCAGTTTGGCATTTGTTTGACGCCCCATAAATCACGACTGACCCAAGTACCGCTCCCTTGCCACGATTGCAAAATACCTTTTGCTCGCAATTCTTCGTACGCTGCCGATACTGTCCCACGATTGACGCCAAAGCGCCGCGCCAACACTCTTTCTGGCGGCAGAGATGTACCTGGGGACAGCACTCCTAGCACAATCTGTCGTTCCAGCTCTTTGGCGATTTGCATATAGATCGGAACTCCCGCATCTTTGTCCGGCTTCCATTCCATCCTGATCCGCCCTCCACACTTCCTGTTTACGTTTTCCTCATTTTCGACAAATTGGCTTACTGCTCCTGCTGCCAATTGGCTCTACCGTTTATGCTCGGTCGCCTCTAAGATGGAACAACAGAAAACTTTTATTCGATAAAGGATGGGATTCGGATGAGTGCACAGCTTCCTATCGAGAAGCAAACCGTACAAACAGAGCAGCCAACCACTCCTGGGCAGCTCCATACAGAGAAAATGGGATTGCTCTATGGCTTCATCGGGGTGCTTAGCTTCAGCTTGACCTTGCCTGCAACGAAGGTGGTTGTAACCGCGCTCTCTCCCCTCTCAGCAGGGTTGGGACGAGCGTTGATCGCGGCTGTACTGGCTGCTTTGGTGCTCTTAATCAAACGAGTATCGTTTCCTACTTGGCAAGAGACAAAGAAACTGTTTCTTGTATCCGCCGGAGTAGTAGCAGGCTTCCCGTTTTTCTCGTCGTGGGCGATGGAGAGAGTGCCCGCTACGCACGGCGCAGTCATCATCGCATTATTGCCATTGGCCACAGCTGGCGCAGCGATATTTTTTTCAGGAGAACGCCCCACCCGGAAGTATTGGATTTCTAGTGTGATCGCCTGTGTGACGATTATCGCCTACGCGATCAGTTCTGGCTTTGGTGCCCTCCAATGGGCAGATCTCGCCTTACTCGGGGCGGTCATTAGTGCTGCGATCGGATACGCGGTTGGCGGTGAGCTCTCCAAGACAATGGGTGGTTGGCAGGTCATCAGTTGGTCGTTGATCTTTGCCTTTCCTTTTCTCATCGTTCCGCTCGCAGGTCCGCTGCTCGCTGAATTAAAACTAGCCACTTGGCCTGTCTGGATCGGTTTTGGCTATATTAGCGTAATTAGTATGTTTCTCGGTTTTTTCGCCTGGTATCACGGCCTGGCACTCGGTGGCGTCTCCAAGGTCAGTCAAATTCAATACCTTCAACCCTTTTTATCGATCATCGCCGCTTGGCTCCTCCTGTCAGAGCCATTGACACTCGGTGCCGTTCTCTCGGCAGTCATTGTCGTGTTCGCTGTTGCAAAAGGAAGAAAAGCTTCCGTACAGCAAAAAGTGTAAGAAAAAAACACCGCTCCTCTTCATTAGGAAAAGGGCGGTGTCTCTTGTTTTTATTCTGCTTGGCTCAGCATATTTCCTAAGTACATCGGTTGATAAGAGGGATCAGACAAGACTTGCTTGACTTGATCCGGGCGTGTTTTGTGGTCGTTCGGCAGTTGTTTCCACTCGTCTATCGTGACCCAGCCAGCCCATTCGATTTCTTCATCGACGATACCACCTGGCGTAGGGGCTGTCTCATCACCGACGAGCTTCGCCAGAACTCCTACTCCGACTGTATGCTTTCCGTTCCCTTCCTGATCGATCCGATCGTCTATCCAGATCAATCGCTCCATTTCCACGAGGAGTCCGGTCTCTTCCATCACTTCTCTTTTCGCCGCGTCTGGAATCGCTTCCAAATATTCTACGATTCCCCCCGGCAGGTTGTAAAAGATGCCTCGTTGTGTCTGCTCACGGATGAGGAGGACTTTCCCTTCGTGTTCCACTACTACGGTGACTCTCAAGCGAATCGCTGACATTTCGCTCGCTCCCTTCTCAGATGGCAGGCGTACGCGTAACATTCAGGGAATCGACACCGGAGTGCGCTAACCATTCCTGTAATGCCATAAGTCCATATTGTTCCAAAAACTTTGCTTCAGAATCCGCGATTGCATGAAGCATCATGAACCTGATTACGTCCTTGCCGTTTGTATAATATTCAAGTCCAGCCTCTTCATAATAGGCAGGGGTCAGTACCATATGATTCAAAACCGATTTTTCCACGATTGTATCCCCGAGCGAAAAGATACTCCCAGACTCCATACGGGTAGATTGACTCTCCCACTGACGAATTACCTGGGCTGCTACTCTTGCCAAATGCGTGATCATTCTCTGCTCAAACTGATAGGAATAGACGAGGTACTCTGTGGCTCCCATCTTATGCAGCTCAAGCGTGGCATACGTCCACCATCCTCGCTTGCGCGTAGCTGGATAGACAGCAATCAGGATATCCGCATCCTCGGATTGATACAGCTCTCCTCCACTTCCAAAAAAGCGGTGGCAATGATCCATTAATTGCTTTACCACTATCATATGTGCAACCCCGCTCCAAAAAGTATGAAAACCTCTACGGCTGCCTTCTCATAAAAGAGCAGCTGCACATTTGTGAAAAGGTTTGTGCTCGCCCGAAAAAAGCATGCCTGGATACGTTGGCATACTTCGTTGATGTTAGGCAGCGTTATCTTGTATATACGAACATTTTATCATTGTGTGAAGTGAATGTACATGTTTGAACACGTACAAAAAGCCCCCGATTATCCCGAGGGCACTGTGCTTGTTTCTTTCGTGACCTTCACCGAAATCGTCTTGCTTTTTCCTTGGTACTTCACCTTCTGCAATCGTGACAGATCGGTTACTGATGTAAAGTCGACTGATCAGCTCTACACAAGCCCACATAGACTGTCAGCTTGGATGTTTTTCTGGCATATTTGCTAAAATGACGGTCACACCCGGCGCAAGCCCGATGATTTCTCCGTTCTCATTGACCGTATCGAACAAGTAACCAATATTCTCCATTTACGTAATAAAACGTGAAGGAGTGAATTCCGCATGACCGACTTCTTATCAATCCTTTTGATAGCAATACTCCTACTTAGTTGGGGTTTTATCGTAAATTCCCAGTCACTTCGTAAAAGATGGCTGTATGTACTGTTCACATTCATCCTTTTTTGGGGGATTGTCGAATTTCTATATTACTTTGACCCTCCATCCCCTCACTATGAGTAATCCATGAACTAAACTAATGGTGCCATTTTCCACAATTCTTATATATCAACTTGAATACAAGGAGTAATTTATCTATGAAATTATTTTTAAAGCTCACAGTGGGCACTTTAGCAACTGGCTGGTTCTTTCTTCTTTGGTGTAAGCAAATGCTTCTTTCAAGTGATATTCCAGTAACAATTTCATTCGATGAAATGCAAGATTTCCTTCAGATTTTTAGCATTTCTACTATCCTTGCCCTTGTCTATATCAGGTTTGTTAATGATACAAAGTTGCATTATTTTCTTGTAATCCCCATCCTACTATGGAGTGACAACACAATTCGGGATTTGGAGTACAATTACCATCCATACGATACCTTGATAAGCTGTGTAAGTCTTATTGGATGTCTGCTCATCTTTCTATACTCAATATTAAGACAGCGTCATAGGTTAAACTGACTCGATCATTACGACTTTGACATGGTATGATTTAGGAAACGCTTTTGGAGGTGTTCCCTTGTTTAAAAAGTTTCAGGAGTACACTTACATCGTAGTTATGTCCATTGCGTTTGTCATCGATTGGATAGCTTCATAGAAGGATTTCTTTTGCCCGATCCAATGGTCGGGTTTTTTATTTTCCCGTTCTAGTGTTCCCCCTCCAGTTCTCATGTTTTCCTCGCTGTAAGGTGGATCAACATAAATCAAGACGTATCTTTACATCTTTCAGACTGCCTGGATATCCGTGGCACTTCATTTGGTAATTTGTAAATAAACAAATTTCATGATACATTTTTTGTAAATTCCTATACATAGGTGAGTATTATGAAAAAAACAACTTTGCAAAAGACAGGTTCAATTATCATTTGCTTGATAGGCCTATATTTATTGGTAACGAGTGTTGAAAAAGGGTTGTTTGGTTTCCTCTATTTAGTTATTGGAATTTGGTGTGTTTTTACTTACTTTGGTAAAAGTGACGAGTGATTTAAATTAACTAGCCCCGTGCAGCAGAAGATATCCCCTTCCTTTCTCCTCATGCAGTTAAAAATTACCTCGTAATCCATTTATTAGGGCCCCAGTACAGTAAAAAAACGTATCTGAACGAATCAGACACATTTTTACACGTTATCGAAACGGTTATCCGATAGAACCTTACATCTCAAACTTGAATACTGATTAATTTCATAGCGTTGCATCGAAGAAGGAAAACATTGATTTACGCCATCTCTGAGATGTTAACTCATCAAAACAATTTATTACTTTTCTTCTTGAGTCGGCACAATATCGGCACGTTAGAGAGTCCTAGAAATTATGTTCTAGGACTTTTCTTTTTTACTCCGCCTTCACAAATTTTTCAATGTATTTTGCGCGTTCTTCCTTGGTGAAAAACTTGTTGACTACTTCGTTATACCACTTATCATTATCAACTTTTGTTTCGGCTTGGTTAACCTTTAAATAATCCTCGATAGTCGCTCTATCAATCTCAGTGGTATTTTTTTTCATGATTCAGTGTTACCTTCACCTTTTGCAGTTCAGGGAACTCCTTTAGCAGTCGGATCGGCTCTTTCATCAAGGCTTTGTTGATCGCGTCTCTAGACTCCCAATAGTTCTTTGCATCTGCTACTGTCATTCCGGTTTCAGGTTTAGCCTTTTTCTAAGTTGCAAAGTCTGCATAGGTGATTACCGCCTCGTTTTGGTTAACAATCTCTGCCTCTATAATAAATAGTCCACGCTTTAAGTTTGGAGCGTACTCCTTAAATCTACTCACTTCCTCGGCTGACATACTAGTGCAAATTAGGCACTCTACAAATTGCCAAAACCCGTCACAAGCTCTATCAGAGTCGAGGCGGGGTTTAACGGTATAACGTACTTTTTAACTTCTATGGTTCCTCATTTGCAAACATTTTCCTCATTACCGTCTACCGAAGTCTAATCAAGGTCATAAATAATACCTATTGTTGTTTGGTCTTTGTCCCAACATCTTATGTTCTCCAACAAATGCCTTAAACAGAACTGCAAACAAATAAGCCCGCCCTTCTATCAGAACCTGGCGGCTGTAATCTATATTGTTTCAAGTTATAACAATGGTAATTCTGGTCAATCCACTGACTATCCTTATTGTCAAAAGTTTAATTATTCCGTCAACTTATACCACCTGCAATACTAATAAATTCAGCAATAGTTGCCAAGCGCTCAATGATCTTATCTATTCTGATTGCTATATAAGCTGAACTGAACGCTATTACCACGAAACAAACAGTAATTATCCAAGACTGCACATTATTAAACGACATAATCATCACACCTTTACTTTTTTGTAAATTTCCATTTTTTAGTTGTCTATACATATCCTACATGGTAAATTATATACCATAAAAAGGGAGGTATGTTAGAATGTCCAAAAAAAATATTAAATCATCTGTTACTAGCTTCGTTTTGGCTGGTGTTTTAGTATCTGCTGTAATGTTACCAAATTTATCAGTTCAGAGTGCATTTGCAAAATCAACTAAAGAGTTGCTATTTTCACCCGAAATTAATTCTGAAAATACAGAAAAGGAATTGAATTTCAATCACGACTCTCTGAAAAGTGTCAAAAAGACTCTGGAAGATAAAAAAATCCAAGTAAAATCGATAAATCCAGAGGATAAAGTGGATTTATCAGAGTACAATTCTATTGCATATAATTTTAAAGATGTAGAAAAAAACAAAAAACTACAGAAGGCATTACAAGAAGAACTTCAAAATGGTAAGAAAGTGTATTTATTTGGAGGACTTACTATAAAAGAATATTGCGATCTGCTAGGTATTGACAAATTGTATACTCAAACAAATATAGAAAGTGGAGATTCCCAAGACTCAATCGAGCTTGCTTTCTTTAATGAAGAGGATGAGAAAAAAGAAAAGAAAAAGAAAGATGGTACTGATAAGAATAAGGAATCCGAGAAACATGAAATTATAGGTTACACATTAGATGAAGATACCCCTTATAAAGTCTTTATTTCAGATATAAACAGCTATGATGATGAGGGTAAAATTGAAATTGAAGATGAAATTTATCTCTCAGAAATCTTGCAGCACGAAAATAAAATTATTGAAAAGAGTGAATCCGAATTTTCTACTCGATCGAGCCGAGTTGTAGATAGTGATTACGATATTATTGCCTCCGCTTACTATATAACAAAAAAAGCCGGAGAAATTAATTCACAATGGAAACTGTACAAAGTTACCGATGAAGACGATAAAGAATATGACTATTTCTATGTAAAAGATACAAGCACTATTGAAACATATGAATGGCTTTGGGATGCAGAAGAGTTTACTATCAGACATGATCTGGTATTTGATAGTGACGAATTAGATGATGCTGAACCAAATGATACCTCCAGTAACCCGTATAAAGTAAGTTTAGGTTACCCTTATAGCATTGGTTTCGAATATGAAATTGACACAGAACCAGACATGGATCTCACATTGAATAAATCTAATGATTATGCAAAATGGGAGGTTACTGGAAGTCAATTAGAATCATCAGATGACTATGAATTCGTGACTGCATGGGCTGCAACAGGTAGCTACACTAAACTGGATATCAGCCATAAAGTTAATTTTTATGCGGGTATTGACGTTGAAACAGATGCAGACCAATCTATTTCTATTAGTTACAATTACTAATATGCCTACTTTGTTGCTGTAGTTTCATTTTACAATTTGACTCACATGTTATTGCCCTCCCCGGATTCTTTCCGAAGGAGGGCTTAGTCATTATTTTGGGATACCTACTGCATAACGCAAAGCGTCCGCAGCATAGTGAGCTACTTCCCTCACTCCTAGATCGTTGTCACTCGCCATTCAGACCGAGCCAAGAATCGCGATTACTTCCTCTGCCGATTCTTTGTCAAACTTATTCACAGGTTTTTCCACAGCGGGTGGATGAGTGTTCCACCAACCCTCACCAAGGCTCCTCGCTTCGCCATTTCCTCAACGACTGCATAAGAGCCATACACACCAACCGAATAACCTGGCAACTCCTTGGCTGTGCGTCATATTCAACAGCAAAGAAAATTTCTGTACCTACAGGCTGACCGATCTGCTTGGCTTCCTTGAGTGCTGCTCTGCCGTCCCTTGTATCGTTGGCTGCTCCTCCAGCAGCATCGTTATTGCCACGTTGGAAAACAGAGACAACCTACATCCCTGCTGCCGTGATCGCTTCGGCCTCTGTCCGTTTTGCCGTTTCCACTCCATAGTGACAGGAACAAGATATCTACAGACAAATTTCATGCCCGCCGCCATAGCCTATCTGCTGTCAAAGGTACTGCACAATCGATTCCTTTGATCTTCATTTTACATCTTCCTTTCTCTTATCGAAAGTCTGCTTCCACAACTGATGCCCCAGCGTTGCGATCACGGCTGCAAGAATGCCCTGAATCGTGGCTTGAACAGTAATTGCCCCCATCACTCCCCAGGCTAGCCCAACGCTAGCCTTGCGATGGACTGACATTAATGGTAATCAACTCACAGTGGAACGCCAAACGAGTAGAGACGATAATAACAACGTGAAACTGACTACTCTTAAAAATTCTTCATCTTATCGCACAATCGGCCTGGAAGATGATCTGTTAAAAGAACTTAAAAAGTTCAAAGCGAGACAAAACGAGCTTATTCTTGGAAGTAAAACATTTCGTCAAAACGAGGATCAAATTATTTTTCAAAACTATCTAGGGAACTATTTAACACCCTCGACAATACGTGAATCGATTCAGGAGTATTGTGAAAAAGCGGGAGTGGAGTACAAGGGTACCCATGGTTTTCGGCACACTCACGCCGTCCTATTGCTCGAGTCTGGTGCCAGTCTAGTATATGTATCAAAGCGACTTGGACATAAGACGATCAAAACGACCGCCGACACATATCTGTCCATCACCGAAAAAATTGAAGAAGACGAACTTAAAAAGTTCGCCTCCTACACCAAAAGAACAATTTGAATCGGCACCAAATCGGCACGATTATTTATTCTTACCTCGTATTCCACTTATAAAGCGTTGGAGCAACAACGTTTTATAGTTTCTTACCCAATACTGCCTTCCATCTCAAACTTAATGAGACGGTTCATCTCTACCGCGTACTCCATCGGCAATTCTTTTGTGAATGGCTCGATGAAGCCCATTACGATCATCTCAGTTGCTTCTGCTTCTGACAAACCGCGGCTCATCAGATAGAAGAGTTGATCCTCGGATACTTTGGATACAGTCGCTTCGTGCTCAAGCGTGATGTTGTCGTTCATGATCTCGTTGTACGGGATCGTGTCGGACGTGGACAGTTTATCCAGAATCAGCGTATCGCATTTGATGTTGGACTTGGAGCCTTCCGACTTGCGTCCAAACTGCGACAGACCACGGTAGGTTACTTTTCCGCCATCACGGGAGATCGACTTGGAAATGATCGTCGATGTGCAATCTGGCGCCAGGTGAATCATTTTCGCACCTGCGTCTTGGTGTTGTCCTTTGCCTGCTACTGCAATGGAAAGAACGGTACCTTTCGCGCGAGGTCCTTTCATGATAACAGCTGGGTATTTCATCGTCAGCTTGGAACCGATGTTACCATCGATCCATTCCATGTTCGCATCCGCGTAAGCAACCGCACGTTTGGTAACGAGGTTGTATACGTTGTTGGACCAGTTTTGGATCGTGGTGTAGCGGCAACGAGCGCGTTCTTTCACGATGATTTCTACAACAGCGGAGTGCAAGGAATCCGTGCTGTAGATTGGAGCTGTACAGCCCTCTACGTAGTGAACGAAGGAATCTTCATCGGCGATGATCAGCGTACGCTCGAATTGACCCATGTTCTCGGAGTTGATGCGGAAGTATGCTTGCAGCGGAGTTTCCACTTTTACGCCTTTTGGTACGTAAATGAAGGAACCACCGGACCATACTGCCGAGTTCAACGCAGCAAACTTGTTGTCTGCTGGCGGAATCACTGTCGCGAAGTATTCTTTCACGATTTCTGGGTGCAGTTTTACTGCGGAATCCATATCGCAGAAAAGAACGCCCAGTTTTTCCAGGTCTTCCTGCATGTTGTGGTACACTACCTCAGATTCATACTGAGCAGATACACCTGCGAGGAACTTTTGCTCTGCTTCTGGAATACCCAGCTTGTCAAAGGTTGCCTTGATTTCTTCCGGCACTTCATCCCAGCTACGGCCTTGCTTTTCAGAAGGCTTTACGTAGTAGGTGATGCTGTCAAAATCGAGGTCGTCCAGATCGCCGCCCCATTTTGGCATCGGCATGCTGTTGAAGATGTCCAATGCTTTTAGACGGAATTCCAGCATCCATGCTGGCTCATCCTTGATCTTCGAAATTTCTTCGACGATCTCGCGAGTCAAACCCTTTTTCGTACGGAATACAGAAACGTCCTTATCGTGAAAGCCGTACTGATATTCCTGTAATTCTGGGCCTTTAACAGCCATCGTTGCTCACTCCTTCGTGTTCATGTCC
Organism: Brevibacillus sp. NRRL NRS-603; assembly: GCF_003013445.1. NCBI lineage: Bacteria > Bacillati > Bacillota > Bacilli > Caryophanales > Paenibacillaceae > Brevibacillus > Brevibacillus sp. NRRL NRS-603. Next base: position 8,511 of record NZ_PXZN01000024.1, on the reverse strand, counting down.
CTTACCCATCACTATTCCTGCTCCGCTTGTTTGACACCTTGCTCCAATGCTTTCCAAGCCAATGTCGCACACTTGATTCGCGCTGGGAACTTGGCTACGCCAGACAAGGCTTCGATATCACCAAGATCAATCGAGTCATCGATTTCTTTGCCTTGCATCATATCGGAGAATTTTTGCGACAGCTCCAGTGCTTCTGCTACTGGCTTGCCTTTGATAGCATCCGTCATCATGGATGCAGATGACATACTGATTGAGCAGCCTTCGCCGAGGAACTTCGCGTCCACCACTTTGCCGTCCTCCACTTTCAAGGAGAGCGAGATGCTGTCGCCACAGGTCGGGTTATTCAAATTCACAATGAGTCCGTCGGATTCTTCCAGCTTGCCGCGGTTGCGCGGTTTCTGGTAGTGATCCATAATGACGCGGCGGTATAAATCATCAAGAGAAGACATTGCCGAAATACTCCTTCGTCTTCTTCAAGCCCGCGATCAGCACATCTACTTCTTCTTCTGTGTTATACAGGTAGAAGCTTGCCCGAGCGGTAGCTGTCACATTCAGCCAACGCATCAGCGGTTGTGCGCAGTGATGACCGGCACGAACTGCGATTCCGTAACTGTCCAGCACCGTCGCCAGGTCATGCGGATGTACTGTATCCAGGTTGAATGTAATTAAACAGCTGCGGTCCTGCTGTGGGCCGTAAATCTTCAATCCTTCTATCTCGCGCATTTGTTCCATCGCGTACTTGACGAGATGTTTTTCATGACGCTCGATATTGTCCATACCGATCTCTTCCAAAAAGTCGATCGCTGCTCCCAATCCGATAGCTCCTGCGATGATCGGAGTTCCTCCTTCAAATTTCCAAGGAAGCTCCTTCCATGTGGAATCGTACATATCCACATAGTCGATCATTTCTCCGCCGAACTCCATCGGCTCCACACGCTCCAGCACTTCACGCTTGCCGTACAGAACACCTACGCCTGTCGGACCTGCCATCTTATGCGCTGAAAACGTATAAAAATCGCAATCCAAATCCTGGACGTCGATTTTCTTGTGTGGAGCACCCTGCGCTCCATCAACAAACAAAAGCGCGCCATGCTGATGAGCGATTTGGGCAATTTCCTTGATTGGAGTAGTATCCCCCAATACGTTGGAAACATGGTGAATCGCAACGATCTTGGTATTGTCCGTAATCGTTTCCTTGACCGCCTCCAGAGTAACGGTACCGTCCTCTGCCAGCGGAATGAACTTAAAGGTCGCTCCGGTCGCCTTGGCTGCCTGCTGCCATGGAATGAAATTGGCGTGATGCTCCACCAAAGTGGTCACGATTTCATCTCCCGGCCCCAGGTACTTGCGAGCATAGCCGTACGCTACCGTATTACAAGCAGAGGTCGTACCACGCGTAAAGACGATTTCTGCGGCTTCACGGGCGTTGATGAAGGCGCGGACTTTTTCACGCGCGCCTTCGTACCCATCTGTCGCTATGTTACCCAAGGTGTGCACGCCACGGTGCACATTGGAGTTATACTCCCTGTAGTATTTATCCATCGCCTCAATAACCTGAATCGGCTTTTGAGAGGTTGCACCATTATCCAAATAAACGAGCGGATGCCCGTTTACTTCTTGGTGTAGGATGGGAAAATATTTCCGAAGCTCCTTGGCGTTCATTAGCCTAACTTCCTTTCAAGCGCCTGACGGAGTCTGTTTTTCACTTCTTCTACTGGAATCTCAGCGACAACTGGCTCCAGGAAGCCGAGAATGATCAGACGTTCTGCGCCTTGACGGGAAATACCACGGGACATCAAGTAGAAGATAGACTCTTCACTAAAACGTCCTACCGAAGCTGCGTGTCCCGCTTTAACGTCATCCTCATCGATCAACAGGATCGGGTTGGCATCACCGCGAGATTTATCGCTCAGCATCAGGATGTTTTCCGCCTGTACGCCGTTTGCCTTTTCAGCGCCTTTTTCGATTTTCGTGATACCGTTCAAGATACTCACTGCTTCATTCGTCATAACAGCCTTGCTCACCATGTCAGACTCTGTGTGCGTGCCGATATGCTGAACTTGGGAAGTGAGGTTTTGGCGTTGGGAACCAGTACCTACAGAAATGGATTTGGTCTCTGCGATCGAAGCAGTTCCCTTGAGGATAGTGGTGTTGTTGGCAACGGTGTTACCATCGTTCATCTCACCCAAAATCCATTCCATTTTTCCATCGCGCTCAACGGTTGCACGACGGAAGCTGTAGTCGTGAACGTCTACAGACAGAGAACGTACAGAAGCTACTTGCACAGATGCGCCCGCGCCTACATATACTTCAACTAGGCTGTTCGCAACCATGCTTTTGCCTTCGCCAGATACATAAGTGTCCACGTAGGTTACTTTGCTGTTGGCTTCTGCCACGATCAAAACATGTGGAGCCAACAGAGCGTTGTCGCCTGCGATTTCATACACAGCTTGCAGTGGAACATCTACTTCCACGTTTTTCGGAACGTAGAGGAATACGCCACCGTTTACAACTGCAGTATGCAAAGCAGTCAGCTTGTGCTCATCAAGTGCGATAACGTTCAGCAAATATTTTTGCACGAGATCGCCATGTGATTGCAGAGCATCAGCAAAAGTCGTGAAGATCACTCCTTGTGCCTTCAACTCATCGGATACTGCTTGAAAAACGGTAGAAGCATTTTTTTGTACCAACAGGTTTTTCACGCTGTCGACATCGATTTGTGCTTTTACCAAATCGCTGAGTTCATTCGCCGCTGCCACCTTCGCAGTGGTTTGGAACGGATCGAAATCAACGGTATTCCATTTATCAATCTTCGTTTTCTCCAAGGCAGGGAGCGCCAGCTCTCCCGCCGCCTTCAGTCCAGCGAGGCGCTTTTCCAGGAACCAGGCAGGCTCCTGATTAGCTTTGGAGTACTGGGTGATCGCCTCGGAATCGAAGCGTAGCTGTACATCCACACTCATTTCACTGCTGCCTCCTTCTTCCTACACGTTGGCGTTTACGGTTTCGTCCTCGATGCCGAGCTCTTCCTTGATCCAGTCGTAGCCTTCTGCCTCCAGGCGTTCAGCCAGCTCAGGACCACCGGACTTCACGATACGACCTTGCATCATGACGTGTACGAAGTCAGGCTTTACATAGTTCAGCAAACGCTGGTAGTGCGTAATAATCAAGAATCCACGGTCTGCGGAGCGCATTTCGTTTACACCAGCTGCAACGATTTTCAATGCGTCGATGTCCAAACCGGAGTCGATTTCATCCAAAATACAGATGCTTGGCTCCAAGAGCATCATTTGCAGAATCTCGTTACGCTTTTTCTCACCGCCAGAGAAACCTTCGTTCAGGTAACGATGGGAGAAAGACTCATCCATTTCCAGCGTGTTCATCTTTTTGTCCATCTCACGGATGAATTTCATCAGGGAGATTTCGTTTCCTTCGCCACGGCGCGCGTTGATTGCGGAACGCAGGAAGTCAGAGTTGGTTACACCACTGATTTCGGACGGGTATTGCATCGCCAGGAACAGACCTGCACGTGCGCGCTCGTCTACTGCCATTTCCAACAAGTCTTCGTCATTGATCAGCACTTCGCCATCGGTCACCTCATATTTTGGGTGACCCATCAGCGTCGATGCCAATGTCGATTTACCGGTACCATTTGGTCCCATGATCGCGTGCACTTCGCCGCCCTTGATCTCCAAATTCAGGCCTTTGAGGATCTCTTTGTCCTCGATCTTGGCGCGAAGGTTTTTTATTTGCAAATGCGGTACTGCTGTCATCTGAATTCCCTCCATACACGTCAAAAGTGAGTTGGTAAATTCTCAATCCATTCTCAATAACTATCTTATAATAAGAATAATTATAAATCAAGGAATGAAACATATCTGTATTTTTTATATCATTATATTTAGAAAGTCCGATTTTGCGCATGAATCCCTTCCTAAATATTCTTGCCTCCGCTGCATTTTTCCCTTTGTAACTTTTAGGCATACATTTCCGTCTAAATTCCAGGTACTTTTTGTAAAAAACACCACTGGATAACTGGAAAGGGATGGATCATTTTGAAAAAGAGTAACAAAAAACTCGCTATTGGACTAGCTGCTGTCTTACTACTCGTAGGTGGCACCACAGTCTTAGCAAAAACGGGCACAGAGAAAATATCTGCTCGTTTCTCCAACATTAAATTGATAGTCAATGACCAGGTCATCAAAACGAAAGCAGAACCATTCATATATAATGGAAATGTTTATGCGCCTGTAGCAACTGTTGCCAATGCACTCGGCATCAAGCAGGAATGGGACAATAAAACTCCTGCTGTCCGTTTTTCAGGCGCTGGCGGAAACAACGGTGGCAGTAGCATTCCAGAAGCAATTGTCAAGCAGGCAAAAGACACCTTGCCGCTTCCTTGTGACACTTCCGATGTAAAAGGCAGCTTGTACTATTGCGGACCAGAGAAAGAAGTCGTTTCCAAAGGGTATGTCAATCTGACAGGAATGAGTGATCAGGAGTTTCTCGTTATGTATCGCTATCACACTATTGAAGGGCTCCCTTGGGAAGCTTACCTGACTCTTTTCCGTCAGTCAAATGGAAAAGTTGTACCAATCAATACTTCGAAAGTATTCGATGGCAGCCAGTAACATGAGATAAAACCGTCCGTCACAGGCTGACGGTTTTTTCTATTTTCATGAACAAAAAACGGATAGACCTTATCGTCTACCCGTTTCTTTCCTGTTCGATTACTTTACTTTAGGGCCCGCATTCGCGATATCTGTTGCATTCGGGAATTTCTTCTCGAAATTCTCAATGAAGCGTGCAGCCAGATCAGCCGCTTGCTTGTCGTAATCTTCCTTGTTTGCCCATGTATTGCGTGGTTGCAGAACTTCAGCAGGAACGTTCGGGCAAGAAGTCGGCACTTGTACCCCGAAAATCTCATCAGCTACATAGTCTACCTTTTCCAGCTCACCGTTCAATGCTGCTGTTACCATCGCACGCGTGTAGGACAGCTTCATACGTTGCCCAACACCTACCGGGCCACCAGTCCAACCAGTGTTAACCAGGTATACTTGAACCTTGCGCTCGTCAATCTTCTTACCGAGCATTTCTGCATATACGACCGGATGCAGTGGCAAGAATGGAGAACCGAAGCAAGTAGAAAACTCTGTTTGCGGAGCAGTTACGCCACGCTCTGTACCTGCCATTTTGCTAGTGTAACCAGACAGGAAGTGGTACATCGCTTGCTCTTTATTCAGCTTGGAGATTGGCGGCAATACACCGAACGAATCGGCTGTCAAAAAGACGATGACATTTGGTTGCCCGCCCACGCCTGGAATCACAGCACCCGGAATTGCTTCTACTGGGTACGCAGCGCGTGTATTCTCTGTATATTTGGTGCTATCGTAGTCTGCTACACGAGTCGCTTCATTTACGTCTACATTTTCAAGTACGGTACCGAACTGGATTGCTTTCCAGATTTGTGGTTCGCCTTCTTCAGACAGCTTGACGCATTTTGCATAGCATCCGCCTTCGATATTGAACACGCCATTGTCAGACCAGCCGTGCTCATCGTCACCGATCAAGAAACGGTCCGGGTCAGCAGACAGCGTTGTTTTTCCTGTACCGGACAATCCGAAGAAAAGAGCAACGTCTCCGTCTTTGCCTACGTTTGCAGAGCAGTGCATCGAGAGTACGTTGCGCTCTGGAAGCAGCATGTTCATTACGCTGAAGATCGACTTTTTCATTTCGCCTGCATACTCAGTGCCACCGATCAACACTGTCTTTTGCTCAAAGCTCAATACGATGAAGGTCTCGGAGTTCGTGCCGTGTACCGCAGGATTGGCTTTGAAATTAGGTGCATAGATAACCGTGAATTCTGATTCGTGCGCAGCCAGTTCTTCTTCGGACGGACGGATAAACAACTGACGTGCAAACAGGTTATGCCAAGCGAATTCGTTGACCACTCGGATTGGCAGGCGATAGGTTGTATCTGCCCCTGCAAAGCCATCGAAGACAAACAATTCATCTTTGGATTGTAAGTATTGGAGCACGTCTTGTTGAAGTGCTTGAAATTTTTCGGTACTGATTGGTTGGTTAACAGGACCCCAGTTGATTTTATCGTGTACGGAAGCTTCGTCCACCACAAATTTGTCCTTTGGCGAACGGCCGGTAAACTTCCCTGTTAGCGCATTGAGCGCCCCCTTATCGGTCAAAATCCCTTCGCCACGCTTCACTGCCATCTCAACAAGATTAGCTACAGGCAAGTTATGATACACTTTCGTAGCTCCAAGAATGTCAGTAAGCTTTTGAACCGTATTGGTTTCCATGTGTGAACGATCTCCTTCCCAAAATGTGTACCATTTATTGTGACTTTCTAATTGTCGCTCGATTTGTAATTAGTATATCACATTTAGCTAAATAAGCTACATAATTTTATAATCTCTTATGGAGAATGTGTGAATAACCCTCCTCATGCGTATTATTCCCCAACAGCAGTATTTTGTCCACAAACCAACCAGTCTATCGACTATTCGTGAGGTACGCAGAGACATTTCCCACAAAAAGAGCAACACCAAGAGTTTACTCTCTCAGTGTTGCTCTCACAAGGCATAAAGATTTACGTATTTTCAAACGTTTTTACGACTGTCTGACACAAAATCGCCACACCTTTTTCCAAGGCCGAGCGTTCAAAATGCATCAGCGGATGATGCAGCCCTGGTACCAAATCACATCCAAGAGCCAGCATCGTCGCCTTGATATGAGGACGTTCCACGGTATAGTAGTGGAAATCCTCCGCTCCCGGACTGACAGGCGCCGCTCGCAAATTCTCTTGACCGAGCACATCTACGATCGCCTGCTCCATAAATGCCTTCGCTTGATCATCAACCTCTGCCGCTACCATGCGAGACCCGGCCTCTACCTCTATGCGTGCCTGAAAAGACATCGCGACTCCGTCAATCATTTGACGAACTCGATTCACCAGATCATCCATCGCCTGATTCGTCTGCGCTCGCAGATCGAGGGCAAAACGCGCCTTGTCCGGAATAATGTTGTAGCTCTCTCCCCCGGCTTGCAGCATGGTCATTTTGACGGTGGCCGGAACCATTGGATTAATATGTACTTGACCGAGACCTGAAATAATCGCTCCCGCTACTTCAATCGCATTGATCCCGAGATGCGGTCTCGCTCCGTGGGCAGCGACTCCTGTGATTTCCCCGTAGAGAAACATGGCTGCACCGTTGTAGATGGCGGGTCCTGCCGTTCCATTTGCCATCTCCTGAATCGGTCTTAGGTGAACACCGTACAAATAATCGATGTCATCGACGACCCCCTTCTCCACCAGCTTCAATGCTCCCGTTCCTTTTTCTTCTGCTGGTTGGAACAAAATTTTTAACGTTCCCGGCGGTTGAAATCCAGCGGCAACCAATGCTTCTACCGTTTCCACGATCAAGGTCATATGGGCGTCATGACCGCAGGAATGATTCGCGCGCCACTCACCGTTCACTTCTTGCCAGAGAGCATCGATATCTGTGCGCAAGCCAACAACTGGTTTCCCTTCGCCCCATTCAGCCACTAATCCTGTACAATCGTCAAAAGTCGTAACACGCAGTCCCAAGGCACGCATGCGCTCCGCCAAATAACGAGTCGTTTCTACTTCCTTCCAGCTTATCTCAGGATTCTCATGCAGATGACGGAATGTTTCGGCAATAGCATCTTTACGTGCGGCAACCGCCTGTTGCAACGACATCACAGTAGACATCAAAGCGCCTCCTCCAAAACCGTTTCTTCCTATTATATCACAATGCCCATTGGACAGTTCACCGACAGGTCAGTCGCAAAATGGCATCGAGCTTTAATTGGTCGCGCAATGGCCCTGCTATTTGCACCTTTTCTTTGGCTAAGACATAGACGAGCTCATCGCCGCCGAACAGCATGTGCATTTGTTTCTCCTCTCCTCTGATGATCAAATCGGCAGGCTGCTCTTCTGTCCATACATCCCAGGATGCAACGCCTTTTGCTATCGTCAATTGCCATTGTGACGGTGAATCATCCACTACAATTCCGATCCTGCGCTCCCATCCTGCTGTTATGAATCGCAAGTGTGCTTTTCCTTGCAGTCGCTCACCCAGTTCAAAAAGCAGTCTGCCCATTCCGATCATCTGCACGCCACCCCTCCCTTCCCAATTGGGTTCGTGGCCAGTCAGGTCGAATCCTTTGGCGAGGAATGAGAGTCACTGTCGGCTGTTGTCAGGGGTGACATCTTTTTCTCGACATTTTAGAAAGAGCTTTAGAGAAGGCTTTTTTAGTCAACATAGTGGAGGAGAAGAAAAAGCACAGTTCTCTTCGACTCTGACACGCCCGCAAGGGGGATTCACTGGCCGTCTCCACTTAAAAAAGGGGACCGTCGAGCCAAAGCCACCCTACGGGCGGACGTTTCTCAAAGAAGAAGTGTTCGACAAGCGTGGTCCCCTTTTTTAAGTTCCGACTGGGGAGGCTTTGTCAAGGTTGAACTACTACCCGTTAGAT
>NZ_PXZN01000023.1:0-45000 GCF_003013445.1 Brevibacillus sp. NRRL NRS-603 | reverse complement strand
GAAGAATATTTCCAGTCTAGGCTTCAGGCTCCGTCCTGCTGGGGGTTGAGACTGCCCGCTCCGAAGCGATTAGCGGGGAAACGCAAAAGTGGTAGCCGCTTCGTAGCTCGGGCACGTTGCGTTTCTTTTGCCCGCTAATCGCTTCTCCGCTCGGTAGGACTCCACAAGTCGCTACGTCTGGAAATATTCTTCTCTGTCGTGACTGCTCACATTCTTCTATCTTTATAAAGCATTAAAAAATGGAATCACACGGAAAGCTCTTAGAGGAAACAGGAGAAATAAGCGAAGATCTTTGGAGATCTTTGGTACACCGACCGAGGCGTAATGCAAAAAGCGAAACACGTTCTTAAGCGTCCACCTCTGAAAAACATCCTGAAAGAACTACTTTGGACGCGGTTTCGCTTTTTGCATGGAGGCGGGCAGTGAATCCCACAGCGGGTGGGACAAGAAGCTGAGCGTTTTCTCCTGTTTCCTCCTCTCCTCAACAGCCGGACATAGTTGTCTATGATGTTGGTGTTTCTTCCCGATCCGTGAAAAGAAACTTGATCGCATATACCCCAAACAAGCCTATCAGCGTATACACGATTCGACTTACGATCGACTCCGCTCCGCCAAACAAGCTTGCGACTAAATCAAATTGAAATAACCCGATTAATCCCCAGTTCAGGGCACCTATAATCACAAAAAGCAAGGCCAGCCGTTCCACATGGACACCCCCAGAAAAGAATAGGGACATTATTCCCATGTTTCCGGTTTTACAACAGGTATTTCTCCATCTTTAAGAAAGCTTTACATTCACAACATAATACGACAACATTCCCGCTGTATAGTTTGTACTTGTAAGAGAGAAAAAACAAACCGAACCTTTTAAGGAGGATTTTCATCCAATGAAAAAACTCAGCAAAATGTTTATTGCGCTGACATGTGTAGGGGCATTACTCGCGGGGTGCGGAAGCGGCAACACTGCGCAGACACAAACGCAAACACCAGCACCAGCGCAACAACCAGCTCAGGAGCAAAGCAACTCTGGTTCGACAACAAAAACTTCCGGTGAACCTGTAACAGCAGTGGGTTCTACCGCTTTACAACCTCTGGTCGAGCAAGCGGCCAAAGACTTTATGGCAAAAAATGCAGGCGCGCAAATCCAAGTACAAGGCGGAGGAAGCGGCACGGGCTTGAGCCAAGTAGCAAGTGGTGCAGCAACGATTGGTAACTCCGATATTTTTGCAGAAGAGAAAAAAGGCATTCCAGCAAACGAACTGGTAGACCATAAAGTAGCGGTTGTCGGTATGGCAGCAGCAGTAAGCCCACAAGTAAAAGTGGACAACTTGTCCAAGCAACAATTGATCGACATCTTCACTGGAAAAATCACCAACTGGAAAGAAGTTGGTGGCGATGATATGAAGATCACGCTGGTTAACCGTCCGAAATCTTCCGGAACTCGCGCGACATTCAGCAAATTCGCGTTGGATGGCAAAGAAGAAGCAGAAGGTATTACAGAGGATTCCTCCGGTACTGTTCGCAAAATCATTGCAGAAACACCGGGTGCAATTGGTTACTTGGCACTGTCCTACTTCAATGACTCTGTAAAAGCACTGAAATTGGATGGCGTGGAAGCAAACGCTGAAAACATTACAACGAACAAATATCCAGTATGGGCGTACGAGCATATGTACACGAAAGGTGAAGCAACTGGCGATGCAAAAGCATTCCTCGACTTCATCCTGACTGACGAAGTACAAAAGAAAACCGTTACAGAATTGGGCTTCCTGCCAATCACAGACATGAAAGTGGAACGTGATGCAGAAGGCAAAGTAACCCAAAAATAAGCGTTATCGTCAACAGCAAAATAGAGGGGTAGGGGGGCCTTCCCCTCATTTTGCTTGCGTACAGTCGTTTTCTTTCCAGGAGGGAGAACATGAGCCATCGTACTCAAGGGGTAAATACAGAGCGTCAATCGATGATTGCGCAAAAAATGCTGACAACGAACAAGCGTCAAAAAACAGAGAATATTAGCGGCAAAACCATCGCGATGATTTGTGCGGGTTTGCTCGTTATTGTAGTTTTATCGATCACCTATTTTATTGCTTCAAAAGGGTTGTCGACGTTCTTTGTCGATGGAGTAAGCTTTAAAGAATTTTTAACCCATGACAAATGGGACCCAGAAGGTGAACCTTCGGCGTACGGTGTGTTGCCCTTTATCCTCGGTTCGTTTTTCGTAACGGCATTGGCTGCTTTAATTGCCGCGCCACTGGGAATCGGCGCCGCTATTTTTATGACAGAGATCTTTCCTGGCTTCGGGAAAAAAGTATTGAAGCCGGTTATCGAGCTGTTGGTTGGTATTCCATCCGTCGTTTACGGTTATGTTGGACTAACTTTGCTTGTTCCATTTATTCGCGAACAATTTGATGTTCTGGGCTTCAGTTTATTGGCAGGGGGACTTGTTCTTGCCCTGATGATTTTACCTACCATTACGAGTGTGGCAGCAGATGCTATTGAGGCTGTTCCGCAAGATTTGCGCAACGCTTCGCTCGCACTGGGTGCTACTCGCTGGCAAACCATTTGGAATGTTGTGTTGCATTCCGCGCTTCCTGGCTGTTTGACGGCCATTGTTTTGGGAATGTCTCGCGCTTTTGGAGAAGCTTTGGCTGTGCAAATGGTTATCGGTAACACAACGAAGCTGCCAGGCGGTTTGCTCGAACCGATCAGTACGCTCACTAGCGGTATCACATTGAACATGGGGAATACGATTCAAGGAACTCCGTATAACAATGCTCTCTGGTCAATGGCTTTGCTGCTCTTGGCGATGTCTTTCATCTTTATCGTGATTTTGCGCCTGTTGGGCAGAAAGAGGTTGGCAAAATAGATGAAAGCGAGACTGATGGACCGCGCTGCTACTGTTGTTTTGACACTGATTGCCGTACTGATTATCGGTACCTTGGTGGGACTATTGGGCTTCATTCTCTCACAAGGCTGGCATAAGCTGAATCTCGACTTTTTGACCTCTCCGCCGGATATCGTCAATGCAGGTGGCGGGATTGGACCACAGCTTTTCAACTCTTTGTACTTGCTGGTCCTAACCATGCTGATCGCGTTGCCGCTCGGGATCGGAGCAGGCATTTATATGGCTGAATATGCGCCGGATAACAAGATTACACAGTTTATCCGCATGAGTATAGAAGTATTGTCTTCCCTTCCGTCTATCGTAGTTGGTTTGTTTGGATTGCTCGTGTTCGTAAATATGACTGGCTGGGGCTATACCCTGTTTGGTGGAGCACTTGCGTTGACGGTATTTAACCTGCCGCTCTTGGTTCGTGTAACAGAGGATGCACTGCGCAACGTACCACGCAGTCAAAAGGAAGCGAGTCTCGCGCTTGGTATTACTAAATGGCGTACCATCGTGTCTGTTATCCTTCCAGCAGCACTCCCAGGTATCATTACGGGGGCCATTCTGGCTTCTGGCCGTGTATTTGGGGAAGCGGCTGCCTTGCTGTTCACGGCAGGGATGTCTTCACCGAATCTGGATTTCACCGACTTCTCGATGAACAGTACAACGTCACCTCTGAATCCGTTCCGTCCTGCCGAGACCTTGGCCGTGCATATTTGGAAGGTAAACAGCGAGGGGCTGACACCGGATGCACGTGATGTCGCAGATGGCGCGGCTGCTGTTCTGATTATTGCCGTCTTGCTCTTTAACCTTTCCGCTCGCTGGTTCGGGAATTGGGTCTACAAAAAGATGACGTCAGGATCAAACTAAGAAGAGGTAGGTGGCAGCCATGTCCGTACTGACCATGCAAGAAACGATCATTCAGACGAATAACGTGAATGTATACTACGGAGAGAAGCACGCCGTAAAAAATATATCAATGGATATTGAAAAAAACTCCGTGACGGCCTTTATCGGCCCGTCCGGATGCGGGAAATCGACACTTCTACGGAGCTTGAACCGGATGAATGATCTGGTTCCTTCTTGCCGTGTAGAGGGCTCCATTATTGTTGATGGTATCGACATTAACAGCTCGCAAGTAAACATCGAGAGCCTGCGCCAAGTGGTAGGAATGGTGTTCCAACGAGCGAATCCATTTTTTAAATCGATCTATGAAAACATCGCATTTGCACCGCGTTTCCACGGGATGACCAATAAACGTGATTTGGACGAATTGGTTGAGTCGAGCCTGCGAAAAGCAGCGCTTTGGGATGAGGTAAAGGATCGTCTTCGCGACTCAGCGCTCTCCCTTTCTGGTGGACAGCAGCAAAGGCTTTGTATCGCACGTGCAATCGCGATGCAGCCAACCATTTTGCTATTGGACGAACCGGCTTCCGCTCTCGATCCGATCTCTACCATGAAAATCGAAGAGCTGGTCATGCAGCTAAAGGATGAGTATACGATCGTGATCGTTACCCATAACCTCCATCAGGCAGCGCGAATTTCTGAGAAAACCGCCTTCTTCCTGATGGGTGAGCTGATCGAGATGGATGAGACAGGGAAAATCTTCACATCACCGGAAAACGAAAAAACCGAAGCGTATATTAGCGGACGTTTTGGATAAGACAATAGAAAAGCAAAAGAAGCCCTCCCAAGCAAATCAGCTTGCAGGAGGGCTTCTTGTTTCTATTGGTTTCAGGCTTTCCGCAAATATCGTGTATAAAGACCATAGTAGGAAATAAACAGACCCAAGAAAAAGAACGCGATGACAGTGCCGTAGTCTTCGCTGGAAGCCTCATAGCCTACAACAGCTTTTACACCATATTTGATAGCCATATAGATGACGGCAAAAGCTAGTAAAAATCCATATTTGTACCATTTGCTTTGATGCTGCATGTTCTCGCTTTTGACCTTCATCAAATATCGAACATAACCGACTATCAAGCCAACAAAAAATATCGCCACAAACAAGTAACGCAGATAGTGGCTATGAACAAAGACCTTGATAAATGATAAGAGGGACATTGCTAGCAGTACAATTAGGGCAATGACATAAAAGTGAATGGAACGCTTATCCAAGGTCCAGACATCCCCTTTCATAGGATAGGTTTGTGTAAAGTTCACATTCACTTTATGATATCATGAATTTTTCAAACAAGGGGTTGTTTCTCCGGCTCGAAAAAATTTGATGGTTTGTTCGAGATCCTCTACGATTTCTGTCAGGCGCAGGGAGTCATCGAGAAATTGCTCCGATAAGGATAGACTTTCTTGATTGGCAGCTACGGCTTGCTGTGTGCCTGATACTACTTGCTGTGCAGAGGCAGACAGATTATCTACCCGCTGTGAAATGGCTTGGCTCTGTGTCGAGATTGTTCCTGTGAGCAGTCTGATCGATTCAAATTGCGCAGTCAATGCTTCACTGAGCTGGATCGTATTGTGGAAGATAGAAGCGGCCTGGTGCAAGGTTTGAATGCCATTTACAGTAGCATGATCGGTCGTTTGCAAGCAGGCGGCTACGTGCTCCATTCGTTTTTCCCCTGATTCAATTACCTTTTGAATACGAGCCGATGCCTCTTCTGTCTGGTCGGACAGCAAGCGAATTTCCTCTGCTACGACGCTGAAGCCGACTCCGGCTTGGCCAGCCCTGGAAGCTTCGATTCGGGCATTGAAGGACAAAAGCTTGGTTCGCTTGGAGATGGCGGAAATCAGACCGAGCATTTCGTTGATGTCACACATGCTTTCTCTCATGGAGGACATGGCATGCATAGAAGCTTTCATATCCTCTGAGATATTGTGCATATTTTCTTTTAGCAAATCGATGGAGTTTGCTGCTTTGGCATTTTGCTGACGTGATTCCTGGCTTTGTACAATTGCTTTTTCCATGGAGTCTGTGATCCGAGACATTTCTTGCGTGATGTCGGCCATCGTGGCGTGGATATCATCGATCTGCTCCTGCTGATTGTCCATCTCTTGAGCAAGCCGCTCTGTTACGGTTACGACTTCTGACTGCATGGCGTGAGAATGGCGGGACCCTTTTCCTACATGATCGGCTACTTGTTTGACGTCTGAGATGACATACTGGATTTTACCGATGATCGTCCGGATTTGTTCACTCATTCGATTGAAGCTGTCCGCCAACTGGCGAATTTCATCATTGCTTTGTACGCGCATGGTTTGCAGCAGATCGCCCTCGCTAAAGGCGGACATTTTTTGTTGTGCTTCCTTAATCGGCTTGATGATTCGGCGAACGTACACATACAGCATCAGGGCGAGTGCAGCGAGTCCGACGAGTGAGACGGCCAAAATGGTTAGCTGAAGGCGGCGTACCTCATGCTTTACCTCTGATACCGACTGCACAACGATCACTCCCCATTTTAGGGAGGGGTCAAATTGATAGGCGGCAAATGAGTCCACTCCATCGATCCTGCTCGGCTCGTACCCAGATTGACCAGCGATGACGTTTTGCACGATCGCAAGCTCTGAGAGAAGAGGGCGCTGCAACGCGTAGGATTGGTCGGGATGAGCGACCAGCTTGCCTTGTTGATCAACGATCATGGCGTATCCTGTTTCTCCCAGTTTGATCTGCCCAATGGATTCGCTCAGCTTCGGAACAGAGACGAATGCCACGACGACACCTACAGGCTCCTCGTCTTCATTGCGCAAAGGGAGTGAGACGGCGATCTTGGGAAATTCCGTCTTGGAAAACTGGAAGACATCTGAGACAAAAACCCCCTGCTGCGGTTGATTCAATGCACCCTCATACCAGTCCATTTTTCGCGGGTCGTAGGAACTGTCGAGGGGTGATCCCGGAAAGGTCAAATACCGCCCGTCTGTGGTGACGATCTGTAATTCGGAAATCGTAGGATTGCTGGTAGACAAATCTGTAAAAATGCCAAAGATCTGACTGTTCGTGATCTTGCTGTTTTTATAAGTGGAAGCAAATGATTGCAAGGCGGTCACGATGTCATAAACCCCGCTATGTACTTTCTGTAGAGCTGCACCTGATGCTTCGTGTAATTGCTGCTTTGTTTTTTCATTGAGTGTAGTTTCGGATTGATAACTGATAAAGAAAGCGGCAATTGCCATCATGCAGACAACCATGCCCATGATGCCTGCGAACAGCCTTGTGAAAATTGAACGATAATGAAACGACGAGTGACCCCATAGTTTTTTTATGTCTGGCATTAATTGTTCTCCCCTTATCAAAACGTTCAGTTTCATTGTAGGGGGTACCTAGAGCAGCGTATATGCTTTGCCAGCAAGATTTACCATAAATTAATGTAAGATGACCTATGTAAAAAGTCCTAAGACGAAATCTTTATCGAAACTTAATAAACTTCATACGGAAACCTAACATTGGTGCGCTATAGTGGGAAAGTAAAAGGACGTAACAACCACGAAGGAGCGAAGACCGTATGAGTGTTATTTCGGTGAGAGAGTTGAATCTCTTCTACGGTAATAAGCAAGCCCTCTATCATATAAATCTGGATGTAGAGCCTGATTCCATTACAGCCTTAATTGGTCCGTCTGGCTGCGGTAAGTCTACATTTTTACGGACGCTAAATCGAATGAACGACTCTGTACCGAACACCAAAATTACGGGAACGGTAAAAGTGTTCGACGAGGATATTTATAGCTCTCGTGTAGAAGTTGAGCGACTTCGCAAAAATATCGGCATGGTGTTTCAGCATCCGAATCCATTTCCGAAGAGCATCTATGACAACATCACATACGGGCCGAGACTCCATGGCATGAACGATCGTAACAAGCTGGACGAGTTGGTAGAGACAAGCCTCAAGGCAGCAGCCCTTTGGGATGAAGTGAAGGATGTGCTGAAGAAGCCGGCAACAGGGCTTTCCGGTGGTCAGCAGCAACGCCTCTGTATCGCAAGGGCACTCGCTGTCCAGCCACAAATCATTTTGATGGATGAGCCAACCTCTGCCTTGGACCCGATTTCGACAGCCAAAATCGAAGAACTGTTGGAAGAGCTGAAGAATCGTTATACGATTGTAATCGTGACGCACAACATGCAGCAGGCAGCACGTATTTCTGATAAGACTGCGTTTTTCTTGAATGGAGAGCTAGTCGAATTCGACAGTACCCCGACGATCTTCCAAAATCCTCGTGACAAAAGAACAGAGGATTACATTACCGGACGTTTCGGATAATTTCATTTTGTAGTATGGTAGGAGAGCGGACTTTTCGAGGTCCGTTCTTTTTGGTTTTTGGAAAGGAGATACATGCAGTGGTTTGGATTTCATTCTTCCTTTTTCTGATCACGTTGACATTGGTTATCTGGCAACCGCGGGGGCTATCGATTGGTTATCCGGCTGTCGGTGGAGCACTGTTGGCTTTGGCGATCGGGGTAGTCACAATCGGTGATGTTGCAGAGGTAACCTCCATTGTTTGGAATGCGACACTAGCGCTAATTGGAATTATCATCATCTCGCTCGTATTGGACGAAATCGGTTTTTTTGAATGGGCAGCGCTCCATATGGCTCGTTTTGCCAAAGGGAATGGGCGGCTCATGTTTGTTTATGTCATCCTGCTTGGTTCACTCGTATCCACTTTATTTACGAATGATGGGGCAGCCTTGATTTTGACACCGATTGTGTTGGCACAGGTGCGGGCACTGAAGCTGGATGGGAAAGCGGTTTTGGCATTTGTCATGGCGAGCGGGTTCATTGCAGATACGAGCTCTTTGCCCTTTGTGATTAGCAATCTGGTGAATATTGTTTCCGCTGACTACTTTGATATTGGGTTTGCTGCGTATGCGGCCAAAATGATCATTCCGACTTTGTTTTCGATTGGTGGAAGTCTGCTGGTTTTGTACCTATATTTTCGCAAAAGCATCCCAGCACAGGTTGACCTTGCCCATTTGAAAAATCCGGAGGAAGCGATTCGCGACCACAGAATGTTTCGTCTGGCGTGGCCGATTCTTGCGGTCCTGTTGATTGGTTTTTTTATTAGCGAGTCCATCCATACGCCCGTTTCTATCATTATTGCTGGAGCAGCTATCATTTTTTGCTTGGCTGCAAGAAAAAGTGAAGCGATCGCCATGCGGCGGATTATGAAAGAAGCACCGTGGGTAGTCGTTGTTTTTTCGATAGGCATGTATGTCGTGGTGTGGGGGCTGCACAACGCGAAATTGACTGATTTGGTCAAGGACACCTTGGATTGGTTCATGGCGCATGGTTTATTGGCAACGACCTTGGGAACAGGCTTTCTGGCTGCTGCTCTTTCCTCTGTCATGAACAATCTTCCGACAGTCATATTCAACGCGCTGGCAATTGCCGGGACACAGGCAGACGGAGTGTTGCGGGAAGCAATGATCTACGCGAATGTGATCGGGAGCGATTTGGGGCCGAAAATGACGCCGATTGGATCACTGGCCACCTTGCTCTGGTTGCATGTCTTGGGACGCAAAGACGTGACGATTACGTGGGGGCAGTATTTTCGGACGGGGGTTATTTTGACCATACCGACATTGACGCTCACCTTGCTCGGTTTGTATCTGACGTTGGTTTATTTTTCATAGGGAATGAAACGCCTGCTGGTTAATAGTCAGCAGGCGTTTTTCTTTTATCAGACGGCTTGCTGTGGACCAAGCGGAATAGGACAGAACATGGTAGGAAAAAATAGGCGCATCGTACATAAAAAGGAGGATGTTTCCATGTGGTACGGCTGGCCGATCGAACGCGTACTCATTCTTTTTGCTGGATTGGCGTTTGCCCTGATTGCGGTTCAGGTCACACTTTTTCACTCAAGACAAAACTTCCGCCATTGGGCAATGTGGATTCCCGTGCTTGAGCTCCCTGTATTTGCGGTTACTGCTATTGTTTTATCGTTTGTGAATGCGGGATGGCTGCGTTGGGTGTTTGCTTTGATGATGGTAGTCGGCATAGCTGGTGGTTTGTACGGGGCCTATTTGCATACGGTCGGGGTTGGGCAGCGCGTGGGAGGTTATTCACAAAGTCAAAATTTTCTCGTCGGTCCTCCTGTGATTCTTCCTTTACTGATCACGGCAATGTCAGCATTAGGGCTTCTTGCGCTGTTTTGGTAAAAATCTTTTTCAAAGGGGTGAGAGGACATGGAAAAGCCTAGACGTTACCCATCCTATGATGTTTGGGACCAGCATACAGAGTGGGATGCTCACACCAGGAAAGTGGTAGGCGCCAGACGAATGCCCGCGATTGCCAATCAATTTTTTACGAAGCCTGAATCCTTGCTCTTGCAGACAGTCGTAGGCGTATTGGTCAATGATCACCGTTTGGAGGTGCTGACCTTTGTAGTAGAGCATCTGGAT
Organism: Brevibacillus sp. NRRL NRS-603; assembly: GCF_003013445.1. Classification (NCBI taxonomy): domain Bacteria; kingdom Bacillati; phylum Bacillota; class Bacilli; order Caryophanales; family Paenibacillaceae; genus Brevibacillus; species Brevibacillus sp. NRRL NRS-603. The sequence continues at coordinate 34,768 of NZ_PXZN01000023.1, read as the reverse complement.
AATACGACGGCTAGCAACATCGGTGAATCACAACGTAAGGTCGGAGTTCCACCCAAAAAAGAGCTCTACCGCTCGGGCTTGAAAGGGATTGATGCGGAGAGCCATGCCGCTTATGGAACTGATTTTGTTGCGTTGAAGCTAGACCAGCAAGAAGCCGTTCTTCAGCACGTCGCGAGTGGGAGCATCCAAAACCAGGAGGCGTGGAAATACTTTGCTCCCGCAGATTTTTTCAAGCGTTTGCTGCATGACACAGTCAGTGCGTACTATTCACATCCGTTGGTTTGGTCAGATATCGGCTATGGCGGACCCGCTTATCCGCGAGGCTATGTACGGGTGGAAAAAGGATTGACGGACCCATGGGAGGCGAAAGCAAATGACGAGTCATGACCATCATACGATTACTCATCGCCCTACTCCTGTGGATCAAAGAAAATACGCAGATGACGCAGACGTATGCATCGTAGGGGCTGGAGCGGCAGGAGGCGTACTTGCTTATGAGCTGGCAAAGGCCGGGTTGCGCGTAGTCGTACTGGAAGCAGGGCCGTTTTGGGACCCGCAACACGATTTTGCCAGTGATGAGCTGTCGATGCGGAGATTGGGCTGGCAGGAAACGAGGCTGGTAGCAGGCAAAGACCCACTGCGTTTGGGACATAACAACTCAGGACGGGGAATTGGGGGAGGCACCGTGCATTTTACGGGGGTGTTCCTGCGTTTCCACGAGAGTGATTTTAAGACGAAGACATTAGACGGCGTAGGGGAAGACTGGCCGATTACGTATCAGGACCTTGCCCCGTATTACGACAAGATCGAACGGGAGATTGCTGTCTCAGGTCCGAATCATTTTCCGTGGGGTTCCTTTCAAGGTCCGTATCCGTACCCTGTTCGGGAGCCAATCAGTGCAAATGCCCAACTGTTCCGGGAAGGGTGCGAGAAGCTGGGGATCGAGAGTGTGGTCGCCCCTCTAGCAATTTTATCGGCTCCTTTTGATGGACGTCCCCCCTGTATCAATCGTGGCTTTTGCAATCAAGGGTGCATGCCGAATGCCAAGTACAGCGGGTTGATTCATCATATTCCCAAAGCGATAGCGGAGGGGGCAGAGGTACTGTCCGACTGCATGGTAACGGAGATTTTGATGGCTGGCGACCGGGTCAGCGGTGTAGTGTTCAACCATAATGGCTTGACGCACAGGCAAATGGCTCGTGTAGTCATTTTGGCCGGGTTTGTGGTGGAGACTCCCCGATTGCTGCTCAGTTCGGCGAATGCTCAGTTTCCGCAAGGGCTGGCGAATTCAAGCGGGTGGGTAGGAAAAGCTATTATGCCTCACTCCAGCCATGATGTATACGGAAGACTCCCGGAGGAAGTGCGATTGTATAAGGGAACACCTGTCCTTGCCTTGACCCAGCATTTTTATGAGACGGACCGGGAACGAGGTTTTGCCCGCGGATATACATTGAGTGCACACGGGGTACGTCCGGTCGGGATGGCGGCTGCCATTGCTGCTGAGAGGGAAGACGGCTCGTATTTATGGGGAAAACAGCTTCGAGAGACCATGCTGGATTACAATATGTATGCGCGGATCACCTTGGTCGGGGAAGTGCTGCCCCATCCTGATAACAGAGTGACGCTTTCAAGTGAAAAAGATGAATATGGAATGCCGATCCCTACAGTAACGTTCAGTTATCAGGAGAACGACAAACAGTTATACAAGCATGCCATTGGGCAAATGAACCGGATTATAGAAGCGATGGGGGGGCAGTCGGAGCATGTGGTGTCTGATACTGCTCATCTCATGGGGGGATGTCGGATGGGGAATGACAGAGAAACCTCTGTTGTGAATGAGTATGGGCAGTCACATGACATACCCAATCTTTTCATAGCAGGTGCTTCTACGTTCGTTACCTCGAGTGGCAGCAACCCGACAAATACAGTCATGGCGCTGGCTGCACGCACTGCAGACAAGATCATTGAGGCGATGAAAAAGCAAGACGTATAAGCGGGGGTCACATAACTTTTGTGTTCTATCTTCCCCATCATATAAGCCATATAGTATACTGATAAACAGATATGTAGGGCAAAGGTGGGTATCCTTATGGAAATGGATTTGATGCAGGTACTGTTTTTGTCAGAGACTTATAAGCTACTTGGTGACAAGACGCGCTTGACGATCATGGCTCTCCTGCAAGTACAGTCCTTATGTGTCCGTGATCTCGTGGAAATTTTGCAAACTTCCCAGCCTTCTGTTTCCCAGCACTTGGCTAAGTTAAAAACGCATGGTTTGGTCAAAGAGCGCAGGAAAGGACCATGGGTTTATTACTCCGTAAATACGGAATGCAGTCCTGAAGTGAAGCAAATTTTGTCTAACTTGCCGGACATGTCGCCAGTAGTCAAACAAAAATCAGTTGCAAGTGAACCTTCATTTGGCTGATCAGTCGTAAAAAGCGTTGGATCAATTGAGATCCAACGCTTTTTTTAGTTCTTCCTTGTCAAACCCATGGATGACAATTTGCTCGCCGTTTTCCTTTTCAATGTAGGTTACAGGTGTCATGCTGGCGCCTAACTGAATGGCTTCCTGGAAAAAAGCCTCATTTTGACGAATGTCTCTGTCTTCGAAAGCAATGTTGTTTGAAGTCAGCCACATTTTTTCTTCCTGACAAGGACCGCAAGTGACTTGGGTATAGATAATAACCTTCTGAGCCATACAGAATTGCTCCTTTCAAAGCAGAGTAAAAGCCTTGCTCCTTCCAATATGAATGATCGGTCGAGACAAAGCAAGTAAACAACAGCATGATTTGGAAAAATGAGGATGGATACGCACATAGGGGGCTGTACAAATTATATTCAGTGACGTCGAGGAGGTGAATGTAACGATGCCTAAACAAAACAGAGGTATGGGCCAAGCGAACCAAGCTAGCCAAGCAGCAAACACTGCGACTGAATTCGCAAGCGAAACAAACGCAGCAGAGGTTCGTCGTCAGAACCAACAATCGGCTCAACAAGCTGCACAACGCGCTGCTTCCCAAGGTGCTGCGACTGAATTCGCAAGTGAGACAAATGTTGCGGAAGTTCGCCGTCAAAACCAACAATCGGCTGCACAACAATCTTCTGGCCAAGCTACTGAGTAGGAGCCAGCGGACAAAAGCCCTCGCAATTTGCGGGGGTTTTATTTTTTTACGTAAAGTCTATGCATGGAATGTGGTTTCTATCCCCGCACTTGCAAAAGCGTGGAAGTGGATGATACTGTGATTCGTAAATCAGCCCACTAGGAGGCAAGTGCTCATGATCGTTGGAACAGGTGTAGATATTGTAGAAATAGAGCGCATCGCTACTTTGATAAAAAGACAAGAGAGTGCGATCAAACGCTTTTTGACCACAGGTGAACAACAGCTCCTACAGGGAAAAGCAGAGACGAGACAGGCGGAAATGGTTGCCGGCAGATTTGCTGCAAAGGAAGCGGGAGCAAAGGCTCTGGGCACAGGTATTGGTGCTGTACTCAGTTTTTTGGATATGGAAATCCTTCCGAATCATTTGGGCAAGCCCGTTATGACTATAAAGAACGAGGTGTACAGCAAGCTTGATCTCGACCCCGCTCGCGTTCATATTCATGTGAGCATTTCGCATAGCCAAACGCATGCGATTGCTCAAGTCATTGTAGAAGAACGATAGATGTTTGAAAAAACCGATTAACTTGTCTGCATATTGGGACGAGGATGGACATACATTTATATCGCGTAGATCAGGAGGGACTACCTGCTCTTACATAGGAAGGCTAAGTCTGTAGCCGATCCAAGCGATATATCGCCAACTTCGTAACCATTCGCAACCATTGACACGATATGCGCTGCATGGGCGAGAGACTGACAGATTTCCCAGGAAATAGACAGGGATGCCCTTCTTTGTCGAAAATATTGACAAGGAGGAGTTCATTGAATGAAACGGGTAGCTTTACCACTGGTGTTATTGTTGGTTTTCACCCTGTTCCTCGGCGGTTGTTTCGGTCAGAAAACACCAGAAGATGTGGTGAGCGACCTGAACGGTGCGCTGGGAAAAATGACTGGGTACAAGTCTCAGGCAGTTTTGACCATGCAGACAGGCTCTACCCCCATGGAGTACGATGTTCAGGTCTGGTATGAAAAGCCAACCAACTATCGGGTAGCTCTCACCTCGAAGCAGCGTGGCATTACACAAATCATCTTGCGAAACAATGAAGGAGTCTTTGTACTGACCCCGCATCTGAACAAGAGCTTCCGCTTCCAAAGTGGCTGGCCTGAGAACAACGGACCGTTATATTTATACGAAACGCTGGCCAAGAGCATTATCGATGACACGGAGCGCCAAATGAAGATGGAAGAAAAACAGTATGTATTCGAAGTGAAAGCGAACTACAGCGGCAATCGTTCTTTAACCAAGCAAAAAATTTGGCTGACAGAAGATTTCAAACCGACGCACGCCGAAATTATGGATGCTAGCATGAATCCGCTCGTTCGAATTGATTTCACTGATTTTTCGTTCAACCCTATGTTTGACAAAGACGCCTTTGACAAAGAGCGCAACATGACAACGAGCTCGTTGACAACAATCCCAACAATGGCGCAAACAAATGGACAGGTCGTGAAACAACCGAACAGCCAATTCGGTGTCATCGTCCCTACGTATATGCCAGAAGGGGTTACGCAAGGAGATATCGAGCCAGTCACCCGTGATGGAGAGAGAAAAGTTATCTTAACCTACAAAGGGACCTACAACTACAAGGTAATCGAAGGGCGCCCGACAGCAGCATCCGTATCTTATGAGCAAGGTATGCCTGTAAACCTCGGCTTTACGGTTGGTGTGCTCGCGCAGACAGGCGAAAACCAGCGGCTTCTGACGTGGGAGCTCGACGGCATCGAATATACAATCGCGGGGGATCTACCTGAGGAAGAAATGGTGAATGTCGCACAGTCGACATATGGTCTTAGCGCAAAATAAAAGCGTGGGAGAGGGGACGGTGAATACCGTCCTCTTTTTGCTATTCTTAGGGAAAGTGGCTGCAGTGGAGGGGAAGAAGTGCATTTCCAGTCTACGCTTCGGCCTACGCCCCGCTGTAGGTTGGACTGTCCGTTCCGAAATAAATGACGGGAGCGCTTCAAAAGTAGTCATCTCGATGAAGGATTCGCAGAGGTTGAAGCTGAAAACCCCCGTCATTTATTTCGAAACTGGGTCGGGCTCCAGAGGCGCTTGGACTGGAAATGCACTTCTTCCCAAGCGGCTTTGTTCTACTATTTTAGAAACTCGCGCCTGTTGATACTCAAAGGATGATCTTCCTAAGTTTTTAAAGAAGCAATGAATGAAAAAGCTGGCGAAAAGAAAAAGCGCAGGGCTCGCAGACCTTGACAACGCCTACCCAGTCGGAACTCCAAAAAGGGGACCACGCTTGTCGAACACTTCTTCCTTGAAAAACGTCCGCCCGTAGGGTGGCTTTGGCTCGACGGTCCCCTTTTTGGAGTGGAGACGGACAGTCAATCCCCCACGCTGGCGTGTCAGAGTCGAAGAGAACTGTGCTTTTTCTTTTCCTCCACTATGTTGACTCAAACCAAAATACCCTACATAGTTTTCTACGATTTTCCCTCAAGTTTTCCTTTTTTCTCAAACGGGAATCTAAAAAAACCCATGTACACTTGGTCTTGTAACAAAGAACAAGCACACTACACGAGCAAAGACGAAAGGGTTGAGTGTACATGTTTAGCAAAACGAAAATGGGAATGCTGATGGGAACGATGGCAGTGGTTCTGAGTCTGGGTAGCATAGGCGGAGCAATGGCAGCCGATTCAGCAAAACCAACTTCATTGAATAAACCCGCTGAAGTAAAATTCAAAACTGGCAAGATGGGCCACCACGGTGGAGTGGGTTTCAAAGAAAATACAGAGCTGCTCTCGCTGTTAAAGCTGGATGCTGACAAGCTGAAAGAAGAGCTTGCGGCAGGGAAAACACTCGCAGCGATTGCACAAGCCCAAGGAGTTGACACCGCAGATGTCGTGGCACTTCTGGTTGAACAGCAAGAGGCCAAACTGAAGGAAGCAGTAGCGGCAGGCAAGCTGACGCAGGAGCAGGCAGATAAGCTGTCTGAAAATCTGAACGATCGCGTAAAAGAACAGGTAGAAAACACCAAACCAGATAAAGGCTTCGGTAGAGGAGGCTTCATCGGTGGCTTCGAGGAAAACGAAGAGCTGCTGTCCCTCTTGAAGCTGGATGCCGATAAACTCCAAGAAGAGCTGAAAGCCGACAAATCGCTGGCTGCCATCGCAGAAGCCCAAGGCGTATCTGTGGATGATCTGGTAGCACTGTTGGTGAAACAACAGGAAGCTAAGCTGAAAGAAGCGGTAACCGCCGGGAAGCTGACACAGGAACAAGCCGACAAAATGAATGAGAACGCCAGTGAGCGGGTAAAAGAAATGGTGCAAAACACGCATCACGGACGCGGACCGGGTAAAGGAATGGGCATTGAGAAAAATGAAGAACTGCTGTCCCTTCTCAAGCTGGACGCAGACAAGCTGAAGGAAGAGCAAAAAGCAGGAAAATCGTTGGCGACCATCGCCAAGGAGCAAGGCGTAGAAGTCGATGACGTTGTCGAGCTCTTGGTAGGTCAGCACGAAGCCAAGCTGAAAGAAGCAGTAGAGGCAGGCAAGCTGACACAGGAGCAAGCAGACGAACGCAGCGAGGAATTGACAGCGATGGTGCAAAAGATGGTGGACGGCAGATTTGAAAAAGTAGTTTTCCCAAGACTTGAAAAAGAGGAAAAAGACCAGGAGCAAACCATGTAGAAAAGTCAGCAGGTGGGAGCGAGTCCCATCTGCTTTTCTATTTTCTCGGGATTTGGCCGATGAGGGTCGATTTGTACATAAAAACCAACGTGCGAATGAGATGAAAGGACAATCCGCGAATTGACACACAGCGGGAAAACACGATACATTCAGAGTAACTTATTGAATGAGGTGGCATGCTTTACATGAAGAAACCGTCTAACGAAGTTTTGTACCAGGAAGCATCGACCTACAAAGACATGCTCCTGCGAAAAAGCTGGAAAATGCGCATTAACGAGACTGTCATGTTTGTACTGGGAATGATGATTCTCTCTCAATTTTTCCCGACCAATGACACGAGATTCAAGGTGCTTGTTTTTGCCATTGCCATTGCTGTTGTTGGATTGTCTCCGTTTCTGTACAAATCGGTATTGCGTCCAGTGTACAAGCTGACCAAGACCCACCTGATTATAACCATGTCAGGACAGGAAAAGAGCTACCCGCTGTCTGAAGTCGAGCAAATTTATGAAGGCCGTCACTTTTATCGTGTAGGCGGCAAAAAGGAATCATTGATGGTTTCCAGGCAATTTCTCAGTCATTTAAATGAACGCTTGTTTTACTATAAAAAAGGGAACAAGAGGAGATAGGAATGAAATCGTTTTGTCGTGACACTTGGGTAGAGGTTGATTTGGATGCCATCCGGGCGAACCTCGAGGCATTCAAACGCCATTTGCCAGAAAAAACGGGTATTATGGCTGTTGTGAAAGCAGACGGGTATGGTCATGGCGCTGTCCATGTCGGAAAAGAAGCCTTGGCGAGCGGTGCAGATTCACTTGCGGTCGCATTGCTCGATGAAGCGCTTATTTTGCGGAGGGCAGGGATCACAGCGCCGATTTTAGTGTTGGGATACACACCTGTCGAATCCATTGTCACCGCAAGCGAGCTGGAAGTGCAGTTAACCGCTTACAGCGTCGAATGGATCACGGAAGCGAACGGCATCCTTCAGAAAAACGATCACAAGCCTGTCGGGATTCATGTGAAGACCGATACGGGCATGGGACGTTTGGGCGTTCGGACAAAGGAAGATTTGCTTGCGGTTGTAGGTGCTCTTGAAGAATGCTCTAAGCTTGAGTGGACAGGCATTTTTACGCATTTTGCCTGCGCGGATGAACCAGATACGACCCATGTGCGACGACAACACGACTTGTTTCAATCCTTTTTGCAAGCATTGCGTGAAGCAAATAAAACATTGCCGACCGTTCATTGCTGCAATACGGCTGCGGCTATCGCATTTCCCGATTGGGGGTATGATACGATTCGTTTAGGCATAGGTTTATACGGATTGTATCCTTCTTTGTACATGAAAGAACGTGCGGATGTCATACTTGCCCCCGCCTTGGCGCTCAAAACCAAAATTGCCCACGTGAAGAAGGCAGATGAACCATTCACGGTCAGCTATGGTGCTACATATTCAGCACAGCCTGACGAGTGGATTGCAACACTGCCGATCGGATACGCAGATGGCTATTCTCGCCTTTTGTCCAATCGCGGTGAGGTGTTGTACAATGGATCGCGCTACCCGATTGCAGGCAGAGTTTGCATGGACCAAATCATGGTCAGCCTGAATTCGACAGAAGCAGCGGTCAATGATGAGGTCGTCTTGTATGGCAAGCAAGGGGACGAGGAAATCACCTTGGATGAAATTGCCGATTTACTGGGAACTATCAATTACGAGGTTCCTTGTATGCTGAATTACCGAATTCCGCGCCTCTATTTGCGCGACCAGAAAGTAACGGACGTATTTCACCCATTGACGATGAAGCACTCGTCTTCGTGAAAATGTAAATAACTAGCAGGGAAAATTAGCAGGAATTTTCCCGTGGAACACGAATACTAGTTAAGCGAAAAAGCTGGCTTTTTTGGGTAAACGAAGTCTTCACCTTGCACCTTTGGATTGCTTACACTCACGTTTTCTCACCGAAAAAGCGCACAGTAGGTATATTTTTGCAATGGATTCGACATAATGGTATTGTTCATATTGGCTGTTCTTTCTAGAACCAGCATAGCGGATGGAAGTTACGGTCATGGTTGGAGGTGGATTTGTCTTGTCGAAGTCAAACACGAAACGCATCATGATCAGCTTGCCACAACACTTGCTTCAGGAAGTGGATGGCGTTATTCAAAAGGAAAAATCCAATCGCAGCGAGTTTATTCGTCAAGCGATGCATTTGTATTTAAAAGAGCGAAAAAAACGTACAATCCGTGAGACCATGCAAAAAGGGTACATGGAGATGGCGAAGATCAATCTGAATATGGCATCGGAGGCTTTTGGCGCTGAAGAAGAGGCTGACCATACTCTTGTCCGCTTAGTTAGCGGGGTGTGACTGGTGATTGTCAAACGTGGCGATGTGTTTTTCGCGGACCTGTCCCCGGTCGTTGGCTCTGAGCAAGGAGGCGTACGGCCTGTTTTAGTCATTCAAAACGACATTGGAAATCGATTTAGTCCGACGGTCATCGTCGCAGCCATTACGGCGCAGATTCAAAAGGCGAAGCTGCCTACGCATGTGGAAATTGACGCAAAAACTTATGGATTTGATCGTGACTCCGTTATTCTGTTGGAACAAATACGAACCATTGACAAACAACGTCTCACTGATAAAATTACGCATCTCGATGACGAGATGATGGATCGGGTTAATGAATCCTTGCAAATCAGCTTAGGACTCATTGACTTTTAACATGTGAAAAAAGATCAGACGATTTGGTAGGAAAAGCCACTTGAGTGAAGCAAGTGGTTTTTTGCTGTCAGATTTGCAGGGATTTCGTAGGTGCATATCGAACTGTTCGAAAAGAGAACATAAGACAAAATGTGACACAATATGATTTATTTTTCGAGGTAGAGAAAAAACTCATTTCTACCTACCAAGTGAGGCGGAAGGGGTTTTTTTGGTTGTGGCAGACTATTCTCCTGAGACAATCAATATAGAACAAGAATCAGACATCGTGACAGCCCGGCAGGTAGGACGAAATATGTCGAAGCTGTTTGGCTTTGGCACGATCACGCAGTCCCGCATCGCCACGTCAATCTCCGAATTGGCTCGCAACATTTATTTGTATGCGGGTACGGGGACGATCACTATTTCGCCGGTTGAGCGCGAAGGAGTGATCGGCTTGCAAATAACAGCAAATGACAGCGGTCCAGGGATTCCTGATATTCGTCAGGCGTTAGATGATGGTTATTCGACTTCGGGTGCCCTCGGGGCCGGATTGCCTGGTGTCAGGCGCATGATGGATGAATTTGAGATCCACAGTACCCTGGGAGAAGGGACACGTGTCATAGTTGTGAAGTGGAGCGATTAAGCAAGGGAGGAATGAGATAGATGGTAACCCGGAGCTTCCGAGAAGAGTATGTAAAAATTCTTCGGGATTACCTGAGTGCTCAAGGTGAAGACCAGCTTTACGGAGCCCAGCAGTTGGGCAAATGGATGCTTTCTCGAGATATTTCGCCAGAAGAAATTACAGATTTGCATGCGCAAGCGCTTGAGCAGCTCGGGGAAGTGCCAGAGTTTGTGCGCTCCTCCTTCTCCATTTTGACAGAGGTCATGATTGAATATGGGAACGAGCACCGATCCGTAAATAGCTGGCGCAATCGGCATCAGCAGATGGAATCAGAAATAGCCGTGGCGAAAGCGATGCAGCAATCACTTTTGCCAAGTGAGGTTCCAGTCTATCCAGAACTGGAGATTGGCGTAGTTAGCATTGCCGCGAAACAAATCTCGGGCGACTATTACGACTTCATTGAACAAACCGAAGGACGTTTCGGCGTCGCCATTGCAGACATTACCGGAAAAGGAATGCCTGCTGCGATGTGTATGTCGATGGTGAAATATGCGATAGACAGCCTTGGACAAATGGAGCTGGGTCCCGATGAAATGCTGCACCATTTAAACCGGATCGTGGGAAGAAATATTGATCCGAGCATGTTTGTGACGATGCTGTTTGGCAGTTATGACTCAAAGGAACACTGTTTCCGATATGCAATGGCAGGACATGAGCCAGGATTTTTGTACAGGTCAGCAGAAGGAAAGTTTTACGATCTCGAAGGGCGAGGGAATGCACTCGGTTTATGCCCAAACAGTGAGTACGCTGTTCAGGAAATTCATTTGGAAAAAAATGATGTTCTGATTCTTCTGACGGATGGTGTAACAGAATGCAAAAATAACCGATATTATTTGCAAAGGGAAGAGCTTGTACACCATTTGCAAAAAGAAGTGGGTGAATCTGCCCAAAAGATGGCAAACGGCCTGTACAATAGACTGCTTCTGCTCTCCCAGTTTGACCTGCTGGATGATTACACCATGATTGTACTTCGAAGAACCTAAGCAACGTACGGGGGGAGACGCAGATGGACCTGCTAATTAAGACAACAAGCCTTGAAACTGAGCACCGAGTGGTCCTTGGTGGAGATATTGATGCATTCACAGCACCGAAAGTAAAGGAAACACTCCTATCACTCGTCACCAAGCCGGATATCAATCGCATTACGGTTGATTTGGAAGCAGTAGAATACATGGACAGTACCGGAATCGGAATTTTCATCGGGATTATGAAAGAGTGCATCCAACGAAATCGTACATTTGAGGTGCACAAATTGTCTCCGCGTGTGGAAAGGCTATTTCGCATCACTGGCTTATACGATCATATTGCCATCCGCAAAGGAGAGAGCGAGTAATGGGTCAAAATCGACCTCAGACAGACGTGATTCAATTGACTTTGCCAAGCAAGGCGGAGTATTTGGGAGTAGCACGTCTGACTGTATCTGGTATAGCCAACCGTATGGGCTTTTCTTATGATGAGATTGAGGATATCAAGCTTGCCGTCGGAGAAGCATGCACGAATGTAGTAAGACATGCATACAAGGAAACAGAGAATCCTTGCTCCATTCATATCCAATGCCATGTTTATGAAGATCGATTGGTAATCGAGGTAAGCGATCAGGGCGTTGGGTTTTCAAATGAGCTCATTGCTGAGCAACTGACGCCGATTTATGCGGGGAAAAACCTTGAGGATCTGGATGAAGGCGGGCTCGGGCTCTATCTCATTCACACGCTTATGGATGAGGTGGAGATTCGCTCTGAGTCAGGAGTAGTAGTCTCCATGACCAAGTATGTTCGGCAGGATGGGGTGGCTGGCAATGACTGGACAGACTCGGAAGCAGAAATATAGTCCAGAGGAGTTGAAGGACCTCATCCACCTGTATGGTGAAACAAAAGATCCAGCGATACAGGAACAACTGGTGAGGGCCTATACTCCTCTTGTGGAATCGTTAGCGAAGAAGTTTGTTCGCGGACAAGTCATGTATGAAGACCTCGTGCAAGTCGGATTAATCGGCCTGCTTGCTTCCTTTCGCCGGTTCGACCCTAGCTTTGAGCGGACATTTGAGAGCTTTGCGATCCCGACTATCGTGGGGGAGATTAAGCGCTATATTCGGGACAAGACATGGAGTGTCTATGTTCCGCGCAGGGTAAAGGAACTGAGCCCGAAGATCAAAAGAGTGGTCGACGAGCTCACGATCAAGCTGCAGCGATCTCCCCAAATTGCAGACATTGCCAACAGCCTCGGCGTTACAGAGGAAGCGATTCTAGAGACATTGGAGATGGGTCGCAGCTATCATTCTCTCTCTATGGACAGTGAGCTGGAAGCGGATATGGACGGCAACACCATTTCTTTACTCGACCTAGTCGGGACGACGGAAGAAGGGTACGGAGCAGTCGAGCAGAATCTGATGCTGGAGCGGGCCCTGCAAATTTTGGATCACCGTGAAAAAGAAATCATTCAATTAACGTTTTATCAAAATTTGAGTCAGAAGCAAGCTGGGGACATCATGGGGATGTCTCAGATGCATATTTCCCGCCTTCAGCGCAGGGCGTTGGGCAAGCTGAGAGAAGCATTGAAAGTGGAACAGCTGGAAACCGCAACGTAGAGGGGCCAAGTGGCTCCTCTTTTTTCTTCCCTTTTTCCAGTCCTTGTTAGCAAATGTGGTACAATAAACGACGAAGAATGAGCGCAGGAGGACAGGTATGGAGCTTACGTTGATGATCCAGACAATCGCCCAAGATACGGGTGTCAAACCTCACCAGGTGGAGCGCACGGTTGCCCTCCTGGATGAAGGAAACACGGTTCCTTTTATTGCCCGCTACCGCAAAGAAATGACGGGGCAGCTAGATGAAACACAAATTCGAGCGATTGAGGAACGCGTTCGCTATTTACGCAACCTGTCAGTGCGGAAGGAAGAAGTTGTTCGACTCATCGATGAGCAAGGCAAGCTGACGGACGAGCTGCGCACAGCTATTGAGCGTGCGACAAAGCTGCAAGAGGTAGAGGACCTGTACCGCCCTTACCGCCAAAAACGCCGCACACGAGCGACCATGGCCAAGGAGAAGGGACTAGAGCCACTTGCCAACTACCTCAAGAGCTTACCGAAAACCGGGAATCCGGAAGAAGAAGCAAAAACATATATCAACCCGGAAAAAGGCGTCGAGACGACTGAGCAAGCTCTGCAAGGAGCAATGGACATCGTGGCGGAACTTCTGTCTGATGACCCAGAAATTCGCCAGTGGGTTCGTCAACGCACCGTGCAAAAAGGATTGCTTCTGACGGAGCAGAAAGCCGAAGAAGCAGACGAGAAAAATGTATACCAGATGTATTACGCATATAGTGAGCCTCTGAAAAAGGTCGTTCCCCATCGGGTACTGGCCATCAATCGGGGAGAAAACGAAGGTATTTTGAAGGTATCTATTGAAGCCCCAGTCGCAGAGATTTTGGCTTGGATGCAAAAACGCACCATTCCGCGTGATACAGTTGTCCGCGATCTGCTGACATTGACAGTCGAGGACGCGTATAAGCGCCTGATTGCCCCTTCTATAGAACGGGAGGTACGCGCCGAGCTGACAGAGGCAGCCGAGGAACGTGCTATTCACATCTTTGCGGAAAACCTGCGCAATTTGCTGCTTCAACCGCCTGTAAAAGGCAAAGTCGTACTTGGGGTAGATCCGGCGTTTCGGACGGGCTGTAAGCTCGCCGTTGTAGACGAAACCGGCAAACTTCTGGAGGTTGCCGTCGTTTATCCAACCCCTCCGGCCAATAAAGTGGCAGAAGCTACAGTGAAAGTGAAGCAGATGATAGAAACCTATGGAGTTACGGTTGTCGCGATTGGTAACGGTACTGCTTCGCGCGAGACAGAACAGTTCATTGCCACGCTGCTAAAAGAGCTGAAGCGTGAGGTGATGTACATCATCGTGAACGAGGCAGGAGCATCCGTGTATTCTGCATCGGCCTTGGCCAAGGAAGAATTCCCGGACCTCGATGTAGCAGAGCGAAGTGCGGCCTCAATCGCGCGACGTTTGCAAGACCCGCTCGCTGAGTTGGTCAAAATCGATCCAAAGTCCGTCGGGGTCGGGCAGTACCAGCACGATGTTTCCCAATCGAGACTGGCAGACAGCTTGCAGTTTGTGGTTGAGTCTGCGGTAAACCATGTCGGGGTAGATGTAAATACCGCTTCTCCCTCTCTCTTGCAGTATGTATCGGGGATCAGCCGTCAAGTGGCAGGGAATATCGTGAAAAAACGGGACGAGATCGGGAAGTTCACGGAGCGCTCCCAGCTGAAGGCGGTTCCGCGCTTAGGTGCGAAAACGTACGAGCAGTGTATCGGGTTTCTCCGCGTGATGGATGGAGCGAATCCACTGGATAAAACACCGATTCACCCGGAATCGTACGAGGCGACCCACCAGCTGTTGTCGATGCTGGGGATTAGCGCTCAGGAGATCGGCAGTGAGAACTGCAAGGAACGCTTGCAGTCTTTGGATGTAAAGGAGACCGCTGCGAAGCTCGGGATTGGTGAGCCAACACTGCAAGACATTGTAGACAGTCTCCTGCGTCCTGGTCGTGACCCGCGTGACGAGCTGCCAAAACCACTCTTGCGAAGTGATGTCCTCCAGCTGTCTGATCTCAGTGTGGGCATGAAGCTGCAAGGTACTGTGCGCAACGTGGTCGATTTCGGAGCGTTTGTGGATATCGGTCTGAAAAACGACGGACTCGTGCACATTTCCCGTTTGAAGAAGGGCTTTGTGAAACACCCACTTGAAGTCGTGACTGTTGGCGATATCGTAGATGTATGGGTAGTAGAAATTGACGAAAAACGTCAGCGTGTAGGGATGACCATGATCGCGCCAACGGAAGGATAACAATGAACTAAAAGGCGGCCTCCTGTCAGTCAGGGCGGCCGCCATTTTTTTCTAAATATAAGAACCAGCAACTGTTGAGCACACGAATTTGGCGAACGTCCTTCCCATTAAAGGCACGTTGCAACTGCCTGCGCATCCATTGTGGCATGAAAGTACCTCCTGGAGATATTCGTCTATAGGCAATGTATGCGCCAAGACGAGCAGGAGGTGCCTAGAATTTTTATTTTACTCTTCTTCTTCGTGCAAATACTCCAATTGGGCTTGCAAGGCACGGATCTCTGTCAATAAAGAGATGAGTGGATACTCGGTCTCTTGTAGGGCAGCGAAACGTCGCTCCAGACCACTGACGTACTCCAAACCATCTACGATCGAAAGCCCGCTCTCTAACCGTTCCACATCCGCACAGTCTGCCAGAACCGTAGGCAATTCCGGGCGCTCTGTGATCGTCAATTTGTCAATTTCCTTGTAAAGCCGTTTCAATAGAGCGATTAATTGGTACATATGCGTTTCGGGCAACGAGACAAACTGTAGTCCGTCACTGGACTGTAACAACAAATAGCGCATGAGCTCCTCCACCATTCTGTCTACCGTTTAGATATGACCGTTTAATAAACGGACATAACCGTTTATTTGCACTCAGTGTAGCCTATCTGTCTGGCACTTTTCAACTGGAACTGCTATGGTGAAAGAAAGGAAGCGGAGGAGATGGGATGACCGATACGGAACTGCAAATGCTGGTAGAGCAAATATCCAGCGAATTTTTTGCCAAGCCCTTTCGCCATCAGGCCCGCTTTAACAGTAGATTGCGTACGACTGGCGGAAGGTACTTGCTGCGCTCGCATGACATTGAATTGAATCCGAAGCATTTGCAGGAGCATGGTGTGGATGAATTGATTGCGATCATTAAGCATGAGCTTTGCCATTATCATTTGCACATAGAAAAGCGCGGGTATCGTCACGCTGATCAGGATTTTCAACTGCTTTTGCGTCAAGTGGGGGGAAGCCGATACTGCCAACAGGTAGGAAACGGCCGGACGACCCTGCCCTATCGCTACGAGCTGGTTTGCCAGGAATGTGGTATGAGCTACAAACGTAAACGAAAGATGAACCCGAGCCGCTATCGTTGTGGGCGCTGTAAAGGAAAGCTGCTGTTGCGTGAGCTAACGACATAAAAAGTCAGAGGCGTTTGGCTTTCTTGCGCGGCTTTTGACAGCAGGGGTATAATGAACAGACGAAAAATGTTTTCCGCGAAGGAAAAGGAGCGTTTGAAGTGGCACACGACGAATTTTCCCTGATCCGGCAATGGACGAGTCGTTCTGCGGGGCAGGAAGGGAACGGTTTGACCGTCGGGATAGGGGATGATGCCGCTGTCTTCTCCCCAACGCCAGAAATGGAAGTCGTAGCCTGCTGCGATGCGATGGTGGAGACGGTCCATTTTTTGAAGAAAACGATGAATCCTCGTGATATCGGATATAAGGCTGTTATCAGCAATGTGAGCGATGTTGCAGCGATGGGCGGGGTTGCCCGGTATGCGCTTGTCAGTATCGCGGTAAGTCCGCTATGGACGCCTGACGATTGCCAGCAAATCTATGAAGGTATTTACGAGGCTTGTCAGGCATATGGAGTTCGTGTCATTGGTGGTGATACTGTTTCTGCGCCTGATGCCCTGCACCTGAGTGTTACCGTTTTGGGCGAGGTGGAAAAAGGGCGTGCCATTCGGCGTTCACAGGCAAAGCCCGGGCAGCTTGTTTTTGTTACAGGGCATGTCGGAACTTCTGCAGCAGGACTACATCTTCTCTTGCAAGGCGAGACTGCTGAAAGGGGCGTCTCTTTACCTTGGGAGACATTGATGGATGCCCACCAGCGTCCCGTTGCCCAAATAAAGGCGGGCAGACTGCTGCTTGAATCAGGGGCATGCAGTGCGTTGAATGATGTAAGTGATGGACTTGCCTCAGAGTTGTGGGAGATTGCCGAGGCCAGTGGCGTATCGATTTTGGTCGATGCTGCATCGGTACCGATCCATGACGAAGTTCGGGAGTATGCACGGCACGTAGATAAAGATCCGCTGGAATGGGCTTTTTATGGCGGTGAAGATTATCAATTGGTCGGAACGCTTGCGAAAAGTCACTACGAAACTGTAAGCAAGCAATTTGCCGCTAGTGGTGTACCGTTTACTGTCATCGGTGAGGTGGTAGGAACAACGCATGAACCAGAATTGATGCTTCAGCGCGATGGTCAACAGCTCCCGTTGCCAAAAGCGGGATTCAACCATTTTAGGAGTGGATGAAAGAGATGAGCTATACATGGAGGCTCACGGGAGCGCAGGAGACGCAGCGCTTTGCCGAGCAACTGGCAGGTCTGCTTGAACCAGGTGACTTCCTTGCGATGGAGGGGGATCTGGGAGCGGGCAAGACGACTTTTACCCAGGGGTTGGCCAAAGGACTAGGAGTCCGACAAGTAGTGAACAGTCCGACCTTTACCATCATAAAAGAATATCAGGGGCGCTTGCCGCTTTATCATATGGATGTCTACCGGGTAGGCGATGATCCAGGCTCTCTTGGTCTGGACGATTACTTTTTTGGAGAAGGTGTCTGTGTCGTAGAGTGGGCCTCTTTGATCGAGGATGTCCTGCCGACAGATCGGATGACCGTCTTCCTGCGTAGAGAAGGGGAGGAACAGCGGATGATCGAGCTGGTTCCTCAAGGGAAACGTTATGTGAAATTGTGTGAGGAGTTTGATTTTGATGCGCGTACTGGCGATTGATACATCGAATCTGGTGCTAAGTGTAGCTGTAGTAGAGGAAGAGCGGGTCTTGGCCGAAATGACGACGAACCAGCAAAAAAACCATTCCGTGCGTCTGATGGATTGCGTTAGTGAACTGCTCGATGCAACAGGAACAGCGCCAGAGGATCTCAGCGGCTTCGGGGTGGCAAACGGACCGGGCTCCTACACGGGCGTGAGAATCGGTGTTGCCTCTGCAAAAAGCATGGCTTGGTCACTGAATGTGCCAGTCATCGGTGTATCCAGTCTGGAGGTAATTGCCATGAATGCCACTGGCTTCTCTGGATTGATTGTACCGTTGTTCGATGCGCGCAGAGGTCAAGTGTATACCGGCTGTTATCATTCCGATGGAATGGAGGCGGTACGAGCGCAGTCCAAAGAACAAATCATCCTGTTGCGAGAATGGCTGCCATTGTTGCGAGACCTGGCGCAAGGAGAGCCGATCTTGTTCTTGGGTGAAGATGTAAGGCTGCATCGGGAGACGATTGTGCAAGAGCTCGGGAATCAGGCGCAATTTGCTTCTCCAGCGTTCAATCACCCGCGGGCTGCCCATATCGGCTATGTGGCACTGCGCAAGCTTCAAGACGGCGGAAATGCGCATGAACTGGTTCCGGAGTATTTGCAACTGGCAGAAGCAGAAGCGAAGTGGCTTGCCCAAAAGCAGGCGGGGGCCGTAAAGGAGTAAAAGCATGAGTCAACCAATCGATTTGGAATATCGTTATATGACGATGCAGGACGTTGGGGCTGTGGCAGAGCTGGAGCGCTTGGCTTTTACAACTCCATGGCCGCATGATGCATTTGTCAACGAGCTGACGAGAAATCCAAATGCACGCTATGTAGTCGTCGTTCACCAAAATCGGGTTATCGCTTATTGCGGCATGTGGATCGTGATCGATGAGGCACATATTACCAATATTGCCGTCCATCCCTTATATCGTGGAAAGAAGGTTGGATTGGCGCTGATGATCAAAATGATGGGTGTTGCCAAGATGCAGGGTGCCCATAGCATGACGCTGGAAGTACGACCTTCGAACACAGTCGCGCGGAACATGTATATCAAGCTCGGCTTTAAAGAACATGGGCGACGCAAGGGATATTATTCGGATAACAATGAGGACGCAATCATTATGTGGGTGACATTGTAATGAAAAAGACGTATACGTCGCGCTACGAGAAGCGCATACAGCAAAAATACGAAGCACATAGGGAATCAGGTGCTCCTACTTATATTTTAGGAATTGAAACTAGCTGCGACGAGACATCGGCTGCTGTCATCCGTGATGGCCGAGAGGTGCTGTCAAACGTCATTGCTTCCCAAGCCGATATCCATAAAAGGTTTGGCGGAGTCGTGCCGGAGGTGGCTTCTCGCAGACATGTAGAGAATATTACGCTTACCATCGAAGAGGCTCTGGCCGAGGCTGGGAAAACGTTGGATGACATCCAGGCGATTGCGGTGACGTACGGGCCTGGGCTTGTTGGAGCACTGTTAGTTGGCGTAGCAGCAGCAAAAGCCATTTCCATGGCCAGAGACATTCCTCTAATCGGAGTGCACCATATCGCGGGTCATATCTACGCGAATCGTCTGGTGCAAGAAATGGAGTTTCCGCTGATCGCACTCGTCGTATCGGGCGGGCATACGGAGCTTGTCTGGATGAAAGAGCACGGTCAGTTCGAGATTTTGGGGGAAACGCGAGATGACGCGGCAGGGGAAGCGTATGACAAGGTAGCACGAGCGCTGAATATGCCGTATCCAGGTGGACCTCATATTGATCGCCTCGCACATGAAGGGGAGGCAAATGTACCGCTCCCTCGTTCATGGCTGGAGCCAGATTCATACGATTTCAGCTTCAGTGGCTTGAAGTCAGCTGTGCTCAATACCTTGCACAATGCAGCTCAGCGAGGAGAGACGATCGAACCGGCGAATCTGGCTGCGAGCTTCCAAGACTCGGTAACAGAAGTGCTCGTAGAAAAGACGATTCGGGCAGCTCGTTCGCATGGAGCGAAGCAGGTATTGCTGGCTGGGGGCGTTGCGGCGAATCGCGGATTGCGTGAGCGACTGCAAGCAAGGTGCGAGGCAGAAGGAATTCCTCTCGTGATTCCTCCGTTCTCGTTATGCACAGACAACGCTGCGATGATTGCGGCGGCAGGCTTTATCAAGTATGAAAAAGGACAGTTTGAAGGGCTTGATTTGAACGGAGTCCCAAGCTTGTCGCTTTCTGAGCAATAGATGTAAATGCAAGAAGGGACTATCCAAGGATAGTCCCTTTCTTTTTTTACTTGCCGCCACGCACCTTTTCGAAAAAGGGTGCGGCTTTTTGGGGGAGTACCTCTTCAAACTGCTTCCGTTCCTCAGCGGTCAGTCGATCCTCGTGCATCACTCCGTTTTCATCCGTGATCTTTATTTTCAGATCCATGAGTTGCTTCATGACCGCCGAAAACTCTGCGTACTCTTCTTCAGTCAGCTTACTTTTTGCTTCCTGAAAGAATTTCTCGATTTCCTGATAATCCTCCTGTGTTCCACCACGCTCGATGATGGTTTGCGATGACCCGAAGATTTGATCAGCCAAATAAGGTGTCGCCAGGGCCGCTGTTGGGATCAGGATAGCCACTGCTATGATTCCGCTTATCAAACGTTTTTTCATGGATAATCTCCCTTTCTTTTGCAAGAAGTCATTTTGATAGGAGAGGTGCACACGACTCTCGATTTCGGGTGGGGTTTTCAACGATTCAGCATGTTGAAGAAGCTCATCGCGTAGTTGTTTGTCTATGGACATAAGAGTCTCCTCCCGATAATTCGCAATGCTTTCGTAGTGCCTTCAGTGCCAGATGATGCCTGGATTTCACGGTACCGAGCGGGATTTGCAGTAACTCGGCGATTTCATCCAGAGCATAGTCGTGAAAATAGCGCAGAATGACCACTACGCGTAACTTGTATGAAAGTGTACGAACCACTCCGAGCAATTCGAGTTGTGTCTCTGATTTGATTACTTTGGAATCTGCCCAATCAAATTGCTCATCGTGCATGAGGCGGTTTCGTTCAAAGAGCCGTATTCTTCGCCAAGCCTTCCTTTTCCAGTCCTGCACCTGACGAACGGTGATCCCGTGAAGCCAAAATCGAAAAGGCCGACTCTGGTCATAGGTGTGAAAAGAACGCCACATACGAATATAGGTCTCGTTCACTATGTCTTCGATGTCTTGTTTGTTGTAGACAAGAAAAGCGATCGTACGATGAACATCGGTGTGCGTGGCTTGATAAACGACGCGAAAAGCTGCTTCGTCTCCCGTCAGCATTTTTTCCAGCCAAGGGAGTAACTCTTTATCATTCATGGGGGCCCCTCCAGAACGTATTACACCCCTATATTCGCTAACAGAGGCAAAAAGGTTCAGTTGTTTTCGTTCATCTCCCTATGTTTATCCACATCATAGGATAACTTTCTGGATTGTTCACATGTACTCCTGTGAATACTGGTGATAACACGAGAAAATGACCGGGAAAACCGCATATACTCTGTGGATTGTTCTGTGGAAAATGTGGATAAAAAAGTCGAGTTATCAACAGGAGGGAGACTCGTGAGGAAGAAACTCGCGCTGATTTGCTTATCATTCCTGATATTGTTTCTAGCTACAAATATAGGAAAACCGTTGATAGCAAAGGAAAAACAACAGGTCATCATGCTGTTTGTGGAGGGGATGTCGTTTCATGATCTGGAGCAGCTCAAAAAGTTATCTATTGTGGATAAATGGTTGGATGGTGCAGGAGCTGGGGCTCTTTCCATAAGAACACCCGGATCGCGCACAGCCGCAAACGGCTACTTGCTTATGGGGAGCGGCGGTCAAGCGCTTTACTCTGATAAGAGTGGGACAGGCTATCATCCGTATGAAGTGCTCTCGTCCAGGGAAACAGCCGGTGAACGGGCGCAAGAGCTAGGCAGTGATCAGGCGCAGGAGGTGGCGCGCTCCTCGATCATTTTTCCGGGAATTTTCCGGCTCTTGGCAGATAATCGGGAGAAACCATATTCTGCGCAAATTGGGCTCCTTGGTACTGTGCTTGCAGCAAATAATATTCAGGTCGCTTTATACGGAAACGGTGACTATGAGGATATCCGACAGAGACATGCCGTTCTGTTTGCGATGGATCAGGAAGGAAGGGTTCCGACAGGGGACATTTCGGCAAAAAGTATGGAGCTCCTTCGTGGCTATCCGTACGGGATCAAGACAAACTACACGTACCTGCTTGAGAAAATCCACCACGAGCGTCAAGCGGGCTTGATCATTGCTCAACTCTCAGATTTATCCCGGTTATACCAGTTGAGTATGGATATGGACACAGGTCAGTTTACCCGGCAATATCAGCGCGTTTTGCGAGACTTGTCCCTTTTCCTTGACCAACTCCTTGTGGAACGTAAACCACATCAGCGCATTGTATTGGCATCGCCAGCCGTCAATCATGTGGCGACAAAAGAAAAGGCTCTCTTAACTCCCGTTTTAATCTGGGGAGAAAAAGAGAGTGGAGTTTTGACATCGGCTACCACGAGGCAGTCGGGATTAGTCAGTGGACTCGATATGGTACCAACCGTACTGTCTTGGCTGGATGTACCCGTACCAAAAGGGCTGGCTGGTCATGTCATACGAATCGAAAAAGGGAATGGTCTCACTGCCATACAGAATCAGGTAGGCGAAATTCACCATACATATGCGACACGGTCAGCAGTGCTCTATACCTATGTCATGCTGCAGATTGTCATTGTAGGGTGTGCGGTAGTTCTCTGGTGGTTTGGGCGGAAGAGAGAAGGGGCAGGACTTTTGCGGCTTCGCAGAGGAATACGTCTCGCGCTGCTGGCTTTATTGTGGTTTCCTGCATTGCTTTTGGCAGAGAGCCTGCTCGACTGGCAGGTTTCAGGCGCGGTTGTCTTGGGGGGACTCATCATGACTGCCTTGATCGCGGCTTTTTGGCAGGAAGCCCATGCTCTCCCGCGAATCGTGATGACGGTTAGCGGGGTCACGACAGCCATTCTGCTGGTGGACGGATGGACTGGCGCTCATTTGATGCGGCAATCGTACCTCGGGTATGATCCAGTAATCGGAGCGAGGTTTTACGGGCTAGGAAATGAATACGAAGGGGTCCTGATCGGCAGCACGATCATGCTTGTGGCTTCGCTGTACCAGAGGATGCGTGGGGGACAAAAAGAGCTAAGTCGGGAAAATAAATGGTTGCCTGCTGTTTCCGCAGCCATATACAGCGTCGTGCTTTATTACATGGTGGCACCGAACCTGGGAACAGATGCAGGCGGTTTTCTTGCGGGGCTGATTGGATTTTCCGTGGCATTGTCACGGCTTGAGGGCTGGCGAATCGGCAAAAAAGGCCTCCTGCTGTTGGCAGGCGGCCTGGTTATGGGTGTATGCAGTTTGATGGCGATCAGTCTCATGTCAGATCAGCCCTTGACCCATGTCGGACGTCTTTCCCAGCAGATTGTACATGGGGAATGGTCCGAGGTAGGGCAGATGATTGAACGCAAGCTGGCGATGAATCTTCGCTTGATTCGCGTTTCCATTTGGAGCAAAGCATTTGTCGTCTCTCTGATTGCCCTAGGTGTTCTCACCTTGAAGAATGACCGCTTTTTGCACCATCTGGCGAAGGACACGCCTTACTTGGTCAAAGGCTTTGCTGGCGTCATTGTCGGGGCACTGGCTGGGCTAATCCTAAATGACTCTGGCATCGTTACAGCAGCCACCTGCATTACCTTTCTGGTGGTTCCTGCTCTCTATGCCGCCTTGGAGGAGCCTGCGCAGGAGCGCTGTTCTACGTAAAGGGGAACAACTACTCTTCTGATAGCGCACTCCACTCGTCATACAACTGCTCCAGTTCTTCTTTGGCAGCATGGATTTGATCGTTGCGTTCTTTTGCCTGCACATGATCACTATAAATTTCCGGAAGACAGAGCTCTTCTTCCCATTTGACAATGTCAGCCTCTCGTTTTTGGATCGTGACCTCAATCTCTTCCAAACGGCGCTGGCGTTGACGTTCGCGACGTTTCGCTTCCTTATCGAGCTCATAAGAGGATTTCTCAGGCTGTGCCGCTACGGTACCGCCTTGTTTTTTTGCGGGCAGCGCTGCTTGTTCGGCTGCGAGCTCTTCCAGTTCCTGCTTTTTCTCCACAAAGTAATCGTAGTTACCCAAATAGCTGGTCACGCCATCACCTGTCAGCTCCAGTACGCGGGTGGCAATCTTGTTTAAGAAGTAACGGTCATGGGAGACGAACAGGATCGTACCCGGATAATCGTAGAGGGCGTTCTCGAGCACTTCCTTGCTGAAAATATCCAAGTGGTTCGTTGGCTCGTCGAAGATCAGGAAGTTAGCTTGCTTCAGCATGAGCTTTGCCAGAGAGACGCGTGCACGCTCTCCTCCAGACAAGTCGCTGATCTTCTTTTGTACATCATCACCGCTAAACAAGAAGTTGCCGAGCAAGGTACGGACGTCCTTTTCCAGCATGTTCGGGTACTCATCCCAAATTTCGCCGAGCACCGTATTTCGTTCGTTCAGGTTACGATGCTCCTGGTCGTAGTACCCGATTGTTACATTGCTTCCGAAATGAATATCGCCGCGCAGCTTAGGCAACTGTTCCACAATCGTTTTTAACAGCGTCGATTTCCCGATACCATTGGGACCGACCAAGGCCACACGCTCCTCGCGCTCGATTTCAAACGTAAGGCCCTGAGAAAGGACAGCATCCGGGTAGCCAATCGCGACGTTGTTTGCTTTCATCACGATGGTGCCGCTCATTTTCGCCACATCAAAGGAGAAGTGGACCGATTTGTTGTTCATAATCGGCTTGTCCAAGCGGTCCATCTTTTCCAACGTCTTGCGTCGGCTCTGCGCTCGTTTGGTTGTCGTCGCTCGAGCGATGTTGCGTGCGATGAAATCCTCCAGCTTGGCGATCTCTTCCTGCTGCTTTTCGAATCGCTTCAAATCCTGTTCGAGCCGAGCCGCCTTTTCATCGAGGAAGCGGCTGTAGTTACCGACATAGCGGGTAGCGCGTGTCCGTTCGATTTCATAGACAACGGTAACGAGCTTGTCCAGGAAATAACGGTCATGGGAAACTACGAGAATGGCGCCCTGGTAGTTTTGCAAATACGTCTCCAGCCAAGTCAGTGTCTCGATGTCCAGATAGTTCGTCGGCTCATCGAGCAATAGAATAGTAGGGGATTGGAGCAGCAGCTTGGCTAGTGCCAGACGAGTCTTTTGTCCGCCGCTCAATGTGCGGATTGGCGTTGTGTAATCGAAGTCCGCAAAGCGCAGACCGTGCAAAACTCCACGAATCGCACCCTCGTAGCTGTAGCCGCCTTTTTCCTTAAAGGCTTCCGAGCGGTGAGAGTAATTTTCCAACAGCTGCTGGTAACGCTTCTCATCAGCGAGAATAGCCGGATCGCCCATTTTGGCCTCGAGCTCACGAAGCTCCAGCTCTTCTTTTTGCAGATGGGAAAATACGGAGAGCAGCTCATCCCAAATCGATCGTTCCGATTCAAGGCCGCTGTTTTGTGCCAAATACCCGAGCGTAACATCCTTTGGAATGCGGATAATTCCTTTGTCGTAGCTTAGTTCGCCGGCGAGGATCTTCATTAGAGTAGATTTGCCTGCACCGTTTACGCCAACCAGACCAACCCGTTCCCCGGTTTGAATTTGCAGGGAGATGTCTTGTAGAATGGTTTCGATACCATACGTTTTTTCTATATGTTCAGCTTGTAGCAAAATCATCGGATTCACCTCTTTATATACTAATGCCAGTGTAGCCTAGAGAGCGCGCATGGGACAAGCCTCGTGGGAATGTCCCAAGCACGTTACGAAAGAGGGAAGAGGTTGTCATGGACCAAAAAACGAATAAAAAACAGCTGCGAAGCCATATTTTGGAGAGGCGCAAGTCCATGCCTGCAAAGGAACGGGAGCAGTTTTCCAGAGAAGCATGCGATCATTTGCTGTCTCATGAAAGGCTGGCTGATGCCAAAGCAATCATGGCTTTCCATCCTTTTGGCGATGAACTGGATATCCTGCCCTTTATACTTGAGGCAAAAAAGCGAGGCCAAGACATATGGCTGCCGCTCACCAATGTTGCCGAAGGACGTCTCATTCCCTATCGCTATACAGGACCGGACATGCTAAAGCAAGGCGTCTACGGGATTTGGGAGCCAGATCCTGCCCTGGCAGAGGAAGCGGACGTATCACATTTGGATGCGATCGTTGTTCCCGGCGTTGCTTTTGACAGCAAGGGAGGGCGAATGGGGTATGGCGGTGGTTATTATGACCGCTTTCTGGCAACGCTGAAAAAGCTCCCGTTCTTGGTTGGAGTCGGCTTCTCTATTCAGGTTGTAGAGCATGTGCCCCTAGAGGCTCATGATGTTTTGCTAGATGCAGTTGTCACCGAAAAAGGTCTTCTGCATTTTTGAATGTTTTGTGTCAGTAGCTTTTTCATGCCTTCTCCTGCCGCGAATGGTGCTATCCGCCAAGGAAAAACGACGAGACGTTTTTGACAGAAAAGTGTACAATACTATCGAATGAGAAACCGGAGGAATGTATCGTGAGCAAATGGAAGGTAGGCGTTATTTCTGCAAGTGATTCGATTGCCAGAGGAGATCGTGTGGACGATCGTATGCCAATCGTTCGTCATCTGACAAGGGAATGGCTTCAAGTAGATGTCGCTGTATACCGTGCCGTTAGTGATGATATGGAAGATTTGCAAGAACATATGATTGAGCTCGTAGACCGTGAAAAATGTGATCTGTTGATTGTTACGGGTGGCACAGGACTTAGCCCGCGTGACGTTACGCCAGAAGTTACGGCATGGGTCATTGATAGACCAGTTCCAGGCTTGGCAGAAGAAATGCGCCGTGCTGGTTTGAAGCAATCCCGTCGGGCGATGCTGACCCGTGCAGTTGCGGGAACGAGGGGGAACTCGTTGATTATCAACCTCCCTGGCAATCCGAAAGGTGTAGAAATCTGTTTCAATGCGATTGGTGATATGCTGTCCGACGCTTTGCACATTTTGCAAGGAACGGGAGAAGCCAATGAAGATTGGGGAGGATTGCATTGGTAGAAAAACCTCAGATGCGGGAAGTGCCAGTGCGTGAAGCAATCGGAATGATGCTTCCTCACGATATGACGCAAATTTTGCCTGGAGAATTCAAAGGACGCTTGTTTAAAAAAGGACATGTTGTCACCGAGGCGGATATTGAGCCGCTGTTGTCCATTGGCAAAGAGCATATTTACGTGCTGGAGATGCCAGAAGGCTACATCCATGAGGAAGAAGCGGGCATTCGTATCGCGAAGGCTGTTTCCGGACAAGGATTGACCTTGACGCCTCCTTACGAGGGCAAGGTTTCGATGAAGGCTGCGAGAACAGGGTTAGCCAAAATCAACGAGGAAGCTGTCCATGCGTTGAACAAACTCGAAGGCATTGCGTTCTCTACGATTTACGGCGATCAGATCGTGCATCCGGGACATACATTGGCGGCTACGAGAATCATCCCGTTAATTATGGAGGAGTCTCGAATCATCGAGCTGGAGCAACTGGCCAAACAGTTTGACGAACCGATTGTACAAGTAAAAACGTTTCAGGATAAAAGAGTGGGACTTGTTACGACAGGGGGAGAAGTTTTCTCTGGCAGGATTGCAGACAAGTTCGGTCCTGTGATTCGAAACAAGGTAGAAGCTCTCGGCTCTACTGTCGTAGACCAGCGCTTTGCGCCAGATGACAAGGAAGCGATCGAACAGCAGATCCACTCGTTCCTCGATGAAGGGGTCGATCTGATCTTGGTCACGGGGGGCATGTCTGTCGATCCAGATGACCGTACGCCGGGAGCGATTGCAGGAGTAGGAGCAGAAGTAGTGCGTTACGGTACACCGATGCTGCCGGGTTCCATGCTGATGATTGCTTACAAAGGCGAAGTGCCGATTCTCGGATTGCCGGGAGCAGTCATGCATGAAACGTTTACTTCCTTTGATGTATTTTTGCCGCGCATTTTGGCTGGGGAGCGAATTGTGGCTTCCGATATGACAAGACTCGGATATGGTGGTTTACGAAAGTGCTAGCTGGTTAGACTGGCAAATAACGAAAAGCAAACGACTTCACAAGAAAAAGGAGTGAACACGTATGAGCTCAATCGGGATTCCTGGATTAATCTTAATTTTAGTTTTAGCCTTGGTACTTTTCGGTCCGAAAAAGCTTCCAGAATTGGGGCGTGCGGTAGGTCATACTTTGAAAGAATTCAAAAATGCTACGCGTAGTCTGACAAGCGACGATGAAGACGACGATGAGGAGAAAAAGCGCAAGGAGCTAGCCGCAAAAGAAGCGTCTGCCAAAACAACGCCGGTAGTCTCAGAGAAGGAAGCAGCGGAGCGGGAGAGAATTGAACGCGAAGTTCGTGAAAAAATGGAACGCGAGCGCTTGGAAAAAGAAATCCGCGAAAAGCTGGAGCAAGAGCGCCTGCAAATGGAAAAAGAGCAGAAGAACGCGTAACAGGTAAGGTTGGTGGTTACCATGAAGGATCAGGAAATGACAGTGGTAGAACACCTGACGGAACTTCGCAAGCGCATCATATGGGTGCTGGCCGTGTTTATTGTCGCATTGATCGTCGGTTTTTTCCTCGCCGGTCCACTCGTGGATTATTTAAAGCAAGAACCGATTGCGGATGGCGTGCCCATTGTCTCGTTGCATCCGTCAGACGCACTTCGTGTTTACATGCAGGTAGCCTTTCTGGTGGGCGCTGTCATCACACTGCCTGTAGCACTTTATCACGTTTGGCGTTTTGTTTCCCCAGGGATGGAAGTACAGGAAAAGCGCGGGACGCTTTACTTCATCCCGGCGGCTTGTTTTCTGTTTATCGTTGGTATCCTGTTTGGCTACTACGTTGTTTTCCCGATGGTCATGCAGTTTATGACCAGTATTACAGCATCAATGGGCGCAGACCCGAACTACGGAATCGCGCAATATTTTGGCTTCATGTTTAATATGGTCATTCCGTTCGGGATACTGTTTCAGCTGCCG
The DNA here is from genome assembly GCF_003013445.1 of Brevibacillus sp. NRRL NRS-603. NCBI lineage: Bacteria > Bacillati > Bacillota > Bacilli > Caryophanales > Paenibacillaceae > Brevibacillus > Brevibacillus sp. NRRL NRS-603. Next base: position 5,932 of record NZ_PXZN01000023.1, on the reverse strand, counting down.
ATTATCGTCATGTTTCTGACGAGACTGCGCATCCTCAATCCAATGAGGCTGGCAAAGGCACGACGCTACGCTTACTTTGCACTGGCTGTCGTCGGGATTACCTTGACGCCTCCTGAGATTGTCAGCGATATTCTCGTGATTATCCCTTTGCTGCTACTGTACGAGCTGAGCATTTGGCTGTCCCGCGTTGTTTATCGCAAGCAATTGAAAGAACAAGAAGCGTGGGAACAAGAATACGGCAGTTTGGAAACAAACGAACCCGTTCAATAACGAGCATGAGAGAAGTCTTCTGTCACGAGTGGCAGAGGACTTTTTTGTATTTCAGCAGAAATTGGGAAATACTACAGACGTTGTGATCTGGGAGGTGCTGAATATGTGGCTGATCGTATGCTTGGCGTTGCTCTTTTCTGGGAGTACTGCTAATGCCGCCGGACTGGGGGAGCCTATCGAACTGTTTGATACGGATAAGCAGCGCGTTGTGGCTAGCTTTGAGAATACAGCTGGCTTTCAGGAGGAAGCACAGCAGATTTTGCAAAGTGTGAGTGGACGGGTCTTGGAGTTTAATCCATCGTTGGATTCCGCCATGATCGTAAAAATTCCGCTAGTCCCTCCAAAGCCGATCAAGCTAAAATCCGCAAAGCTCGATGCGATGATTGCAGAGATGTTTGTCATCATGCCCAAAAAAGGGGAGCGTCGTCCGTGGCTGATACTGCACACGAAGGAATATGAGACGGTCGTTGTAGAGTTTACGGAAAAAGTTGACCATCTAAGGGAACAGGTGAAATTGCGGTAAAGTGCACTTCTTCTTACAAAAACAAGCCCGGTCGTCCATAAAAAGCGACGAAACCGGGCTTTTCGATTATTTCATGGGAGTGAGGAAGGTTTGGGTGAAGTAGTCTGTATATACGCCCACTCCTAGCTGGGTGAAGCCTTTTTCGAGAACGTTTTTGCGATGGCCTGGACTGTTCATCCAGCCTTCATGGACTTCGATGGCATCCGTGTAGCCTGCTGCAATATTCTCTCCAGCCATGCTGTAAGCGAGAGAGGCACTTTTCATGCGGTCAAATGGATTGCTCCCGGTAGTCGCAGAGATATGATCGAAGAAATTGTTGCCCTCCATGTCCATACTGTGTTTTCGTGCCACATCGGCAGCCTTTTCGTTCCATTGAAGGGGCGGAAGCTTGTATCGGTAGCGAGAGACATTGACCAGATCGAGGATTTGGCGCTCAGATGCAGCATCGACCTGCTCTTGTTCACCGACACGAAGCGGCGGGGGATCAAAATTGGGTGCCTGACCTTGATAGGTCCATTTCGTTTCGTAAAAACTGCCGCGCAACAGCATTTGCGTATCCATTATACGTACAGCGGTGACCTTGTTGCCATTTTGCTTGTCCAAGTAATAAATGTAGGGGGTGCCGTCTTTCATGACGAGAGGGCGTTGCTGCTTTTGATTGGTAATCTGGATTTGTGCCCCTTGAAAAGAGAAAGAAACAATGTTTTGTACATCCAACTGACGCTCCAGTGACTGCTGGCTGGTGCCGACTCCGATGTTTCCGAGCTTTGCTGTAGGAGCGAGCGAATATACATCGACGACTTTGTCATTTGCGATGCCGACTTGAATGTATCGCGCAGGGTCATGATTGTACACCCACCATTGATAGCCGAGACTGCTTGGCTCTTTGCGGGCAGGTTCACCTAAATGTTTGTGCACTTCCTTAGAAGACATCCCGAGAGCGATGTCAAAAATCGTGTTAGGCTTCTCCTCTCGAATCGGTGCTGCAGGCGGTTTGGCTGTTGCAGGCTTTTGGGGAAGCGACAGAGAGGCAGGGACTGCATCGGGTGTAGTCTGTTTTGCAGGCTGTCCGACGGAGAATACTGGAGATTGACCGACCCAAGCGGTTTGGGAAGTTTCATCCCACCCGATAGGCTTATTCAAGTGGCGACTGATCATGGAAAGAGGTACATATAGCGTTCCTTCGTATTCTAAGGAAGCTGGTATTTCCTTTCCTTCCTCCGTGTAGTACCCGGTCTTTTCGCTTGCGACGATTTCACGGCCATCCCAATAGATAGAGGCGGAGTTAAGATTGACCCGTATAAAGGAAGTAGTATCCGAAGTGAAGAGACGGCTGATTCCGAAGACTCCCAGGGCAATTAAGCCAATCCAGAGCCATTTGTGCATGGAACAATTCCCTCCTTGGCGAGCTTGCTTGATTCTATGTTTCATTTATATGAGCGTGTCCAAATACTAGAACCTTTTTGCTAGAGAATGTAATTTGATAGGAGGAAGAGTAGTCAAGCAGTTGCAAATGGAAAAAAGTGAGGGAAACTACTTGCAAAGTACATAGTGATTCATTATTATAGGAATTGGGTGTTAGCACTCATAACAGTCGAGTGCTAACAACGTAAATTTGTTTACCTACATTTTTTGAGGAGGGTGTTTTTAGTGCTTAAGCCATTGGGTGACCGTGTGGTAATCGAAGCTATCTCCAAAGACGAAACGACTGCAAGCGGTATCGTTTTGCCTGATTCTGCAAAGGAAAAACCGCAAGAAGGCCGCGTAATCGCAGTAGGTTCTGGCCGTGTTGCTGACAACGGCGAGCGCATCGCTTTGGAAGTAAAAGAAGGCGATAAAGTAATCTTCTCCAAATACGCTGGTACTGAAGTAAAGGTGGACAACAAGGAATACCTCGTGCTGCGCGAATCCGATATCCTCGCGATCATCGGTTAAGGCTCTTGACATAGGAAGTCGAACGAATAAACACATAACAGGAGGTTGAGTTTAGATGGCTAAACAAGTCAAATTCTCTGAAGACGCTCGCCGCTCCATGCTCCGCGGTGTTGAAACTTTGGCAAATGCAGTTAAAGTAACCCTCGGTCCAAAAGGCCGTAACGTGGTTCTTGAGAAAAAATTCGGTTCCCCGTTGATCACAAACGACGGTGTAACGATCGCAAAAGAAATCGAGCTGGAAGACGCTTACGAAAACATGGGTGCGCAACTGGTTAAAGAAGTTGCTACTAAAACCAACGACATCGCTGGTGACGGTACAACAACTGCAACTGTACTTGCTGCAGCTATGATCCGTGAAGGTCTGAAAAACGTAACTGCTGGCGCTAACCCAATGGTTATCCGTCGTGGTATGGAAAAAGCAGTTCGTGCAGCTGTAGAAGAAATCAAATCCATCGCGAAGCCGGTTGAGAACAAATCCTCTATCGCGCAAGTAGCTGCTATTTCCGCTGACGATCAAGAAGTAGGTAACCTGATCGCCGAAGCAATGGAAAAAGTGGGCAAAGATGGCGTAATCACTGTTGAAGAATCCAAAGGATTCGTAACAGAGCTGGAAGTAGTAGAAGGTATGCAATTTGACCGTGGCTACGCTTCCCCTTACATGATCACTGACACTGACAAGATGGAAGCGGTTCTGAACAACCCTTACATCCTGATCACTGACAAAAAAATCTCCAACATCCAGGAAGTTCTGCCTGTACTGGAGCAAGTCGTACAAAGCGGCAAACCACTCCTGATCATCGCTGAAGATGTTGAAGGCGAAGCGCTCGCTACTCTCGTAGTGAACAAACTGCGTGGTACCTTCACAGCTGTAGCGGTTAAAGCTCCTGGCTTCGGCGACCGCCGCAAAGCTATGCTGCAAGACATCGCTGCTCTGACTGGCGGCGAAGTAATCACAGAAGAGCTGGGTCTGGACCTGAAATCCACTAAGCTGGAGCAACTGGGCCGCGCTGGTAAAATCGTGGTTACAAAAGAAAACACAACTGTTGTTGAAGGTGCTGGCGACAAGGCTTCCATCGAGAGCCGCGTAACTCAAATCCGTCAACAAATCGAAGATACTACTTCCGATTTCGATCGCGAAAAACTGCAAGAGCGTCTGGCTAAATTGGCTGGCGGTGTAGCAGTAATCAAAGTCGGTGCAGCTACTGAAACCGAACTGAAAGAGAAAAAACTCCGCATCGAGGACGCTCTGAACTCTACTCGTGCAGCAGTAGAAGAAGGTATCGTGCCTGGTGGTGGTACTACTTTGATCAACGCAATCAAAGCGGTTGAAGCGATCAATGTAGGTGGCGAAGAGGCTGTAGGTGTACAAATCGTACTCCGTTCCTTGGAAGAGCCAGTTCGTCAAATCGCTGCGAACGCAGGACTCGAAGGTTCTGTAATCGTAGAGCGTCTGAAAAAAGAAGCAGTAGGCATCGGCTTCAACGCTGCAACAGAAGAGTATGTAAACATGCTCGAAGCTGGTATCGTTGACGCGGCGAAGGTTACTCGCTCCGCACTGTCCAACGCTGCATCTGTAGCGGCTATGTTCCTGACTACAGAAGCAGTAATTGCTGACAAACCTGAAGAAAACAAAGCTCCTATGGGCATGCCAGATATGGGTGGCATGGGCGGTATGGGCATGATGTAAGAAAGCGGCTTGCCGTTTTCTTGAGAGAGGCAGACGAAAGTCTGTCTCTTTTTTATTTACCCGCTGATCTTTTTAAAGTGCGAAAAATTTAGCACCATTCCGTTAGGCGTGCTTACACTATTTGAGGAGTGCGAAACGGTATGAAATATGCTGTTGCCAGTATTGACTATCTCAATTGCAATGATTTGTGTCCAAGCAGTTTATCGAGGGACTTACCTCAGGGGTGATAAAATGAGCAAGCGCTGGATTAGCTTTGATCTGGATGGAACTTTGATGCAAAACCCGTTTGGAGCGTGGGTATTTCCGGAGATTGCGCGTGTAATCTCTGGTCAATTGGGGAGAGAACACGACGTTGTTTCTGAAATGGTAGCCGAGCATGAGCAGCGTATGTCCCAAAAACGCTATGTAGAAGCGTATGATTGGGATGATATCCTTGTTAGTAGATGCGATGCATGGTGTATAGAAAAAAGGGTTGATATTGAATCGTTGGTGCGGAAGCACTCTGTAATGCCCAAGGTTTATTTGCTCGAGGATGGAATTCTCCAGGTGCTCGAGGAGATAAAGAAGCTTGGTTTTTCATTGGCAGTGGTCACAAATGGCTTTTACAAGTTTCAGGCACCAGTAATGGAGGCATTAGGCTTGCTAGATTATTTTGATGAGATCATTGCGCCAGAACGAGCTGGTACCGGCAAGCCTGACCCAGCTATTTTGCAAAAACTGCAGGGAGAAGTAATTGCTCATGTAGGAGATCGCTTGGATCACGACATTCAACTTGCTAACCGCAGTCATGTAACTTCTATTTTAATAGAGCGAAATTTGCCAGAGGAATTGCTGAAGCTCCAACCGCAGATGCGCGCAAACAATCACGGAATGCGTTTGTTCTGCTTGGAGAAGTTGAGAAGAGAGTGCAAGAATCCATTATTGTTAGAGCTTCCAGAGCTTCTAATGCCGCGAATGGTTATCCGTTCTATGGGAGAATTGCTGTCTGTTCTGGATGAACAAGCGATGGGATAAAATTCCAGGTAATAATGCTTGCGTTTTTGCTTCCGGCTTGGTATGATAACTCTTGTCGCTTTTGAAGGGAATTTTAGAGAGAATGAAAAAAACTTCGAACTTCTAAAAATAACCCTTGATTTTTAAAAGAAGATCTGATATAGTTTAAAAGGTCGGCGCCACAAGCGCTAACGACGAAAGAAATGAACAATATGCTCTTTGAAAACTGAACAGCGAAAGCGTTAATGAGTCTATCATTAAATGATTTGCCAGCTTTGAACCAGTAACAAACTTTATTGGAGAGTTTGATCCTGGCTCAGGACGAACGCTGGCGGCGTGCCTAATACATGCAAGTCGAGCGAGGGTCTTCGGACCCTAGCGGCGGACGGGTGAGTAACACGTAGGCAACCTGCCTCTCAGACTGGGATAACATAGGGAAACTTATGCTAATACCGGATAGGTTTTTGGATCGCATGATCCGAAAAGAAAAGGCGGCTTCGGCTGTCACTGGGAGATGGGCCTGC
>NZ_PXZN01000022.1:0-27015 GCF_003013445.1 Brevibacillus sp. NRRL NRS-603 | reverse complement strand
CACAAGTCGCTACGTCTGGAATATTCTTCTCTGTCGTTACTGAGGACATTCCTTCATTCTTTTAAATCTTTAAAAGCCCGTTTAAACAGGGAAAGCTCGTAGAGGAAACAGGAGAAAACAGCGAAGATCTTAGGGACACCGACCGAGACGCAATGCAAAAAGCGAAACACGCCCTTAAGCGGCCACCTCTGAAATGCATCCTGAAGAGACCACTTTGGCCGCGGTTTCGCTTTTTGCATGGAGCCGGGCAGTCAATCCCCCAGTGGGTGGACCTAGAAGCTGAGCGTTTTCTCCTGTTTCCTCCCCAGCACTACAGCCGTAACTCAACTGGGATTGATTTCCTTTTGTTGCAATACTAAAATGTTTAATAAGTATAACAACGGAGGAGGAGAGAGAATGAGCAAGCTGGTAGTGATTACAGGCGTGACACGTGGTTTAGGCAGGGAAATGGTTGAGCGTTTTCACGAAGCAGGCTGGACGGTTGCAGGCTGCGGTCGTTCGGAAAAAGAGGTGCAAGGATTGCGTCAGCAATTCGGAGATCAGCATCATTTTTCTATTGTCGACGTTTCGGTCATGGAGCAGGTGGAAAAGTGGGCAGAGGAAGTCAGAGCCGAGGTGGGCGTTCCCGATCTGTTGATTAACAATGCCTCTATTATAAACCGGAACAGTCCAGTCATTAGTCTTGCAGCAAATGAGTTTTCAAGAGTGATGGACATCAATGTGAATGGTGTTTTCTATGTGATTCGCGCCTTTTTACCGTTTATGGTTCAGCGCGCAAAAGGCGGAGTCGTCGTCAATATTAGCTCGTACTGGGGAAGACACGGGGAAGCGTTTTTATCGCCGTACTGCGCTTCGAAGTTCGCCATCGAGGGATTGACGCAATCATTGGCAGCCGAATTACCTGAGGGAATGGCAGCCGTGACACTTGATCCAGGAGGCAGCATCGATACTTCAATGCTTCGTTCATGCTCACCAGAAGATGTGGACACCGCACCAAATCCGGTAGAGTGGAGCCGTGTGGCGGTACCGTATATCATCGGACTAGGGCCGCAAGACAACGGAAAGTCGCTTACTTGCCCTCCAGTGAGAAACAACTGAATATCGGTTGCTATTTTTTCATCAGCTGTCGAGATGCCCTCGGCAGCTTTTTTTTGCATGGAAAAATTCCCTGTCGATGGGAGACTTTATTTATCGACTATTTCACTTCCATGAATATTTTTCAAAAAAAGTTGCGATCTTTTTCCACCATTTTCCGTCGTATTAAGGTGTATAAGCAAAAAGGTGATAGCTGCGCAGCGTACCTTTTTGAACCTGTAGCCCTCGATACAGGTTTTGATATGGGGAGGAAGACAGATGCAGGACGACAGGCTGATCATTGAGGAGGTCCTCCAAGGGAACAAAGAGGCGTATTCTCAGATCATACAAAAATATAACAAAAGGGTCAGATTGCTCATTCGCAAGATGATCGGACAGCCGCATCTTGAGCAGGATATGGCTCAGGAGATCTTTATCAAGGTGTATTACCATTTGGGTGACTACAGCAAAAGCTCCGAATTTGGTGCCTGGCTCTACAGGATTGCCACCAATTATTGTTTCGATGAGCTGCGTAACAGGAAAAGATCGATTGCTGTTACAGATGCAGAGATTGAAGTGGCAACCAGCCAAACACCTGAAATGGAGTACCTTGCTAAGGAGCAGAGGACCTTTTTGCAAAATCGGATGATGACTCTGGAGTCCAAATACCGCGTCGTCCTGGAACTGCGTTACCTCCAATTTTTGAGCTACGAAGAAATTAGCGAGGAGCTGGATGTTCCCATCAGTACGGTGCGAACACGTCTTTCCAGAGGCAGGGCCAAGCTCAAAAATGCCATTACGAATTCGGGTAAAGGAGGGGACCTCTACCTATGACTTGCTTGGATACATTCATGCTGAACGCGTATTTGGAAGACAAGCTTCCTTTGCGAATGAAACAAGAAATACAACGGCATCTGGATACATGCAGCGCGTGCCAGATCAAGTTTGAACAATATCTCGATGAGCTGGATAACTTCGATGATGAAGCCGGAGATGTATGGCAGACGGAGGCAACTATCCAAAATGTCATGGAAAAGCTCCCCGCATACCCGATGAACGTACTCAAACCAATTCAAAAAAAGCCAGTTCAAATAAATTGGAAAAAGCGGAGTGTGGATATTGTGAAGAAAACAACGATCGCAGTTGCAGGGTTGGCTATGGTGGTCACATTCGGAACAGCAGTTTCTCCTACGTTTGCGAGCTATATGAATGGGATCTATGCATCGATCAATCCGAGTGAGATAACGGTAACAAAAGGGCCATACAATGCGAAACAAGCAGTCAACCTGTTTGATAAAAAGCAGACAGACATTGGCGTGAAGAAAGCGGCAGAAAACGGCTTTGTACAGCCACTTGACTTGAAGGTGACAGACCAAGGGCTGACCATGGAGATCAATGCGGTTGTAGCCGATCCGATGCGTATCATAGTGCTGGGCTCTGTGAAGGACTCGTCAGGCAAAAAGCTTCCTTCGTTCTGGAAGGATCAGTTCACGTTCATTTCAAGCGACAATTTGAATGAATTTAGGGAAGTTCGACTGAAAGATAAAAATGGCAAAGTAATCACGAGAATAGATGATAAATCGCAGGAATTGCTGCGCTGGCTGCCCCTGCCGAATGGTGAAAACTTCGCCTTCGGCTACCAAAGCGATATGGACGATTTCTTTAATGAAGCGAATCCAATACCGGACGAATTGATTTTGGAAATGCGTGTGAAGCGCCTGACAGATACCAAAGGCACGTGGAATTTCGATATCCCGATTGATATGCGACCAGCAAAAGCAGCCATGAAAACAGTAGCGGTGAACAAGCAGTTAGAAACTCCAACCGGGACGACAGTGGAGTTAAAGGAAGCGCGCTTCGCCCCCACTGGTACGGAGCTGAAGTTCACGACCAGCAAGCCGGATAGAAAACTACAGGGCATTCGTTACGAGCTCGTGGATGAAACGGGCACCGTAGTGGGCAAATGGGATGACATGATGCACGACGATGAAAGGGATGACAATCTCGTTATCATAGGCGAGAGTTATGGCGCGGGGAGCTACTCGCACATAGACTATACAAGAAGGGAACCATTGACGAGTTGGGTTCATACGTACATGCCAATAGACCCGGCCAAGAACCTGACACTGAAGCTCGATGCAGTCTATACAGCAGAAAAGTCAACGTTCCAGACTAAGCTGCCATTGGTTGAACTGAAAAAGAAACCGATCACTGTAAAAAGTGACGGAAATGAGTTTACTTTTAAATCCGTGAAAAAGGAAATGGAAGATGATATTACGGTTTACACAATTGAAGTAGAGGGCAAGTTTGCCAAAGGTATTGTCGGAGTTCCAAACGATTGGAAGGTGTCCGATGATAAGGGAAATGATGAAGGGGGCAATTTCTTATTCGACCAGACAGTCAATGAGGACGGCACATCGAACATCACAGGCCAACTGACGGTTTGGAGTGAAAATGCAGATGTGAAGGAACTGACGGTTGGTTTCAACGCGATGTACAAAGAGCATAAGGCAGGTTGGGAAGTATCTATCAAGGAAGAAAAGAAATAATTTAACCAAAAAGCCGCTCGGTCCTGTAAAAGGATCGGGCGGCTTCTTTGCAGTGAAATTAGTATTTGGCAACCTCAGTTCGTTTTTCCCGATGAAAATAAGCATGCAACAAACAGAGCAAGACCGAACCCGCAGAGACAAGCGTTGCCAAGAACAGAGTAGGATTAATTCCACCATGGTCATACATGAACCCCATAGCCAGCGGCCCCAAGAGCCTTCCACCGGTGGTAATCGCCCCTACGACCCCCAAATAAAATGGTGCATTCTCTCCGGTTTTTTCCGATATAAAAGTAGGGATAGTGGGTGAGATGAGCATTTCTCCAAATGTAGTGATAACCATTCCGACAACAAATGCGTAATAACTACCGTGGTAGACAAGCATACACCCAAAACCGACAGCATACGCGATGGCACTGACGACGAGTTGTGCGGACAAGCTCTGATTCAACAGCCGCTTGATCCAAGACGTGATGGGCTGCCCGGCAAAAATGATAATCCCGTTGATGGTCCACAGCCAGCTATACGAAGACAGAGGCATACCTTGTTCGGTAATATAAGGAGCGACGCCTGTATTCCATACCGTATTGGAAAAGAAAATGAATGCTGCGCCCAATGCCATAAACAAGTACAATTGGTAGCGGAATAGCAGGGTAAAGTTATTTTTCACGCGACTCTTTTGCTGTTCTTCCAGGTTTTCTCCGACCAGCTCCTGATGGGATATGTTTTTCATAAAAAGGAAGAAGAACAAGGCAAATAATAAGGTGCTCGTGCTGTTGAACCAAAAAGTAAGCTGGAAGGATAAAGTGGCAATGACGCCGGCCAACGCGGTACCGATTGCCATCCCCAAATTATTGCCGACGTAGACGATGTTAAACAATTCTCGGCGCTGTTCTTTCCAGCGAAAACCGATAAATGCTTGAATGGCTGGGAACGACAGGTTGAACGTAAAGCCAAGCCCCAACATGAGAAGCAGGTAGACTGGCCAGCTTTGGACGAAAGGAATGGAAAATTGAATAAGACCTTGAATAATCAATGCGCCGACAATGAGACGCTTGGCACCTAGTCGATGAAACAACGAACCGCCGATGAATTGTCCGAAGATGCCAGCCAGAGATTGGGTCATCAGGACGAATCCAGCTTCTGTCATCGAGCGTTGCAAAATGGTATGTACGTATAAGGTAGTAAGTGGCCACATAAAAGCGCTCCCGGAGGAGTTAATAAAGCTCGCGATGAGGAAGAAAATGGCCTCACGTGGATAGCGATTGAGGAAAGCTGACGGTGATATCACGCGAATGCACCCCTTACCTTTATGGATAAGAATAGTATAGTGAATATTCTAAACTTTGTAAAACAAAATGTATGTAATGTCACAGGTACCCAAATAAAGGCTGCTCCACTTTTCGCAAATTCGAGTATACTAAACAAAGTGGAGAGATGACATCAACTGAGGATAGAGAGAATAAAGGTGGACTTTATGAAAATATGGAAACGAGTGTTGCTTCTTCTACTTGTCGTGATGGCTGCGACAGTTGGATATTACGGATACTCTTTTTATCAATTTGCTCAAAACATTCAAGAACCCAACATAGCACCGCCTAGTGGTGGGAATTCCACCAAAGCTGCAGAAATACCAGAGTGGGATGGCAAGGAACGGGTCAATATCCTGCTGATGGGAGTAGACCGCAGAGGAATGAAAAATAACGGTCTTCCTCGTTCTGATTCCATGATGCTGGTCAGCATCGATCCTACGGGGAAACGTTATGATATGTTTTCAATCCTGCGTGATACGTATGTAGATATTCCGGGTAAAGGTAGCTCGCGGATCAACTCCGCGATTGTAGAAGGTGGACCTGAGCTGGCAATGGAAACTGTTAGTCAGTTCACTGGACTTCCGGTGGATCGTTATGTGATTACTGACTTTGAAGGCTTCAAGGCTCTGATTGATGCAGTGGGCGGAGTCGAGATCGATGTAGAAAAAAACATGTATTATCATGACCCGACAGACAAAGGTGCCTACGATATTAATTTGAAAAAGGGTCTGCAAAAGCTGGATGGAGACAAGGCCTTGCAATATGTTCGTTTCCGCCATGATGCGACCTCCGATTATACACGGACGGAGCGTCAGCGGAAATTAATGACGGCAGTCGTGGATCAGATGAAAAATGGTACAACGCTGATCCAGCTTCCTACCATTTTGAAGGAAGTAACACCGTATGTTCAAACTAATATTAGCTCGGCGGACATGCTGAAGCTATCTGCACTCGGATTAAAATTGAATACGTTAGAGCCAGGTAACTATCAGCTGCCGCCAATGGGGATGTTCCGTGAGTCCCACCGCGCAGGTTCAGTTCTGGTTCCGGATGTCGATCAAGTTCAGTCGTTTATCCAGGAGAAAACCAAACCTGCTATATCGGAAGCAGAACGGACAATAGAGGGCAATACAGACAGCACGCGAAATTAGGCGTGCTGTTTTTTTTGTGGCAAAAATCATGGGGAAAGGCAAGTTTTGACATGTATTAGGGAAGACTAACCATGGTTTTCTGAAAATGGGGTGATGGTAGATGGATCGGGAGGGTAATCGTAGTTGGTTTACTCATACGGCAGATCTGGTTATTGAGCATGTTGATCGGCCAGATGGATGCGTACAAATATATTTTTTATCCAGCATGGCTGACTCCAAAGTAGTTTACAACGAACTAATGCCCAAACTCCGTCTTCTTTGCCTGGATGAGGTCGGAATTGAACATGTCGAGAAACAGCTTGGAACAGCTGGAGGGAACCGCATCTTTCGGGAAACAGATGCGATCTCCAGATTATTGAGCGGGGACATCTACATCCACGTGGAAGGGGCTAATTACGGTGTTACAGTCCCCAGCGGGGATACGGTTGGAAGGAGTGTGCAGTCTGCTGAAATTGAAACAGTGGTATTGGGGCCACAGCTGGCCTTTGTGGAAGAGATTCAGGTCAACCTCTGCATTCTTCGCAAGTATTTGCCAAGCTCATTACTGTTCCATGAACGCCTCTTAGTTGGCGAGTTGATTCCGACAGAGGTTTCCATTCTTTATTTGGACGGAATAGCAGACCCGGAAAATGTAAATACAATAAGGCAGCGTCTTCAGGATATCCGAGCGGAGAGCGATATGGATGCGGGCATATTGTCTCAATATCTGGCAGATAACGAGATGTCGATATTTCCAACACTTCAATTGACGGAACGGCCGGACCGCGCAGTGCAAGGATTGCGTCATGGCCAGATTGTGGTGATTGCACAGGGCAGCCCGTTTGTACTCTTGGGACCAACCACCTTTTTGCGGTTTTTTCAGTCACCTGATGACTACTATTTGAGATGGAACCTGGCTAGTTTTAATCGTGTGATGCGAATCATTGCCATGTTTATCTCTCTTCTATTGACGCCCATCTATGTGGCCACACTTACGTTCCATTATGAAATGATTCCGGCTGATTTACTGCTTTCGCTCGCTCAGTCAAGGTCGCGCGTACCTTTTCCCCCTCTCTGGGAAGCGATCTTCATGGAGCTCATCATTGAACTGTTGCGGGAAGCAGGAGCGAGATTGCCTACGAAAGTGGGGCAGACGATCGGTATCGTTGGCGGTATCGTGATCGGACAGGCAACCGTACAGGCGGGGTTTACGAGCAATATTCTGATTATTATCGTGGCGTTAGGAGCCCTTTCTTCCTTTATTGCCCCCAGCTATATGATCAGTTCCACCATCAGGGTCATCCGTTTTCCGATGATACTCCTTTCTGGCCTTTTAGGGGCAGTTGGCATCGTGGCAGGCTTCAGCTTTCTGGCAAGTCATTTATTGCGCCAGAAGAGTTTGGGCCGCCCATATATGTATCCGGTTTTTCCCGTGCGCTTTTCGGATTGGAAAAATAGTTTGATACGCGCACCTTTGTCCTTACTCCCGAGACGACTCATGTTTTTTACTCCAAAACAGAGGATGCGGTTCGACCCTAAAAGGGGGAGGCGAAAAGAGGACATCGATTAACGAGAGAGAGGGAGTTTATGAAGGTCAATGATGAGGTCAAAGCTGGTAACACCATTTCGTCTCTCCATACGGGCTTTATTGTGCTATCCACGCAAATCGGGGTTGGGATACTGGGATACCAACGAGTTGTAGCCAAAGAAGCTGGACATGACGCGTGGATATCCGTCTTGATGGCAGGCATTGTGACCCATGTAACCGTCTGGGTCATCTTAAAGACTTTGAAGAGATATCCGTCCGCCGACCTTTATGGAATTCATCAGGAGGTTTACGGGAAACACCTAGGGGCATTTTTGAGCCTGTTCTATACCTTGTATTTTTTCTTGTCGGCAACGATTATTCTGCGCGGCTATGTCGAGGTTGTGCAGACCTGGGTTTTTCCCAACTTGGCTACATGGGTGTTGACCGCCATTATCCTCTTTCTTGCCTGGTACACGATTCTTGGGGGAATTCGGGTAATTGCCGGGTATATTTTCTTCTCTGTATCTGTTGCGATCTGGTTGATTGGTGATTTGTTCTTTCCCTTGCGATTTGCCGAATGGGATTACTTACGTCCGGTATTGGAAGCGAATATAGGGCAGCTGCTAAAAGGGATGATAGGCATGTCATTGTCAACGATTGGATTTGAAGTACTGTATGCCGTCTATCCCTTTGTGCAGGATAAAGAGCGCTTAAACCGGGGGGCGCAGTTTGGTGTGCTGACAACCAACTTGATCTACTTGTTTTTGATGATTGTTTCCTTGGTGTTTTTCAGTCAGGGGCAATTGATGAGGACCATATGGCCAACTTTGAATTTGAAAAAAATGGTGTACTTCCCAATCCTGGAGCGGTTTGAGCTGGTTGCCATCTCCATCTGGATGATCATTATCCTTCCGAATGTCATTATGTACATCTGGTGTGGGGTCCGGGGATTGAAACGGATTTTTGGCTGGAATATGAGAAATACCCTGTATGGTATATTGCCGATCATTTTCATTTCTTCGCTGTTCATTGTCACTAGAGAGGAAATGAACACAATGAACGATATTTACGGCCAGATTGGGATGTATCTGGCTTATGCGTATCCCTATGTTCTTTACCTGTTGGTAGCTTGGAGGCAGGGGATAGGTGGAGCCAAGGAGGAATCTGCTGATGTATCGGTGCCAAAGTAAGGGATGGTTGATCGGGAAGAGAGGGTTTACCCTTTTGCTTGTACTCATTTTTTCAGTTACGGGGTGCTCTAATCGACAAATTTTTGATGAAACAGGCCTCGTAACTTTGGTTGGATACGACCTGACGAAAGATAGACAAATTCGGGCAACCATTGTTATGCCCTCCATTAATCCTGAGGCAAAAGAAAAAATGCAGATAATGTCTGATGTTGGGGAGACGAGCAAGGGCATACGGGATAAGACAAACTTGCAGTCGGACAAACGTGTCTTGGCAGGCCAGTTGCGGGTAGCGCTCTATGGAAAGGATATGGCCAAGGCGGGAATCGGAAGCCTAATCGATACGCTGTACCGCGATCCATCGCTCTCAAGCAGAATCTTCCTTTGTGTGTACGAGGGGGAGACATATGAATTGCTGACATATCCCTATAAATCGCAGGGCAATATCGGAACGTACATGTATCGGATGATCGATCAAAATATCAGAGGAGAGAAAATTCCATCCTCAACGATTCATGAATTTATTCGAGCCTATTATGACGAGGGAATCGATTCGCAAATGCCTTATGTATCACGCAAAGGAGACGAAATTGTTATCAAAGGCGTGGCTTTGTTTAAAGGAGATAAATATATTGATTGGATTTCGCCCAATGAAGCATTTATCTTAAAGCTGATTCGGGGCAAGTACAAGACGGGCAGCTATGAGATATCAGTCCCTGCTAAAACTTTCAATATGACTCCCAACAGCCCGGCGGGAGAAAAAGAAGAGGTGCAATTAGTCTTTGATACGATCAACAGCGAGTCAAAAGTCCAATTGGAACAGGCCGATCCACCAAAATTCAAAGTGAATATTCATTTAAAAGCCCGCATTTTAGAGCTGACCGTTCCGATTAAGCTGGATAATCCGAGTTTGATGAGGAAGATGGAGGAGGCCCTGGAGAAGGAATTAGAAAGACAAGCAAGGATAGTCATGAAAAAGCTCCAAGATTTGGAGGTCGACCCGACGGGCTTTGGCATTGTCTATAAGGCAAACGTGAGAAGAAAAGAGAAAATGGCTATGGATGAATGGAGAGAGAAGTACAAAAAGGCAAGGTTTGAATTTCAAGTAGAGGCGACAGTTACCCGTAATGGTGTAATGGACTAAGTGTGTCAAAAAACTTTTTCCTGCTATTACTATTGACGTGATATTTTCAAAAAGGATATAATCCGTTTTGTATCATCAAGAAATAGAAAAAACGAACATAATATACGTAGATATCTTTCTTATCAAGAGAGGCGGAGGGACAGGCCCTATGAAGCCCGGCAGCCGGTTCATTTTTGAATGAACGTCGCGGTGCCAATTCCTACAGGATTGTTTGGATCTTGTGTAGATGAGAAGGGTGGATGCGAACGTATACATTGCGTTGCAGCCCCTTTTTCGTTTATGAAAAAGGGGTTTTCATATTTTATCAAGATTATGGTCGGGAGGTGGATGCGTTGATCCAACTGCGTCATTTGCATAAAAGCTATCAAGTACAGGGTAAAACCATCCCAGCGTTAACGGGGATCGACCTTTCCATAGAGCAAGGCGAGATTTACGGGATTATCGGACACTCTGGTGCAGGGAAAAGTACGTTGATCCGGTGCATCAATTTGCTAGAGCGCCCAACTTCAGGGGAAGTTATTGTGGACGGCGTCGATTTGACAAAGCTGGATGAAGGGAAGCTGCAAGAAAAGCGTCGCGCAATCGGCATGATTTTTCAGCACTTCAACTTGCTGTCATCTTCGACAGTCGGCGAAAATGTCGCTTTTCCGCTCAAGCTGGCAAAGCGTCCGAAGGCAGAGATTGATAAGAAAGTAAACGAGCTGCTGAAGCTGGTGGGCTTGGAGGCACATAAGGACAAATATCCTTCCCAGCTGTCTGGCGGACAGAAGCAGCGCGTCGGGATCGCCCGTGCGCTCGCGAATGATCCAAAAGTGCTGCTCTGTGACGAAGCTACATCGGCTCTCGATCCGCAGACGACGAACTCCATTCTGGCACTGCTCTTGGACATCAACCGCAAACTGGGCTTGACCATTGTGTTGATTACCCACGAGATGCACGTCATTCGCTCTATTTGTGATCGTGTCGGCGTGATTGATGGAGGAAAGATCGTCGAGTCGGGTAACGTACTGGATGTATTCCTTCGTCCGAAGCATCCAACGACACAAGAATTCGTGGAGCAAGTAGCAGATTCTACAGAGCTGCGCGAAGCGGTTGAGCACGAAAAGGCTTCGGGGAACCGCACGATTGCTCGTGTCACCTTCCTCGGTGAAAAAACGTACCAGCCGATCCTATTCCAAACGATGCAAGAGACAGGTACGGTGTTCAGCATTTTGCAGGGAACCATTTCTCGCATGAAGGATACGCCGTATGGTCAGCTGGTGATCGAGCTAGAAGGCGATGTTGCACAAAATCAAAAGACCATTGAAACGCTGCGCCAACGTGGCTTGGAAGTAGAGGTGATATAAATGGACTGGACATTCGAGAATGTGGATTGGGCTGAAATCGGCGAAGGTACGATAGACACGCTCACGATGCTCGGCTTTTCCACCCTGTTTACCGTCCTGATTGGTTTGCCGTTGGGCATCATTCTGTTTTTGACTTCACGCGGACAGCTTTTGCAAAACCGCACTTTTTATACGATCGCATCATTCGTTGTCAACGTATTGCGCTCGGTACCATTTATCATTCTGATGATCTTGCTGATTCCTGTGACGAAAATGATCGTAGGAACCTCCCTCGGCGTACTGGGTGCCATTCCGCCGCTCGTGTTTGGTGCCGCTCCATTTTTCGCGCGTTTGGTGGAAACCTCTCTGCGTGAGATTGATAAAGGCGTGATTGAGGCCGCACAATCTATGGGTGCTTCCAATTGGCAGATCGTCTGGAATGTCCTTTTGCCAGAGTCTAGATCAGGACTGATCGCAGGTATTACGATCACGACGGTTACGCTGGTCTCCTACACTGCAATGTCTGGGGTTATTGGCGGTGGCGGTTTGGGTGATTTGGCGATCCGATACGGTTATCAGCGTTTCCAAACCGATGTCATGATTGTGACTGTTGTTATTTTGCTGGTGATGGTACAGATCTTACAATCGCTGGGGGACCGTCTGGTTCTGAAATTCAGCCGTAAATAGGATCTTTCCATATAGATTTTCAAAAAATAAGACGAAATACATGCAAGGGGGAAATCATTCATGAAAAAGCTAGTCGTATCTGTACTTTCTACTGTGTTGGCATTTTCTTTGGCAGCTTGCGGAGGCAAAACCGAAACAGCACCTGCTCCAGCTGAAGGCGGCGCACAAGGCGGACAAAAGGAAGTAACATTGAAGGTAGGCGCTTCTCCCGTTCCACATGCAGCAATCTTGAAGTTCATTCAACCAAAACTGAAAGAACAAGGCGTGAACCTGGAAGTCCAAGAGTTCACTGATTACGTACAGCCTAACGTTCAAGTGAACGAGAAACAACTCGACGCAAACTTCTTCCAGCACAAGCCTTACCTGGAAGACTTCAATAAAGGACAAAACATGAACCTGGTGCCGGTAGTGCCTGTACACATCGAGCCATTCGGCGCGTACAGCAAAAAAATAAAATCTGTAGATGAATTAGTTGATGGCGCAACAATCGCGCTGCCTAACGATCCGACAAACAGCGGTCGCGCACTCGCACTCTTGGAGAAAAACGGCGTGATCAAGCTGAAAGAAGGCGCTGGCATCAGCGGTACAGTGAAAGACGTTGTTGAGAACAAGAAAAACCTGAAATTCAAAGAAGTAGAAGCAGCAATGTTGCCACGTGTACTGGAAGAAGTAGATTTGGCGCTGATCAACACGAACTACGCGCTGGAAGCAAAGCTTGTTCCAACTAAAGACGCTCTGTTTATTGAAGATAAAGATTCTCCATACGCAAACTTCTTGGTAGCTCGTCCTGACAACAAGGATTCCGAAGCTATTCAAAAGCTGGCAAAAGAACTGAACTCACCTGAAGTGAAAAAGTTCATTGAAGATGAATACAAAGGCGCGATTATTCCAGCGTTCTAATGAAGAAATAATTGATCAATCAAAGAAACCCAACTGGCCTCCAAAGCTGGTTGGGTTTCACTTTTATTTATAATATAGTGAATTTTTATAAAATTTAGTTAAATCTATCTCGTCCCCGTTTTCAACTTATTTCCCGTCGAGTATATTGTGTTTGAAGTGGGAAAATATAGATAAGGGGGAATTTTCTGATGAAAAGAAATCTCAAGATGTTTCTTGGCGCGATGCTGGTCGCCGGAAGCGTGTTAGCTGGATGTTCCACGAGTACGCAGCCATCAACGACAACCCCTCCGGCTGAGGGAACAGCAGCACCTGCTGAAAAGCCTGCAAATGCAAAGCCGCAGGTATTTCGGGCGAACATTGTGAGTGAGCCTTCGACAGCAGACCCCGGTCTTGCAAAGGATGCCACTTCGGGAGCGATCATTCGTGCTACTTTTGATGGCTTGACTCGCTTCGATGCAAACGCAAAGCCAGTAAATTCAGTAGCATCGGATGTGAAGCTCTCAGATGACAAACTGGTGTATACGTTCACGCTCCGTGACACCAAGTGGAGCAATGGAGACCCAGTCACTGCCCATGACTTCGTGTATGCATGGAAGCGTGCGCTCGGAACGACCTTTGGTGCCGAGTATGCCTATCAGCTGTACTACATCAAAAATGCGAAGCTAATTCACGAAGGCAAGGCGAAGCCTGACGAACTCGGTGCGAAGGCAATCGATGACAAAACACTGGAAGTCACGCTGGAGAATCCAACTCCATACTTCCTGGAGCTGACGGCTTTCTATACGTACTACCCGGTTAACCAAAAAGTTGTGGAGGCCAATCCCAAATGGGCAAACGAAGCAGCGACGCACGTAAGCAACGGTCCATTTAAGATGACAGCGTGGGAGCACAAGAGCAAGATCGTGCTTGAAAAGAATGAGCACTACTGGGATAAAGACGTAGTAAAGCTCGATCGCATTGAGTTCGCAATGATCGAGGACGATAATACAGCCCTGTCCATGTTCGAGAACGGTGAGCTGGATTGGGCAGGCCAGCCACTCGGTGGACTTCCCACCGATGCGATTCCGTCACTAAAAGAGTCGGGCAAACTCGTTGTTCATCCAAAAGCAACGATGTATTGGTACAAGATGAATACGACAAAAGGGCCGCTCAGCAATGTGAAAATTCGTAAAGCATTAGCATACGCAGTAGATCGTCAAACCATCGTAGATAACATCACACAAGTCGGGCAGGTGCCTACGATGGGGATGTTGCCGCAATCCATGATTATCAAAAAAGACGGATACTTCAAGGATAATGATGTAGAAACAGCGAAAAAGCTGCTAGAAGAAGGCATGAAGGAGCTCAACTTGACAAAGCTGCCTCCGATCACCTTGTCTTACAATCCAAGCGACAGACATAAGAAAATTGCCGAAGCGATTCAGGACCAATGGAAACAAAAGCTTGGCATTGATATAAAGATCATGGTAAAGGAGGCCGCCGTTCATTTGCAGGATATGCATGAGCTCAATTACGAGATGGGCCGTATCGGTTGGAATGCGGACTTTAATGATCCGATGAACTACCTGGAAATGTTCCGGGATGGTAAAACAGGCAACAACGACACGGGCTGGGAAGATCCGCGCTACAAAGAGCTGCTAAAACAGTCATCGGTTGAAACTGATCCGGAGAAACGCAAGCAGCTGTTTGCAGAGGCTGAGCAAATTTTTATGGATGCCATGCCGTTGATTCCGTTGTTTACGGATGTGGATGTGTGGGTGCAAAGTGACAAGGTGAAAGGCGTTCAAGTAGATGGACTTGGATTTATCGACCTGAAGTGGGCAGAAATGACAGAGTAACGAATAGAACAAAAATCCCGAGGCCAACGAAATTGCTGGACTCGGGATTCTTTTGTATTAGTAGCCAAAATCAAGTGTCTTTCCTGTCTCCGCATACGTCTTGATCGACGAGAGCATCATCGGCCAATTGTTGCTGGCACTTGCGTGGGAGGGATGGTTTTCTGTCCATTGATCCTGAATCAGCGTCAGCTTGGTGCAACCGCCAACCGGTTCTAAGGTAATGGTGACACGAGACTTCAATTCTGCATGATTCTCGTAGTAGGCAGGACCAGGATGTTCAGTGAAACTAAAAATGTGATGAGGTTCGAACTGCAAAATTTCCCCGTATACATGCACCGTATCGTCACCGTCTTTTCCCGGACCAACGTAGGCCATTTCATCCCCTACTTGAAAAGTCGAGCGAATCGTACAGCCAAAGAAAGTACTCTTTACGCCTTCATCGGAAGTAAGGACATGCCAGACCTGCTCTGGCGTAGCACCAATATAGTAATCGAAGCGAAGATCCATCGTTTTACCCCCTGATTTTTTCATTTGGGAATTGTAATCAACTCTCCCAACTACTACTCTTACTATAAGAAGAATTCGGTAGTGTGTATTGTAAAAACACGACAGGAGGAGCGCCTTGGAAAATCAGACTGCCAAGTTCCCAAAGGGTGTACTGCATGCCATGATTGCACAGAAAAAATTTGCGCTGGCCAGATACGAGCCATCTGCTGAAATCAGCTACTTCGTGCAGCATTACTGGGTCGTCCGGTGGGATTTGCGTACGGAACTTCCTTACTTGCAAACCGTACTGGCTCATCCCAATGTGAATCTGGTGTTTGAAAAAGGAGCAACTGGCATTTTTGGTGTAGCCCGCACGACTTCCTCGCATCTTTTAGAAGGACAAGGTCAGGTTTTCGGAGTAAAATTCAGGCCCGGAGGTTTTTATCCGTTTCTGAATGCCCCGATATCAAAGCTGAGTGGCACTTCTACGAGTTTGGAAGCCGTGTTTGGTGTTGCCACTGACCAGCTTGAGAAAGAAGTGCTAAGCCTGCCAGATGATGAGCAAATGATAAAAAGGGTAGAAGCCTTTCTATTCGAACATTTGCCGAAGCCTGACCCCAATGTAGCGCGTATCAGTGAAATCGTCAGGATGATTCAGGCAGATCGGTCCGTACTCAGGGTCGAGGATGCGGTTCAGTTAACCGGTATGAACATGCGGACGATGCAGCGCTTGTTTGACCGTTATGTAGGTGTCAGCCCGAAGTCAGTCATCCAACGATACAGATTGCATGAAGCAGCGGAGCAGATTGACCAAGGAACGGTCCAAGATTGGCTGGACCTGTCTACCTCTCTAGGCTACTACGATCACTCTCACTTCATTCGAGATTTTCGAGCAATCGTCGGTGTAGCGCCGAACGAGTATCGACGAGTCCAAATTTAAATCATAGTGAACCCCTTCGCCTTTTGGCTGGAGGGGTCGTTTTATTGCTGCATAATTTTTTATGTTCGAGGCATACTTCATCATGATGAAACTACCAATTTTATTTCCTTTAATAGAATTTGATGTTTGAATAAAACATAATTAATTTTACTTAAAATGTCTTCAATATTACTAAAAATGCAGTATATTTGTGGAGTAGCGTTCAATGAATCTTTACCGATAGAAAAAAAGGGGGTCAACACCATGAAAAAAAGCGTTTTTGCAGCAATGAGTTCTATCCTGGTTCTTAGTGCGGCGCTGGCTGGCTGTGGCGGCGGTGGTGAGAAAGCAGGCGAGCAAGGCAATGCTTCTAAGGAGCAAACAAGTGGTCCTAAAGAATTGAGAATGAACATGATGTCCGAGCCACCAACTGCTGACCCTGCATTGGCTGAGGATTCTACTTCCAGTGCGGTTCTGCGTGCAACATTTGATGGTCTCACTCGTATTGGCGAAGATGGCAAACCACATCCATCTGTAGCAGAAAAAATTGATGTATCCGAAGATGGCCTTACTTATACATTCACCCTGCGTGACAGCAAATGGAGCAATGGAGAGCCAGTTACTGCAAAGGATTTCGAATATGCTTGGAAGCGAGCGCTCAATCCGAAAACAGCATCTAATTACTCCTACCAATTGTATTACCTGAAAAATGCAGAAGAATACAACAAGGGTAAAGCAAAAGCTGATGAAGTTGGCGTAAAAGCGAAAGACGATAAAACACTCGTCGTGACTTTGAAAAACCCAACACCATTCTTCTTGGAGCTGACTGCATTCTATACGTACTACCCAGTTAGCCAAAAAGTAGTGGAAGGCAACGATAAATGGGCGGGCGAAGCAAAAACTCACGTGGGTAACGGTCCATTCAAAATGGAAACATGGGAACATAAGAGCAAACTGGTTCTCGTGAAGAGCGATACCTACTGGGATAAAGACGCTGTAAAACTCGACAAGATCAACTTCTCCATGGTTGAAGACGCAAATACAGAGCTGTCCATGTTCGACAATGACGATCTGGATTGGTCCGGAGCACCTTTGAGCTCACTTCCTACCGATGCGATTCCAGCATTGAAAGAATCCGGTCAAATGCAAACGCGCCCAATCGCGGGTACGTACTTGTACAAATTCAATACGGAAGTTCCGCCGT
The DNA here is from genome assembly GCF_003013445.1 of Brevibacillus sp. NRRL NRS-603. NCBI lineage: Bacteria > Bacillati > Bacillota > Bacilli > Caryophanales > Paenibacillaceae > Brevibacillus > Brevibacillus sp. NRRL NRS-603. The sequence goes on along the minus strand of NZ_PXZN01000022.1, from coordinate 9,734 downwards.
TCAACAACGCGAAAATCCGTAAGGCGTTTGCTTATGCAATCGATCGTAAATCTATCATCGACAACATCACGCAAGCCAACCAAGAACCAGCTATGGGTCTGATCCCGCCAACAATGGCAGTGGCAACAAGCCCGTACTTCAAAGACGGCGATGTAGAAGCAGCGAAAAAAATGCTGGAAGAAGGTATGAAGGAAGCAGGCATTACCAAAATGCCGACCCTCACTCTTTCCTTCAACACGTCTGAAGGTCACAAGAAAATTGCCGAAGCCATCCAAGACCAATGGAAAAAAGCACTCGGCGTAGACATTAAGCTGGAGAACAAAGAATGGAAAGTATTCTTGGAAGATGTGAACCAAGGTAAATTCCAAATCGCACGTTCCAGCTGGACTGGTGACTACAACGATCCATACACGTTCCTGGACCTGTTCAAGGAAAAAGATGGCGGCAACAACGACACGAAATGGGAAAATCCGAAGTACAAAGAGCTGCTGAACCAATCTGCTCTGGAAAAGGACCCAGAAAAACGCAAACAAATCCTGGCACAAGCAGAAGCTATTTTCATGGACGAAATGCCAGCAGTTCCAATCTACTACTACACGCATTCTTATGTGAAAAAAGACAAAGTAAAAGGTGTAGTACTCGACGGTCTCGGTTTCGCAGACTGGAAATGGGCAGACATTCAATAAAAAACTCGTTGTAAAAAAGAAGGGTGCTTTGGCACTCTTCTTTTTTTGTAAACCATTTCTGAAGGAAAACGATGAGCAGAGGAATGACAACGAAACGAGGAATTATAAAATTATAAATTAAATCACTATTCCCATTTTACTGAATCCGGGTAAAAATGGGTGAATGGAAATGTATATCTATAAATGAGTGTCTGAATGCTCAATGCTGAAAAAGCTTGATAATATACGGTTTTTCTTAAAGTTATCGAGGGAGGAATGTTTTGGAAAATAAATTTATCGATCAATGTAATTTATAATTCATTAATCATCTTTATAAATAAATAAAAATTTATTAAATCATTCTAAAACATATTTAAAAAATATATAAAACCATGTATATTGAAAAAAGATTTAGAAAAGGGGGATTACTTGTATGAAAAAGAATGTTTTCGTGGCAATGAGTTCTATCCTCGTTCTTGGCGCGGCACTCGCAGGATGCGGTGGCGGAAACCAGGCGGCACCGGCAGATAGCAACGCTTCCGGAGCAAAGACAGAAAATTCTGCACCAACATCTGGCTCTAAAGTACTGAAACTGAACCTGCACTCCGAGCCACCAACAGCTGACCCAGGTATCGCGGAAGATACAACTTCCAGCACCATCATCACTGCTACCTTCGAAGGTCTGACTCGCGTTGGTAAAGACGGTAAATACAATCCAGCAGCAGCAGAGAGCTACACTGTTTCTGAAGACGGTAAAAAATATACATTCAAAATTCGCGATAATAAATGGAGCAATGGCGATCCTGTATCGGCAAAAGATTTCGAATATGCTTGGAAACGCGCTCTTAATCCAAAAACAGCTTCCAACTATGCATACCAACTGTACTATGTGAAGGGCGCAGAAGCCTACAACAAAGGTAAAGGTAAAGTAGAAGACGTTGGCGTAAAAGCACTTGACGATAAAACACTCGAAGTAGAATTGGCAAACCCAACTCCATTCTTCCTGGAGCTGGTTGCATTCAAAACATACTTCCCAGTTAATCCAAAAGTAGTGGAAGGCAACGAGAAATGGGCTACTGATGCGAAAACAGTTATTGGTAACGGTCCATTCAAAATGGATTCTTGGGAGCACAAGAGCAAGCTCGTTGTTTCCAAAAACGATAACTACTGGGATAAAGACAACGTAAAATTGGACAAAATCGAATTCTCCATGGTAGAGGATGAGAATACAGAGCTGTCCATGTGGGAAAACGGTGAACTGCACTGGGCAGGAGCTCCAACCTCTGCGTTGCCTACAGACGCGATCCCGGCTTTGAAAGAATCCGGCAAAATGACAACTCAGCCAATCGCGGGTACTTACTTCTACCGTTTCAACACTGAAAAACCACCGTTTAACAACGTAAAAATCCGTAAAGCGTTTGCCTATGCGATCGATCGTCAAAGCCTGATCGACAACATCCTGCAAGCTGGTCAATTGCCTGCAACAGGCTATGTACCACCAAGCATGGCGCTGAACAAAGACGGTTTCTACAAGGATAACGATATCGAAACAGCGAAGAAATTGCTCGAAGAAGGACTGAAAGAAGAGGGTCTCACCAAATTCCCGGCACTTACTCTTTCCTTCAACACTTCCGAAGGTCACAAAAAGATTGCTGAGGCTATCCAAGACCAATGGAAGAAAAACCTCGGCGTAGATGTGAAGCTCGAGAACAAAGAGTGGAAGGTTTACTTGGATGATGTACACCAAGGTAAATACCAAGTGGCTCGTGCAGGCTGGTTGGGTGACTTCAACGATCCAATCAACTTCCTGGAAATGTTCAAGGAAAAAGACGGCGGAAACAACGATACTCGTTGGGAAAATCCGAAGTACAAAGAACTCCTGAACCAATCCGCTCTGGAGCTAGACCCAGAAAAACGTAAAGCAATCCTGGCTCAGGCTGAGCAAATCCTGATGGATGAAATGCCAATTATGCCAATCTACTACTACACTCAATCTTGGGTGAAGGACGACAGAGTACAAGATGTTATCATCGATGGTCTGGGTGCTGTAGACTACAAGTACGCAGATTTCGTAGAAAAGAAATAATAGCTGGGCATGTAAAAGAAGAGAGGTGTTATACTCACCTTTCTTCTTTTTTTACCTATACAACTTCCAAATTTTAACTTTTACTGTATAATAATTTTTGGAAGATTCTCATTAGGAAGATAGGGGTGTATATGATGAAAAAGAGTGTTTTTCTGGCTTTGAGTTCAGTCCTCGTTTTCGGTGGAATGATGACCGGGTACGAAGGCGCTGTCCAAGCGGCTGAGCCTAAGGTATTAAGAATGAATCTGCATTCGGAGCCGCCTACAGCAGACCCGGGAATTGCGGAGGATACTACCTCGGGTACGATCATCACGGCAATTTTCGAAGGTCTGACACGTCTCGGAAAAGACGGAAAGGTGCACCCAGCCGCGGCAGAGAGCTATACCGTTTCTAAGGATGGGAAGACTTATACATTTAAAATTCGTGAAGCAAAATGGAGCAACGGCGACCCAGTAACGGCAAATGACTTCGAATATGCATGGAAGCGCGCGCTCGATCCAAAGACAGCTTCCAACTACGCCTACCAGTTGTATTATGTGAAAGGTGCAGAAGACTTCAACAAAGGGATCGGCAAAGCGGGAGACGTTGGGGTAAGGGCGATTGACGATAAGACGCTAAAAGTGGAACTGACAAACCCGACACCATTTTTCCCGGAGCTGGTTGCTTTTAAAACATACTTTCCGGTGAACAAGAAGGTAGTTGAAGGTAACGAAAAATGGGCTGATGAGGCAAAGACGGTTGTCGGCAACGGACCATTCAAAATGGAAACATGGGAACACAAGAGCAATCTGACTGTCGTAAAGAACGAGAAGTACTGGGATAAGGCCAATGTAAAATTGGACAAAATCGAATTCACCATGATAGAGGATGAGAATACGGAATTGTCCATGTTTGATAACGACGAGCTGGATTGGGCGGGTGCTCCAACGTCCGCTCTGCCAATCGACGCGCTTCCGGCTTTGAGGGAAGCTGGCATATTGAAGACACAGCCAATCGCCGGCACCTATTTTTATCGTTTCAATACAGAGCAAGCACCGTTTACCAACGCAAAAATTCGTAAGGCGTTCGCGTATGCCATTAATCGTGAAAGCATCACCGCCGATATCCTGCAAGCGGGTCAAGTACCGGCAACAGGCTTTGTACCACCGAGCGTGGCGTTGAATAAAGACGGTTACTTTAAAGACAATGATCTGGAAGTTGCAAAGAAATTACTGGTAGAAGGTATGAAGGAAGAGGGTATCTCCAAACTCCCTCCAATTACACTCATCTACAACACATCCGAAGGTCATAAAAAGATCGCAAAAGAAATACAGGATCAATGGAAGAAAAACCTCGGTGTAGATATCAAGCTCGAAAATAAAGAGTGGAAGGTATACTTAGAAGATGTACACCAAGGTAATTATCAAATCGCTCGTGGAGGCTGGCTGGGTGATTTCAATGATCCCATCAACTTCTTGGAAATGTTCCAAGAACAAGATGGCGGAAACAACGATACACGTTGGGGAAATTCAAAGTACAAGGAGCTTCTGAACCAATCCGCTCTGGAGCAAGACCCGGAGAAACGCAAAGCAATTCTCATGCAGGCCGAGCAAATCCTGATGGATGAAATGCCAATCATGCCAATCTACTTCTACACTCAATCTTGGGTGCAGAACGAGAATCTGAAAGATGTCGTAATCGATGGTCTGGGTGCTATCGATTTCAAATATGCGGATCTCGGAGAAAAGAAATAAATGACATGCAAAAAGAAGAGTGGTTGTGTATTAACCACTCTTCTTTTTCGTCTCATTTTCATTTGAAATTCTATTTTTGTTGTATACTATTTTTGGATTTATTTAGAAAAAATTGGGGTGTGTATTTTGAAGAAGAGTATTTTTCTGGTGTTAAGTTCGGTCCTCGTTTTTGGTGGAATGATGACAGGAAACGCGGACATTGCGAAGATGGCAGAGTCAAAAAAGGTACTGAGAATGAATCTGCATTCAAATCCGCCTACAGCAGACCCAGGTATCGCGGAGGATAGCGCTTCTCTTACGATTATCAGAGCTATTTTTGAAGGGTTGACCCGTAAAGGTAAGGACGGTAAGACACACGCAGCAGCAGCAGAGAGCTATACCATTTCTGAGGATGGGAAAACATATACATTTAAGATTCGTAAAGCAAAATGGAGTAACGGCGATCAAGTAACGGCACACGACTTTGAATATGCCTGGAAACGCGTTCTCGATCCCAAGGCAGCTTCTAATTATGCCTACCAGTTGTATTATATCAAGGGTGCAGAAGCATTCAATAAAGGGACTGGCAATGTGGGAGACGTTGGAGTAAAAGCGATCGACGATAAAACGCTAAAGGTGGAGCTAACAAACCCAACGCCATATTTCTTGGAACTGTTGGCCTTCAAAACATACTATCCGGTAAACAAGAAGGTTGTCGAAAGTAACCCAAAGTGGGCTAAAGATGCAAAAACGATCGTTGGTAACGGACCATTCAAAATGGAAACATGGGAACAACAAATTAAAATGGTCCTTGTGAAAAACGAGAACTACTGGGATAAAGAAAACGTAAAATTAGACAGAATCGATTTCTCGATGGAAAAGGATGAATATAAAGAGCTGGAAATGTTCAAAAATGGAGAGTTGGATTGGGCAGGAGCTCCAACTTCGTCACTGCCATTTTATTTTGGTGATCCGTTTGCCGAGAAAATAAAATCGAAGCCGATTGCAGGAACATACTTCTATCGTTTTAACACCGACAAAGCACCGTTTCACAACGAAAAAATTCGGAAAGCTTTTGCCTATGCGATTGATCGTCAATTATTGATGGATGTTCTTGTCCTTAGTCCGTGGCTTGCAACCAGCTATGTTCCGCCGACTATGACATTGAATGAAAAGGGATATTTTACAGATAATGATGTGGAAACAGCGAAGAAACTGCTTAAAGAGGGGATGAAAGAAGAAGGTATCACCAAGCTCCCGCCAATCACACTTACCTACAACACGTCCGAAGGCCATAAGATGGTCTCGGAGATTATTCAGCATCAGTGGAAGATAAACCTCGGTATAGATGTGAAGCTCGAAGATAAAGAGTGGGAGGTGTTCCTGGAAGATGTGAACGAAGGTGACTACCAAATTGCTCGTGCAAGTTGGACAGCTGATTTCAATGATCCGATAAACTTTCTGGAATTGTTCAAGGAAGCAAACGGTGGAAACAACGATACTGGTTGGGAAAATCCGAAGTACAGGGAGCTTTTGAACCAATCTAACCTAGAGCAAGACCAGGAGAAGCGAAAAGCGATTTTGGCACAGGCTGAACAAATTTTAATGGATGAAATGCCTATCACGCCCCTCTACTACTATACGAATGTGTGGTTGCAAAACGACAAGTTGAAAGATGTAACCATGGATGACCTGGGGGCTATCGATTTCAAATTTGCGGATATTACTCCATAATCAAATCATGGATGAGAAGAGGTTTTTTACGACCTCTTCTTTTTTTCTGTCTCATGGACAAATGACCAATCCATTACGCCCTTGGCTACATAGAGTAAAAAGGAACTAACTGCAACCAGGGGGGGATATTGATGGATATTGGTTCTTTGCTCAACATTGTTAAATCCATACCAAAGGAAAAGCTGAGGACAGATGCGGGAATTAAGGAAGTTATTCGTGAAATGGCCAGAAAGTCAGGGAAAAAATTGACCGAGCAAGAGGTTAACAGTTATGCTGCGCAGTTTCGTCAGATGCAGAAAACAGAAAATGTCGGAAGTCTGTTGAATAAGCTTTCGAAAAAAGGTGTCACTGCAAAGGATTTGGAAAGTATAAAAAAACGTTTTAGATAAGGGGGTAGAGTGAGGAGGGAGGTGGGATTATCGTTGAGAAAATGAAAGCGAAAAAGAAGCAGGTTGTCCCCAAAAACAATTTAATAGAATCGCTCAACAAACTTGCGGATGCGCAACATGCAAACAATGCCCAAATGATGAAAGAAATGAGTCAGGTGCGCCAGGAGCTGCAGGATATGAAGAATACATTGGGGCGTCTCAAACAGGCACCTCCAAAAGGTACAGGAGAACGGCGAGGTCTGCTGTTTGGAGGACGACGGAATACCGCCCAAGTGGAAGTTGCAGCCCCACCACAAAAGCCTGCCATTTCTATCGAAGATTTACTGCCGCTTTTACCGTATCTAGGCGACGCTATTCCCCAATTGAAAAACCCAAAGGTAGCCGACTCCATTAAGGTACTTTCAAATCCAGCTGTGATTTCCCTGATCCAGCAATTTCTTGCCAACGGGGGCTTGAACATGATAAAAAAACCTGTTCAACAAGTAAGTAGGCAAGAGAGAAGAGGATTTTTTCGATAACAAATGATCAGTTTCAAAGACTGTCTCGCGGGGCTTGCGGAGGCAGTCTTTTCATTTTGGTACCAAAAGACTATAAACTTTACAGATCATCAAGCGTCTAATAGAATGGTGAACGTTGCACATTGGCTGACGCCACATAACGAAGAATACAGACATCACGGAGGAGGTCAGGATGAAGAGACGATTTTACCCTCTGCTGTTTGCACTGCTGGTCCTGCTGCTAATCCCCAGTTGGGCGGTTGCAGCAAGCAGTGCCTCAGAGGAAGCTGTCAATCTCATGATTGGTGGACAAGCAGTGAATGCTGAAGTGCCGCCAGTCATCAAGAATGGGCGCACGTTGGTTCCCGTTCGTGTCATCGCCGAAGGGCTAGGTGCAAATGTGGATTGGAATGACATTACTCGAACAGCTGTCATTACCAAGGGTACACAGCAGCTCTCCCTTACACTAGACTCCCGTACAGCAGTGTTGAACGGCAAACAAGTGAAGCTCGATACGCCGCCTGTTATTTCACAAAAGCGTATGCTGCTGCCACTGCGTTTTGTCGGGGAGTCACTTGGTGTTACAGTCGGGTGGGACAACAGCACACGTACCGTCATTGCGAACGAAACACCACAGGTCAAGCTGAATGGCAAGGTGCCAACCCAGCCGATCAAGCTGTATCAAGTGGAAGACACGATGTACGTGTCCGCACAGCCTGTAGCTGAGCAAGTAGGACAAAAAGGCTTTGCGTGGAAAAGACCTGAGCGCGGGATGACGATTGATGATCAGTTGGTCCTCCCATTACGTCAATTGGAGGACGAGCTTGGAGGGTCATTTGCGTGGGACAAGAAAGATAATCAGGTTGAGATCGATCGCCTCAATATTTTGAAAGATGTATCTGAGGACGGTGACCGTGTTCGTATTGAAACGACCATACCTGTGATTCCTCAGTCCTTTGTGATGACAGGTCCACACCGGATTGTTCTGGATCTTCCACAAACCGCATTGGATGATGATTTAGTCGAAGATCTAAAACGTCAAGACGAGAAAAACGATAGCGTAGGCGAATCCGAGGAAACGGCCTCCGCTGATGATGAAGACCAAGACACAGATTCAGATTCTGACGAACAGAATCAGGAAGAACAAGCGAAAGAAGAACCTCTGATCGCTGACCTGCGTTACAGCCAATACAGTGCATCTCCTGACACGGTTCGCGTCGTTATTGAGCTGAACCAAAAGAGCACATATGAGCTGGCTTACACGAAAGACGGTATCGAAGTAAAATTGACGCCAAAACCGAAGAAAACAGGCTACCTGATTGTCGTTGATGCCGGTCATGGAGGAAAAGACCCAGGCACGAAGGGCTCCGCTGGCAACAATGAAAAAGATTACAACTTGGCAGTCTCCAATAAGATTGTGGCTTTGCTGAAGCAATACCCAGAGTTTCAAGTCGTTCCCGTACGCACAACGGATGTGTTTTATGAACTGTCTGAGCGTGTCGCTTTTGCCAATGAGCTAGAAGCTGACTTGTTCTTGTCTATTCATGCCAATGCATTCCCAAAACCGACGGCTGCAGGAACAGAAACTTTCTATTATAATGAAAACAGTAAGGACTTTGCCCAAGTGGTACATAAACATTTGCGTGGGGCAACGCAGTTCCCGGATCGAGGCTTCAAGAAGAGCGGCTTTTATGTGATCAAAAACACGAAAATGCCTGCTGTGTTGACCGAAACAGGCTTCCTCTCGAATCCTCAGGAGAATGCGCAGCTGACGAATCCGGCATTCCAAGATAAAATCGCGAAAGCCATTGTTGCGGCTATTCGCGAATACTACGAGTCTTATCAGTAAGGGGGCTTTTCACGATGAAAAAAAGTCGAGTGATCTGGATGGCAGCGTTAGTGATGCTGCTTTTGGCCGGATGTGGGCAAAACGCGACAGAAACACCACCGTCAACCGCACCAGTAGAACAGCCATCTGGTTCAAAAACTGATCCATCGACAACAGAGCCGACTCTGAAAAAGCAAATGGTCACCGTTTACTATTCGGATAATAATGTGATGGAGCTGCAAAAAGAAGAGCAAGAGATCACGTTTGCAGAAGATATCGAGAAGTACAAAAAGACACTTGCCCTGTTGGAGACGCCTGTAAAGCCAGACGTGCACATTCCACTGTGGAGAGACTTTAAGTACCATTCCATTACAATCGATAAAGGCACCCTGATGATTGATGCGGATAGCAAAAATCAGTTCAATATGGGTTCAAGTGGCGAGACGATGGCTTTGGATGCGTTGAAAAATACCTTCTTTCAGTTCCCGGAAGTAAAGGAAATTGTCTTCTTGGAGGATGGCAAGAAAGTAGAAACGCTGATGGGGCACGTAGATCTCTCCGAGCCACTGAAACGAGACAATTAATCATCACCATAAAGGCGGCACACCCTGTTTATCAGGATGTGCCGTTTTTCTCGTAGAAATTGTTTTTCACGTAAAGTGGCTGTCGTGGGGAGAAGAATATTTCCAGTCTAGGCTTCAGGCTCCGTCCTGCTGGGGGTTGAGACTGCCCGCTCCGAAGCGATTAGCGGGGAAACGCAAAAGTGGTAGCCGCTTCGTAGCTCGGGCACGTTGCGTTTCTTTTGCCCGCTAATCGCTTCTCC
>NZ_PXZN01000021.1:0-30559 GCF_003013445.1 Brevibacillus sp. NRRL NRS-603 | reverse complement strand
CAGTAACGCTAGAGAAGAATATTTCCAGACGTAGCGACTTGTGGAGTCCTACCGAGCGGAGAAGGGATTCGCGGGTAAAAGAAACGCAACCGTGCCCGAACTACGTAGCGGCTACCACTTTTGCGTTTCCCCGCGAATCCCTTCGGAGCGGACAGTCCCAACCCTCAGCGGGACGGAGCACTGAGCCTAGACTGGAAATATTCTTCTCCCTACCGCAGCCACATGCGACCCTGAATATATTTTTTAAATTCCTATACGTTGAAAGGAGTCCAACCCATATGCAAGCTTTGGAAACCCAACGGCTTACGTTATCGTACGGAGAACGCAACATCATTGAAGCGTTAGATTTAAACATCCCGCGTGGAAAAATCACCGTTTTCATTGGCAGTAATGGCAGTGGCAAATCGACGTTGCTGCGCTCTCTGGCACGTTTACTCAAACCAAAGGAAGGCGCCATCCTGCTTGAAGGAGAATCGATCGCGAAACGCTCTACCAAAGAGGTAGCCAAACGTCTTGCCATCCTTCCTCAAGGCCCATCCGCACCAGAAGGGTTGACGATTCTGCAATTGGTCAAACAAGGACGCTATCCTTATCAAAACTGGCTACAGCAATGGTCAGAAGAAGACGAGCAGATGGTCAACAAAGCATTGGCAGCTACTCAACTCACAGATATGGCTAACCGCGCCGTCGACAGCCTCTCTGGCGGCCAACGTCAGCGCGCCTGGATTGCGATGACACTGGCTCAAGGAACCGAAACCATTTTGCTGGATGAGCCTACGACTTATTTGGATATGTCGCATCAGATTGAGATTTTGGACCTGTTGTTTGAACTGAATCAAATGGAACAACGCACCATCGTCATGGTTCTCCACGATCTGAATCTCGCTTGCCGCTATGCCCATCATATTGTTGCCGTTCACAATCAGACTGTCGTGGCAGAAGGCACTCCGAACGAAGTGCTGACGACCGACCTTGTCCGTACGGTTTTCGATATGGATTGCCAAATTACGCAAGACCCGCTGTACGGAACTCCTATGTGCATCCCGTACAGTAAAAGCCGTCTGGGCACTGTGCAGACCGAACAAAAAGCATTCGCCATGTCATAAGCTCAAAACAACAAAAAGACTGTCCATCGAGTCGTATGGGCAGTCTTTTTTCGTAGGCAAAAACGTCCTTCATGAAGCTAACGAGAAAATTGCTGCAAAGCCAATGTCGCTTGCTCGTCCATTTTTTTAACCAATTCGGGATCTTCGTAGGTTGCTATCTTCGTATCGATGAGCGCAAGGTTTTTCTGGAATTCCTCGATTTGCTTTTCCACTTGTTCACGATGAGCGATTAGAAGTGCTTTTCTCTCCTCCAACTTTTGGCTACCTTGTTTACACCAATCACTGTATTCTTTGATTTCTTTAATGGGCATACCGGTATTTTTGAGGCAGCAGATTAAGGCTATCCAGTTGAGATCCAATTCACTAAAGAGACGGTTGCCGTTTTTGTCTCTTGAGACAAAGGGTAGCAGGCCTTCTTTGTCATAGTAACGCAATGTATGAGCGGGTAGGCCGAATCGGTCAGCCACCTGCTTAATCGTGTAAAACATACTTTTCACTCCCCCTTGACTTAAAGTGAACTTTAACCTTTATGCTCACTATAGATCACATGTTTACAACCATTCAAGTGGTCCAACTATAACGTAAAGGGGATAAATCTCTATGAAAAAAACACAAAAGATCGCGCTGGTAACGGGTGGTAGTCGCGGGCTAGGGCGAAATTCAGCTATCGCGCTATCTCGAAAAGGATTTGATGTCATCCTGACGTATCATTCTCGCAAGGAAGAAGCGGAATTGGTAATCAAAGAAATTGAGGAGAATGGTCAAAAAGCTGCCGCCCTGCAGCTTGATGCGGGTGACGTATCCACTTTTGAAAGGTTCGCATCCCGCCTTGCCAACGTACTGAAAGAAAAATGGAGTACAGAGCATTTCGATGTTCTGATTAACAACGCTGGTTTCGGAGTTAACGCTCCACTTTCGGCTACTACTGAGGAACAGTTTGACAGCTTGGTAAACGTGCACCTCAAAGGCGTATTTTTCTTAACACAGAAATTATTGCCCCGTATTTCTGATGATGGACGAATCATTAATATTTCGACTGGATTGACCCGGTTTGCCCTTGACGGCTATGGAGCATACGCCGCCATGAAAGGCGCCGTCGAAGTATTGACGAGATATATGGCAAAGGAATGGGGAAAACGAGGTATCCGGGTTAATACGATTGCCCCGGGAGCGATTGCTACGGACTTTCAGGGAGGGGCAGTACGGGATAATCAGGAGATACATGACTTTATTGGCTCGCAAACAGCGTTAGGCCGGGTTGGGAGAGCTGATGATATTGGTGGTGTTGTCGCGTCATTGTGCACGGACGAAATGGGCTGGGTGAACGCGCAACGAATCGAGGCTTCCGGTGGCATGTTTCTGTAATCCTACAAAAAGAACAGCGGCAGTCCCGGACTTTTTTGTGTCCGAGACTACCGCGTGCTCTTTTTATCTATCCATCATGCTTGCTTATTTCTTCAGATTGTAGAATGCAGAACGACCGCCAAAACGAGCTGTATCAGCGAGTTCGTCTTCAATACGCAGTAATTGGTTGTACTTCGCTACGCGGTCCGTGCGGGAAGGCGCACCAGTCTTGATTTGACCTGCATTTGTAGCTACTGCGATATCAGAGATTGTAGAGTCTTCGGTTTCACCGGAACGGTGGGAAATCACCGCAGTATAGCCAGCCAGCTTCGCCATTTCGATTGCTTCGAAGGTTTCTGTCAGCGTACCGATTTGGTTTACTTTTACCAGAATGGAGTTACCTGTAGAGGTCTCGATTCCGCGAGCCAGACGCTCGGTGTTCGTTACGAACAAGTCGTCACCTACGAGCTGAACTTTGCTGCCCAACTTGTCAGTGAGTGCTTTCCAGCCATCCCAGTCGTCTTCAGACAGACCGTCTTCGATGGAGATGATTGGGTATTTGTTTACCAGATCTTCGTAGAACGCGATCATTTCTTCTGTTGTTTTCACAACGCCTTCGCCTTCGAAGTGGTATTTGCCGTCTTTGAACATTTCTGTAGCTGCTACGTCCAGCGCGAGGAACACGTCTTTGCCTGGCTCATAGCCTGCTGCCTTGATCGCATCCAAAATAGTTGTGATCGCTTCTTCGTTGGATTTCAGGTTTGGAGCGAAACCGCCCTCATCCCCTACTGCTGTGCTGAGGCCTTTTTCACCCAATACTTTTTTCAGGGAGTGGAAAATTTCTGCACCTGTGCGCAGCGCTTCCTTGAAGGAAGTAGCACCTACTGGCATAACCATGAATTCCTGAATATCTACGGTGTTGTCTGCGTGCTTACCACCGTTCAGGATGTTCATCATAGGGACTGGCAACATTCTCGCGTTGAAGCCGCCGAGGTAGTTGTAGAGAGGAACACCGAGAGAATCTGCAGCCGCACGTGCTACCGCCATGGACACGCCAAGAATCGCGTTTGCACCCAGCTTGCCTTTGTTTGGCGTGCCGTCGAGCTGAATCATCGCCATATCGATGCCGACTTGATCCAGGGCATCCATGCCGATCAGTTCAGGAGCAATGATGTCATTCACGTTTTCTACGGCTTTCAGAACGCCTTTACCCAAGTAACGGGATTTGTCACCGTCGCGAAGCTCAACTGCTTCATAAGCACCTGTAGACGCTCCAGATGGAACATCTGCGCGACCCATCGAGCCATCTTCGAGATACACTTCTACTTCTACAGTTGGATTGCCTCGGGAGTCCATAATTTCGCGTGCATAAATGTCAGTAATCATTGCCATTTCTCGTCCATCTCCTTTTATCAAGTGCACTTACAATCTATTTCGATTTAAACGTCAAGCTACCCTTACAGTGTGTCCCAGTGAAGCCTATTTTGCAAGTAACGATTTGCCTGTCATTTCAACCGGTTGCGCTACCCCCAAAAGCTCCAAAAGCGTTGGCGACAAGTCGGCCAAAATACCGTCTTCGCGCAGAGCAGCCCCGTCTTTTGTCACGATTACAGGCACCGGATACGTACTGTGTGAAGTAATCGGGCGTCCCGCTTCATCCAGCATCAGATCCGCGTTGCCGTGGTCAGCTGTAATGACGGCTACGCCACCTTTTGCTACGATGGCATCCACGACTCGGCCCAAGCATGCATCCACCGTCTCGACTGCTTTAATCGTTGGCTCCATCATCCCGGAATGACCAACCATGTCGCAGTTGGCAAAGTTCAGGATGATCGCGTCAAAATTGTCTGCCTCGATCTCAGCGACAACAGCGTCTGTCAGCTCTGGTGCACTCATTTCCGGCTGCAAATCGTACGTCGCCACTTTTGGCGAAGGAATCAGGATGCGTTTCTCACCAGGAAACTCTTTCTCACGACCACCACTGAAAAAGAACGTTACATGCGGATATTTCTCCGTCTCGGCAATGCGCAGCTGCTTCAAGCCGTGCTGGGAAAGCACCTCTCCCAACGTATTATCCAGATTGGAAGGCTTGTAAGCGACGTACCCGTTAACCGTCTCGGAAAAATGCGTCAGGCACACAAAATGCAGATCGCACGGGCGCTCATCTCCGCGGTCAAAGCCACGGAAATCTTCATTCGTGAATGCCTGCGACATTTGAATCGCACGATCCGGGCGGAAATTATAAAAAATAATTGAATCGCCGCTTTGAACGGTTGTCACTGGTTTTCCGTTTTCATCAAGAATCACGGTTGGCATGACGAACTCATCCATAATGGACTTTTCGTAGGATTCCTTTACTGCCTGAACCGGATCACGATACGCCGGAGCATCTGCGTACACCATGGCACGATACGCCTTCTCTACGCGATCCCAGCGTTTATCCCGATCCATCGCATAGTAGCGACCTTGTACGGTAGCAATGCGGCCAACGCCGATCTCTGCGATTTTGGCTTGCAGCTGTTCGATATAACCCACTGCACTGTCAGGCGATACATCGCGGCCATCGAGGAAACCATGGATGAACACATCTGCAAAGTCCTGCTTTTTCGCCAACTCGAGCATCGCAAACAGGTGGTCAATGTGACTGTGTACACCACCATCGGACAAAAGCCCGAACAGATGGAGCTGCTTGCCGTTTTTCTTCGCGTGCTGAAAAGCAGCGATCAGTGTTTCGTTTTCAAAAAAAGCGCCTTCTTGAATCGACTTGGTAATGCGCGTCAAATCCTGATAAACGACACGCCCTGCCCCGATATTGAGATGGCCTACCTCTGAGTTCCCCATCTGTCCTTCTGGCAGCCCAACAGCCAGCCCACTTGCCTCCAGTGTCGCGTGAGGATATTGGTTCCAGTAACGATCAAAATTCGGCTTGTTGGCTTGTGCTACTGCGTTTCCATGCGTTTCGTTCCGCAGAGCAAAACCATCCAAAATTAAAAGGGCAACTGGTTTTGGTCTTTGTGCCATTGCTTTCTCCTCCTATCGAGACGTAGCTCCTGCCACAAGCTGCAAGTAGCTGTCCGCTACGAGACTTGCTCCACCGACCAATGCTCCGTCGATATCCGGCTGTGCCATGTAGCTTGCGATGTTTTCCGGCTTTACGCTTCCGCCGTATTGAATGCGCACTTTCTCGGCTGTCGCTTGTCCGAAGCGCTCACCGATTACACTACGAATGATAGCAATCGTTTCATTCGCATCCTCTGCCGTGGAAGATTTGCCTGTACCAATCGCCCAGATCGGTTCGTATGCAATAACAGTATCCGCCACTTGTGCAGCATCGACTCCAGCAAAGGCACCTTCTGTCTGCGCACGAACTACATCAGCTGTCTCGCCCGCTTCCCGCTGCTCCAGACTCTCGCCTACGCACACAATCGGTACGAGACCTGCTGCTAATGCGGCTACAACCTTTTTGTTCACCGTCTCATCTGTCTCATTGAAATATTGACGGCGCTCGGAGTGACCAAGGATCACGTACTCCACACCAATTTCTTTCAGCATAGACGCGCTGATCTCGCCTGTATAAGCACCTTGCTCTTCAAAATGCATGTTTTGCGCGCCGATGGCAATATCCGTGCCCGCCAGCTCTTCCTTAAGTGCAGCCAACGCTGTAAAAGGTGCGCAAATGACTTTTTGTACCCCGGAAGTATTCTTGCCTGCCTTGGCTTCCTGCGCAAACGCTCTTGCCTCGGCCATCGTTTTGAACATCTTCCAGTTCCCCGCGATAATTGGTGTTCGCATGCAAACTCCCCCTCTTCGCTCTTATTTGTTATCTGCCAACACAGCTACTCCTGGCAGTTCCTTACCTTCCATGAATTCCAGAGACGCTCCGCCGCCTGTAGAAATGTGTGTCATTTGCTCGGCTACGCCTGCTTTTTCCACAGCTGCTACGGAATCACCGCCACCGATGATCGTCGTACCGCTGCATGCTGCCATTGCCTTGGCTACGCCAATCGTGCCGTCTGCAAAAGCATCCATTTCAAAAACGCCCATCGGACCGTTCCATACAACCGTTTTCGAATCTACGATGACACTGTGGTACTGTTCCACTGTTTTTGGACCGATATCGAGTGCCATCCAGCCCTCTGGAATCGCATCGATTGCCACGACCTGCTTTTCTGCATCTGCCGCAAAACGGTCAGCTACTACAACATCAACTGGCATCAGCAATTGAACGCCGCGCTCTTTTGCCTGATCCATCAACGTACGTGCGAGGTCGAGCTTGTCGTCTTCACACAGAGAGGCACCAATGCCATAACCTTGTGCTTTGAGGAATGTATTCGCCATACCGCCGCCGATAATCAGGTGATCGACTTTGGTCAACAAATTTTCAATGACAGCAATTTTATCTTTTACTTTTGCACCGCCGACAATCGCTGTAAACGGACGCTCCGGATTGGACAAGGCTCCGCCCATAAAGCGAATTTCCTTTTCCATCAACAAGCCCGCAACTGCTGGTATGTACTCAGCGATTCCCGCTGTAGAAGCATGTGCCCGGTGAGCTGTTCCGAATGCATCATTGACAAACAGATCAGCCAAGGCCGCAAAGCTTTTTGCCAGTTCTGGATCGTTCTTTTCTTCTCCCGCATGGAAGCGCACGTTTTCCAACAGGATGACGTCGCCAGACTCCATCCGTTCTACTGCCGCCTCTACGTCAGCACCATGGCAATCCTCCAGCTTACGCACGTCCTTGCCCAAAAGCGAAGACAGATGGGCTGCGACAGGAGTAAGACGCATCTCTTCCACTACCTGGCCTTTAGGACGACCAAAATGGCTCGCCAGGATTACTTTGGCTCCTGCCTCCATCATGAAACGGATGGTTGGTACAGCAGCACGAATGCGTGTATCGTCGGTGATTACCCCGTCCTGCATCGGCACGTTAAAGTCGACACGGCAGAATACGCGCTTGCCTGCCAGCTCAACATCGCGGATAGATTTCTTGTTCATGAACGATCCTCCCAAATCATTGGCTTTTTATTCGGAAAAAAGATATGGGAAAAGGGAGATTGCTCTCCCTTTTTTCCACAACAGTTCTATTTTACGTGTTAGAAGCCGCGCTGTGCAACATAATGACACAAGTCTACGACACGATTGGAGTAACCCCACTCGTTATCGTACCAGGAAACGACTTTCACCATGTTTCCTTCTAGCACCATTGTAGACAAAGCATCGATTGTGGAGGATGCAGGGTTTCCATTGTAATCAGAGGATACGAGCGGCTCTTCGGAGTAGCCGAGAATGCCTTTGAGCGGGCCTTCTGCCGCTTCTTTCAGAGCGTTGTTGATTTCTTCAACAGTTGCGTCTGCCTTCAGCTCAACTACCAAGTCCACTACGGATACGTTTGGAGTTGGTACGCGCATAGCGAAACCATTCAGCTTGCCTTTCAGCTCAGGCAGTACGAGTGCTACTGCTTTTGCCGCTCCTGTAGAGGTTGGAATAATGTTCTCCGCAGCTGCACGGGCACGGCGCAAATCTTTGTGTGGCAGATCGAGAATTTGTTGGTCATTGGTGTAAGAGTGAACGGTTGTCATCAATCCGCGAACGATGCCGAATTTGTCGTTCAGAACTTTTGCGAACGGCGCCAAGCAGTTCGTTGTGCAGGATGCGTTGGAGATCACAGTGTGTTGTGCTGGATCGTACTTGTCTTCGTTTACACCGATTACGACTGTAATGTCTTCGTTTGTTGCTGGAGCGGAGATGATGACTTTTTTCGCGCCACCTTCCAGGTGCTTCGCTGCATCCTCGCGCTTCGTGAAGCGTCCAGTCGATTCCACTACGATTTCAACACCGTAATCTGCCCACTTGAGTTGAGCTGGGTCGCGTTCTGCCAATACCTTGATTTCTTTGCCGTCAACGATGAGCGTGTTTTCGGAAGCTTCAACGCTCACGTTCAGAACACCATGAACAGAATCATATTTCAAAAGGTGCGCCAGTGTATGTGCATCTGTCAGGTCATTGACCGCCACGATTTCTACATTCGGATTGTTCAGCGCTGCACGAAATACGTTACGACCGATACGACCAAATCCATTAATACCTACTTTTACCATAATGTATACCTCCTGCTCATTAGCTAGCTTTATTCTTCATCGCGAGAAACCTGCCCTCTGGCGAAAACCAGCGGGTCGACAATATCGTAACAATCGGTAATAAGATTGGAAAAAACACAAAGGGCAGCGTCTGGAGCGTCGAAACACTTAACGTTAGCGCCATCATCATCGAGAGACCGTTCCACGGAATCAGTACAGGCATGACAACTGTGGAGTCCAGCATCGTCTTGCCCAACAGCTCGCGCCCTCCCTCCCATTGGGAGAACCTCCCGAGAAGAGTCGAACCGAGAACCAGAATCGGAATGGTTTGATTACAGCTGATGATGACAACTAACAACGACAATGCCGCTGCTTTCGCTACCAATACCGTCTTATTTTTTGTATGGCCCATCATTTTGTCTACGATGGGGGTTAATAAATTGGCTCTGTTCAAAATGCCGTTTAAAAAGCCGGCGAGAATGATTAACGCCAGAACACTGAAGATGGCGAACATCCCGCCCCCATGGACCAGTTGATCCAGCGGCGTTCCTGAATGAAGCTCAAATCCAACTAGCATCGATGTAAAAAACGTCTTCACATCCAAATTCCCATTGATCCCGACTAAAATCGCACTGGCTCCGATACCGAAAAACAATGCCTTCACCGCTTTTACTCTCAGTGCAAAAGAAGCAATTAATACGACGAGCGGCAGCATCAAGCTCCAATGTACCGAGAAATAACTGACCAACAGCTCTTGGTACATTTGAATGGTATCCGTCGAGTTCGCCTGAGGTCGAAACAGATCAAGGATCAGGAAAAGTAACGCGCAAATCGCTACCGTAAGCAAAGCAGGACGCCGCAATCTTCGTTCCTGCTCTTCTGTCATACCGACATTGGAAAGCACCAGTAATCGACTGCTGGATATCGGCGAGAAACGTTCCCCCACCATCGCTCCAGAGATGAGCGCACCTCCTACGACCGCAGGTGATATCCCTGCTGCGTGTGCAATACCCATCAAGGACAGCCCAATCGTACTCAGCGTTCCGATTGATGTACCCAATAAATAACTGACGCCTGCGGTTAACAGAAAAGAGAGAACGAACAAATACTCGACATTCACAATCGATAATCCGTAATAAATGATGGCGGGAATGGTTCCTCCCATCATTAATAGCGGAATCAAGAGTCCTACTAAAAACAGAATCGTAAGGACGGGCTTTGCCTTTTGGACACCTTCCCAGCCAAACACGAACTGCTGCTTCCACGGATAACCCAATCTTTTTACACTAACCAGTGTGACCAAGATCGCAAAAACAATCCCCCATGCGATCGGA
The DNA here is from genome assembly GCF_003013445.1 of Brevibacillus sp. NRRL NRS-603. Lineage (NCBI taxonomy): Bacteria > Bacillati > Bacillota > Bacilli > Caryophanales > Paenibacillaceae > Brevibacillus > Brevibacillus sp. NRRL NRS-603. The sequence continues at coordinate 20,695 of NZ_PXZN01000021.1, read as the reverse complement.
AAACCGAGCGATAGGCTCAAAATGATGCCAGCGATCATTGCCAAGATGGGTGTTACCGATGTGATAGACATGCGACCGACTTCCTTCCGTTACAATCGTGCGGACAACAGCGTGTGAGCTGCCCCTTCGTCCGTAATGAGTACATTCTGACACGATTGCTTAGCAAAGGAAAGAATCGCTTTTGCCTTGCTTTCGCCCCCCGCAATGGAGAGCACCGTTTCTGCCTTGTGCACTTCCTCTAGCTGTAAACCAATTGTCGGCATTCTGTGGACCGTTTCTCCCGCTTCATTAAAGTAGTAGCCAAATGCTTCTGATACAGCACCTGTCTCCACTAATTCTGCGAGCTCTTCCTCCGAATAATTCCGTCTTCTTGCCATCGTGACGGCATCCCCGATTCCATGCAAAACGATTCGAGTCTCGCCCAAGAGCGACAATACATCTTGCACTTGCGGCTCTTTGACCAATGTCTGCAAGGCTTCTGGATGAAGGCGATCCGGTACGTGAAGAAGCCGATAAGAAGCACCTGTTTTCGCTGCCATGGCGGAAGCGAGCGTATTCGCTTGCAGCTCTACGCGTTCTCCCAGTCCACCGCGAGCAGGGACAAACTGAACGTTTTTGAACGAAGCAGAAGGCGTCAAATGACTTGCTACGCTGGCGATGGATGAACCACCTGTTACCGCTACAATGTCTCCTTCTTGCACGACCTGTTTGAGGATCCTTGCCCCTACCCGTCCAAGCTCTTCCTTTACCCAAGGCGATTGGTCTGCATTGCCCTGCACCACAATGACTTCTGCTATGCCCAGCTTTTTTTGCAAGCGCTCCGCCAAGTCAGTAAGGCCGAATAGCTCTCCGACGAGAGGCTCCATGTCGTCCAAGACTTGTTGTCCTTCTTCACTCAGGCTCATTCCCGCAGCCGTTACATGAAGGAGCCCCGTTTCTTTTAGCAGTTCCACTTCTGCCCGCAAAATACGCTCAGTGGTGTCCATGGCTTGAGCTAGACCTCTTCTGCCAATCGGCTGCAAATGATAGATGGATCGGAGCAACATGTACCGCTGACGCAAAACCTGAATCAAGTCAGGCAACAATTTTTGTTGCAGTTCCAGTAAACGTCGCATTTTACCTTCTTCCTTGGTTACAAATTGTTTGATCGGGACGTTTTATGTCCCTGTATATACATTTTATGTCCCACTTGGTGCAAAAAAAGAGATCACTTGCTACAATTTGAATGTATCATATTTAACCATATCTTGCAAGTTCCTCAAAGCCCCTATAAAAAAGTGCCACTCATGACCGAGCGGCACGTCTCTGTAATTCGCTTCGCAGTTCCTCAAGCGTCACTACATGTGTAATGGAACGAAATACGATCTCTCCATCTATCTCGACTACTGGAATGACGAGCATCATTTCTTCATGCAAGACCGGATCACTTTCAATATCAACTATGCGCATACGAAGGGGGAACTCCTCCGCCAGACTGCGGATGTAGAGCTCCACCTCGTCGCACAGATGACATTTGTTTCGTCCGTACAAGACAATATCAAACGTTTTTTCATTCATTCTCATTAAAACCTCTTTCGTTTGGCCGACGATGGGATCAGCATTTCTTCCCGGTACTTGGCAACCGTGCGGCGGGAGATTTCAATCCCTTCTGTAAGCAGCAGCTCACCCAGCTTTTGATCAGATAACGGAGACTTCCGATCTTCTTGCTCGATCAGTGCTTTGATTCTGCGCTTAACACTCTCAGAAGAAGTCGCTTCCCCACTGGAAGTAGAGAGTGCTGACGTAAAGAAATACTTCAGCTCAAAGATTCCACGAGGTGTCTGAACGTACTTGTTGCTGGTTGCCCGACTGATCGTCGATTCGTGCAGGCCGACCCGCTCTGCAATTTCCTTTTGTGTCATAGGCTTTAAATAATGAATCCCCCGATCAAAAAACTCCCGTTGCATATCGAGGATGGCCTGTGTTACACGCATGAGCGTCAGGCGGCGCTGCTCCAGACTTTTTGCCAGCCACATGGCGGCATTCAGCTTATCGTGAATGAACTGCTTGGCTTCATCCTGACTTTTTTGCTGGCTGAGCATTTTTTCATAGAAGCTGTTGATTTTCAGCCGCGGTGCAGCGACATCATTGACCAATACTACATAATCATTCCCGACCTTCTCTACCGTCACATCTGGAATGACATATCTTGTCTCTACTGAGGAAAAGGCCGCCCCAGGACGCGGATTCAGCGTACGGATCAGGTCTGCCATCGCCTGTACCTCTTGTGGTGTACATCCGATTTTGTCTGCAATCCGCTGATAGCGATTGTCCGCCAAATCTTGCAGGTGGTTACGAACGACCTGAACGATCTTTTCATCATCGAGCGCCAAATGCCCGAGCTGCAGCAAAAGACATTCTTCCAGACTGCGTGAAGCTACACCTACTGGATCAAAATGCTGCAAAACGGACAACACGTCCTCAATCTCCAGCATTTCAGCGCCGAGGCGCGTACTCGCTTCCTCCAGTGTAATTTCCAAATACCCCTTCTCATCCAGATTCCCGATCAAAAAGAGAGCGATCTGTTTTTGCAGCGACGAGAATCCTTTTACATAGCCGAGTTGACGCTCGAGATGTTCGTACAACGTCTCCGCACCTTGCTGGACGTGATCCAGCGGATTGTAAGTGCTTTCATTTTTCGACGAACCGTACTCACCTGTCGCGCGATTGCCCACGATTTCTTTCCAGTCAATCTCAGGAGCTGGTTTCTCTGCTTTTGCAGAAGCGACTTCTCCAGCCACTTCAAGGTCGAAAACAGGATTTTCATTGGCCTGATCCTGCAAATAGGAGATGAGATCAATGGCTGAATACTGCAATATGGTAATCGCTTGGCGTAATTCCGGCGTCATCACTAATTTCAGTGTTTGTTCTTGAAATAACCCCAATCCCATGTTCATGAAGCTCGCCTCCTTCGCACTTGCTCATGCTGCTCGATGACTCTTTATTTTCATTATATTCGTTCTGTCATGCAATTTTCCTGCCAAATTGATGAAGCAGAACACAAAAAATGTCGAAAGATCTTCACCCGTGGAATTTTCACTTCCGTTTACCTTATCGCTAGTTTTTTCTGTTGAACTACTTTTTTTCGTTTGCATTGAGATTGTCGATGTTTTATAATAAAAGTTGTCGTCACAATATACGCCTGTAGCTCAGTGGATAGAGCAATGGTCTCCGGAACCATGTGCGGGGGTTCGATTCCCTTCAGGCGTACCATACTTTCAAGCCATAAGCGATCTCTTGAATTTCAAGAGGTCGCTTTTTTATGTTGACCCCTCATAGGAACAAAAAAAACAGCCCGAATAAGGACTGTTTTTCTTGTGTTACATTTACTGGTTAAAAATCGCTTTGAAAGAATATGGGATTGGTTGTATTTGTCTATTATCTAATACTGCATTTGGCGTCGCTAGTAAAATGCTGTACTGGCCTTCTTCCGGGATATCTACTGAAAAAGATGTATTCCCTTTGGTAACAACTCTATGTAGAAACCCTCCTGTTGGCTTCCTCACCAAGATTGTTATCGGCTCAGAATTTGGTGACAAGGTGCTGAATGCAAGATTAAACTTTCCTGGTTTTGCGTAAAAATTAAAATAATCATTATCTCTATAGTGATTAATGGCAGCTGTGTATGAAACGTTCGAATTAATATATGGAGCGTATTCAACACTATCATTTGGTTCGTATGGATCGGTCACCGAAGCAGCAGCTTTTTGGGAAGACTTCATATTTTTAGCTGGTTCTGCTGCAAATGCGGATGCGGATGCGGATAAAGCTACTGCGAGGGTCAACAAGCTAACTACGACTTTTTTCATGAATAATACCTCCGCATATATTAGTAGGAATAGTCAGTGATTTTATTGGTTATAAATAGCTTTAAATGCATATGGAATTGGTTTGATTGGCTTGGAATCAAATGCAGAGTAGTCATAAATCATGATGTAGTAAAGGCCCTCTTGTGTGAGGTCTTGTGTGAAGCTTAACTTCCCATTTTCTACAAAACGAGGTGCCCCTGACATTTTGCTTTCATGAAACACCGCGACCCGTAGGTTTCCTTTTTCTGATGTTAAGCTACTAATCGCAAAATTAAGTTGTCCCGGTTTCGCGTAAAACTTAAACCAATCAACATCTTTGTTATGGCCAATCTCTGCTGAATAGGAAACATTTGAGTTAGCAAATGAAGCAAATGGAAGATCGTCATTTGGCTCATAAGGATCGTTTGCCGACGCAGCTTTTTGAGATGATTTCGAGATTTTTACAGGTTCTGCAGCCAGTGCAGATACAGATGCAGATAATACGAGTGACAGGCTCAATAAACTTGCTACGACTTTTTTCACGAATAAATCCCTCCAAAAGCTGTAATAGTAGGTACTATTATTTTTTACCATTTTATAACTTAGTTGTAAATATTAGTTTTGTATTTTTGTAATAATTTGGTGATTTAACCAGAATGAAGTCTACATTTATCGAATTATGACTGTTAATATCGATTCTTACTATTCTCCGTATAATAGGGGTCTCCATGCACAAAGAAGCCCTTAACGATTAATCCCATAGGTTATCATAAATGTAATCTATACTAATCTTTACCATATTTAAAGCGTTTTGTAAATTCGAATCTTGTAATATTTTGTAATAAATTGACAGATAGTAAACACAAAAAACCCTGTAGCACTACTCTCCTTCAGGGTCCTCACTCAACTATTAATAAACACACTTCGATTCCCTACTGATGATTCCTCGTTTTATACAAAAGATACACAAAAAACGGAGCTCCAATCGCTGCGGTAAAAATCCCAGCTGGCAAATCATGCGGTAAAAACACGGTTCTCCCAATCAAATCAGCCAAGACGACAATCATCCCGCCCAAAACGGCGGAAGCCGGCAGCAAGTAGCCATACGCAGAACCTACTAGCCTACGCGCAATGTGTGGAGCCATCAAACCGATAAAACTGATTCCTCCTGCCACTCCGACCGCAGCACCGGCCAATGCCACACTAATCGCAATCAAGAGCAATCTCTTTTTATCAATGGCTACGCCAATACCTTTGGCAATATCATCACCGAGCTCCTGGGCATTCAAATAACGGATTTGGAAAATCGTAGCGCCGAGAAATAAAACAGTCCACGGAAGCAACGTCATCACATTTACCCAAGACATACCGTACACGGTTCCTGTCATCCACCCGAGAGCGTTTGAGGCTTTGTGGGTTTGGGTGATCACCATGAAAAAGATCGTTAATGCCCCCATGCCTGCTGAAATACATACACCCACAAGCGCGAGACGAAAAGGGGAGACTCCCTCCTTCCACGCAGTGAGATACGTAAGCGTGGCGGTTAACAATCCACCGATCAACGCCACCAATGGCATCCATTGCACACTTACATCTTTTGCAAAGGTGATAAATGCTACCGCCGCTGCCGTCGCTCCCGCTGTAGTCCCGATTAAATCAGGAGAAGCTAACGGATTTCGCACCAAGGACTGCAAGATGGCCCCCGATACCGCTAGGGAAGCCCCCACCATAACTGAAACGACAACGCGGGGCAATCGCCAATCGAGCACGATCAATTCATTCTGTTCACTGCCCGCTCCTATAAAAGCTTTGATGACTTCCCACACAGGAATATGCAAGCTTCCTAAGCCAATACTCAATACAATCACAACAGATAACAGCAAAAATAGTATGAAATTAATTCCTAACGCCCGCTTATTTACATGAAACGAGAGCGCTGGCTTTTTGGTTCGAATGACTACATGTCTATGCATACGCCCTCCTCCTGACCAGCGGGATGATAAAAGCCACTCCGATCATGGCGGTTGCTACGCCTACTGGTACTTCCAGACGCATAGGCATCAATACAAGGCGAGCAAGCAAATCAGCGCAAACCAGAAAAGCTCCGCCGAAGACAATCGAATAGGGAATCAACCAGCGATGATCAAGCCCGACTAAAAAACGGCATAGATGCGGTATGATGATGCCTACAAATGCAATCGGTCCGGCGAGCGCGACACTCCCACCTGCCAAGAGCACCACGATCAATATCGCTATAGCTTTTACCAAGATAATTTTTTGGCCTAGGCCAGTCGCTACATCATCACCGAGTACCATCAAGTTTAACGAGCCGGTCAGTAGCACAGCGCCTAACCAGCCTACCAACAAATAAGGAATGATCATAAAAAAATGCTCGAGCTGTCTTCCCTCAACAGAACCAACTAGCCAGTAAAAGGCCTCTGTCATCGTCTTTTCTTGCAGCAGCATAAACAGCGAGGTCACAGACGAAGCAAAAGCGGCAACCGCTGCACCCGAAAGTGTCAGCTTAATCGGAGTCATGCCTCCCCGCCCAGCAGAAGCCAACCCGTATACAAGCAGAGCAGTCACACCCGCTCCGATAAAGCCCGCCCACATCATTTGCGATACTGGGAACTGCGAGCCAAAAACAGCAATCGTCGTCACAATAGCTGCTGCAGCTCCAGCGTTCACACCGATAAGAGATGGGGAAGCCAAAGGGTTGCGAGTCAACGCCTGCAACAAAACACCTGCTACAGCGAGGCTGCTCCCCACCGCTACCGCTGTCAGTGTACGCGGCATTCGGGAAGTCGTAATGATCAAATGTTCCTCCGAGCCGGAAAATTGGGTGTATGCCTCTACTGCCGTAGTGAGTGAATACCGATTGATTCCGAAAAGGATACTCGCTACCATCACAACTGCCAGAACGACGAACCCTGCTATGAGCACAGTTGTCTTTTGCAGTCGGCTGGACAAAATCACATTCACGCCTGTTCCCTTCTTTCCGTTGCATTCTACCTATTCTATCTATTCGCTACATGTATGTAAGTTTCTCCCACTAATCAGTCTAAGCTTGCGGATAGGGCTAGTCAATGATATTGATTTTTATTATCGCTATTGGAAAATCCACTACAAAAATATCTATAGTTTTCCTTTGATTCCAAAAAATATATTGACACATTGTCATATAAGCATATACAGTAGTGAAGTAAAATGATAATCATTATCAGTTAAAAGGGGGATTTTCCATCATGCGCAAAACTTCCCTGCGTTTGATGCTCGGGGCTATGCTTTCCGCTGTCATGCTCGTAACAGGTTGCGGAGGACAGGCAACGCCTTCATCCGACTCATCATCTTCTACACCAGCCGCGTCAACAACTGCACCTGCACCGGCAGCGTCTGAAGAGAGAGAAGTAAAACACTTTATGGGGTCAACAAAAATAAAAGGAACTCCTCAACGTGTCGTCGCTCTCACCAGTGAAAGCACAGAGGCTGTTCTTGCATTAGGGATTACGCCAGTTGGGGCTGTCATGAGTGGCCTCGGCAAACCTGGTGACCCATGGCATCCACATATTAAAGAGAAAATGAAGGATGCAGTTGAATTGGGTGATGAGAACCAACCAAACGTTGAGCTGATCGCCAGCCTGAAGCCAGACCTGATTCTGGGAACAAAAGGACGCCAAGGGCAAGAAAAAGTATACGATCAGCTTTCCAGGATTGCTCCAACCGTCTTCTCCGAGGATCTCGTAGGCAGATGGAAAATCAACTTTGCCCTTTACTCAGAAGCGCTGAATAAAAAAGCTGAAGGCGACAAGCTGATGGCTGATTTTGATAAGAAGATTGAGGATGCAAAAGGAAAATTGGGTGACAAGACGAAGATGAAAGTCTCTGTCGTCCGTTTCGTAGCTGGCAAAACTCGTCTTTACTTGAAAGACACTTTCTCTGGCGTTGTTTTGAGCCAGCTCGGCTTTGCTCGACCAGCCTCCCAAGACATCGATGAGTTCAAAAAAGACATCCCAAAAGAGCTCATGTCTGAAATGGATGGCGATATCATGTTTTACTGGATCGGCGACTATTCCGGTGATGGATCTGCCAATAAATACACCGAGGAATGGATGAAAGATCCGCTCTATCAAAAACTGAATGTCGCGAAAAACAATAAAGCATTCCAAGTTGACGAAGTGATCTGGAACGTAGGCGGCGGTATCCTTTCTGCTGAACTGCTTGTTGATGACATCGTAGAACGCTTCTCCAAACTGTAGGCTACATACTTTCCGATACCGTCAATAAAGCAGGAGTGGTTGAGATAACCACTCCTTTTCTTTTGCTTGCTGGCATTATTGATCGCGTTCCTTATTTCCAGCAGTATCCTTACTGGGCAGAATCGGATCTATTTGTTCAGGTTTACGCGAATAAGCTTTGTTTGTAACCAAAATCGTCACACCGATGATGACGATAAAAATGAGCACCAACGCAACGATAAAACCAGTTGTCATGCATACACCCCCGACTTTTTGCTAACTCTCATTATAGCTGATTTCCATGCGAGTCAGAACCTTCATGCATAACCAATTCATGATGGAATAACAAACTATTCCAAATTTTGATAGGAAAATGGCTCCTATGTCTCGAATAGTTACGACAACACTATCTCATTCAAATACTTGATAGACTATGCGGGGGAAATCTGATGAACAAGCTTAAAACCCCTTTCTTATGGAAAAAGAAACGATCAAAAAAGGAAATCACCCAAGTGTTATTTCCAGATCAAATATTAAAAGCATTTTTTCACTTTACGACGGATGCCATCTCGATTAGTGATCTCGATAACAATATCGTCCTGGTGAATCATGCTTTTGAGCAATATTACGGTTGGTCGATGGAGGAGATTTACGCTTCACCGCTCTGCTTTATTCCAGACGAGTACAAGAGCGAGACCAAACAGTTATTTGATGCGGTCAGGAGCATGGGTGTACTGCTAACGAATTACGAAACCATCCGGCAGCGAAAAGATGGCACGAAGATGGATGTCATTCTGTCCGCTGCTCCAATCAAAGACGAAACGGGAAAAATTATTGGTGCTTCGTGCATTACCCGTGACATTTCCGACCGTAAAAAAATCGAAGAGACATTGCGTCAAACTGAAGCCAAATATCGTCTCCTCATCGATCATACCCAGGATATCGTGACGATTTATGATTTATCCATGCGGCGCATCTATGCATCCCCATCAATCGAGCAATTGGGATTTGTTCCAGCCGAGGTTACTTCCCCTAACAATCTGCAGCTCACACATCCAGAGGATATTCCTATGTTCCGGGACAAATTTCAAGAGATCATGGCAACGAAACAACCCGTTCATTTCGAGACGCGCTCTATCGATAGGAATGGAAACGAGGTCTCCTTCGAAACACGCGGTATCCCTATTCTAAGTGCGGTCGGAGACATCCAAAACATCATGTTAGTCTCGCGAAATGTAACCGAACGCAAATACTCAGAGGCAGCCTTGTTTAAAAGCGAGAAAACGAACAAAATCATCTCGGAATACACAGATGATCTTATTCTGATTACGGATAAAAACGGGGATATCCTCTACCTCTCCCCTTCTCATTCACGCGTAATGGAAACAAACGAGAATAACCGTCAGCTCACCTTTGCCGACATTCATCCTGAAGATCGGCAGGCCGTCATCGACCACTTTCATCATTTGCTGGCGACTCAAGAACCAAAGATATGCGAATTCCGTTTCCAAACGAAGAGTAACAAATGGATCGTTCTCGAATCAAAGGGTGCCCCCATCCTGACAAAAACGGGAGATTGTGATGGCTTTATTATCGTATCGCGGGATATTACAGAACGGCGGCATAACGAGGAACTATTACGAAAGGCTGAGAAGCTGTCCGTGATTGGGGAACTGGCTGCTGGCATCGCCCATGAGATTCGCAATCCACTCACATCTTTGAAGGGCTTTATTCAATTTCTTTATCCGAGCATGCATGATAACCAGCAGTACGCCGATATTATGCTCTCTGAGCTGGACCGGATCAATTTTATTGTGAGTGAACTGCTAGTCTTGGCAAAGCCACATAGCACTCAAATCAAGCCTCTTCCGCTCATCCCTTTGCTTGAAAACGTCTTGGCACTTTTGAAGTCGGAAGCAAATTTGAAAAACATCGATTTTCGTACCGCATTTAATTACCATCCGATCATTGCGGGAGAAGAAAACCAGCTCAAGCAGGTCTTTATCAACATCATTAAAAATGCGATCGAAGCGATCGACGGACATGGTGAGGTCCTTATTGCCACCACGTTAAAAGACAATCATCAGGTGCTCATTACGCTCACGGATACCGGCTGTGGAATCTCTGAAGAAATGATTCACAAGCTGGGTGCCCCCTTTTTCACGACAAAAGAAAACGGAACTGGCCTCGGCCTCATGATCAGCAGCAAAATCATGAAAGACCACAACGGCAGCTTGGAAATTAAAAGCAGAGAGCACGAAGGTACAGTGGTAGAGATAACACTGCCGATTGTACAAGACCAAATTGGGTCATCCTAGAAAGGTGTACATCTCAACATCAGTGGAGGTGCCTATGGATTTCTCCAAAATGAGCACGAGTGAGTTCGTGGCCAAAATTCGCGAATCCCAAGCGAAAAACCTGCGAAGCAGACAGCATCAGGGCTACGGTCATCCCGAAAAGCGTTTGCCTAGCAAGCAAGGTATTTAACAAACAAAAGCCCACCCGTTGAGCTCCTTTGGCTAAAACGGGTGGGCTTTTGTCATTGTTATTGTGGATCCTGCTTATTCAGGTTACGATCTCTTTCGGACTTTTGCTTTTGGGTGCCTTGGGTCTTGCTGCTGTGTCCTTGATTGCCGCCATTCTTCGTATTTCGATTGTTTGACATCAGAATCCCTTCCTTTTCATTCTGGTATTCTTGCCAAACGTAGTATGTCCCAAACGGCTTGTTCATACTGAAGGATTACTTCGCTTCACCCATGAATACTTTCTTTCCGTCCTCATACTTGTACACGTATACGGAAGCAAAGTCGTTGTCGCCTTTTTCATTGAATGTTACGTTAACGAATTTGCCTTTGTAATCTTTGGTTTTGTGAACAGCTTCAAGCACTTGTTCACGAGTTGGCTTTTTACCACCGTTTGCTTTGATCGCTTCTTCCAGACCGTTCAGCATAACACCCATGGAGTCATAACCAAACGAAGTGAAGATCCCTACTTTGTTTCCAGTCGCGCTCTCGAAGTCTGTGATCCACTTCTTGCCGTCTTCGGTAGCACCAATATCGCCAACCGTAGAAGTAAAGACTACGTTATTGGCATTTTCCGCACCAGCAATTTTCACCAGGTCAGCGGAGTCGTAACCGTCGCCACCCATGAAGACACCTTTGAAGCCTTTTTCACGCGCTTGCTTCACGATGATCCCTGCATCAGAGTAGTATCCACCAAAGTAGATCATCTCAGGATTTTTGGCAAGGATTTGGGTAATGATCGCACTATAATCCTTCTCGCCTGCTGTTACCCCTTCATAGCCGAGAACTTGTACACCGTCTTTTTCGAATTGCTTTTTCACTTCTTCCGCAAGACCTTGTCCATAAGCAGCCTTGTCATGCATAACGAATGCCGTTTTTACATTCAACTGATTTTTGGCAAAAATAGCAGCCTTGGAGCCTTGTTGATCATCACGCGCACAAATGCGGTGTACGATCTGTTTGCCTTGCTCAGTCAAATCTGATCCCGTTGCGGAAGGAGATACCATCACGAGCTTCTCTTGCTCGTATTGCGCTGCTGCTGTGATTGAAGCACCTGTTGTAGCATGGCCTACTACTCCAACTACATCAGGATTCGAAATCAACATTTGCGCGACTGCTACCCCTTGTTTTGGGTCAGCTTGGTCGTCTTGAGCGGACAATTGAACGTCAAAGCCAAGTGCTTTGAATGCCTCTGCCTTTTCTTTCAGCGCATATTCTGCACCAGCTTTTGCTGTGCTTCCGTAATCGGAGTACTGACCAGACATCGGGCCAACTACAGCAACTACGAGCTTCTCAGTAGCTCCACTTGCACCGCCCGTGCTTCCTCCGCTATTGTTGCTCGGCTGTGGTGTCGCGCTTTGTCCACCAGTCCCCGCTCCTCCACCGCAGCCCGCGAGCAATGTGCTCAGAGCAAATGTTGCCGCCAGTATCGACATTGATTTCTGTTTTTTCATAGCAAAACATCCCCCTCTTTATTTATGAGCAAACTATGAATCACAATCTTATTGTAGGATATTTTAGAAAATTTGCAATAGAAATGATTAAAAGAAGAATCAATCAAAAAACCTCTACCGCTGTCTGCTAATAGAGGCGTACACCTGTAGTATTAAGGCAAATAGCCACTTCTACACACAGAAGTGGCTATCTAAATGAGAAGCATTCTATTCATTTTAGGAATGAATTGGAATACTCTCCATGACCCCATATATTTCCTATGTAATTCTCTCGCCAAACATGACAAGACTAGGAAAAAAAGAACTATCCCGCGAACAAACGTTTTTGTGCACAACCTGTGTATAACATTGTGGATAACTTTCGAAAGTGGGGCTTGCCATGGCAGGGGAACGTTTTTTTCTCATTTATCAAGAGGCCAGCGACGAAGAATGCTTATTGACCATTGAACCATACAAAGATCAACAGGAGCTGGCGGAAGCCATCAATCAGCTGCAAGCCAAACAAGTCGATGAATATACGATCATCAAGGGAAAAAAGATGAAAGCCACGCTGAAGCTTGCCGTCGATTTAACCGAGGCCGATGAGAATTCCAAGGAATGAATGTTTTCTTTTTCGAGTAGGTTTAGACAGAGGGAAATTGGCAAACATGGTAGTGAGGGAGCGCACTTATGTGTTTGACCTTCATTGACCTTTTGTGTATGATATTGTTACAAAGAGAGGAGGAAGACTAGATGCATATGAATTTAATTCCAACCGTCATTGAACAGACGAACCGCGGGGAACGTGCTTACGACATTTATTCCCGCCTGCTCAAAGACCGCATCATCTTTCTGGGAACCCCAATCAACGACACCGTAGCCAATATCGTTGTGGCACAGTTGTTGTTCCTTCAGGCGGAAGATCCGGAGAAAGACATTCACTTGTACATAAACAGCCCAGGCGGTTCTATTACTGCTGGTATGGCAATTTACGATACTATGCACTTCATCAAGCCTGATGTATCCACCATTTGTATCGGAATGGCTGCTTCCATGGGAGCATTCCTGCTGGCTGCTGGGGCAAAAGGCAAGCGCTTTGCCCTGCCAAACAGTGAAGTCATGATCCACCAACCATTGGGTGGTGCCCAAGGACAAGCGAGCGACATTGAGATTGCCGCAAAACGTATTTTGAAGATGCGTGATCATCTGAACACCATCCTGGCTGAACGCACAGGACAGCCTTTGGAGCGCATCCAAAAGGATACCGATCGCGACAACTTCCTCTCTGCCGCTGAAGCAGTAGAGTACGGACTGATTGACAAAGTCATCACTTCCGAACCGTCTTCGAAAAAATAAGAGACACGTAGGAAAAAAAGAAGCACTCGTGCCTAACTACCGGCCGAGTGTTTTTTTGTATGCCGAGCAAACCCTAAGAGGTTTGTCCTTGGTTTGCCCGGCTTTTTCGATGGGTCATTGTGATACTTCCATTAACTGACTTACATAGACAGTCTGGCTATGTGCTGGATTTTTTTCGTCATGCACACGTGCTGTCGAGGTTTTTTCATCTACAGCATCGATCCAAACAGCTTGTCCTTCGTACTCTACCTTGATATGGTCGTCGGATTTCATGATGGCTTGTGCTCTCGTTACATTCATGAGCGGCTCCCCCTCTACTGGTCATCGTCAAGGGCTTGCTTGGCTGATGTAGCCCCTGTCATCGTGTCTACCGTCGTTTCTTCAATCAGGCCGTTTTGGTCGGAAACAACTCCGCCCCCCAGTCCCTCGTTCACCATCCGATCAATGTCCATATCATAACAATCGCGGCCTTCGTAACACTTATCATGGTCACTCATGTCTCATTCCTCCTTCATGCAATATACATGGTTAGAAATGCCCTGTCCGAAGTGAATTGATACATATTCATCAAGATGACCAACAAAAAAAGACACCTCCCTTAAGGGAAAAGTGTCTCTCGTGACTCTATTCTTCTTTGCTTACCAGATTCGTAAGGCTGGTGACTGCCTGGGAGGCATCCGGCCCTTCTGCCAAAATGGTAATTTCCGTTCCAGAGCTGATTGCGAGGCTCATGATACCCATGATGCTTTTCGCATTGACCTTCTTGTTTCCTTTTTCTACGAATACTTCCGATGCAAAACGGTTAGCTTCCTGTACGAAAAAGGCTGCTGGACGAGCTTGCAAACCGGTCTTTAACTGAACCACGACCTGCTGTTGAACCATGAATGGACCTCCTTACTTGTAGACTATTATCCTTTAGTATAACATGCATCTACATCGAAATATTTTGTTTTTCTCGTATTTTGTCAGCGATTTCGTTAATTTTTCGCAAGCGGTGGTTAATGCCGGATTTGCTCACTACTCCGCTTGGCACCATCTCGCCCAATTCTTTCAAATTGATGTCAGGATGAGCCACTCGAAGCTCCGCGACCTCACGCAGACGTTTTGGCAAATTCTCCAATCCCATCTCTTGATCGATGAGCTGGATATTTTCCATTTGTCTGGTGGCTGCATTCACCGTTTTGTTTATGTTGGCGATTTCACAATTGTGTAAACGGTTTACGGAGTTACGCATGTCCTTTACGATTCGGACGTCCTCGAAATACAAAAGGGCCTGATGAGCCCCTATCAAGCTCAAAAACTCTGTAATCTTTTCGCCTTCTTTAATATAGAGAACATACCCTTTTTTCCGCTCGATGCATTTGGCATTTAGTTTATACCGATTGGCGATCTTGGTCAATGCTTCGCAAAAATCCTGATAGGAAGTGAAAATCTCCAGATGATAGCTGGATGCCTCTGGATGATTCACAGATCCCCCCGCCAAAAAAGCACCCCGCAAATAAGCAGCGCGGCAACAGGACTTTTTCACGATCTCAGGAGCGATTCCTGGGATAAACGACAGGCTTTGATCCATGATGCCCAAGTCTTGCAAGATCTCATTAGCCTTATTCGGAATACGCACAATGTAGACGTTGTTCTTTTTCAAACGCATTTTTTTGCGAACCAGCAATTCAGCGTGTATCTGAAACAACCTCTTGATTAACGTGTAAATGCGTCGGGCAATCGCCGCGTTCTCTGTCGTCACATCCAGCACCAGTCGTCCGGCTCCAAACTGCAGACTTCCATTCATCCGAATCAAGGCTGAGAGCTCTGCCTTGCTGCAGCAATCGGCACCCTCCATCATGGTAAGTTCTTTTTTGGTATGCGCGGCGAATGACATCGACTTCACTACTCCTTCTCTATCTTCAGCACCTTCCGTCTTCGTTTGACGAGTGACACAATCTGCTTGCTGACAGCATGTGCATCATGACGTAGGTATCCGTCCTCAAATGTGACTAACGGCTTCGCCACTACATGCAGACCGAGTTGGCGCAATCGCTTTGAATCACATCGGACAGGAGCTGCTCCTTTTTCCGCGTATTTGTCCAATACATGGGTAGGCAGCTCAGCTGAATTGACAATGATCGTATCCAGAAATGGTTTATCTACATGTTCATACATGACATTCACGTGCTTGGATGCAGAAAAACCGTCTGTCTCCCCCGGCTGTGTCATGACGTTGCAAATGTAGATTTTCGGGGCTTGTGCGCGTGTAATCGCTTCAAATAACCCGCGTACTAATAAATTGGGCAGGATGCTCGTGTACAAGCTGCCAGGCCCAATCAAAATGGCATCCGCCTCGGCAATCGCCATCAGGGCTTCGCTAAGAGGAACAGCGTCCTCTGGATCTAGGAAAACCCGCTTGATTTCTTTGCCAGTCAACGGTATTTGGGATTCTCCGATTACAAGAGATCCATCTGTCATTTCCGCTTTCAGCCGAATCGATTGCGTGGAAGCTGGCAATACATCTCCACGCACTGCCAAAACCCCGCTCAATGTTTTGACTGCGGTGACAAAATCTCCAGTGATTTCATTCATCGCTGCAAGCAATAGATTTCCCAAATTATGCCCTGCTAATCCCGTGCCTGTGGAAAAACGATATTGCATGACTTTTTCCATCAACGGCTCTGTATCGGCCAGAGCAGTCAAGACGTTTCGAATGTCACCAGGTGGAAGCATATCCATTTCTTCTCGCAAACGTCCAGAACTTCCCCCATCGTCTGCTACCGTCACAATCGCTGTGATATGCACCGGCTCGTGCTTCAAACCGCGTAGAAGGACGGACAGACCCGTTCCTCCGCCAATAACAACTACCCGTATTGGCCTTGACTGTAGCCTCCCGACTCCCTTAGTAGGCATATGTCACCTCATTATTTCTAATACATATACCACAGGTGGCTTTTTATGCGCGCTTCAGTCTTTCCTGCCATCTTATGCTCATTTGTTCTTTTCCATGTCTCGATGACTGACACGGACAGAAAAATCTTTGCCAAAGGTTTCTCCCAAATGTTCTGCAATGGCGACCGAGCGATGCTTGCCACCGGTGCATCCAATTCCTATCACAAGTTGACTTTTTCCTTCTCGTTGGTAATGCGGCAGGGTGTACCCCAAAAAGTCTGTAAGCTTTTCTAAGAATTCTTTTGTGTCCTTGTGCTTCATCACATACTCTGCCACGTCTGGATCACATCCTGTTTTCGGACGCAAATCCTCCACATAATGCGGGTTAGGCAAAAAACGGACATCGAACATCAAGTCAGCGTCTATTGGTGCGCCGTATTTGAAACCAAACGACAATACATTAATCGTAAGGGGTGATCCTTGTTGACCGTATTGGTTAATGATTTTTTCTCGAAGCTGAACTGGCTTCATTTGACTTGTATCGATAATCTGATGCGCCCAGCCCTTCATTTCCTCCAACAAACGGCGCTCGGCGTGAATTCCTTCCAAAGGCGAACCGTTCGGGGAAAGCGGATGTCTGCGACGTGTTTCCTTATAGCGAGAAACCAATGTCTGATCGTTAGCATCCAGATAAAGGATGTGGTACGATAATCCATTCATCTGATTGAGGCTTTCCATGGTTACGGCTAGATTTTCAAAAAACTCACGCCCGCGCAAGTCAATCACCAATGCGACTCGCTCAATACTCCCACCAGACTGTTTAACCAACTCAGCAAATTTGGGAATCAGTACAGGGGGTAGGTTGTCTACACAAAAAAAGCCCAGGTCCTCCAAGCTTTGTACAGCAACTGTCTTTCCCGCACCTGACATTCCGGTAATAATCAGGAGATTCATGGCCTTGTCGTTTCCCAATTCCGTCACGCAACTCGCCTCCTACGATTCTGACAATAGCATACCATATTGTCGACCTTATTCGCACCTTTTTGAACCGCTTCCCCTGTTTTTCCAATAACGTCCTCTACAAGGCGTACAAGCTATTTTAGAAAAAAAGATGCGTGACTGAATGCCAGCCACGCAACAATTGTTTATATAGATAAGGGGGTCAATTCATTGTCTATAGATTACTCTTGAATTATTTCACCCATGTTACAAGCAGGTTAAGAGATTGTGACATTTTGTTCCTTTAGCTTTTCATTTAGCTCTTCAACATAATGCTGAGCAGATTGAGCAGCGATAGAACCGTCTCCAGTAGCTGTCACGACTTGACGCAGCATTTTTTCACGTACATCTCCTGCTGCAAAAACACCTTTTACTTTGGTGTTCATTTTTTCGTCTGTCAGTACGTAGCCTGCGTCGTTGGTGATGCCCAGTGGACGTACGCTTGCAGTCAATGGATCCATACCTACGTAGATGAACACCCCATCTGCTGGGTATTCTCTTTGTTCACCTGTTTTGGTGTTTTGCAAGAGAACAGCTTGTACTTTGCCTTCACCACGGATCTCTTTTAGTTCTGTATCCCAAATCACTTCGATTTTTTCGTTATCGAAAGCGCGTTTTTGCAGGATTTTCTGTGCACGGAACTGATCACGACGGTGTACGATTGTCACTTTGGAAGCGAAGCGAGTAAGGAACACAGCCTCTTCTACCGCGGAGTCTCCTCCACCAACAACCACCAGCTCTTTATTGCGGAAAAATGCACCGTCGCATACTGCGCAGTAAGAAACACCACGGCCGGACAATTCTTTTTCGCCTTGTACACCGAGCAAACGATGCTCTGCACCAGTTGCCACAATAACAGATTTGGTCAGGTATTCCTTGTCACCCGTGATAACGCGCTTGTACGGCTCTTCATCGCGGATTTCCTTGATCTCGCCGTATGCATACTCCGCACCGAATTGCTGTGCATGCTCAAACATTTTTGTAGAGAGATCAGGGCCCAGAATGGAAGTGAAGCCTGGGTAGTTCTCGATGTCTTCCGTGTTCGCCATTTGACCGCCTGGGATTCCTCTCTCCAGCATCAATGTGCTCATGTTCGCACGGGATGTATATACAGCAGCCGTCATTCCAGCAGGGCCAGCTCCGGCGATAATAACATCATAAATTTTTTGATCGCTCATGCTTGTTGCCTCCTCGTCTCACACAGTTCTGTTTCCTTATTTAAATTAATTATAATGTAATAATCTATTTAAAATCAAGTGTCGACAAAACTTTGACGCACTTTGCCAAGGTTGCGGCAGAGATGCCATATTTTTGAGCTAGAAGGGCTTGTGACTGCTTTTCGTTCGTTACCGTTCCGTATACATATTCTAATGCTGCGACCCACGCTACTTCTTTTCGCACTTGTACCTGACTTTGGGCATATTCATGATGCTTGCTCCATACATCGAGGCACCATTCTCCAGCCTCTTGCTTGCCCTGCGAGAGCAAATAACGGCTTATGCCTTCTTCTATACTGCTCTTTTGATCTTCCGTCGCCGGTGAACCATTTGATCCGTCAGGAGTTCCCTCCGGCATGTCTGCACCCATATCAGCCAAAGCCAGCAAAGCCAACTTTTGCAGCTGTTGGTTATCCGTCTGGTAATAAAATTGACGGACCGCAGTTTCAGCTTCATCGTCTCCGATCAGAGACAATGTTTGCAGCACCGCGAATTTCACTTCATCACGACCATGCTGTAATGCCCAGAGAAGGGAAGCTCGGATCATCGGGTCTGTTTTAAAATCTTCCACTCCCGTGAACGAAGCCTTTTCCCAAGAAACATCACGCTGAGTCGTATTGTATTGGTAGGGGATCGGTTTTATAGTCTCCCCTTCTTGTTCGTTTTTTACCATTTGAATGTATTGATCTGCGATTCCTGCTTCTGGATCTAACTGCTTGGCTTTTTGCCACCAGCGCAGTGCCTGATCCTTTTTCCCACTCAAATAAGCTGAGATCGCAGCATAGTGATACGTGCACGCTTCATGTGGCCGTCCATTTCGCAGCATGCGCTGGTAATGGAAATACGCTTCGTCATGCTGGCCGAGCACTCCCATTGTTGTTGCGAGCTTATAGGTATTTTCCGGATGGAACGGAACGACCTTTTTGAGCATATCAATCAAGCTCAACAGCTCTACCGTTTGATTGTGATGGGAGAGCAAAACCGCCAAGTTGCACAGTGCATGCAGGTTTCCTTCTTCTTTATCCAGCGTCTGTTCGATTGTCTCCATCGCCTTCTGAAATTCTCCAGCATAATAGTAGGCGAGTGATAAATTGTTCCACGCCGGCAAAAAGTCAGGATCAGCCTCGACGATTTCTTTTAAGGTATCCAGTGCCTCCAGGAAACGTCCCTCTTCCAGACTGCGACGAGCCCGTTCATGCTTGCTGTATACGTCCTCTTTTTCACTTGGAAGGAAGTGTCGTGGTGGCATGTCCAGCTCGAAGTAAATATAGTCGAGGAGCTCTTCGGCATCTTCCCGATACGGTCCGGTACTATCCTCTTGTAAATAACGAACAGCCATTTCTTCTGCCATATGGTAATCCTCTAAGTTGGCATAGTTGTTCGCCATGTAGAAATACACTTCTGTCATAGATGGGTCCCATTTTTCTATCACTTCATAGAGGACTTCATTCGAGGCCTCAAACTGTCCGGTTTCAGCTAAGGCACTAGCCAAATGGCAGTGGCATTCTGCATTCGTCGGCTCCATTTCAACTGCACGGCGAAATGAACGCAATGCTTTATCATAGTCATACCGATTCAAACAACGCATTCCCCGGTCTACAAAAAAAGCAGCATCTTGCTTAAAGTCAACGACGGTCGTTTTCTTCAAAATACTTTTGTTATGTTTCATAAAACCTCCAACATCGTAGGAGCTTACACTCCAAGTATCGTACCAGAAGCATCGGCACCCTACAAGCTGACTCGTCTTTTAAAGTGTTCAGCGGATAAAGCAAGAAACACCACTGGCCCATAGCAAGTGGTGTTTACGAACAAAAATGGAGCGGACGAAGGGTCTCGAACCCTCGACCTTCGCCTTGGCAAGGCGACGCTCTACCAATTGAGCTACGTCCGCATATCTTATCAACTATTCATATTTTGTCCGATTGGAAAAACTGGTGAGCCATGAAGGACTCGAACCTTCGACCCTCTGATTAAAAGTCAGATGCTCTACCAACTGAGCTAATGGCTCGTACATGGTGGCTCGGGACGGAATCGAACCGCCGACACGAGGATTTTCAGTCCTCTGCTCTACCGACTGAGCTACCGAGCCATATACTTTGTTCGCCACTCTTGAATAAGAATGGCGGAGCTGACGGGACTCGAACCCGCGACCTCCGGTGTGACAGACCGGCGTGAACTCCAACTTCACCACAGCTCCATATAGAAGGCTTGTTCCTTCAAAACTGAATA
>NZ_PXZN01000020.1:0-13959 GCF_003013445.1 Brevibacillus sp. NRRL NRS-603 | reverse complement strand
GTTTTTCTAATAAGCGCTATTTCGGCGTTTCTTTCTCCGCTTTCGATACCTTCAAGTTAAATTCTCTTTCCTGCTCCTCAATAATCGCTCGATCCTCTGCATTATCTCTCACTACTTTTTGCGTCAAAATCGATCCAACTGCTACCAGAAGCATGCATGCGATATAATACCCCTTTTCGTGCAGCTGAAGACCTGTCGCATTGTATAAACCGATGGAAAATAGCAGTACACCTGCGCCCAATGTAAAGTATGCCAAGAAAGTGAAGGCTCCCGTGTTGCGCATCCGATGCTTTTGTGGATACATATATAACACCCCTCACATTTTGTTCATGTCGCTCATGCAAACAAATAGAAGTCAACCGGACGATTTCTCGCCCGGTTGCTTCTACGGATTACTTCACAGCTTCTTTCTTTCCAAAGAAAGTACGCAACGCCTTGTATACCTCTCCCTTTTCCCGAATGACACAATGCATGAATTTCGGCTCTTTGATGTGGCGATAGGCTGACATGAGGGTGCTGTGCCTATTATACTGATTCACTTCCCCATAGCCGAACATATTGCATCTTTCCATGAGCTCTTTTACCAGCTTTACGCAACGCTCATTGTCAGACGTGAGATTGTCGCCATCGGAAAAATGGAACGGGTAAATGTTGTACTGCGATGTCGGGTAGCGGCTGTCGATGATCTCCAACGCTTTTTTGTAGGCAGAGGAGCAGATCGTCCCCCCGCTCTCCCCTTTCGAGAAAAAGGTGTCCTCCGTCACTTCCTTCGCATCCGTATGATGGGCAATGAAGACGATCTCGACCTTTTCGTACTTGGTGCGCAGAAAACGTACCATCCAGAAGAAAAAGCTGCGGGCGATATACTTTTCAAACACGCCCATCGACCCGGAAGTATCCATCATCGCAACAATGACAGCATTGGAATGAGGCTTGATGATCTCTTCCCACGTCTTGAAGCGCAGGTCATCATCAGTGATCCCCAGCTCCATATCACTGTAGCCTGCCAACGCATTTCGGCGAATGGCCGCAATCAGCGTACGTTTTTTATCAATGTTGCCCATCAAGCCCTTTTTCCTGACATCATTGAACCGAGTCTCTTCTACGACGATTTGTTCCTCGTCTTTTTGTTGAAGGTTCGGCAGCTCCAGCTCGGCGAAAAGCATCTCCTGCAATTCTTCTACGCTGATTTCAGCCTCGTAGTAGTCTATACCTGGCTGATCACCCGCTCCCTGACCTTTTCCTGGCCCTTGCGCCGGGTCGCCGTCACGGGCTATGACATCGCCAACTTTACTGTTTCCTTTACCTTGACCGCCATGTTTTCCCTTTTGGAAGTTAAAACGCAATCGGTATTCATCCAGGGAGCGAATAGGGATCTTAATGACTTCCCGACCATTCGACATGATGATGTTTTCTTCGCTGACGAGATCGGGCAGATTTTTTTTGATCGCTTCTTTCACTTTTTCCTGGTGTCGATTTTGGTCCTGGTACCCTTTGCGGTGCAGCGACCAGTCTTCCCGGGAGACAATGAACGATGATTCATCTTTCATGCCGTCTCCTCCTAGCAACTGGCGCAATCTGCGCCGAATATGATTATGACGTGCCCCTCATGTCGCCAACGTTCTGTCATCTGTTCAACAGGCTTCCCACATAGCGCAGCAGCTCATTTGCGCAAACCGGGCAATATTGATGCTCTTCGATAAGACGCTTGGTAACCTCATTAATTTTCTTGAGCTGATGCTCATCCGGTGTTTTATTCGAGGTCGTAATCTTGACGACATCCTTCAAATCGGCAAACAGCTTCTTCTCGATAGCTTCCCGCAGACGGTCATGCGTGCTGTAGTCAAAGCGCTTCCCTTTACGCGCATAGGCCGAGATACGGATGAGAATTTCTTCACGGAAGGCCCGCTTGGCATTTTCCGAAATTCCGATTTGCTCCTCGATGGAACGCATCAGGCGCTCATCTGGATCCATCTCCTCACCTGTAACGGGGTCACGGATTTTATTCATGTTGCAATAAGCTTCCACATTGTCCAAATAGTTATCCATGAGCGTTTTTGCCGACTCTTCGTAGCTGTAGACAAACGCCTTCTGTACTTCTTTTTTCGCCAGCTCATCGTATTCCTTGCGCGCGATAGAGATGAAATTCATATACCTCTCCCGCTGCTCCTTTGTGATGGATGGATGCTGGTCAAAGCCTTCTTTTAGCGCCCGAAGAATATCAAGCGCATTGATGCATTCCGTGTCGCGGCGGATCAGTGCGCTGGAGATACGGTTGATGACATAACGCGGATCAATACCGGACATTCCTTCATCGGCATGCTCATTTCGCAGCTCTTCCAGATCGGCTCCCTTGAAGCCTTCCACCGATTCACCGTCATACAGCCGCATCTTTTTCAGCAGGTCGGCCCCTTGTTTTTTCGATTCTTTCAGGCGGGTCATAATGGAAAAGACTGCTGCTGACCGGAGCGCATGCGGTGCAATATGCACATGCCCCAAGTCAGATTGCTTGATTAATTTCGCATATATTTTTTCTTCATCGCTGACACGCAGATTATACGGCATCGGCATGACGATAATCCGAGATTGCAGTGCCTCATTTTTCTTATTCGCAATAAAAGCCTTGTACTCTGATTCGTTCGTATGTGCAACAATCAGCTCATCTGCAGAAATGAGGGCAAAACGACCTGCCTTAAAGTTTCCTTCCTGTGTCAGCGACAGGAGATGCCACAAAAATTTCTCGTCGCATTTCAACATTTCCTGAAACTCCATCAATCCACGATTGGCTTTGTTCAGCTCACCATCGAAGCGATACGCACGAGGGTCGGACTCAGAGCCGTACTTCGTAATCGTCGAGAAGTCGATGCTCCCCGTCAAATCGGCAATATCCTGTGACTTTGGATCGGAAGGGCTAAATGTACCGATCCCGACCCGATTCGCTTCGGAAAACAAAATCCGACGAACAGGGAAATCCTCGATGCACCCTCCAAATTCGGTCTCCAACCTCATCCGATTATAGGGTGTCAATTCTCCTTCAATCTTGATTCCCAGCTCTTCTTCCACCTCTGGACGCAGCTCGTGCGGTATGAGATGAAGTGGTTCTTCGTGCATAGGGCAGCCATCAAGCGCATAGATCGCTCCAGCTTCGGTTCGCGAATACTCTTCCAGTCCTCGCTTGAGCATCGTCACGAGCGTAGACTTACCGCCACTGACAGGTCCCATCAAGAGCAAGATGCGTTTGCGGACATCCAGACGACGTGCAGCCGAGTGGAAATATTCCTCCACTAGGCGCTCAACTGAACGATCCAATCCGAAGATTTCACGACTAAAAAATTGATACGAACGTGATCCGTCCTCGTTCTCTTCAACCCCCGCGCTCTTAATCATGTTGTAGACGCGTGAATGCGCAGTCTGGGCAATTTGCGGATTTTTACGTACCAATTGCAAATATTCGCCGAATGTTCCTCTCCACATCAGGTTTTCTTCGCGGGCCCGGTGCTCAGCGATCCGTTTTAAAATGTCCATGTTCGACACTCCTCCCTCTTAAGCCCCTCTCTCTTCCCAACGGCAATGTACTCTCATGTATATGTCCGCCTGCGGTCACGCATTCACTTCACGTGCAAGCCGTTTTTTCTCCGGTTGCCAACAGGCTCTTACAGCCTTTACATATGTGTATGCGCGACATCAGCACAAGTTTCAGCAATCTTCCCATAAAAATAAGGCACATTACTTTTTGGCAGCTTGGAAGATTACGGAATTGTAAGGTTTAACGAGCGCAGCTGTAAGCTGATTCGATGGTTTGTAATCCCTGCCCCCCTGTAAAATACAATCATAAGCAACATACACGGAAAGCCAATATGGATTGGCTACAATAACGGGAGGAACGAACATGGACATCCAAACAGAACGTATTCAAGTGAAAAAAGGACTTTATTTGACCGGCATCGCAACCATGGTGATTCTTTCGGTATTTATTTACCAAGCTGTGACAGGAATGGAACTCGATACAGGAGAAATACTGAGTGTGCCCATTGCGCTTAGTGCCTTTTTAAAACTCGTGAATGACCATCGAAAATTGTCACTTACGTAAGGGCCTTACAGCTTTAATCCGTTTGCAAAGTGGGCAGGCTACGCTATAATGGGAGTAGTTTGTTTACGAAAGGAGCTGTCAATATGGGTACATTTATCGTAGCACTGGTCTTCGGAGCTTTTCTGTTTTTCATTCTGACAGCTGGCTACAACGAGGACAAAACCTGGAACATGTAAGAAGCATCCAGGGGAAAAAAGCAGGCTGCCTACTGCGGCAACCTGCTTTTTTTGTTTTCTTGTTATTTCTTATTCTCTTTCTTTTCTGCTTTTTTCGTCTCGATTTCTACCTTGATTTCTTTTGCGCTCTTGCCTGCTGTGTCAACGCCCCACTTGACCGCCTTTTCTTTCAGGTTCTCGAGCTGTTCTTGCTTCTTCGTTTCTTTTGCTGCCTTTTTCTCAGCGCTTTCTGCTTTTTTTGCTTCTTTAATAGCCGCTTTTACTTCCTTCGCTGTTTTACCTGCCGTGTCAACTCCCAGCTTTACAGCTTTCTCGTTTAGCTTGGCGAGTTGTTCTTGCTTCTTCGCTTCTTTTGCCGCTTCTTTTGCCGCTTTTTTCGCAGCGTTTTCTGCTTTCTTTGCTGCTTTTGCTTCTTGAATCGCTGCTTTTACTTCCTTATTTGTTTGATCTGTGGTTTCGACGCCCCACTTGGCAGCCTTCGCGTTCAGTTTGGCTCTGTTTTCTTCCTTTTTCTCCGCTTTCGAGTGGGCAACTGTAGAATCCGCTGCTGTATCGGCCGCAGCCACTACAGAAATACCACTAAACAGCAAGGTAGCCATTACCAGAGACGAAACGAGTTTTTTCATGAGATTTCCTCCTTTATTATGTGTAAAACGTGGTTGTACACTCCTAGCCTACCTGATGATTTTGGGAAAAGTATGTGAAAAAGCAGGCTTGACCATTTTTTCAAACGGACAGCCTGCTCCTCGTCTATTCTTTCATGGTCTTTTCTTAGCCTGCAAACACACCACTTTTTTCAGAAATCGCCGTAAACAGCTCTTCTAATGATCCCCGCTGATCTACCGGATACTGAGGCTCACCACGGTCTTCCATCCAATTGGTTACCAGAAACGTTTTCATTCCCAGCTTGGATGCGACCATGTCCTCCTGCATGTGATTGCCGACCATGACACAGTCTGTCGGCTCAACCCCAAGCTTTTGGCAAATCTCTTTATAATAACCAGGATTCGGCTTCGTGAAATGCGATTCCTCATACACGGTGACCAGTTCGAAATCATCCGGTGACATCCCGATCCAAGCGAGGCGATGATGAATCGCATCACGCGGGAAAACGGGATTCGTCGCAACTGCAACCCGAAATCCTTGCTCTTTGGCGGCAGCAACAATCTGCTTAGCCCATGGCGAAGGATACGTCAGGTGAGAAAGTGTAGGAAACACATCGCGATAAAACGAATCGAACAGAGGCCATATTTCCTCCCGATCCCACTCACTGTGTTCCGTAAAATGTTCGATAAAAACTTGCTCGTTCGTCTTGTCAGGCTCTTGGCTCATGATCATCGCCTTGGTCGCATCCCAAATCAGCCCCAACAGCTTTTCAGTATCGTACTTATCTCCGACATGGCGACCTACTTCAACCAAATAACTTTTAACAAAGGGGTCTGTCTGCATCTCTAATAGCGTACCGTCCAAATCAAACAGGATGGTGTTCACAGTCATAATGGATCTCTCCCTCTCAAATGCCTTACGATAGCGATGGAAAACCTAATTGGCGAAGTCCCTCAAACAAGACAATCGCTGCACAATTGGACAGATTCACAGAACGGGTCGCACCGCTCATTGGGATTCGAATAGTCTGCTCCCGATATTTTTCAGTCAGCTCTTCCGGCAAGCCCGTCGTCTCCTTGCCCAAAATAATGTAGTCGCCATCCTGGAAAGAAACATCCGTATACAATTTTTCCCCCCAGGTCTCCACAAAGTAAAAAGTGCCCGCACCTTCTCCTTGTGCCGCAGCAAACTGCTCGAAGCTCTCATGATGGTGAACGTTAACCGCATGCCAATAATCGAGACCAGCTCGCTTCAGGTAACGATCTTCCGTTGAAAATCCGAGCGGATGAATCAAATGCAGATGCGCTCCTGTCGCTGCACATGAACGGGCGATATTTCCCGTATTGGCAGGGATGAGCGGCTCATGCAAAACAATATGTAACGGCATATCTGAAAATCTCCTTGTAAATTGCGAACTTGTTACCTGTACACGTCCTATTATACCACCGCGCCCAGCTTCTGTAACAAATGGAGTGCCTGCTGCATCTAATCAGAAAACTTTGGCTATCGAAGGAGTGATGATTAGATGGGGACACCCATTTCATTTGGGCGACGCCTTGTCGTACATGTGAGCATCCTAAGTTTGATCCTGTTAAGTACCAGTTGGATGTGGGCTGATTTTTCTTCGTTCCCTGCCCTGGAAGCATGGAGCATGATTCTCGGCTATCTCTCGTTTATTTTGATTGGCTGCACCTTATTGATTGCTCCACTCCAGTCCTTGTTTCCTGCTGGCTGGATGACTATTAGCTTGTCCATTCGTCGAGCTATCGGCATATGGGCTGGGCTAACTGGACTGCTGCACGTCATTCTTGTGCTCGTGCTTTTTGAAAATGAGCCTCGCCTGATGATCTTACATGAAAACCATTCTGAAAAGGCGGATGGATTGCTGGGTCTGTTCTTTGTCGCTTCCTCTGATCAGACCATGTGGCCATCTCCCAACTGGACCCTCACAGGCGTTGCGAACTATCTTGGGCTGTTTGCCTTTTTCATTCTATTAGCTCTGTGGCTGACATCTTCTGCACGCGCAGAAAAATGGCTGAGTGGCTCCAGTTGGAAAAGGCTTCATCTCGCCAATCCATGGCTTTTTGCCATCGTCTTGTTCCATGGCTTGATTTACATCCAATCCATTAAAGGAGAGCCGCATACCTTTTCAGACATGCTCGTTTTCGCAGCAATAATTTGGATGATTCGCAGCATCGCTTTTATACGAAGAGCTTTTTTTCGCAAGCGATAATTACACCCCTCTTATATGAAAGAAGGCATAGCGCATTTTGGGTGTATAGGCTGTGGAATCCTCATATGCCCAATAACGCATGCTGCTATCTGTCGTATGGGCATTCACTAACGGCATCTGATTCGCGTCTTTTGCGACCACGATCGTATTGTGCTGAAAACGCCCATCCCCGTCAAAATCATAACAAATGATATCACCTGGGACCAATTCGGCCGCAGAGCTTTTCGTAACTGCCCGCATAGGTGGTCCACCCGATTTCAAAAGCAAATACAAGCTATGCGCTACCGTCCAGCTATAGCTCCAAGAGGCGCTTTTTCCCGTGCGAATCCACCAGCCCTTGCCCATCTCTTTCGACATCAGCATCGGAATTCCGCCAGCGTGTAAACATTGTGAAATAAAATTCGTGCAGTCATCCGTAAAACGAGGATATATCGGATTTGTCGTATCCCAGTAGCGTTCAGCATACGCGACTGCATTTGCAGGATTGTAGCCTCCCGCTCCATGCACAACCAGCATAGGTTGATCATTGGCATCCTGGACGCCTGACACAACGATGACAGGCTCCTCCTCTTCTTCGACCACCAATTTTTGATCACCGTTCGACTCCCTTGCCCCGATGATCGACCACTTTTCATTCCTCTTGAGCAACTGGAGCTGGAACAGTCTTTTGTTTGCCTCTTTATACTGGGTATGCTTGATCCCCAGCGTTTTATTTTCTTGCCATTGAACCGTTATTTCCATGGTGGCATCGGTATCTATCCAACACAAGGGCGTTACTTGTCCCTGGACAGCCAATAATTTGACTCCCCGCTCCTCGGCTCTCCGCTTCTCCCGATTCAGTCGATCCCATTCTTCCTGCACACCAGACTCTTTTGCGCAATAAAAAGGCAACAGCCGCTCATACCTTCCGTCCATAGATGACTGGTGAACTGCTTGAAAGTATTGCTGAACAAATTCACGCCATTCCACCTTCCCCTCCTCCTTTCCGCCTCTCAAACAGCGACATAGACTCATAAACCGTTCATCTCAATGAAGAATATGTCGCTCGTGGAGCATTCAGAAGAAAAAGAAAAGCTGCCCGAGCAAGCAGACAGCTATTAGGAAGAAGCATTAGCAAACAGTGGACCTTCTTCTAAGGACAACAAATATTCTTTAATGGATAAGCCACCGCCGTATCCGACCAAGGCACCATTCGAGCCAATGACACGATGGCACGGTATAATAACAGGAATCGGATTGCGATTGTTCGCACCGCCAATAGCCCGAACAGCTTTCGCCGCTCCAATCGCCAAGGCAATATCTTTGTAAGAACGAGTTTCACCATAGGGAATGTTCGATAGCTCATTCCATACAGCCTTTTGAAAGGGAGTACCGTACAATACGGTTGGAACATCAAACGACTTGCGCTTGCCTGCAAAATACTCTTCTAGCTGTATTTTTGCAGGCTCATTAATCGTATCGTTACGCGTTGGGGTAATCCCTAAGAACGTTTTTTTGCACCAGCGCACAAGCGGCGCCAATCCGTCTTGTTCATTGGCAAACTGAATGTAGCACAGCCCTTCTTCTGTAGAAGCCAAGAGCAATGGTCCAATCGGTGAATCCATCATGGTATAGCCTAATTCCTTTGCCATTTTACGTCCTCCCTGTCTTGTTCAGACTAAGCTTGTGCACGAATCATGCTCATGCCTTTTTCTATCTCTTCCACCACTTCTGGTGACGTCTCTTTTGCTTTTGCGGTAATGAGCGCCCCTTGTGCCTGCTCTCCCCCGATTTTTCCAAGCGCCCATGCAGCAGTTCCGCGGATGACTGGACGAGGGTCTTCGAACAAAAGACGCTCCAAATGAGGAACAGCTGTCCGATCCTTGAAATGTGCAAGCGCTAGTATTGCATTGCGCTGAATGGGTTTTTTGCCTCGCCAAGATGAAGAGGATTGGCCGAACTTCTCCTTGAACTCCTTATTGCTCATCTGAAGCAGAGGAATCAACAAAGGCTTGGCAATTTCCGGATCTGGCTGAAATTCAGCATGATGGGCGTTGTCGATGCGACGATTCTTAGGACATACCGTCTGACAAGTGTCGCAGCCATACAGCCGATTCCCGATTTTTCCACGGAATTCATCTGGAATGAAGTCTTTCACCTGAGTCAAATAAGCAACACATCGCTGCGCATCAAGCTGCCCGCCCTGAATCAAGGCTCCGGTCGGACAAGCGTCTACACATATATTGCAGTCGCCGCAGCCTTCTTCGATTGGTTGATCGCTTGGCAATGGAAGATTCGTTACAAGCTCCCCCAAGTACACCCATGATCCGAACTCTGGCGTTATGATGGCGCAGTTTTTTCCTACAAACCCAATACCAGCCCGCTCGGCTACCGCACGATCAGACAATGCTCCTGTGTCTACCATGGATTCGATCCGAGCCCCTGGCTCCAACTCCATAATGAATCGCGTCAGCTTGTCCAGCTTATCGCGCAGAACGTGATGGTAATCGGTTCCCCATGCTGCACGGCATAAGATTCCCCGATACGCACCAGGCTCTGACTTTGGTGGATTTTTGAGCTTGGATGGATAGGCGAGCGCTATAGAAATCAGCGAACGCGCCCCGTCCAACAACAGTTCCGGGTTCGTCCTCTTTTCTAAATCAGGCTCTTCAAATCCAGATTCATAGCCCTTTTCTCGATGTACAATAAGCCGCTCTTTTAAGGTCGTGAATGGATCGGCACTGGCAAACCCGATCTTATCGATTCCGATTTCCTTGGCATAGTCAATGATGGACTGCTTTGTCTGCTCCCAGTACAGCAAGTCGTTCACAGTTGTTTAATCGCTCCTGTCGCCAATTCGTCGCAGCGGTTGTTCCATTTGTTGTCGGCGTGTCCTTTGACTTTTACGTACTCTACCTTGTGGGTGTCCATCAATTGCAGCAGTTCTTTCCATAGGTCCTGATTCTCCACCTGCTGGCCTTTGCTGTTTTTCCAGCCGTTTTTCAGCCAGCCTTTATACCAGCCCTGCTTGAAACAGTTGACCAAGTATGCACTATCACTGTATAGCGTCACCTTACACGGCTCCTTCAATGTAGAAAGCGCCTTGATGGCCGCCAACAGCTCCATTCTGTTATTCGTTGTATGCGGTTCCGCACCGGACATTTCCTTGATGTGTTGGCCGTACATCAGTACAGCTCCCCAACCACCTGGTCCTGGATTGCCGGAACAAGCTCCGTCTGTATAAATATCAACCTCACGCATTGTCATCGTCAGGGGTTCCCTCCTCTGTTCTCTTCTATTGTATCGAAGCTTAGTCGCTTCCACAAAAATTTTTTGTTATACTACCCAAAATAGGATTAGTAAGGAGTGGCTATTGATGAAAGTTCAGCTAGATTCTTCCGTGTCCGAGCGTCTGCCGCAATTTTCTCTCGGCATTTTACAATACAGCAATGCTTCCGTTAGTGACTCCCCCAAAATGCTGCAGGGACGCATTAATTATTATGTGGAAAGCTTGCGGCTGGATCACGACACTGCAAACCTGACGGAAATTGAAGGCATCCGCGAGTGGAGAGCCTGCTTTAAGCAAGTTGGCATTGATCCATCCAGATACCGCCCTTCCTCCGAAGCCTTACTGCGCCGACTGCTACAGGGAAATCCCTTTTTCTGGATTAATAGCGCTGTTGATGTTAATAATTTTTTCTCCGTTTTGCATGCGCTCCCTTTTGGGATTTATGACGTCAATCACCTAACCGGTGATATCACTTGTCGTCTTGGCCACCCCGCTGATGCCTATGAAGGATTAAATGGACGCGAAGTCAACATGGAAGGAAAATTGCTGCTCGCTGATGGTAACGGCGCATTTGGGAGTCCCATTGTCGATTCCAAGCGTTCATGCGTGACGGAACAAAGCAGCACGCTCCTCCAAGTCATCTTTTTCCATGAAAAAATGGAACAATCCAAAAAAGAAGAAATTGTAGGTTCAGTTGGTCGCATGTTTACAGAAATTAATGGTGGCGAACTGACTCACTCCTCGATTGTTACTGCCTAAGAAAAAGACGGCCCGTCATGCAGCCTGGCCGTCTTTTTTTGCGCTATCTTCTTCCTTTTTTCTAAAAACAATATGTTCTAGGACTAAGCACACAATAACTCCAAGCAGTAAGCCATTGCCGAACAAGAAGCTGGCTAATGCTGGAAGTTGCTGCCAAGCTGCAGCAGGTACGAACATGACCCCGATCCCTACCAGCAGCGAGCTCCCCCCAACAATAATCGTACGTTCGTCCATTTTCACATTCACGTAATCCTTCAACCCGAAGCCAAGCAGTTGCGTATAGGAAATGAACATCGCCGCATATGCCACCGGAGTAGGCAGAGCCGCCAAAAAATGGGCAACAGTGGGAATTAGCCCAATCAGCATCATCCCCAGCATCGCTATCACAAATGGCAAGCGCGATGCCATTTTCGTCGTTTGAATCACCGCTGCTGCCAAGGAAAGTGGAATCATGCCTACCACACCGCTCAAGCCAGATAGGAAATGGGATACCCCTGTAAAAATACCTCCGCGATTGTACTGCTTTTCAGTAGGCACGGTGTCTGTCGCTTTGCCCATGACCGACAAACTCGTCATGAGGTTTGTCAACAGAACGAACCCTGTAAGCATACTCGTTAATACAACGCCCCAATCCCAGCGTGGAGGTCCCCAAAAGAAAATAGAAGGCCATGAAAATAATTGCTCAGTAGACCGAACTGGTTCCGTCCATCCAAGAAGCGCGTACACGATCCAGCCCCCAACCATGCCAAACAAAACGGCAAAACTGGAGAATCGCTTCGTCCGCATAATAAACACAACAAGGGCTACGATCCCTATGGACACAAGTGCTACACCCGGTTGTACCTCTTTAGAATGCTGAAAACCAATACCGAGCATGCCCGTGAGAATGTTGCTACACAAAGAAACAGCAAGCAAAATCATATACGTACCTGAAACCAGCGGCGTAAACCACTTCTGTAATTTGCCAATCCAGCCTAATAAGCCAAAAATGAAAAAGAGTAGACCTGCTAATATCATACCCACTTGAAAGGATTGACCGATTTCTTGTGGATGGAGACCCATGCTCGTTCCGAGTTGAGCCAAAATGATAAAGATCCCCCACCATAGTCCAGCCGGACCTTCTATCATCGGATAGCGGTGTCCAATCCATACTTGCAGTAGTGAAGCGAGTCCAATGTAAAACATGGTCTGCTGCATCAGCTTTCCAATTTCATCAGCCTGCAAGCCGTACATATCTCCAATCATTAGTGGTACCGCCACACTGCTGGAAACAGTTACAATCATCCATTGCAATACAGACAGCGTCGTAATCCCCATTGGCGGCTTGTCTTGTAGTTTATAAAACACCTCAACCACCTCGTCCTTTTACGTACACAAGTTGTCTATTTCCCTGTCTACACTATGTGCATATTAAAGCAGAAAAAAACCCCAATCATCAAGATATCTTGACATTCAGGGTTAGCTTGTAAAAGTATGGTGCCGGTGAAGGGACTTGAACCCCCACGGTTTCCCTCACGATTTTGAGTCGCGCGCGTCTGCCATTCCGCCACACCGGCAATTATTTTGGAGGAGGCACCCGGATTTGAACCGGGGGTGAGGGTTTTGCAGACCCGTGCCTTACCACTTGGCTATGCCTCCATGATATAAGGTAAAAAAATTTGAGAAATGGAGCGGACGAAGGGTCTCGAACCCTCGACCTTCGCCTTGGCAAGGCGACGCTCTACCAATTGAGCTACGTCCGCATTTTAATGGCTGGGGTACTAGGATTTGAACCTAGGAATGACGGAGTCAAAGTCCGTTGCCTTACCGCTTGGCTATACCCCAATAAGTAATCCCCAACTATGAATTTATGGGGCGATCGATGGGACTTGAACCCACGAGTGCCGGAGCCACAATCCGGTGCGTTAACCCCTTCGCCACGACCGCCATGATTACTACTATTGTGTTGAAAAATGGCAGGGGCAGTAGGAATCGAACCCACACCAAAGGTTTTGGAGACCTTCGTTCTACCGTTAAACTATGCCCCTATAAAGGTGGCTCGGGACGGAATCGAACCGCCGACACGAGGATTTTCAGTCCTCTGCTCTACCGACTGAGCTACCGAGCCTTATATCCATGCTTTGCGCGCCAATTTCATTTGATTAGAAATGGCGGAGCTGACGGGACTCGAACCCGCGACCTCCGGTGTGACAGACCGGCGTGAACTCCAACTTCACCACAGCTCCATATTTGGTTGCACCCACTGGGTACTCCGATCCCACTTGATCAAGAAGATTACTCGACGTAGAGCAAGTAGAAAATTTGGTTGCGGGAGCAGGATTTGAACCTGCGACCTTCGGGTTATGAGCCCGACGAGCTACCGAGCTGCTCCATCCCGCGATAGTTAGGACGACTGAGTGTCAGTGTTAGCTGACCTTCCTTGCCCTTTGATATGAGTGGTGGAGGCTGACGGGATCGAACCGCCGACCCTCTGCTTGTAAGGCAGATGCTCTCCCAGCTGAGCTAAGCCTCCAGAACCCCTGCGTTTGCAGGGCGGTTTGCTAGGTGACCCGTAGGGGATTCGAACCCCTGTATGACAGCGTGAAAGGCTGCTGTGTTAAACCGCTTCACCAACGGGCCAAGATGGCGGATGGAGTGGGATTTGAACCCACGAGACGGTTCGACACCGCCTACACGATTTCCAATCGTGCTCCTTCGGCCGCTCGGACATCCATCCATATGGCTCCTCGGGACGGACTCGAACCGCCGACCGATCGGTTAACAGCCGATTGCTCTACCAACTGAGCTACCGAGGAACGTTGAAGGTTTGTTCCTTCAAAACTGAATA
>NZ_PXZN01000002.1:0-110490 GCF_003013445.1 Brevibacillus sp. NRRL NRS-603 | reverse complement strand
TTTAAAAGAATGAAGGAATGTCCTCAGTAACGACAGAGAAGAATATTCCAGACGTAGCGACTTGTGGAGTCCTACCGAGTGGAGAAGGGATTCGCGGGCAACAGAAACGCAACCGTGCCCATACGGCGTAGCGGCTACCACTTTTGCGTTTCCCCGCGAATCCCTTCGGAGCGGACAGTCTTAACCCTCAGATGGACGGAGCCTGGAGCCTAGACTGGAAATATTCTTCTCTTCACTGCAGCCCCATTTCAAACGATCACTGGCACCAAGTCTGTAAAAAAAGACGCCCGTTACCGGGCGCCTCGTGATGTTTAGTGGTTTCTTATTTGTAAGTATCGTAAGCGTTGGTCAACAGGCCAGCGATTGTCGCCAGTTCGTTGTTCTCGATCTGATGACGCTCGATCATGGTCATGATTTTGCCATCTTTCATGATCGCGAAGGATGGGGAAGACGGCGCATAGCCTTCGAAATACTCACGTGCTTTTGCAGTTGCTTCCTTGTCTTGACCTGCGAATACGGTGAAGATGTTATCCGGCTTAGTAGCGTGATTCAAGGAATGTACAACTGCTGGACGAGCGAGTCCTGCTGCGCAGCCACAAACCGAGTTCACGACAACAAGTGTCAGGCCTTTTGCGTTTGGCAGTGCTTGCTCTACTTCTTCAGCAGTGCGAAGTTCTTGAAAACCGTTGCGAGTCAACTCATCGCGCATCGGTTGAATTACTTGGCTCATATATGCTTCATAAGACATCATTGGGCAACTCTCCTTTTTATCACGAAGTTCAACTTACTTATTATTATACCCCGACTGCCTCTACCCGAGAAAGCAGGAGCTACACTTCCATCAAAATGGTAAGAATCATTGGGTTACGGCCTGTTTTTTCATAAATGAACGGCTTGATCACTTCATTGATCTGTGACTTCAGCTCAGACCATTCCTTGATTTTCTTATCCAATGCTTCCTGTAGACGCCCACGAACGAGCTGTGTCGCTTCCTGAATCAAGGATTCTGAACCGCGTACATATACGAAGCCGCGGCTCACGATATCTGGGCCCGTCAAAATTTTGAAGTTCTTCATATCCAGGCTGACAACCACGACCATCAAGCCATCCTCAGCCAAATGCTTGCGGTCGCGCAGGACGATATTGCCGACATCGCCGATACCACTGCCATCAATGAGGACAATCCCTGCTTGTACTTTGCTGAGCCACGCTTTTTCGCGGTTGCAATTCAGCACTTCGCCGTTGTCCATAATAAAGATGTTGCTCTCCTCGATCCCAACCTGTTGGGCCAGCTTGGAGTGAGTCTTGAGCATCCGGTATTCCCCGTGGATCGGGATGAAATATTTCGGACGAATGAAGTTGAGCATGAGCTTCAGCTCTTCGCTGCTGCCATGACCTGATGCGTGAATATCAAATTCGTGACTCAATACTACGTTGGCACCTGCACGGTACAGCTTGTCTATCGTGCGGCTTACGTTGATTGTATTTCCTGGAATCGGGGATGCAGAAATGATCACCGTATCTTCTGGATAAATGGAAACGGTACGATGGGAACCGGATGCAATCCGAGTCAACGCTGCCATCGGCTCACCTTGACTGCCTGTGCAAATAATCAGCACTTGGTTGTCCGCGTAGTTGTCGATGTGCTTAATATCAATCAGCATGCCCTCTGGCATCTGGATATAGCCCAGCTCTTGTCCAATCAAGAAAACCTTTTCCATACTGCGGCCAATAACCGCCACTTTGCGATTGCACTGCTCCGCAGCATCTACCACCTGTTGCAGGCGATGCACGTTGGAAGCGAAGGTAGCCAGAATGATGCGTCCACGCGCTTTGCGTACCACATCAAGAATCCCTTCTCCTACCGATCTCTCTGACATCGTAAACCCAGGACGCTCACTGTTCGTACTATCGGACAAAAGCGCCAAAACGTCCCCGCTCGCACCAATGCGTGCAATTTTTCCGTACTCCGTTGTTTGCCCGACTGGTGTCATGTCAAACTTGAAGTCACCCGTGTGAATGACCATTCCCTCTGGTGTATGAAGCACAATTCCCAAAGAATCAGGAATACTGTGGTTCGTCCGGAAGAATGTCGCCTTCAGCTTCGCAAAAGGAATTTCCGTATCTTCCGAAATCGGAATCAGCTTCACTTCATTTTGCAAACGGTGCTCTTCCAGCTTCGCCTTGACCAAGCCCAGGGTCAGACGACCACCGTAAATAGGCACCTTGATTTGCCGTAAAATATAAGGAATCGCACCAATGTGATCCTCATGTCCGTGCGTTAACAAAAGTGCTTTGATCTTGTGCTGGTTGTCCACTAAATAGGAAACATCCGGGATAACCAGATCAATACCGAACATTTCATTCTCGGGGAATTTCACCCCGCAGTCAATGATGATGATTTCGTCCTCATACTCGACGCAGTACATATTTTTTCCGATCTCGCCGAGGCCGCCCATCGCGAAAATCTTAACGTCGCTCAAACTCTTTCCTCCTAACATCGTCGTGCATGATTATGGGAATCCGAACCAAGCATGCCATTCTTATTATATCACAACGTAAGACGTTCGTTTCATCCAGTCTTGTCTATTCCACACATTCATCTTCGGTCAATAATCGAATACTGATACTCCAAATCGGCAACTCGTTCATCGGTAACGACACTAGCTCTCGCCCAGAAGTCGTGCTTCGCATAAGAATCGCCCGTCCATACCTCCGTAATTTCTCCTGAAGAGAGCTTTAATGGTACGGCCTCGACTTCTTTTAATACCGTCCCGCTTTTGTTTTTCAATCGCAGCTTCAAATTGATCTCCAACGGCTGGTCAGACTGATTTCGCACCAGGATGAGACTTGAATACGGATACCCGGCACAATTTTTAGTACACTCTTGTCTGCTGTATACGAGAGCGAGATCAATGGGCTTCTCGTTATCCATCTTCGCCTCTTTCCACTGTTCTTTTGCTTTTTGTACGACGATGACGTACTCCGCTTTCTTCAAAAAGGGACCCATCCCTAAAAAAGCAGCGGCAAAAAAGCTAAACAAACCAAAGGCTGTGCACAGAAAAACGAGGTTCATTTTCCAAAACTGTTTTCTCATGGTGATCAAAAAGCCAATATACAGGAGGATACAAACAAACACCAACAGGATACAAAAGTATAAAAAGACCTCCAAATCAGACTCCGTGGGTAACACCGGAATGCCGTACTTCATTTGCCAATATACATTCGCGGCGAAGCAGCCTCCGTAAATCAGTACGGCTAAAGCAATCGTGAGCCCCCATTTTTTCCAAAGAGGAGGCTTTTGAAAAATCGCCGCAAGAACCCCTACCAAAACAGGAACGCCAAATAAGGGAATGAGCAAGTAATGCATCGAATACCTCCCGCACTTCATTGTCATTATTTTCTACGAATGATATTCCGAAAAGTCTTCAAAATACATGGCAAGCCATTTCGAAAAGGAGGCGGATAAGCAAGTGCAAGCCGCTCGTCGCCTATTTCGCTATCGGAACATGATGCCCCTTCTCTCTATCGTACTTTTCCTGCTCATCTTTCAGCCGTTTCCTACCTATGCCCAGCCTCCCTATGCAAAATGGGGCAGACTCGCGGTGCAGGAAACGATGAAGCGATATCCAAACGCTCAAATTGTGGACTACCTGCATGTCGGACGAAAACAAAAAACGCCCACCACGTCGGAAGAGACGTTTAAGCTCTTGCTTCAAGAAAGCAATCGCAGGTGGGCGTTACTCGTTCATATTGAATTCGTGAATCAATCAGAAGAAGTCGTAAACATCTCCTATGAGGAGACCCGCTAGTCAGCGAGCTGTACCATCTCTTTCATCATGACTTCCAGCTCCATGTTGGCTGCCATCCCGTACGCGCGGCGCATGTTTCCCTCTCCATCCACAAGGAACATGCGAGCCGTGTGGGAATAAGAACCATCTGGCTCCTTAATGACCATCAGACCAAAATCCTTCGTCACTTTCTCTACAGCCTGAGCATCCCCGCGCAGGAACTTCCAGCCACTCTGATCTGCCTTGAACTTGGCTGCATAGTCCTGCAAGACTTCCGGCGTATCGTTATCAGGGTCAAAAGAAATGGAAACAAACTCCACCTTGTCTCCGAACAGTCCCTTTTCTTTCAACTGATCTTGCAGCTTGGCCATGTTGAACGTAGTCGCCGGACAAATATCCGGGCACTTGGTAAACATAAACTCTACCAGTCGTACCTTGCCAGCACTTGAATTAAATGTATAGGTTGTTCCGTCACTGTTGTCTAAGGTGAAGTCCGCGATCGGCTTCAACACCTCGATCTTCTCTTTTGTCATGTAATTATAACCAAATACTCCGACGATAGCCAAAATGATAATACCAGCTAGCACAGGAAACCAATGCTTCTTCATTGCAGATTCCTGCTGCAATTGTGTTCCTTCACTCACGGGTTGCTACCTCCCTGCTTGTCCCATGCGTGATGCCTCCTGTTTAAACACGGGAGGCATTCACACTGTTTCTATCACAACAACGTCTTACTGTTCCACTTCACCTGGCCATGCGAGCATGCCGCCAACCATATTCGCCACGTCATACCCTTGTGCACTCAAATACTCTGTAGCTGTATTGCTTCTGGCACCACTGCGGCAAACCATCACAATCGGAATGTTCTTATCCAGTTCATCAATACGATGCGGCAAAAAGCCGAGTGGGATCAGCTTTGCCTCTTTAATGTGACCCGCATTCCACTCATCGACTTCGCGTACATCAATGACTTGCAGCTCCTCTTTGGCTTCCAGCTTTTCCAACAGCTCTTGTGGTGTAATTTCCTTTACTCCATGGCTCATCGTTATTTATCCTCCTATATGTACGATCAGATCAGTTGTAACCACCTCCATGATATCATACGCTATTTTACTTTTCTAACGCGAAGAGCACTTGGCTTCACCATGCATCTATGCTCCCCATTTTCTACCATTATCTCCTATTTCGATGCGGCAATAGCCACACGGGATGTGAACAGGTTGAGACAAAACCGTTACAAATTAATGGCATGAGTGAACACCTTTCATCCATATATACATAAAAACCTCCCCGATAACTGTATATTCCTCATTGACAGCAAGGTTTTATTTTCATACAATTACGACAACAATTATTTTCATCAAGAGCGGTGGAGGGACAGGCCCTACGAAACCCGGCAACCAGCAGACTAGCTGCATGGTGCCAATTCCTGCAGAATCCAGTGATTCTGAGAGATGAACAAAAGCCCGTGCATGTTCGGAGCCTTCTTCTTCTCAGGAGAATGCTCCGTTTTTTATTAGCCGATTCCCCATTAGCAAAAGGAGAGATGGACATGTCCGATCAACAACAATGGAAGCCAGAAACACTTGCGGTACACGGTGGGCAGGAGGTTGACCCTGTAACAGGCTCACGTGCTGTTCCGATCTATCAGACAACCTCCTATGTTTTCCGCGATACGGAGCATGCAGCCAACCTGTTTGGCTTAAAAGAGTTTGGGAACATCTATACACGCATCATGAATCCCACGCAGGATGTGTTTGAGAAGCGTGTTGCCCTGCTCGAAGGTGGTGTTGGTGCACTCGCGACCGCATCCGGGCAAGCTGCCATTACATTCGCCATCTTAAATATTGCGCATGCAGGAGACGAGATCGTCGCTTCCAGCAGCCTCTACGGCGGTACCTACAACCTGTTCGCCCACACTCTTCCCCGCCTCGGAATCAAGGTTCATTTTGCAGATCAATCCAATCCAGAAAACTTCCGTGCCTATATCAATGAAAAGACAAGAGCCGTGTTTTGCGAGACAATCGGCAACCCGCGCATTGATGTCGCTGATATCGAGGCGATCGCCCATATTGCACATGAAAATGGCGTGCCTTTGATCGTGGATAACACCTTCGCAACGCCGATTTTGTGCCGTCCTTTTGAGCACGGGGCTGATATCGTCGTGCACTCCACCACCAAATTCATCGGCGGCCACGGAACAGCAATTGGCGGTATCATCGTAGACTCTGGAAAATTCGACTGGAACAACGGAAAATTCCCAGGTCTGACTACACCAGACCCAAGCTACCATGGCGTCGTTTATACAGAGGCAGTCGGTCCGCTGGCCTATATTATCAAGGCACGTGTTCAGCTCCAGCGCGATATCGGAGCAGCAGTCGCTCCAATCAATTCCTTCTTGTTCCTGCAAGGATTAGAAACACTGCATCTGCGGATCGAGCGGCATAGCCAGAACGCCTTGGCAGTAGCCCAGTTCCTCGCCAATCACTCTGCGGTAGAGTGGGTGAGTTATCCGGGATTGGAGTCAGACTCCCAGCGTGAATTGGCCCGAAAATATTTGCCAAAAGGTGCTGGCGCGATCCTGACCTTTGGAATTCGCGGTGGCGTTGAGGCAGGAAAAACATTGATCGAGTCAGTGAAGCTGTTCTCCCATCTCGCAAATGTCGGGGACTCCAAGTCACTCATCATTCATCCAGCGAGCACAACA
Organism: Brevibacillus sp. NRRL NRS-603; assembly: GCF_003013445.1. Classification (NCBI taxonomy): domain Bacteria; kingdom Bacillati; phylum Bacillota; class Bacilli; order Caryophanales; family Paenibacillaceae; genus Brevibacillus; species Brevibacillus sp. NRRL NRS-603. The sequence continues at coordinate 103,992 of NZ_PXZN01000002.1, read as the reverse complement.
CATCAGCAGATGACAGAAGAAGAGCAGGCAGCAGCCGGAGTGACCCCGGGACTTATCCGCCTCTCCGTCGGCACAGAATCGATCGACGATATCATCTCTGATTTGGAGCAAGCACTACAGCGTGCCTCGCAATTATCCACGGTAGGTTAACCCTACCTTTTCAGGAAGAAGAATCACGTCATCTCTTTGGACAGAGATCTGTGATTCTTCTTTTCCTTTTCTATTTCTGTTCGAAAAATATTGAATTTAAGATTCGGTATCTATAAAATACATAATTATGTACAAATTTTGGAAGGATGATCACATGAAGATTTTAAACATTGGCAGTGAACGAACGACCTATCGGGTTGAGCTCTCATATTCTCCTTTATTCGAAGCTGCCTTGGGAATCGCTGCCGCTACCTACGATCAATTGCATCACACGATGGAACACCCTCCTGCCTACTGGCGTCAACTGTTGGACGAGCTATCACCTCCTGTACGGCAAGAGGTCGACTATGCCAAGGAGCACAACACGTGGAAGACGCTTTTGCAACTGCTCGATCTTTGCCCTTTCGCTGATCTAGATTCCTTTCTCTCGTATGTCAGAGAGCTTTCAACCGAACAGCTCCGATACGAGGCCCTCCCTTATCTCGGTGAAAATATGCAGGAAGCACGACGGAAGGCTGCACTAGGAAGCAAGGATGATTGCGCCGCTTTGCAGAAAGCCTGCCGTACGCACCTCTTTTTTGAATCGTACATCGGACATATTGCTTCCGTTGATGCAGAAGAGCTGCGGGGCCATATTCTCCGATTGATGGAAGGCTGGTATACCACTCATATCAAGCCGCGTGAGCAAGAAATCGTTCGCATGCTAGAACGGGATTGGTCGCAAAAGCAAAACAAGCTAGGAAAGCTCCCCCCAGAAGCCTTGGTAGAGTATGCGACGGGATCGAGCTACCTCCCAGAGCCTGCCGTGACACGTGTACTGCTGATCCCGCAAGCGATCTATCGCCCGTGGACGGTACAGGCCGATGCTGTTGGGACGAAAATTTTTTATTACCCTGTGGCTGACGAAAATTTGCACGATGCTGTAGATCCTAATCAGCCACCGCCTTCACTGGTGCAGGCCTTGAAAGCACTCGGAGATGAGCACAGGCTGCGCATGGTCAAAATGCTGGCGGAAAAGGATCTGAGCCTGCAAGAGATAACAGATCAACTCTCCATGGCGAAATCGACAGTACATCATCATCTGTCCATGCTGCGGTCTGCCCATCTCGTTGAAACAGCAGGCTCCCGTTACAGACTCCGCCGTCATACGCTGGACAAGCTCCCCTTGTTATGGGATGAATTCCTGGACAGGAGCACCCCATGAACCAAACCGCTGTACAAGCCTCTGTCTGGCAGCAGCGTTCTTATCGTTGGATTCTTTTCGGTCAGCTCATTTCAGAACTCGGCGCCTCACTCGGTACCCTCGCCAATAGCTGGTTAATCTATCAGGCAACAGGCTCACAAGGTGCGGTCGGACAGATGTTGCTCTTGTATTTCTTGCCGTCGCTCGCTATTCAGCTGGTAGCCGGACCGTACATCGACCGATTCGATAAGAAGCGTGTCATGATTTTTTCTCAATGGATGCGAGCTGCTGCGTTTTGTTTGTCCTTTGCGGTCATTACTTCCGGGACTGAATCACTCTGGCCGCTGTATTTCACTGCCTTGATCAACGGTCTCGTTCAACCGCTGTATGTGCCAGCCAGTCAGTCGCTCCTCCCTGCTCTGGTCAAAAGAGAGCAGCTCCTCCAAGCCAATGCCTATTTGGATAGCGTCTTGCGGATTGCCTTGATTACAGGTCCGCCTTTGGCTGGGATTCTCGTGGCGAGTATCGGCGGAGAGTCCGTATTCGCATTGGTCGCGATCAGCTATGCGCTCAGCGGTTTCTTTCTGGTTCTTTGCCCAATCGCCTCAGCGGATACCGCCAACAAGAAGCAATCGTGGTTCGTCATGTTTAAGGCTGGTCTTGCGATTTTTTGGCAGAAACCCCTTCTGCTCTGGCTTGGCCTGTATTCAGCTCTCGTCCAATTTGCTGTCGGAGTCACACTCGTACTAAACCTGCCTTTTGTAGCTGGCGAGCTGCAAGGCACCTCGTTTCATGTAGGCTTGTTTTTAGCTGGCTACCCGTTGGGATATTTCTTCGGTTCCTTGCTCGTGCCTCGCTTCCGCAGCAGCTTCGGACAGCCCCTGATCATGTTAGGATCACTGGCACTAGGTGGCTTGAGCTTTGTTGCGATAGGCTTTACTCATGACATCTGGCTCGCTATCACCATCGAACTACTGGCTGGTCTGTTTGCTCCCTTTTTCCAGGTACACAGCACAAGCCTGTATCAGCTTCACGTTCCTTCCGAGCTAATGGGGCGTGTACTTTCTGTCCGCTTGCTCATCGTGCGTGCGACGATGCCCGTCGGTATTTGGCTTGGTGGACAACTGAGCGATCAGGTAGGGATTCGCCCTCTTTACATCTCTGTAGGTGCCGTCATCGTGTTCGCCGCGCTGGCAGGAATATTATTTCGAAAATTTGTAACTAACAGGATATTCCATATATAATAAAAACCGTATGACTCCTCAATTTTGAATGGGAAAAGGAGAATTTTCATGACTCATCCGACATTGGATAACCTTCAGCATGCTATCAGCAGCGTCATCGTGGGCAAGGAAAGTCAGATCCGCCTATTAGTCACAGCCTTGCTTGCCCGTGGTCATGTATTGCTGGAGGACTTGCCCGGAATGGGAAAAACCGTGCTTGCCAAAACATTGGCGCAAGCGATTGGCGGTTCTTACAACCGCCTGCAATTCACCGCAGATCTACTGCCATCTGATGTCGTCGGTCTACACGTATTCAATCAACGAACAAGTGAATTCGAACTGCGAAAGGGACCTGTTTTTGCGGATGTCTTGCTCGCAGATGAAATAAACCGGGCCACTCCCAGGACTCAATCCGGCTTGCTGGAATGCATGGAGGAACGCCAGGTTACGATTGAAGGTGTCACCCTGCCACTCCCATCGACCATGCTGGTTATTGCTACCCAAAATCCGATTGAATCGGAAGGGACCTATCCGCTGCCGGAAGCCCAGTTGGACCGCTTCCTTTTCAAGCTGTCTCTTGGCTACGGTACGCGAGAGGATGCCAAAGAAATTTTGCGTAGGTTCCGCAGCGGCTCCCCATTAGAAGCGGTCGAGCCAGTCATCACTGTCGAACAAATTGCGGCTCTGCAACGCGAGGTCACGACCGTTCACGTCAGCCAACCGGTGGAAGACTATATCATCGACCTGACGGAAGCGACTCGCCAGCATCGCTCGGTTGAAGTGGGCATCAGTCCGCGTGCCATGCTCTCCCTGTTGCGATCGGCCCAGGCTTACGCGTTCATTTCTGGACGTAGTTTTGTTTTGCCGGATGATGTAAAAGTGGTGTTTCCAAGCCTGGCAGCTCACCGCATCCGCCTCTCCATGGAAGCAGAGCTGCATGTGACGGAGCAGGAAGTCGTGGAGCAAATTTTGACCAGTGTCCCCGCTCCCGTCGAAGAAAGCGTGTAGCGCTATGATCACCAAGCAAACCTTTCACGTAATCGGTTTTGTCTTACTGCTCTTCGCCGTTTTTTCCGGTCACTGGTTTTTCTTTCTGTTTGGGGGCTTTTTCTTTTTTCTCCCCGCTGCACAAGACTGGTGGGCCAAGTCCATGTCCAAATGGGTATCGCTCGAATGGTCCAGTGATCAAACACGCGTCCTGTCAGGGACACCCGTGCACATTACAGTTCGCTTGCACAATCGTTCATGGCTGCCTTTGCCTGCTACCTGGCTTCGCTTCACACTGCCAGAGCATGTCGCGGTGGAAGGCGCAGACGAGGTGCGAAGCCTCAATCATCGGACGAGCGTTCGCCTGCGATTTGATCTGCCGATGCGGCAAATTGCCTCACGCACCTTGATTCTCATCCCGAACAAGCGAGGCACGGTCTGGCTGACGGATGTTCAATCGGAGACATTGCCATTATTGGGCGAGGAGCCTACTGCCATGACACTGTCGATTTCCTTTTCCTTGCTGGTCTATCCGTTGCCTCTTGCTCTTTCTCCCGTCGTACTCGCTGAATCGGAACCGGACGGGAATCGGCTTTCTCGTCAGCGCCAACAGGACGATCCCACTTTTCAGCGAGGTGTTCGGTCGTACATGCCAGGCGACCGTTTCAAGCATATCCATTGGAAGGCAACCGCCAAAACAGGCTCACTGGAGACGCGTCTTTTCGAGTATACAGCCCATCCGAACTGGCGAATCGTCGGGCATATCCTGCCCTCCTATGAACCGTTGATGCAAAAGTATAACGATACCGCCAATGAACGGACGATCTCCTGTCTTGCGGCTTTGGCTGGCCTGTGCAGGAGAAAATCGGTCGGATACGAGCTGTACCTTACCGTGAAGCAACGAGGACGTGAGCATTTTCATTTGCCTGCGGGAAGTGGCAAGGCACACCACCTGCACGTCATGACCCAACTGGCGCAAATTCACCATTTTGTGACGACGCCACTGGCACCTGTTCTTCGCCGGTTAGAGGGAGCTCATGGGAAGGAAGCCATTCTCATTGTGACACCACGAATGGACCCATCCGTACAAGCCTCAGCGGAGCGCCTTATTCAATGCGGTCATCAGGTTGCGGTGCTGGATGTTTCTTCTGACCCTGTCACCATCCAGCGCTTTGATCATGCTCGCTTGAAAAAAAGGAGCGTGATGATGGGATGACACTCTCGTTGATGGGCCGCTGGACGCTCGCGTTTTGGCTAGAGGCCATGCTGACAGGCATTGCCCTGATCTTGTTTGGGTATATGACGGCAGGCTTCGGTCAACTGCTCTCGTTTTGCCTAGTCGCAGCAATCCTGCTCATGGCTGGGAGCTGGTTGTACTATGGTGGTGGCGGTCGATTTACGCTCCATCTGTTGCTGTATCCCCTTGTGTTTTTCATAGGAATGGGCTGCTTCTATCTCTACGATTCGTGGCTGATCGCGCTTATACTGGCTGCTATTTATTTTTGGAGAGTGCAAAGCGCTGCATCGGAAGGTTATCGACATGACAGTCTGCAACGCAGATTTGTTCTGGCGCTGATGGTGGGCCTGATACAGCTCGTGATAGCTGTACTTTACACCTCCATCGTTGACCCAGGCTCCTATTCGCTTGCAGCCTCTTTTTCCATGCTTGTCCTCATTACTCTCAGCTATATGTTGGTGGCGATTATGGCGTTCGTACTGCGGGAAGGACCACTTTCTACGAGTCTGCCTGCTCGCATTAGCTTGCTACTCGGCAGTCAAGTGTTGGGCACTCGTTTTCTTTTGATCGCGGGTTATTTGGCTGTCGGTTCCATGGTATTTGGTCTCATCTATTGGATCTGGAGCTGGATAAAAGGACCTGTCAGCGCTGGACTGTATACCCTCTTTGAGCCTGTGCTTATTTTCATTGTGGAATGGTTTGAACATTTGTATGAGAGGGCGAACCAAAAACAGGCAAACATGCAGATACTCATGGAAAGTACAGGGCAAACAGCAGATCATCCTGTGGAACAGATACAGCTCGGAGAATCACTCTTTTCTGTTCTGCAGCCATACTTAATCATTGCCTTCATCCTCGCCTGTGTAATCCTGCTCAGCCGATACATATGGAAAAAGCGCTTCAAGGGGACGATTATGCTGGAAAAAGAAGTGGCGGCTGCACAAAACACCGTATTGACCACTGTTCCCTCCTCTTCCAGTGAAGAAAGCGCAGAAGATGGCTCTGCCAAATGGTTCAAACAGCCCGTTGGTCCAGAGGATGATCCCACCAGGTACGCCTACTATCAATTCCTCGTCCTCATGGAGAAGCAAGGAGTGCCAATCGAGCTGCATGAGACACCCCAAGAATTTTTCAATCGTCTGCGCGAACTGCCCTTGCTAGATGCAGGTCAGCTGGATGCAGTCGCTCGCATCACACGTTACTATCAGCAATATCGTTATCAGGAAAAGCCTCTTCCCGAAGCGGATTTGACAGCAATGCAGCAAGCCGTGCAGACGCTCGGCTCTCGTTTCTCTGAGACGTAATATCGTTCACAACCACGTGCTATACGTTAGACGTGGTTGTTTTCTTTTTCTCTTGACATCGAGATGCCCCTCCGGCATAATTTCTTCAATTTTGCCCGCTCCCAAAATGAATTCACCAAATGGTTAATTGAACAAGAAAGGAGGATGCTTGGTGCAAGATTTGCCTGACTGGCTGCGTAAGCATCTTCATGTCGCGTACATACCCGGCTATGAGTTTTTCTTAAGTCTTCATGTGCTTGCAAAGCCGGAGCATCACACCTCCCGCTTGCATTGGGCGGAGGAGTTGCTCACTGCTTTACCTGCCCCGCTCTTGAAACAGCTTCACTATTTTAGTTCCATGTCCAATCAGTTTCTCGATGCCATGGATTTCCTTGCGCCTTGGGAGGAGTGCTTTGAGCATTCTGTTGAGGCCGCATTGGAGCGTGTACAGGCGATGGATGCTGGCGAGTTTGCCCAACTCATGATCGGTCCCGTCTATCATCCCAGACAGCTTCAAGCTTGGATGCAAGGACGCACGGACGAGATTTTTGATGAGCTGAAACCGGAGCATCGGGAGCTTTTGCGCCATCCGCTATCGACCAAGCGAAGCTTTCTGGAGTTTTGCTACGACTACCTGCCTTTTTTCCAGACAGAAGAACGGCGGATTGAACCGTGGCTCGTCCGCGCAGTACATGAAGCACAAGAGCAGATCAAGCTTGATCCGCTTCCGTTTTTGTCGCAGGTACACCCGCGCTTGAAGGTGCACGAGGACTTCTTGCAATTTCATAAAGCAAAAACGTACACATTTGGCTATTCGGAGCTGGCGCGTATCCATTTGCGTGTCTCTACTTTTGTCTCGCCGCATTTGTTGCTCGGCGTTTACGACGACCATATCTCCGTGTGCTTATCCGTTGAAGTTCCTGGCACCAGAGCCACCTCGGTGATTCCCACCGACTTCATCAACAAAATGAAGGTATTCAGTGATCCGACGCGGACAGCGATTCTCAAATCGTTATTGAATCATCCTTACTGCACGCAGCAGTTGGCTGACCTGCATAACATCAGTGAACCTGCTGTCAACAAGCATTTGAATCTGTTGGTAGACACCGGCTTTATCTGGAGTGAACGACGGGGACGGTATGTATTTTACCGCGCGATTGCATCACGGCTGGAACAGCTCGCCGTCGATCTGCATGAGTTCATCGATATGCCTGTTCCCGGACTTGTCTCCCCACCTGCTTCATCACATCCCCCAGAACGGAGGAAATAACGTGTTTCATGTCGCTAAAGCTACCTTTATCCGCAATACCCGCGTAATGATTCGTGCCTATCCGTGGTCGTTTGTCATCGGCCACATTTTTTCCGGGGTGTATACGGTGCTGTTTGCCTTTTTCGCCTATCACTATGTATTTGCCGGGCAGTTGGACGAGAATTTCGCACATCTCACCGGCTCGTCCGATTACTTGTCGTACGCCATCCTCGGCGGAGCTTTTTATGCGTTTGCCGTCTCGACCTTGATGAATGTCAGCCGCTCACTGATTACAGAACTACGGGAAGGAACCTTGGAGGCGGTTTTGCTTACCCCTTCCTTGCGCAGAGGGTACTTTTTGGGGAATGTCGCTCAACAGCTCATGCGTACTTTGTTCGAATTTTCGGTAATTGTGCTTGTTGGGGCGGTGCTTGGACCCACGCTCTCTCATACAAACGTATGGAGCGCCGTCCTTGTCTGGATATTGTCTACAGGGGCTTTCTTTTGCCAGGCACTCGTTTTGGGTAGTCTCATGCTTTGGTTCCGCGATACGTACATCACACAAAACACGCTGTTTGCCGTGATGGCCTTTGTCAGTGGGGTGACGTTCCCGATTCCGTATTTGCCTGAATGGGTGCAGCCACTTGGTCTCATCATGCCGCTTGCGCCTGCGTTGGATGCTTTTCGGCAATGCGTGATTCAAGGAGCGCCGCTGTACGCCGTTTCACCACAGCTGTTTCATATGGCAGCTCTGTCCCTCGTCTATCTCGCCATTGGCGTGTGGGGCATTCGTCGGATGGAAAAACGCGTCATGGAATCGATTTTTGGATAATGAGGAGGTCAACAATCATGCTGATTGCAGAAAATGTACGGAAGGTATACCGGGTGAAGGAGAAAAAGGGATGGCTTCGCCAGCAATGGACAGAGGTAGAGGCAGTTGCTGATCTGTCCTTTCGCATGGTACCCGGCAAAATTATTGGATTGTTAGGCATTAACGGTGCAGGCAAAACAACAACGATCAAAATGTGCTCCACACTGCTCACCCCGACCAGCGGCACGATCACGGTAGACGGATATGACGCGGTAAAGGACGATCGGTTCGTCAAAGCCAAGGTTAACATGATCGCAGGTGGCGAGCGCATGTTGTACTGGCGTCTGACAGGGCGGGAAAACCTGCAATATTTCGGCAGTCTGTACGGTTTGCAAGGGCAGGCCTTGCGCAATCGGATCGATTCGTTGCTCTTGCAGGTTGGTCTGTATGAGGCTGCCAACACCCCTGTCGAGCGTTATTCCAAAGGCATGAAGCAACGACTGCAAATCGCCCGCGGCCTGATCAATGACCCGCGTTACCTGTTCCTTGACGAACCGACTCTCGGCTTGGATGCTCCTATCGCCCGGCAGCTTCGCAAGCATGTGAGTGAGCTCGCTACTCAGCATGGAAAAGCCATTCTGTTGACCAGCCACTACATTCATGAGGTAGAAGAGCTTTGCGACGAGGTATACATCATCGATAAAGGAAGGCTCGTGGTGCATGATACACCGGAGCACCTGACCAAATCGCTCCACCTAGATACAGCCTTGCAGGTAGTGATCCCCTCTCTTTCCGACTCGCTCGATCACGATCTGCGCCAGCTGGCTCAAGCTTACGGCGGCTCGCGTGAAATCGCAGAAACAGATGAGCAGACCTGGGAAGTGACATTACGGGGAAAAACGGATATGACGACTCCGCTGCTTTCCCTCTTGGCTGCTCACCAGTCCCCTGTCTTGCGTCTCTCTACCCAACAGCCATCACTGGAGGACGTCATCCTGCACATGGCAGATCGGAGGGGCGCATGAAACAGCTGGGCAGCCTGCTTTTGGCGGAAATCATCAAGGAGCATCGCCATTCGTTTCACAGCAAAATGATCTACTTCTCGCTCTTGGTCTGGCCCCTCATCAATTTCGTGACCGCGTATTATTCGTTTGCCCCGTTCCGGATGGGAGCTGATTCCCCTCTTGCCCGGTTCATCAGCTACGAGCAGCTGCCGCTGTTCCTGTTGACTGGCTATTTAGGCTACATCTTTTATTGGTGCCTGGTGCAGTCATCCTGGCAAATGAGCTTTGAACGGCAAGCAGGAACCATGGAGATGATCTTCATCAGCCCGGTCAACCGGCTCGCTTTTCTGTATGGGCGTTCGCTTTCCTCGCTGATCGAGGGGGTCTGGCTGTTCTTTTGCTTTGTCCTGTTAGCCTTATTTTTTGTGGATGGCATTCAGCTGAGCGGCTGGTGGGCGCCTCCACTTGCCTTCCTCATTTTGCTGGTATCGGCCATCGTCTGGGGCGGCTTTCTCTGTGTGCTCTTTCTGTTTTCACGCGACGCGAGCTTTCTGTACACCGTTTTGGATGAGCCGATGCTGATCTTTTCCGGTGTCCGTCTGCCCCCGATGGCCTTTCCGGTTTGGGCCAAGGTCATTTCCTTTTGCTTTCCCCTGACCTACGCGCTTCAGTTGATTCGCGAGCTGCTGATGGAGGGAGCGTCGTTGCAAACCATGCTGCCGAGTATAGGACTTCTCGCCGCTGTTCTGCTGGTGCTCGTGACAGCGACTGTCGTGTTGTTGAAGCAAGCGGAGAAGCATATGAAAAAGACCGGGAACATGGTGATGTATTAAATGCTAGCAGGGTTTCGGGTAGAAATAGGAGAGAATTCCTCGGGACGCAAAGTCGCCGAAACATTCGACAAAGTCAGGGGCAGCCAAAGCTGTGCATACCCGCGGGATTGACGAGGTAGCCTTGTGGAGCCAATTCTTTTGCCTTGGCTCCTCCTTGCTGCCATTCTCGGATGTCATTTCAGGTCATGGTAGACGGAGGTAATTGTATGGCCTAATCCAGATTGACTTGGGTGTCCAACCACTGCTTACCTTAAATTCAGCAGTCTTCCCAATCTTTGTTCCACCTGCACCTACAAGACCGTAAGCCTCCAGCTGGATTGAATTTTGATAATGCGTTGGTGTTCCTTTCTGCACGTAAGTTGTCAGGTCTGCTCTGAAATTATTTTCCCATAAGTTCAAGCCAACATATACAGTCCCCGACATAAAAGTAAAAGCATTAAAAGCTGTGTTTGAATTACTTCCAGTTACTGTCCAGTTATCTGGTTGAGCTTCTGCTAAGGTTTTAACCTGATTTCGTTGAAAGGCATATTTTTTAACTAACTCTGCATCTTTATCGCTAAGAACTTCTCCAACCTGATATTTATCCCCAATTAGTCTCATTATTTGTTGAGGGCTCTGTTGTACGGACGTTGCAAATACAGGACTCATGCCACCCCCAGTAACCGAAACACCCAGTAGAAGAGCAGTAGCTACAGCAGATAGTAAAGATTTTTTAGCAAACATCACAATACCTCCTACAAACAGCGGATGTCATACCCGTGAAAATAAAAAAGAGAATCCGACGAACAAATCGGAATCTCCAGTAATTCACCAAGGGCAAGGAATATACCCTACTCCACCGTCAACAGCTTCTCCACAAATCCCCCAATTTCCCGTTCCCGATCAATAAAATGAACCTCCAAGATCCAGTCGCGCGGCTGACCGTGCTGATCCGGTTCCCTCATCGGCTTGTGGTTGTCTGGGTGAATGTAGTTATCGATGTCATCCCCTTGAATTTTTTCATGCGGGAATTCGCCGATGAGATGCCCTGCGTGCGGACCACCGTACTCCCAGCCGTATGCTTTGGCGAGCTCGCACATGTAGGCAAACAGCTCGCTGCTTGTAATATCCGGCTTGGACAAAAAGTAAACCTTGCCCTCGTCCCACGCTTTTTCAATATCGTCGCGCAGCTTTTGTTTTACCGGATCATTTCCAAGCACATACGTCCGCCCGAGATCAGCTTCCCAGTCCTTAAAAATGGGCCCGAAATCAAGAAAGACAATATCTTCGGGAGCGACAGTCAAATTCGGTGGATTTTCTCGGTATGGATACAGCGTGTTTCTGCCCGCTCGCACAATTCGCTTATGCCAATATTTTTTGATCCCGAACAATTGAAAGGCCAGCTCGTAAATCTCCTTGTTGATCTCTTTTTCCGTCACACCGCTGCGAATGATGCCCTTCTCTTCGATGGTAGCAAATAAAAACTCGGCTTTGGTCTCTGCTTCACGCAGTGCCTGATGTCTCTTCTCCACTAATGGATTCATATTTAACGGCCTCCTTTTCCGTTTACGAAAGAGCTAACTCATACTTCTCGCCCAGCTCTCGCAATTTTGCGATAATAGATTGCTCTACATAATCATCCATGGCGATTTTTTCCTTCGCTAATGCAAGCAGCGGTTCATACTCGCCAATCAATACGGAATGATGCGCTTTTTCAAACAGCGGCAAATCATTCATGTCATTGCCAAAGCAGATGAACGGCTCCCCTGCCACATCGAACCGATTCAGGGCAGCCCATTTATTCACTCCCCGATACGTGAGGTCGAGAATGCCTTCTGCGGAATGATAATGCAGCGTAACGTCGAGTTCCTTGATTCTCGCCATCACTTCTTCATAACGGTCACACGATAAAATCAGGATTTTCAGCACGGCATTCAGTTGATCCACGTCCACGCGACTGGCAGTCCGATTGGGATCGATATAGCTCAAAAAAGGATGAGTCGACACACAATTATGTGCATAATTCCACGAGTCATCGATGAAATACTGCGCGCGATAATCCTCGAGAATGCTAATGATTTCATGCGCCAAACGATCCGGGATCGGCACGCAGCCCTGCAAGCTCCCTTGGTGATGTGTCATCGCTCCATTCGCGCCAATGAGGAGATGGTTGCCAAACCGCTCATCGAGGACAGGAAGCATGTCACGGCACGGTCTTGCGGAGGCGAAACCCACGGTATGTCCCGCTTGTTCGAGTGCAAGCAGGGTATCCAAAATGTTCGTTGAGATCGGTTGACCCTTGAAGCAGATCGTCCCGTCCAGATCAAAAATGAATTTCATTTTTCCCACCCTTTCTAATCGCTGTCCTGTCCATCTTAATGGATGGCTGACCGAGGCCAAAGGGACAGATTGTTCAAGATGAGTGGGACAGAAAGCTGATCTGTTACTCGAACCAGGCGCTAGCCAACAAGTGAATGCCCTCCTGAATATCCTCTGGAGTCAATGCTCCGTACCCTAGCAGTACCGTCGGGTGCTCCCTTGTATCATGGAGCCAGTATCGGGCAGTTCCATAGACTTTTACACCCTTTTGATAGGCACGCTCCATCAGTTCGGCTTCCGTGCGCTGACTTTTTACGGTCAAAAATACATGCAGTCCCGTATCCTTCCCTTCCATTTCCACACGTCCGTCCATGAAACGTGCGATTGCCTGAAGAAACACCTCTCGCTTTTCCACGTAGTTTTTTCGCATGTGCTGCAAGTGTCTATGCCAATAGCCATCGGACAAATACGCCGCTAGCGTCAACTGATCCAAACGGGAAACAGGTTGGTCGTATTCAGGCAAGCGCTGGTGAAAACGCGATAATAGCTCGTAAGGAAGGACGACGTAGCTGACGTTTACAAGCGGCAGCAATGCTTTGGAGAGCCGCCCAATGTAGACAACCTTTTGGGGAGACAGACTCTGGATCGAAGGGATGTAGCTCTCTTGATATTTGAACTCCCATTCGTAGTCATCCTCTACCAGATAAGAATGCGATAAGGACTCCGACCACACGATCAATTGGTTTCGCTTCTCCAGAGGCATCGTCATTTTGTTGATGAATTGCTGGGAAGGACTCACGTACATAATGCTTGCCCCGCTTTGCCTCAGCTCTTCGATAGATACACCGTCTGCCTCCAAGGAAATGCCGTGTACCCGGTAGCCACCGTTGAGAAACGTATTTCTCGCACCATCATAGCCCGGATTTTCTACGCCAATCGCATGCTTCTCTCTGTCCAGAAGCTGAACGACAATCGACACCAACTGTTGCGGGGTGGCTCCAATAATAATCTGCTCCGGCGTGGCGAGGACTCCTCTCGTTTCATGCAGCAATTTCGAGAGTTCCTTTCGCAAGACGTATTCGCCTTGAGCCAGCCCCTCCACCATATACGTGCGCTGATGTTTGGAAATGAGCTTGTTGCGCAGCTTATTCCACGGATGAAAAGGGAATGCCCCCAGCTCGATGTTGCCGTAGCGAAAATCATAGCGAATCGGCGGTATACGAGAGTCTTCTCGTACCGCTGCGTGCTGCCCGGAAGGAGGCCCTGCCTTGTACGTCACCTGATACCCTTTTTTCGGAATGCTAGTGACATACCCTTCCGATACCAGTAGCTGATATGCAACTTCCACCGTGTTTTTGCTGACAGCAAGCGATTGGGCACAGCTTCTTATCGAGGGGAGAAATTCTTCATACGCAATTTGGTTACGCAATATTTCGGCTTTGATAAAGTGATAGATTTGGATGAACAATGGCTCTCCCTCTGTAAAACGAATGGCAGATAGCTCTCGCAACGAACAGGAACCCCCTTCCTTTTTTGTTTTAGTCTACCACATATTATATTAAGCCTGAGTGAACAAAAGATCAGATATCCGCCAGAAGGTTTTGTTTCTTTGCCCTACCGAACTGAAAGTAGTAGAAGACCATAAGACACACATGCATCAGGGCCATCATCCAATAAATATTGCTGTAAATAATGCCGCTCGTATAAGGATTCACCGGGTTCCAATTGGTAGTCGCGCCAACATCGATCACCTTGCTATATACCGCAGACGCGATCCCCATGGAAATGAAGCTCAGCATCGAAAAGATTCCCATGCCTACTCCCGCCTGCTCCTTCGTCAACGTCCTCGAGATCGAGTTCGCCATCGAGATTTGCATAAAAGACTGCCCCACGTTGCCCAGGATCAGGAAGAGTGCAATGCCTAAAACCGCGGCGCTTGTAAAAGTAGACAGCAACCCAAAGCAGCCAATCAGTAAGCTAGACGCAACGAAATACAGAAAAGCATTCCCCCGCCTGTCCGCGAGCCTTCCTCCCACACGACCAAGCAATGCCGAAGCGATCGCCGCTGGAACCATCACAAAGCCGATCCAGCTCGTCGATAGCTGCTGCACCTGGGCCAAGAGCAGCGGACTGAGATAGTAAAGCGATATCCCCATTCCATTTATGAGAAATGCCATCAGAATCCCGATTGTATACTGCTTGTTGGCAAAAACCTTCGGCTGTACAAACGGATCAGCTACCGAACGAATTCGTACGACGAACAGGAGCAATGTAACCAAACTGCCCAATGCAAACCACCACGATCCATTCGTAACTCCCAAAAGCAGTGACGTCACGCTGATCGCAAGTAAGGAGCCACCCACCCAATCAAACTTCCCACTAGCCGCGATCTCTTCATCCTCCAAATATTTGCGGTAGAACGGCAGCGTAAGCAAGATCAGGAGCGGTATGGAAAACAGCCAGCGCCAATGGGCAAAGCTGACGATTAACGCCGCGATCACAGGACCGAGTGCACCGCCAAGAGCCAATCCTACTGCCGTTCTTCCTAAAACAGAACCCCTGCTCTCCGGCGGGAAGTATCGCAAAGGAATAAGCATCGCAGTAGCCGGAATGACAGCCGCCCCTACTGCCTGCAAGCACCTTCCGAAAAGGGCCATCCCAAAGGAATCGGAGACCAACCCGAAAAACGAACCAGCCGTAAATACCAAGAGTCCAAACGTCAACAAATTCTTGAGCTTGTATCGATCCGCCAGCTTGCCATACGTCACGGTTCCAATCGCGTATAACAATCCATATGCAGTCGATAGCCAGCTCACCTGCGCTATGCTCAAACCAAACTCCTTGCTAATTTCGGGGAGTGCAATGTTAAACACCAAAGCACTCATGGAGGATATAACCAAGGTAAACATCAAGATTCGGATTAGTATTTCACTGTTTTGCTGCGTTTTTGTCGCTTCCATGCCGTATCTTCCCCTTCACTTTGTTATTCGCACCTTGACTGTCAGTACTGACTGACATAGGAGTGATAAAAAAACTAGGGAGTCAAACCCCTAGCGAAAACCTCTACACTCTCTTTGATAAATGCATCTAGGGATATCCCTGAAAAATTGCTAGTGCCATCCAGATCGTTCAAAAACGCCCCGAAATTCATAACCATAAAGGCAGTCGCCTGTGCCTCCGGGTTCGTTTGGATCATCTTTCCCTTTTTGCCCATCTCTTTGAAGTAATCTGTAAAAAGTACCATCAACTGTCGCGGGTGCTTTTGTGTCCGTTCGCGGAATCCGGGTAAATGGGCCTCATCCTTAATGCTAATCAAAACCATTTTCCGATTGCGGTTCATCATTTCGTGATACGTTCGGCTGATTAAAAGCAAATCCTCGCGCAAATCCCACGTAAGCTTCTCCGTGAAAAGCTTTGTCAGTCCTTCCGTGTAATGAAAACGGTCAAAGGCGCTCTCCAGCAAATTCCGCTTGCTGCCGAAGTGACGAAACAACGTCTTCTCGCTCAATCCTGCCGCATTGGCAATTTCTTGCGTGGTTACGCCGTTGTAGCCTCTTTCCGCGATGAGATCGATTGCGGCTATCATCAGTTTTTCGCTGCTTGTAAGACTTTTGCTGCTACTCATTGCTATCCTCATTCCCGGAAGTGATTGTCAGTACTGACTGACATTTATCTTAAATCTACTGCCAAAAAGTGTCAAGGGGCTCAAAGTAAAAAAGGCTCTCCCCCGACCATTCAGTCGAGAGGAAAGCCCATCGCTCTTTTACCTGATTAAAACGCTCTTGAATATTGCTTCGGTGGCTGCAGATCATCCGCCGACAGCTCATGAATTGCATGCAGGGCCCAATAAGGATCACGCAGCATGCCGCGCCCGACTGCTACCAAATCCGTATCACCATTGCCAATGGATGCTTCCGCCACTTTTGGATCATCGAGGTTGCCGACTGCAATAACCGGAACATCCAGTGCCTGCTTGATCGCTCGTGCCAATGGTACTTGATAGCCAGGATGAACACCTGGACGGCCTGCTGAACCAATCGGTCCTTCCCCACCGCTGGATATATGGAAAATATCCACGCCAGCTTCCTTGTAACGGCGGCACAGCTCCGTGCTGTAATCCAGCCCATATCCACCATCCACATACTCTACAGCTGAGACGCGCATGATCAGCGGCATGTCAGCTGGAATGACCTCTTTGATCGCCTGAATAATTTCCACGCCAAACAGCGCTTTATCCCGCCCGTACTCATCGTCTCGCTGATTCGTCAAAGGGGAGTGGAACTGGTGAATCAAGTATCCGTGTGCACCATGGATTTCAATGGTATCAAACCCTGCTTCCACCGCACGTCTCGCTGAGTCCTGGAACTTGACGACCATTTGCTTGACCTCTTCTGTCGTCAACGCCCGTGGCGTTTTGTATCGCGCCCCTGGGAAAGCAATCGCGGATGCGGATACAGGCACTTCTGCGTCTTCCGCTTTGCGGCCCGCATGAGCAATCTGTATGCCGATTTTGGCCCCATACTTATGAACCTCGGAGACGATCCGCGCATACGCCGGAATCTGTTCGTCAGACCACAAGCCCAAATCGCCGTTGGAAATTCTGCCATCTGGCTCGACATCGGTCATTTCCACGATGATCAGACCGGTTCCGCCTACTGCACGAGAAACGTAATGAACAAAATGCCAATCCGTTGGTGTTCCATCGTGTGCATCCACAGAGTACTGGCACATCGGCGGCATGACAATCCGATTTTTCAAGCTAAGTCCTTTAAACTGAAACGGGGTAGACAACAACGCCATTTGATCCACTCCTTACTTTTTTTTATTATCATGCCAAAAGTAAGCATCTTCTGCAATCCCAAGTTGCACTTTTGTCCAGCTGCTGTGGTGGGGAGGAAACAGGAGAAAACGCTCAGCTTCTAGGCCCACCCGCTGAGGAATTCACTGCCCGCCTCCATTCAAAAAGCGAAACCGCGTCCAAAGTAGTTCTTTCAAGATGTTTTTCAGAGGTGGACGCTTAAGTGCGTGTTTCGCTTTTTGCATTCCGTCTTGGTCGGTGTAACAAAGATCTTCGCTTTTTTCTCCTGTTTGCTCTACGAGCTTTCCGTGCTTAAACGGGTTTTTAAAGACTTAAAGATTGAAGAACATCATCAGTTACGCCAGAGAAGAATATTTCCAGACGTAGCGACTTGTGGAGTCCTACCAAGCGGAGAAGGGATTCGCGGGCAAAAGAAACGCAACCGTGCCCTCGCGACGAAGCGGCTACCACTTTTGCGTTTCCCCGCGAATCCCTTCGGAGCGGACAGTCTCAGCCCTCAGCGGGACGGAGCCTGGAGCGTAGACTGGAAATATTCTTCTCTTCACCACAGCGATTTTCTATGTAAAAAAGCCATCCGCATAACGGATAGCTTTTATAATTAACGTCTTTATTATTCTGGCATCGTGCCAATGTAATTGGATTGCGGGCGAATAATGCGGTTTTTGCCTGCCTGCTCCAGAATGTGCGCACTCCAACCGACCACACGGCTCACGGCAAATGTCGGCGTAAACAAATTGTCGTCCAAACCAACTGCGCGCATGACAGCTGCGGCAAAAAACTCTACGTTTGTATTCAGCTTGCGGCCTGGTTTGTACTCTTCCAGCAGCTGCAAGCCTACTTTTTCTACATGTGTCGCCAGATCGAACCACGGATCGTTGGACGACAGCTCGGATGCAACGACGCGCAGAGCAGTTGCACGCGGATCAATCGTTTTATAGACACGGTGTCCGAAGCCCATCAAACGTCCGCCGCTCTCCAGCTTGTTGCGCAACCACGGCTCTGCATTTTCCTTCGTGCCGATCGCCTCGATCATCTCCGTCACTTCAGATGGTGCTCCACCATGCAATGGCCCTTTCAAGGTTCCAATTGCTGCCGTAATGGAAGAAATCAGATCGGATTCAGTCGAGCTGACGACACGACCGGAGAATGTGGATGCATTCATGCCATGCTCCTGCGTCAAAATCAGGTACGCATCCAGTGCACGTACGTGTGCCGCTTTCGGCTTTTCGCCCTTGAGCATATACAGATAGTTCGCTGTATGATCCAACTCCGGATTTGGTGCCAGAGGCTCGCGGCCCTCCAGACAAGCGAAGCGATACGCAACGATTGTCGGCATCTTGGCAGCCAGCGCAATCACCTCATCGATGGTTGGCGGGAAGCCGTGCGAGGAACTGCCCAGCGCCGAAACACCTGTACGCAGGACACTCATCATATCTACATCTGCCGGGATCAGCTTCAGGATTCCTTTTACGTGCTCCGGCAGCTCACGGTTTGCTTTGAGCTTATCTTTTAAATCCGTCAACTCCTGCTCGCTTGGCAAATGTCCGAACCAGAGCAGGTGTGCCACTTCCTCAAATGTGTGGTGAATAGCCAAATCACGCGCCCAATGACCGCGGTACACCAGCAGTCCATTAATCCCATCCACCAAACTGAGGTCTGTTTCTGCTACGGCGATACCATCCAAGCCGATAGCCAAAGGATGTTGTTTTGTCATGAACACCACTCCCTTTTCATCTCTTTTCTCTTCAGTATATCGATTCATAATCGTGAAGGGAAATAGAAGAAAAACGGGGTTTTGATCACATTTTACAATCAGTTAGCAGGAGCTGGAACTGCCTTTTTTTTACGTCCGTACGTCAGGAAGCGCCACAGCTTTTCCATCGGCCCTCGATTAAATCGCTTCAGCCACAGCCAGCTTGCGAGTAATTGAAACGCATAGATCGGCAGCGCGAGCAAAAACCAAGAAGAGAGCGGCATGGCTGTAATACCGAACAAAGGAATCAAAATGGTCATGATGACTGTCTGACCCAAATAAGTCGATAACCCCATTTGTCCCGTGTAGGCAAATGGCTGGAGAACTTTCCGTACCGGCTCACGATCCAGCAACAGAAACAAGCTGGCAATCAAGCACAGCGCCATAGGCAGCGTACTCAGATCAACCAGTATTTTATTCACCTGTTCAAGCTTTGAACCAAAGACGACACCGCTAGCCCACACAATCCCTGCTGCGATCGGAAGACTGATTGCCAGAGTAGTAACAGCGACTCGTTTCAACAACGGTTTATGCTCGCGAATTTGAGCAATCAAACCGCGTTTTCCCGCATACAAACCAAACAGGAACATCACAAAGATCGGTATCAATGTCGTCTGGAGTGATGCTACAAACGGATAGACTTCTTGACCATTGATCGTCTGTACAAGTGCCACGCCTTGAGTGAGCATGTACACTCCTCCCAGACTGGCTGCCCATGCTAGAATCGTAGATGACTTTCTTCGATAAAATGGCATCAGTAAAAAGCCGAGAAGCGCGTACACTGTCAAAATATCACCAAACCAAAGAACCACGTGAATGACACCAATAGCAAACATCGCGAACAACCGTCTGCTGAAGAGACGAAATACTTTTTGTCCACGCTGTTCAGCACGTGACATAAAAATGTAAAAACCTAAGCCAAACAGAAACGAAAAGATCCCGAAAAATTTCGTCTGAATGAATAAATCATAGCTCAAGCGAATCCACGCATCGATCCCGGCCTCTATTGGCATAGAAACGTCTTCCGAATACATGATAAAGCTTGGCAAGTTCACCAGCAAAATCCCGAACAATGCCAATCCCCTTACAATATCAATAGAATAAATCCGATCCTTCTGTGTGATTGGTTCAGCCTGCATATTCGTCATTCCCTCCTGCTGTCTTTAAGCAGGGTTCAGTGTAGCATACATATACTCATCAAAACTATCGATCCACCTTACCTCTACCTTACAGGCTTGTTATCTTTTATGTCCGACCACCCGACTGAACAAGCGGCATCGGTGGGTACAAGGAATGCAAGATTTCCATAAAATGCTGCGCTGGCTCGCTAATCCCTGCTTTCGGTACGAGCAAATAAGAAGCAACCTTCGGTAACACGAGGCCAGGTGTGGGCAGTTCAATAAAGCGGTTTTCAAACAAATCCCGATCGACAGCCGTCCGAGGCAAAAAAGAAACGCCCAACCCATCCTCGATGAATCGCTTTGTAATGTCTACCTGCGAAACAGCCATCGTACGCAAGGAAAGCCCCCTCTGACGCAAAAGCAACAGCAACTCATCCCAGTAGCCCGGGTGATTATGGGTCAGCAGACGATTCGATTGCACCTCTTGCTCCCAATCAGGCAAGGGTGCCTCCATATCTCCGCCGCTATGAGGAACGGCAAAAACAATAGGATCTTCGTACAAAAGATAAGTAGACAACTGGAATTCTCCCGGCACCATCCGGGTTAAGCCCAGATCAGCCTGTCCATTTTGAACCAGCGGGCCAATTTCCACGGAGTCAACAATTTTAATCGAGATATCTACATCGGGATAGAGCTTGGTGTAACGGTGCAGCAAATGGGAAAAACGAGCACGGGCGATAATCGGGGAAACAGCCAGTTGAAGCTTTTCCCGATATCCTTGTCTCCAAGCCTGCAAGTCCTCCATACTGTTATGCCACTGTTGGAGGAGTCCTTTTGCATGTGGCAAGTAGCGTTTACCCGCAGCCGTTAACCGAACGCGCTTGCCGACCCGTTCAAACAGCTTGATCCCCAATTCCTTTTCCAATTGTCGTATATGTTGGCTGACAGTAGGCTGCGCAATGAACAACGCTTCTGCTGTCTGGTGAAAATTTTCTGTCGTGGCCGCCACCATAAACGTTTGCAGCACGCGAAAATCCACATGATCTCCCCCCTGCTGTCGCTTTTTCTTTGTTCTATATGCATACAAAAGGAGGAAGAATGCAACTTTTTGGGTCTTTCTTCCTCATTTTTGAAGAAATTTACTGGAAACCGTTCCCCTTCTTACTCCTTATGGTACAATACAAAATCGAGTGCGCAAAATCATTACGCACATTGGATTCAGCGAAGAGAGAGAGCAAAAGGGGAGAGAAAAGATGGAAACTGCAACAAACGTGAACCCACCGCGCAAGAGCAAGAAAAAAGCATGGCTGATCGCGGGGGCAGCGGCTGTCGTTGTGCTGGGTGGTTTAGGAACCGCTTATGCCAAGTACGATTTGTTTAAGAGTGCAAAAACGATTTACCTGCAAGCGGAAGCGGAGAGCATGATGAAGTTTTCTAGCGACGCATCCAAAGCTTACGGGGAATACCAAGACTACATGAAGCCGTACCTGGAAAAACCAGTTCACTCCACCACTGAGTTGAGTGAAATTGCCCTAGACGCAACTATCCCAGACCCGCAAGCACAAAAAATTCTCGACATGCTGGGCAAAGCGAAGTTCGTGATGCAAAGCAACATCGATGAACAGAAAAATCAACAATCGGGGAACCTGGAAGTTCACCTGCAAGATAAAAAGCTGGCAACTCTTGAGTACTTCATGAATGATTCTGTTATGGGCTTCAAGCTGCCAGAGTTTTACTCTAAATACGCTTATATGGACCTGAAAGATCGCGATGCACTTAAGGAAAAGCTGGGCGGCGAGGAACTGCCGAAGCGCTTCGTAAGCTATAGCGATTTAAATGAAGCGATCAATTTTAACCAAGATGAACTCAAAACGGTCATGACTCCGTATGCCTTGCTGTATGCTGACAGCATCAAAGACAGCCAGGTAAGCATCAAAAAAGACGTTTCCTTCTCTGAAGAAGGACTCAAGGCTGATGCACGAGAGATCACCGTTACTTTCAGCGATCAAGAAGGCGCGGCTCTGGCGAAGCAAATTGCAGAAAAAGCAAAAGCAGACCAGAAGCTGTTTGACCTGATTTACAGCCGCTACCACAATGTAGCTACCCTGATGCTCGACAGCGGCTACAAAGTAGAAGAAATCAGCAAAGAAGAATTCAAGAAAAATTACGAGCAAGCCTTCGATGATATCATCAAGGATACAGAAGATACTGACGCCAAATCAACTGATCAATTGAGAATGGTCGTGCTCGTGGATGGCGATCATCAAATCTTGTCCCGCAAGCTCTTGCTCGATGAGAAAGAGCAAAAAGATCAACTGGTCTACAGCAGTGTTTCTTACGATAAAGGCGCTGAAACGTACTACCGTTACTCCCTGCACAACCCGTCTGATCAGCAAAGTGGTGAAATGTCCTTCACTTACAGAGCGACAGAAGAAAAAGACAAGACAAAGGGCAAGTTCAGCATCCTGATGAAAGAGACCGACCAGCCAATTCTGGACCTCTCGACTACTTTCGAGACAACCAAGCAAGACAAGAAAACAACCGGAAACTATGACTTTGCACTCGTCGTGGCAGACGAATACTCCTCCGACCCTGTTGCTCTTACCGGTAATGTTACCGTGAACGAGACGAAGACGGACAATGGTGTAGATTCTGATGGCACGGTAAAAGTGAACTTCTCGAACCCTACTCCAGATATGCCAAAAGGCTTTAGCTTCAAGCTGAAGTCTAAAGCAGAATTCGGCAAGGCACTGGAAATTCCAGCTATGACTGCTGACAACTCCATCAATTTCGCTAAGGCAACCGACCAGCAAATGATGGAAGCGCAACAAGAAGTCATGCAAAACGCAGACAAATTCATGAATGAAAACGCTGAGCTCGTACAACAGTTCATGATGCCTTAATTGTTTCGCGATAAGAAAAATCTGCTCATAATAGCTACTAGCAAGCTGGCATCGGTTCTAAATCGATGTCAGCTTTTTTATTTAAATTACGGTTTGATCTAAATATTCTGACTGCATTTAATAGAGAGACCTCCTGAGGGAGGTCCATTCTGCTTACTGATAACCTTTGATCACAATATACACAATCGCTACATAAAACACGATTCGATCCACAGTCCGATACATCGACTTGGACACCGGAATGCCGAGCCAGCCCACTCGCAACGGCCACAATAACTGAATACGTCCCACCAGCATATCGCTGATCAGATGGGACAAAATTCCCCAAAGTCCTGCCATGGCAGCCAAAGAATCGCCGAACAGCAGGAACGGAAGGAATAAAATCACCCAGGAATGTGTAACCGTACGATGGCCGAATCCTTTTTGCAGCATTTTGGACAAAGGTCCCATCAAGTTTCCGAGCTTGCTATTTGCTTGATCGATATCGGGTACAAGTGCCATCGTTGCACCAATGACACTGCCCTTCCACGAAGGATAGGCGCAGTAGCCTGCAATGGCACCGAGTACCATATGTGTTTTCCATGTCATTTGCCTTTCACACCGTCTTTCTTGGGTAATCTGGGGAGCTTATGTACGGTTGGTGGAATGGCAAACCAATACCATCATACATACAGGCGTTACGTCTCCAACAAGGACATGAAGCTCTCCGGATCGAGCCCATCTCCTTCGATTACAATGGCTGTCATTCCGGTTTCACTGCCTGATTCGTGCCCTTCACCCGTGATCCAGAATGCCGCCTGACCACTCTGGATCGGGATACGCTCTGTACCTTCACCGCGTACCCAGCCCTCACCGTTCACGACAAGAAAAAGCTGAGAGCAAGTGGCCGGATGATAACCGACAATCCCGCCTGCTTCCAAATGGATACATCCTATCGAAACGGAATCAGGTGTGCGGATAACACGAGAAATCGTCGCCTGGACGGAATGATAGCGATCAATCGTTTTGCCTACTTGCTGATCAAATCGAAATCGTTTCATACTTTCCCCTCCACCTTTTGACGCGTAAGCCTTATCATAGCGCAACTAGAGAGGCTGTGACAGACTCATCTTCCACGATTACTGCCGAAACCAAATATTTTTGTAGTCGACAAATACCAAGCGCATTCAACGAAACACCAGTCAGAAACGAATGGTGCATCGGCGAGGTTTGGGAGGGAGGATTGACATGGCGATTCACCTCCCCACAGGAAGAGTTTACCACAACAGGAACGTATGTTCTATAAATTATTGAGAAATTTAACAGCGGAAGTGGGGAATCTCGTAAAAACACCCCTCAGAATCATTGTATCGATTCTAAGGGGTGTTTCCTGTGACGAAGCTTTATACCTTGAAATGACCTATCAGCTTTTCCAAATCATCCGCGAGACTCGCCAGCGAAGCAGCGGAGGAGTAAATTTCCTCCATCGAGGCAAGCTGTTCTTCTGTAGCAGACGAGACTCCCACCGACAGAGAGACAGCCGATTGCGCGACAGTGGCGATCATCTGCATCGATTGTCCGACCTTGCCTGTACTTTCCGTAAGGGTATGTGCAGAAGTCGATACTTCTTGAATCTCATTCGTCACGCCCACTACAGCATCACGAATCTGAGAGAACGCTTCTCCTGCTCTTGCGACGCCCCCCATCCCGTCTGCTACTTCTTGAGAGCCTTTTTCCATCGTGAGAACCGCTTCGTTTGTCTCCATCTGGATCGACGCTACCAATTGGGAAATTTCTTGTGCCGATGCAGATGCCTGCTCTGCCAGCTTTCGCACTTCATCCGCCACGACAGCAAAGCCTCTGCCATGCTCGCCCGCCCTCGCCGCTTCGATGGCGGCATTCAATGCCAAGAGATTCGTCTGACTTGAAATTTGCGTAATGACTTCAACGATTTGACCGATTTGCTCGGAGCGTTTTCCCAAGCCACCTACCAGTGCAGTCAAATGCTCCATCGTTTCTCCAATCCCGTTCATCTGGGATACCGACTGCTGGATGGTTCGATCCCCCTCTGTCGCCAGCTCTGAGGTACTGGCAGCCGCAGCAGACACGCTTTGCGCACGTGCCGCAATTTTTTCAATGCCTGCGGATATTTCTTCGACTTCCTGCTGACTCTCCTCTACGTTTTGGGATTGCCTATCCGTTCCTTCCGTCATTTCCTGGATCGTGATGGCGATCTGTTCCGTAGCTTGGCTCGTTTGCTTCGAGCTCGCTGTCAGTTGTTCAGCCGCGGCTGCAACCTGCTGGGCATGCCCGCGAACCTGAGAAATCAGCTCTCGTAAATTGGCTAGCATCCGGTTGAATGAGCCTGCCAACTGTCCAATCTCGTCTTTGGTAAAGACGGTCAACTCTTGCGTCAAATCTCCTTTTCCGTCAGCGATATCATGAAACTGTTTGTTCACCCGATGCAGGGGTACCACAATGGAGCGAATCAGAAGACCGCCAACCACAATCGCGACGAGAATCCCCACTACATTAAAAAACAACTGGATCATGGCCGTAATTTCTTCGTTCTTCGCCATCTCCTGTTGATCTGCTTCAATTTCATTACGCACCTCTTCGACCAATCGACTCACAACCGAATCCAGTTCTTTTCTCGATTGCCGCTCCTGGCCGAAATGCTGAGCGATGGCTTCTTCACGCAGTCCATTATCCTGTGCCTCTACCACTTTATGACTCGACTCCAGAAAGGACTTGTATAGTCTCTTTGCCTCCTCCATTTCTTCACGATGGTGAGAAGACTCAAGAGAACTGTTCATTTTGGCAAACAGGCTGTCCACCTTCGCTGCCTTTTCCTTCAATTCCATCCGAAATTCTTCATCGCCCGTTAACAAGTAGGCTCGTTCGTCATTATTTCGACCTGTCATGATAAACTGCATTTCACGCAGGTCCGTCAATAATTTTTCCTCTTCGATGATTTCTTTGTAGGATGCCTTCATTGCTAGCATTTGCAGGTGCATATACGTACCTGAACCGAACATGACTGCCAATATGACACCAAAAGCCAGGATGATTTTTGTTCTGATTTTCACAAGATGTGCCTCCCGTCATCTGATACTTTTGTTCATACCCGGCTCCTCCTTCATTCAAACAATTTGATGTGCAAACAAAAACCCGCCAGATTAAATTGAAGTTATTTTTGTATTTTTCAAAAAATCTTGAACAAACAATCAAGTAATAGTAGAATACAAAACGATGTATATACCATAATTAGGGAGGTGAGTTAATGTTAGGTAATTTATCTAAAATAATTACACCTCTTGCACTTTCAATGTCATTGCTCACTGTTCCAAGTATGGCTTTTGCTGAAAAAGTTGATGCAAAATACGAGAAAGCAGTAAAACAAGAAAAACTTGAAAAACTTAACGAAAAATTAGATTACTTACGAGAGCAAGTAAGAAAAACGAAAGATTTTGATAAGGCAAGGCAATGAAAATAACAATAGAAAAATACAATAATTTGAAGGTAGTAAATTCAGATGGTGAAGATGGAACACCGATCAATGCATTATCTAACGAGGAAGGATGGATAACATTTACTGATAGAATTGTTTACGATGATGAAAGTGATCAATATGTGTTTGTTGGATATTGGGAGTGGGATGAAAATGAAGGTTTTGTCGGACGTGAACCATACGATTTCGTAGGTGTTTATACAGATAATAAAAGAAGTATGCCAATCGACGTTGATGGGGTTGTCATCCAAGGGTGGAATGGTTTGGGTGATGAAGAAGCTTTCTTCGATACAAGAACTGATAAAAAACGTGGTAAGGTGGCGTTAGCAAAACGCGCTACGGACGCAGGTGTTGGCTTTTGGATTAATGATCGATATGTTACAAATGGCACGATAACCGCTGTACTTGAAAAAGTTACAACAAACAAAAAAGAGCGAGTCTATTTACAATATGACCATTCTTGGACAAGCACTTCAATTACTGGGATAGGTGGTAACGTATCAGGTGGCGGTGGAGGTTTTAATATAACATGGAACACGGGTGTGAAGTATTTAAATACACTCACCTCTACAGGTGAATATTGGAAAGGGTAATGTTAAAATTTGGGTGTCCCCCTTTATGGTGGACACCTGTTTTCTTAATTAAGTAGGAAGATTCAGTCTTTAATATATAATTAAATAAAGGGGCGGTAATAATGAAAAAGATACTAATCATGCTATCCTTGATGCTAGTGTTGGTGACCTCCGGATGCAATAAAGGTGCAGCCGACATCAGTGAAGATGAAATCCGAATGGTTGCATACACCTACTCAGAAAATGTATTCAATAACTATAGATACGTAGGATCTATCAGTGATTTTTTAGGTAATGCCAATGGAGAAGAAATCACATTGGAATCACTTCAAATGTATGTTAGTGGATATAAACAAGGAAATGGCAGGAAAAAAATTTATGAAAGTGTAGAAAATATCATCTCGCTCTACTTTGCAAAACACTACAATGAACAAACCATCGCAAAATTATTTGACACGAATCGCAAATTAACCCAACTAACAAGGCAGCTTAATGATTTATTGACAGAAGAACATATAGCAACTGAACTTACCGCAAATGAAATCATTGAGCTAAGAGAGCGAATTGACGATCTACTCATCTATGTATACCCTGAGCAAGAGCAAGATGAGACAGGTATAAATCTATACACATTAATTACGAAACCTGAAACATTACTTGAAAAGCATACCGTTGCGGATATAGATATCTTTTTTATGAATGTTAACAACGCTATGGAGCAATTGAACAATTCCATAGAACAAATAGATAAAACTTAATCCACTAAACACGTTCGTGTGCAGAAAAAACCGCCAGGCAAATTCCTGACGGTTCAAACATTCGGTACGCTAAACTCCGAGCTTCGCAGCCACTTTATCCTCAATGCTGTATTCAATTCCTTGCAAAACGTTCTCAGGAGGATGATCAATCTCCCATGCAATCGTACGTCGCATAGACTCCTCTGCGGTTGTTTGTTCTGTATACCCCAGCTCTCGCCTGATTTTTGCAGTATCCAGTTGAACATGCTGCCTCGTTTCGATTTGTGGGACCCACTCATTTGGCAACTCAGTAGAAAGCGCTGTAACCACTTTGCCATTCCAACCATAAACGCTGCCGATTCGTTCAATCCACTCTCGCATCGACAAGCATGGCTCTTCTGCTACGTGGTAAATCTGATTCCTCGCTCGTTCGTCAGTAGCCACCAGGCAAATGGCATGCGCGATGTCTTCTACGTAGCTGCGTGCACAGCGCCAAGAAGCAAAGCCTTCTTCGAGCAAAATAAACGGACGTCCGTCACGCATCTGCTGAAGGTACGGATGGACGCGATGCTGGTAATCATGTGGGCCATACACCATCGGCAGGCGCAAAATCGTGCCTGGCAGACTCTGCTGCCCCATCACGACTCGCTCCACGAGTACCTTGTCATAAAATTCGCGGTCTGGTCTGGCCCCTCGGAACGGATAGCGCCTCTCGCAAAGCGGAGACTGCTCCGTAAGCGGCTCAGTCGTAATCGGACCGGATTCGATCTTGTTCACCCGCCCGAACGCCTGATACACATCACAGCTGCTGATCGCTACGACACGGCCTGCTATATCCTGAAACGTTTCTATCAGCAGACGGGCATCTGCTTCTGAGTAAGGAAACAGATCAATGACGGCATCGGGAGCAAAAGAACGAAAGGCCTCCCGGTATTCACCGAGCCGGGCACGATCTCCCGTGATAGAAACGACACCCTGTGGAAGAGAGGCTGCGCCGAGGGTAATCCCCCTATTAAATACAGCAACCTCATGACCTGCTTCTGCCAAGCGCTTCACTGCATGTGGACCGATAAAACGCGTTCCCCCCAAAAATAGGATCTTCACCCCGGCACCCCCATCTCTACAATTTTTCGATCACTTTATCAATCAAGCCGTATTCAAGCGCCTCTGTGGCTGTAAGGAAATAGTCGCGGTCTGCATCTTTTTCGATTTGCTCGACTGTCTTTCCCGTACGCTCTGCGATGATCGTATACAGCATGTTACGATGTCGTATAATACGGTCTGCTGCAATCTTGATATCGCTCGCCTGTCCTTGACTGCCTCCCCACGGCTGGTGGAGCATGACTTCTGCATTGGGCAGCGCGTACCTTTTGCCCGGCGCTCCTGCTACGAGAAGCATCGCGCCCATGGACGCTGCCATCCCTGTGCAGATCGTGGACACATCAGGCGCAATGAAACTCATTGTATCAATAATCGCCATCCCTGCTGTGACAGAGCCTCCGGGCGAATTGATATAAAGGTGAATGTCTTTTTTCGGGTCTTCTGCTGCCAGAAACAGCAACTGAGCTACAACTGCATTGGCTACCTGATCATCGATGGCACTCCCGAGAAAAATGATGCGATCCTTCAACAACCGGGAGTAAATGTCATAGGACCTCTCTCCATAACTCGTTTGCTCGACTACTACCGGAATGAGATTCATGAAAAACCCTCCTTCGCTTGTTTACGCTCCGTTTTTTACGCGGCCATCCGCATGCTGATTGCTTGTGGAACTGCCACTGATTTTTTGTTAAATCCAGATGAAACCTGCGTCACCACTGTCGGATTACTCTCCGGACCCACTGACCATGTCTGAACAGCCGCTTCTCTTTCGACAGCAACCCCATTTCCGTTTCGGACAGGCATGGCAATGACCTGATCGGTTTGAGGCTGGACTCGACTTTCCCAAACGATTACAGGTTTGGACTTGGTTGACTCCATAGCTTGTGCCTTCATGCCTCGTCTCCTCCTTGTTTTGGATATACAGCGAGAACCACCTGATACGTCTCTTGTCCCTTTTCTTTTGGCTGATACTTCGCCACAAGCTGATTCACCAGTTGGACGTATTCCTCTACAAAAGCACTGCGCTGTTCCGCACTGGCTAGCTGAATGCTCGCATTCAATGAGGCGCTCGGAACCTCCACCTCTTGATCGGAGCGCTCCAGCAAGAGCATGGCATCTCGCTTGATTCGTTCTGCTGTCTGGACCAGATGAGACAACGACCCTTGATCCTTCATTTGCTGAACGGTATCATTGCCCCAGTTCAGTCCTTCCGAGAGCACATATGTCCGCGCAATCGCCAAATAAAGCACCTCGACGAGATTGCGCACCTGTCGACTCCCTACCCGCCGGACCAATCCGACTTTTTCCAAGGCCTTCAAGTGATAATTGACACGCTGCGGGATTTCATTGATACCACGTGCGACTTCTGCTGCCGAAGCAGGCTCTGCCAAACGGCTTAAAATCTCGGCACGGAGCGGGTTCAATAGCGCCATCGCCTGTTCCGGCTTCTCGACTACATATGTTTCCAGTTGTTCGTGCGCCACAACAACACCTCATGACATTAATCATTTACGTAAAAATAGTTTATTACGTTCGTTTTTGTTTGTCAAATGATGGTTAAGCCTATTTTTCGACAACGTCAAAAGCCCCGCTATGACTGCGGAGCTTTGTTTTTCATTACTATTCGGTTCGCTCAATGAAAAGAGATGATTTCGCCATCCTGCGGAGCATGTACGCGGCCTGACAGCTGTTTTTCCTGCAAGCATTCATTCAATTCCTGGCGGCTGAGCAAGCAATGGTTCCACGTCTCCATGTGGGCAACGAGGATACGGCTGTCGGGCGCGGCATTTGCGACATGGACGATATCCTCCTTCGTCATCGTGATCGTGTCTCCCGTCAAGAACTGGGCTGCACCTGCGAAAACAACGATCGCATCCGGACGATACTCAACAATGGCCTGCTCTACTTCCTCACACCAAATCGTATCCCCCGCCACATACAGCGTCGGCTCACCACCCCGCTCCAAGACAAAGCCAGATACTGGCCCCATCTGCTGTCCAATTTCCCCTGTTCCGTGTTGACCACCTGTTCGATGCAAGTGAACACCTTGCCATGTATACTCCTCTTCGATGGCAATGACTTGTTCGAAGCCATGCTGCACCAGCTTATCCAGATCTGGTGGCTGGCAAAATACAGGCAAATGCTTCGGGAGAAGGCGGATGGCCGCCTCATCGAGATGATCGAAATGGGTATGCGTCACCAAGAGGGCGTCCACCCCAGCGAGTACCTCCTTCACGGATATGGGCAATTCTACTCCTGGATTTGGGCGCTGATTCGGCGTATTTGGTACTGCTGGCATTTCGCCCTTGGAGCTAAACATCGGATCGACCAAAAATGTCAGCCCTGCATATTCCAAGCGCAAGGTAGCATGTCGTATAAGCTGAATCTGCATGTCATTTCTTCCTTTCCTCGCTATCGTTATAATGGATGTACGTTTATTGTATAGGACCGTAAACAGTTGCCGCGAAACGATTGCTGGCTACCCACTTTCGCCGTGAAAGGAGATACGCATGCTAGATCAAATTGATCTCTCCATCCTTGCCTTGCTACGAAAAAACAGCCGCTTGCAGTGGAAGGACATCGGTGAACAGGTCCATCTAAGCGGTCAAGCCGTCGGCAACCGCATTAGACGAATGGAGGAGCAAGGGATTATTCAAGGCTACACAACGCTCATTGATGAAGCCAAAATCGCCCCTTTCCTCACTGCTCTGGTCACTATGTTCATGACCACTACCGATCATTCTCTCTTTACTCGTTTTATCAAAAGTCGCAGCGAGATCGTCGAAGCGCATCGCATTAGCGGAGAAGGCTGCTATACCTTGGTGGTGCATGTCCCAGATCAAGAGGCCCTCAATCATTTTTTAGATGCCCTGCTTCCTTTTGGGAACTACCGTGTCAATCTATCGATTAACAAATTGAAATAGTTGGTAGTTTGACACTTTATCCGCTCTCATGATTTTTCAAGATTGCACGATTTTGTGAACAAGAGTAGAATGATGAATACGAAAGGAGGAGAATCGCCATGGAAGATATGCTGTTGCTGCTGCTTTCGCTGGAAGAATTCTTCGCCTTGGTCGCGCTTTTTGTAGGATGCTTCACTTCTGCTTTTTGTCTCAGACAGTGTTGCCTGCAAAACCGGGCCCTACCTCAGAACGTCACGGATATGTACCGACCTTCCATTAACACGTTGTTGGTTGAGACTTATCCAATGGCGGCAAGGCAACCGCAGCGCCTTCGCTTATTCAGGCGCATACAGCATACAGACAGCGAAATGGATACATATGGTTCCTTCGTTTTGGATCGCGTAGCGTAACGAACATCCAAAAGGAGGTTGATCATATGATCGCCAAATATATCGGAGAAGCTTTGTTGTTTGTAGTAGGTCTGCCAATTTTCGCTTATCAGACATTCGAAGGAATACACGCATTGGCAGATTTCTTCGCGCAAGTTTCCGATTTTACCAATTTCAAATAAGCATGACGCATAGAAAAGCCTGACCGCTTCCTTTGACGGTCAGGCTTTCTTTAATCTGCCTGGATGCGGTCTCCTCTTGTGGTCGGCTGCGAGATCACAAGAAATTCCACATCCTCTGCTCCCTCGTTTTTCATCTGGTGTTTGACTCCCGGAGGCACTTCTACCCCTTCCTTCCTGCCTGCCCAGCACATGCCGAACGCCATCCACTTCCAGCATAGCCTGTCCTGCCAGCACGAAGAAAAACTGTCGCGACCGCTCGTGATAATGACGCACTTCTGCTGTATTTCCGGGCATTCGCTCATGTATGACGCTGAGCTCTTGGCCTTTGACCAGATGCCAGCCATCGCATTGATCTCCCCAATGATAGTGCTCTGCATTCTCCTTGCTGATTTTCGCCATGCCTGCTCCTCCTCCAGTTTTTGCTCTATCTTCACACGCTGAGGAGCATTTGTCACCAAGTGTTTACTTTTT
Organism: Brevibacillus sp. NRRL NRS-603; assembly: GCF_003013445.1. Taxonomy (NCBI): domain Bacteria; kingdom Bacillati; phylum Bacillota; class Bacilli; order Caryophanales; family Paenibacillaceae; genus Brevibacillus; species Brevibacillus sp. NRRL NRS-603. The sequence continues at coordinate 71,293 of NZ_PXZN01000002.1, read as the reverse complement.
CTGCTGGCTATGTTAAAATATTTGTGTATTGCAAGTGAATATTTGATTCGTTACTGGAGGAGCCTGTCATCATAGGGTTCTTTTTGTCTTTTTTAGCTGACAAAAAGAAAGCTGTGATTGCGGGCTCTTTTTTATTTCGTAAAAAGGGGGAAACCAGATGCTTATTTTTCAGCTGGCTGTCATTTTGATCGCCTCCAAAATCGCCGGTGACATCAGTGTGAGGCTGGGACAGCCATCCGTTTTGGGGAAACTGCTCATCGGTATCGTTCTAGGTCCTACCGTTCTCGGGCTGGTCACGGACACAGAAATCCTCAAGGAAATTAGCCAAATCGGGGTTATCCTGCTCATGTTTATCGCGGGCTTGGAGACCGATATTGATGAGTTCAAACGAACCGCCAAGTCTTCAACCAGCGTAGGTGTCGCAGGGATTGTCGTGCCTCTTGCACTCGGTTATGGTGCCGGGATTGCGATTGGTCTCTCCAACATTGAAGCGATCTTCCTGGGCCTGTTGCTCTCTGCTACCAGTGTGAGTATTTCCGTACAAACATTGAAGGAATTGGGCAAGCTAAAATCAAGAGAAGGCGCAACGATCATGGGAGCTGCTGTGATTGATGACGTTTTGGTCATCCTGGCACTCGCTTTCTTGATGAGCTTTGCTGGCGGGGACGTAAATCTCGGCATGGTGATTTTGAAAAAGGTCGCGTTTTTTGCCATCGTCATCGTTCTTTCCTGGAAGGTTGTCCCTTGGGTTTTGAAAAAATTTGCTCCGTTGCAGGTTACAGAATCGGTCATTTCCGCAGCTCTCATCATCTGTTTCCTGTTCGCTTATTTTGCTGAATATACAGGGGTTGCCGCCATCATCGGTTCCTACATCGCCGGTGTTGCCATCAGCTTGACCAATTACAAGCAAGAAGTAACGCACAAGGTCGAAACCATCAGCTACGCGGTTTTCGTACCAGTGTTCTTCACCTCGATCGGGGTAACGGCACAGTTCTCTGGCATCTTGGAAAATCTCGGACTGATTGTGCTCCTGAGTGTCATCGCGATTGTTTCCAAGCTCATCGGTGGTGCTTTTGGCGCAAAAATCACAGGCTTCCCGTGGAAAAACTCGATGGCCATTGGTGCTGCCATGGTATCGCGTGGAGAAGTGGCACTCATTATCGCCGCCATTGGTTTGGAGAACAATTTGCTCACGCAAGACATGTTTGCCGTCCTGATTGTCGTCGTACTCTTGACGACCATCGTCACTCCGCCAATGATGAAAATGTTCTTCTCGAAAACATCGCAGCCAGAAGGAATGGCGTTGAAAAAGAACGCCTAAAACAACGAAGACTGTTTCTCGCCATAGACGCGGGAGACAGTCTTTTTTTACTATGGAAAAAATACCCTCTCTTCTGATAGGAGGAACACCGTCATGAAAATTGTAATCGCCCCAGATTCCTTTAAAGGCTGCCTGACTGCCAAACAAGTGGGCGAAGCCATTCGCTCAGGGATTCAACGCGCACTCCCGCAAAGTGAACTCATCGTGAAACCGATGGCTGACGGCGGTGAAGGTACTATGCAATGCTTGGTCGATGCCACAGATGGCAGAATACTGACCGCCACCGTAAAAAACCCGCTCGGACAGGACATTTGTGCTGAATTCGGCATTTTGGGTGACGGTGTAACCTGTGTGATCGAAATGGCTGCTGCATCTGGCCTTTACTTGATTTCTACCGAGGAACGCAACCCGTTTGTCACGACGACCTATGGCTTTGGTCAGTTGATTACGGCCGGGCTGGATAAAGGCTGCCGCAAGTTCATCCTGGGATTGGGTGGCAGTGCTACCAATGACGGAGGCGCTGGCATGCTCCAAGCCCTCGGGTATGTGCTTCTCGATCAAGACGATCAGCCACTCTCTTTTGGAGGTGGTGAATTATCACGACTGAGCCGGATTGATACGAGTCAGGTTGATAAGCGGCTGGCTGACTGTCACTTCGTCATCGCGTGTGATGTCACCAATCCTTTTGTTGGACCTAATGGCGCTTCTCACGTTTTCGGCCCGCAAAAGGGAGCTACACCGGAAATGGTCCTGCAATTAGATGATCATTTGCGCCATTTCGCTGATTTGCTCGAAAAGACCCGCGGCATTGCCATTCACGATTTGCCTGGGACTGGTGCTGCGGGTGGTGTCGCTGGTGCCCTTCTCGCTTTTCTGAATGGCCAGCTGCGCTCCGGGATTGAGATTGTGATCGAGACGACCGGACTCGCGGAAGCCATGGACAAAGCCAATCTAGTGATCACAGGCGAGGGACAAGTCGATTTCCAGACTGCCCAAGGAAAGACGCCATGCGGAGTTGCCCAAGTCGCGCAACGATACGGCATTCCCGTCATCGTCCTCGCTGGTTCCATTGGAAATGGCATCGACACCCTTTATGAAAAAGGAGTTTCTGCCGTTGTCAGCATCACCAACAAGCCGATGACCCTAGATCAATCGATGCGCGAAGCCGCCTCGCTCTTGGAGCAGACAGCCGAACAGGTTATGCGGATTTATAGCTTGAAATCCTGATAGCCCTCTTGTTAACCGTATATGAGTGCATCGACAAGCCTCTGATAGCCGATATCGGAAAAGAAATCGAAAGTGGCTTCGGCGGAGTCATTACTCCCATCGGACTCGTCATCATTTTCTGTATACAGATCAGCAAAATTTTGGAAAACCCCGCTACTGGTGATGCTTTGGGTGTCATCATCAAAGGAACTCCAATCGTGGACGATGTCAAATGGTTGCGGGATGGCAGGCTCCTCTTTCATTTGCTCCGGCTGGACGCCTTGCTCGGTACCATGGCAATCAGCAGTGGTGCAATGATATTCATTTTGGGGCTCATCCTGTTGTATAGCTTTTTCAGATTCATAAATGTGGTTGAGTCTATCGGCTGTTGCACGCCAACTGAATTTCTCCAAGGCAATTTGACGAGCTTCTTGCTTCATTTTCATATACAGTGGCTTATTCATGATTAGCGAACAGATCGCATCGGCGAAGGCTTGCGGATCTTTATATTGCTTGATCAGCAAGCCAGAACGGCCATGCTGAATCACTTCTTTTATTCCCCCGTTTTTGGAGGCAACGACTGGCAATCCAGAAGACATCGCTTCGACGTTAACAAGGCCGAACGATTCATGCTTTTGGGAAGGACAAATGAACAAATCGGCTTTTCTGAAAACGCGATGGATACGACAATGGGGGACCGTGCCTAGAAATTCCGCATGTACGCCAAATTTACGAGAGAGTGCCTGCAATTGCCTTGCATATTTACTTGTTGATGATCCTCCTGCAATCATTACTTTGACAGGTTGGGGTACCTGTTTATTCACGAGCTTGACTGCTTGAAGCAATACGGGAACGCCTTTGCGCGGAATAAGCCTGCCTGCGAACAATAAGGTGAAGGCACGGGGGTGAGAGGTTTTTTGAATAGGGGAAAAACGAGATGTATCAACGCCAAGCCATGCAACCCGAATTTTTTTCGACACACTGGGAAACCGAGCAGAAAGCCGACTTTCAAGCGAGGAGCTGTTTGTGATAATCAAGTCTGCTTTTCGCAACCCGGCCAAAGTCTCTGCCCGGCTGGTTTGGGGAAAGTTTACAAAGGTCAGCGAGTGAAGATATAAGGACACAGTAGCTTTCGGAAACATCGCTTTAATCGAACTGACGAACTCCGGACGGTTATCAATTTGCAAAACGTCAAATCGGCGTTTGTTCAGGATTTTTATCACATGGGTCAAATATTTCGCAGGACTGCCGGTAGGAACTCGATAGATGCGCACCCCGTCGATAACAGAAAACTTCGGATAACGAGGATGCGCTCTGCTGATGATCGAGACCGAGTGCCACTTACTCAATTCTTTGGCGATCGCCAGAATCGTTATTTCGACGGACCCCCCAAGAATGGGGGGAACGGGAATTTGCTCGGGGGCGATGATCACGATTTTCATACCGATCCCTCTCCTGTTTAAGAGCTAGGACTTGCAGAGAATTCTTCATTCAATAGACACAAGTACATTTTATGTTTTGGTGATAAGAAGGTGTTGGGCACGGAGCCTATGGCCTTCAAACATTTTTTGGAATCACTTTGTTTCCCTATGAAGGGTATAGCGCTTTAAACGCGGGGAGTATTTTTTTAGTTCCAATCGCTCGGGATGATTCCGCTTGTTTTTGGTTGTGATATAGTTGCGGTCTCCTGTTTCAGTGCATTGCAGGGTTACATTCACTCGCATAGATGTCAGCCTCCTCTTTTTTGGTTACAATGTCGTCTCAATAACAGCATCTGCTGTCGGGAGGGGGTCGGGCAGCTTACTCCAGTCCGCCTCGTATTCCTCATCGTTCAGGAGACATGCATCGAGATGCTTCACGATTTGCTCCTGATTCAGATCGATCCCGATAAAGACGAGCTCTGTGGTTCGATCTCCATGTACGGGATGCCATGTTTGCTGCCAGTCCGGCTCCTCTACCAGAATGGCTTGTTGCTCATCTGCCGATAATGCTGCTGTCCAATAGCCTGCCGTTCCGATTTCGATAGATGGTCCCGCCTGACTGAGCGTCATCGCCACGTCATTTCGTGTCGCCAACCAGAAAAAGCCTTTGGCACGCACGACTTCCTCTGGCCAATCCTCCAGCCACTTCTCAAAACGGGCTGGATGAAACGGCCTGCGACTGCGATAAACGAAGGAGGAAATTCCGTACTCGTCCGTCTCAGGTGTATGCACTTCCTTTTGCAGCTCAGCAATCCATCCCGCTGATTGACTGGCAGTCTCGAAGTCGAACAGATGGGTATTCAAAATTTCTTGCGGGTCCACCTGCCCACGAACAGCGCGGATAAAGCGAGCATTTGGCTGTAGCCTGCGCAGAACCGCTTCCAGCTGGATTAAATCGTCTGGAGCGACGCGATCGCATTTGTTCAGAATCAACACATCACAGAATTCAATTTGGTCGATCAAAAGATCCGCGACCTCACGGGAATCCTCTTCGCCAACTGCCTGCCCTCTGTCCAAAAGGTTTTCGCCAGACGAAAAGTCATGCCAGAAACGGTACGCATCCACTACGGTCACCATCGTGTCCAAGCGGCACAGGGATGATAAATTGATTCCATTTTCTTCGTCTACGTATGTGAAAGTCTGGGCGACAGGAACCGGCTCGCCTACTCCGGTTGATTCAATCAGTATGTAGTCATACCGTCCCTCCAAAGCCAGACGCTCTACCTCCGTCAGCAAATCCTCTCGCAAGGTGCAGCAAATGCAGCCATTTGACAGCTCCACAACCTTTTCGTCCACGCGTGAAAGACCACCGCCCGAGAGAATAAGAGAGGCGTCTACGTTCACTTCGCTCAAATCGTTAACAATCACGGCGACTCGTAGTCCGTCCCGATTGTTCAGGACATGGTTCAGTAGCGTCGTTTTGCCCGCTCCCAAGTACCCGCTCAGGACTGTGACGGGGATTTTATTTTCAATCATGTTCATGCTAGGTTCTCCTTTTCAGCTTTCTCAAAACGTAATAATTACGATTTGTTGGTTATCATAACGCATCAAAATATCCAAAGTCAATACAAAGCGTAATTATTACGATTTAATAAACCGACGACTAATGCCTGCAAATTACTCATAAAAAAATCAGCCAGATTTCACTCTGACTGATTTCCTCCACGCCTACTCCACTATTGTTTTTTCGCCTTATTCATCCCAACTGCTTCACCATAAACCCCAATGATTGGCTGGTACGCCTGACGATCATTCAATTTCTCCTGCTCGACGACTGGCTGCAGGCGATTTTCTTTCCACGTAAGCTGACTGTACACATGACCTGTCGCAGTCGGCATCGTGACGAGGATGTCTTTTACCTGATCTGCATTGCCATCTGTGATGGTGAGCTTCGGAAGAATACCACTGTCACGTTTTCCTACAGGGGTAGACATCTGCTGATTGTTCTTCCCTTCACGAACCACGAGACGCAGGTTATGGGCCGTCTGATTCATCGATACGCCCATCTTATCCCCTATAAGAAAAATGTGATCCTTGATGTTGTCTCCGGTCACGTCTGCATACTTCGTATCAAGGACAAAGGTACTATCGCTGCCCATATTGAAGCCGCTATTAATCCTCACATCTGGCGACGGCACATTGTCCCAGTCTGCTTTTTGAACCGTTACCTGTAAAAGCTGCGGCTTTTTGTCGACGATGTTCCACACACTGGTCACCACTGCCAATCGATCCTCCGTGTTCAGCCCATACAAGGTTTGCTTGCCCATGTAACGCAGGTTGCCTTTCGTATCCCGGAACGGCACCAGCTCCGCAAGCTTTTGCGTATATCCATTGGTTTCCTTTTGCAGCTTTCCATTGGCATGATAAATCCCTTGCTTCACGTACGTAGCCTTATTGTCCGATATATCTACTGTACTCGTCGCTTTTGTTTTTGTGTTCGTTACCTTTGCTACAAATCCATCGACAAATTGTATGGTGAACGGGATATTTTGCTCTGGTTGCAATAAGACTACTGGCGCGAACGCTTGCGATTGGGTGCCGCTCGCTTGAACCGGGTCAGCCCCAACGCCCGATGCCATGAGAACCGCGCCGCTGCAAAGAACTGCCGCCATCGTTTTGTGCCATGGTTTCATCCTATTCTCCTCCTTCGTATAGATAACACCCAACTCCTATCCTACATTTTTAAACGAATTTGCTAGGTAAATTGTTGCTAGTAAAATGTTCCCTGTTCTCTCGCACTTTTTTCCTGTATAAGGTAGCTTAGAGCATGTTCGCTCGTTCTTGAAAAGCTCGAAAACGGGTTTTTTTACCGTTTTGCAACAATTTTGCGGGATGGGCAAGCTACAATATAGTCAAATGGATGCAGCAACAGAAAGGAACATTTGAAATGAAAAAGGCTTGGCTCGTAACGACAGCACTCTGCGCTTCGCTTGTTAGCGGTTGCGGACTCACAGATACACCCAATGAATTGATGCGCGCCCCGTCAGCAGACGGCGATCAGAAGTCGATCAATCAGGCCGTCATGCAATTTTTGCCGGCTGGGTCACAATTATCTGTTCCTCTTCATCCCGCAGAAGCCAGTGCCGTCTCCCTACAGGATCTAAACGGGGATGGGGTTGCAGAGGTCGTCGCTTTTTACAAAACCGAAAAAACCGATTATGAAATCGGTGTGCTTGTGCTTACCCAAAAGCAGGGAAACTGGGAAAAGCTCTCCTCCTTTACTGGCGTCGGCAGCGAATTGGATTACGTCTCTTTTCAAGATCTCACAGGGGACAAAATTCCGGAAATGCTGATTGGAATGGGAGGCGGCGAAGATTTGAACAAAGAGCTCTCCGTTTATTCGCTAGCGAATAATATGACTCAGGAATTGATGAAGCAGCCCTATTCCATTATGGCCGTAGGCGATTTGACAGGAGATGATCATGCGGATCTCGCTCTCGTTGTTCTCGATAAAAATAACTTCACATCCAAAGCCGAGCTGTATGGGGCGGCGAACGGCACAATCGCAAAAAAGACGGAGCTAGCCCTTGACGGATATGTGAATGGTTACTATCAGGCTATCATCGGAAAAGCATCGCCAACCCGAAACGGACTATTTATTGATGCCGGTTTAGGTGCTCACTCTGCTTCCACTGAACTACTCCTCTGGGACAATGGACAACTGTTCAACCCTTTGGCCAAAATAGAAGGAGAGATGGACCTGACCTTCAAGCCTTATTCTTTGGAAAGTGAAGATATCAACGATGATGGCATCATCGAGATCGGCACGAAAATACAACCTGCTGGGACAGAGGATTTGGCCATGGCAGAAATCCCTTGGGTCTCCTCCTACTTCCAATGGGACGGGAAAACGGGCTTGAAACACATCGAGGACCATTATCAAAATTATACACAGGGCTTTGACCTCAAGATTCCGGCAAACTGGGGCGAAAAGTACACCATCTCCATCAACCATGATACGAATCCACTTCTCGTCCGATTCCAATATTACGGTGCAAATGGAAAAAATAAGGCAGAATTACTAACACTGCAAAGCATTCCACAAAACGAATGGATCAAATTTGAAAGCGGATTGAAGCAAAAGCAAGTTCCCTACATTTTGCTGAAGGAAGAGGGAAAACAAGTCTTGATCGCCATTTTACCGCAAACGACACCTACCCTTGGAAAGGCTGCTCTCGCAGAATATCGATCGATGCAGCTTACCGCAGAGGAGGTTCGTCAGCTCTACAAACCGGTGACGAACCGGGAATAAAGTGAAATAGTAAATCCTTATCAAGGAGATTTGCCCTATGAAGGTTCTATTACTGGAAGACGAGAAATCCATCCGCGATTTTGTGCGCATCAATCTCAAGCGCGAGGGCTATGAGGTAATCGAGGCTGGGACCGGAGAAGAGGCACTTGATCTCGCCGATCAACAATCGAACATCGTCATTGCAATTCTCGACGTCATGCTCCCCGGCATTGATGGCTTCGAAGTATGCGGGCAGCTGCGAAAAAAATATCCGCGCCTTGGGATCATTATGCTCACGGCCAAAAGCCAAGAGCTGGACAAAGTCATGGGTCTTGAATTCGGGGCGGATGATTACGTCTCCAAGCCATTTAGCCCTGCGGAATTGCTGGCCCGTGTCAAAGCGTTGCACCGCAGATTGACACCGATTCCTGAGGCTGAGGACAAAAATGAAATTAACATTGCCCCCTTCACGCTGCTGCTCGATGAACGCAAGCTGACTCGGGCGGAACAAGAAATTGACCTCACGCCAAAAGAATTTGCCATCATCAAATTACTTGCAGAAAATGCGAACAAAGCCATCAGTCGCGACGAGATTTTGACAGCAGTTTGGGGTCAATTTTTTGTCGGGGACTTAAAAATCGTTGATGTGAATATCCGCCGAATCCGGCAAAAAATCGAGGATGATCCGGCTCATCCAGCTTTTCTGGAGACAGTCTGGGGGTATGGCTACCTGTGGCGAAAGGACGTCCCAGATGAAAGGCATTAAGAGTAGGCTGGTTCTTCATTTCGGCCTGATCCTCCTTCTGATCGTACTGCTCCTGGAAGGACTGTTTTACTGGGCCGTTCATACGTATTACATCGGGACTGCGACCGAAGCATTAGTGACCCGCAGCACGACCTTCACCAATTTTATTAACAAGTACGCCACTGGCTATCGGCTAAAAGACAAAGCACGCTACATTTTGGAGAATGTTTCGAATCAGGAATACGCCAAAATTGAGGTCTTGGACCCAGGAGGAAAAGTCATTCTCAATTCCTACGGCTTTCAGACCAGCGAGATCATCAATACTCCTGACGTCATGGATGCCCTCAAGGGGCAAAGTGGTCTGTACATTGGGAAAAGTCCACAGTCCCGAGAGCGTGTCATCGCGGTGTCCAATCCGCTTACGTACAGCGGAGAATTTGTAGGCGTTCTGCGGTATACCATCTCCGCTGAACCGCTCTATCAAGCAGTAAATCGCATTGCCTTGTACGGCGCTGGCGTTGGGGCAAGCGTAGTCGTCCTCGCTTTTGCACTCAGCCTGCTCATGGCAAAACGAATCGTCGACCCTATCGAAGAATTAACGAATGCGGCCAAACAAATGGCGGAAGGAAATTTCGCTGTCCGCGCGCCAAAACGATTCGATGATGAGGTAGGAACCCTTGCAGATACTTTCAATTACATGGCAATGGAGATCGGGAAAAACGAAAAGCTGAAAAATGACTTCATCTCTTCTGTCTCCCATGAGCTGCGAACCCCACTTACGTCGATTAAAGGGTGGGGTGAAACACTCATCTCAGGTGGTTTGGAAGAGCCTGAAGAGACGATGCTCGGTTTGGAAGTCATCTCCAAGGAGACAGATCGTTTGATCGGGCTCGTCGAGGAATTGCTCGATTTCTCGAAGTTTCAATCCGGTGAAATGAAATTGTCTCGTGAAGGTATGGATATCCGGGAGCTTCTCCAAGATTTGCATCTTCAATTTTCAGTCCGTGCCAACGCGAAACAAATCGAGTTGAAACTGGAGACTCCCCCTACCCCACTTATGGTTATGGGAGACCCGAATCGGCTGAAGCAAGTATTTGTGAATCTATTGGACAACGCGTTGAAATTCACGCCACAAAAAGGTTCGATCGTCATCGCAGCTTCCTTGTCAGGCGATAGGCTCCTTGTCACCGTCACGGATACTGGTGAAGGCATTAACTCGGAAGACCTGCCGCATGTTACAGAAAAGTTTTTCAAGGGACGCTCCAAGCTCTCTGGCAGTGGTCTGGGATTGGCGATCTGCAAAGAGATCATTCAACTCCATGCCGGACGGTTTTCGGTCAGCAGCGCACTTGGTCAAGGAACATCGATTATGGTGGATTTACCGTTGCTGGCGAATCAATAAGGCAGGAAGAACGGGTAGCTCTCCTGGGGAAGATATGAAAAAAACTCACCCTGCCCTCATTAGCATGAGGCGTGGATGAGTTTTTTGCTGTTTGTATACGCTATTAGAAGCTGTTTTGAATGACCAATTCTTCCAGGCCAAAACGGGAAGTTGGATAAGCTTGCACACTTGCTTTCCCCAAAGTCAGCATGAGCGTTGGCAAATAGCGGGATGGGATATTCAGCTCTTTAATGAGCGCATCGCGGTTGTAGCCACCCATTGGGCACGTGTCGTATCCTTTTGCTTTTGCCGCCAGCATGAGCTGCATGGCTGCATAGGACGAATTACGGATTGCTTCATCACGCGCGATTTCCGGGTTGTTATTGTACGCCCCTTCGATTTGTGCGATCATGCTCTCCCGTACCTGCTCTGTAACGTAACCTTTTGCCAATGCTTCATCATATACAGGGCGAGCAGACTTGTAAGCCTCCAGATCGCCGAGAATGATGATCGTAGCGTAAGCATCCACTACCTGCTGCTGATTGTATGCGATTGGGAGCAGTTTTTCTTTGATAGCAGGATCGGTCACGACGAGAAAACGCCAATGCTGCAAGTTCCAGGACGATGGCGCACTTGCTGCTAGACGCAGGATTTCGTTCAGCTCGCCTTGTGGAATTTTTTCATTCGGATCGTATTTACGTACGCTGTGACGGGCTTCCATTACCTGTTCAGCGGAAATTTTCACTTCTGTACTCATGGTTGAATCTCCTCCATACTGTATAGTACGCTGTTAAAAATATACTACTTACTTTATTATCGTTACAAACATTTTGCAATTACTTTTTACAGTTCGCTTTATACCCTATTGTTTGGAGGCACTCTCGATGAAATACACGGATAACATTGTCATCGTCACTGGCGGTGGCCAAGGCATCGGACGGGCTGTCGCCACGATGTATGCTGCCGAAGGTGCACACGTCGTCATCGCTGAGTATAATCGCGCTGCGGGAGAGGAAACGGCCTCGCTTATCAACACAACTGAAGCAGTGAAAGGCACAGCCCACTTCGAGCATATCGACGTCAGCGTGCCAGCGCAGATCGAACAATTGATGAGGACCGTCGATGAACGCTGGGGGCGACTCGATGTCTTGATCAACAACGCGGGCTTGTCTGTATGGGAATCCCCCTATGAACTGACCGTCGAAGCGTGGGACCATATCTTGAACACGAATTTGCGCAGTGTTTTTCTCGCATCGAGGGAAGCAGCCAAAATCATGCGTCGCCATGGTGGAGGAGCCATTCTTAATCTTTGTTCGACGCGGGCACACATGTCCGAGCCTCACTCGGAGGCATACGCGGCTTCCAAAGGAGGCATTTTATCCTTAACACATGCGCTTGGTGTTTCACTCGGCCCCGATGGGATTCGTGTCAATGCGATCTCTCCCGGTTGGATTGAACACCGCGATTATGCCGCTCTTCGTCCCGGTGATCATGCCCAGCATCCGGCGGGTCGCGTAGGTACACCCGACGATATTGCCCGTGCCTGCCTGTTTTTAACACAAAAGGACAACGACTTCATTACGGGTACTGAGCTGATTATAGATGGCGGTATGACCCGCAAAATGATATACGAGCCATAAGCTAAACCAATGTCCTCCCTCTTGAATATGTTGTGCTAACAAGAGAAAAAGGAGGAGTTGTATGCCATTTGAAGAGGAAGACCTCAGAATTCTCGCCCTATGGCTTTTGGCAATCGGTTATCTGATTCTTGCCTTTACCGAATTGGCAGCGCTAGAGTTTTTTTAAAAAAGGAGAGCCGCTCGCTTCCAAAGGGAATGAGCGGCTTTTTCGTACGTATTGTCTTACCAAGTGACAAAAGGCGGCGAGCCTGGTGCCTGGTGCTGAATTTGTTGCAAAATCGGATAACCGTAGGCGAGAATAATCAGGAAGGCGACCAATCCGATCCAAACTGGCCAGCGTTCCAAAATTTTTGGAACTTCTTGGGTCGTTTCTGTCTCGGCAATCGGATATTCTGTACTCCCTTTTGGTGCGTAGAACGTCAGGTACAGCAAGATCAGGATCAAGAGAATCGCAGATACGAACAACAGTCCTCCACCAAAAGCCATCACGCGCTGGTAATCCATCCAGCCCAGAGCTAACGGATGATCCATATAGGTTGTGTAGTCTGTGCGGCGTGGCGCTCCTTGCAGGCCCATCGTGTGCATGGCGAGCGACATCAAGAACATTCCTACTGCCCAGAATACCGTTTGCACCATTCCCATCCGATTCGCAGTCTTGGTCAACTGCCGTCCGGTCAATGCTGGAATCAGCCAAAAGGTGACACCGAAGAAGGTGAGCGCAACAGCTGCTCCTACCGTGATATGGAAGTGACCCGTAACCCAAATCGTATTGTGCACGACCGCATTAATTTGGTTACTTGCATTAATAATTCCCCCAGCTCCGCCAGGAATGAAGAACAGCATCCCTACAAATGGAGCAAAGAAACGTACGTCTGTCCAAGGCAGTTTTTTGAACCAACCGAAAAGTCCAACTCCGCCTTTTTTACGTCCAGTCGTTTCAAAGATGGCAAACATCGAAAATGCTGTCATCAAAGATGGGATTACAACAATCAGCGTCAGTGTAACGTGGATCATTTTCCATGCTGGTGAGATTCCCGGCTCCATCAATTGGTGGTGGAACCCGACAGGAATCGAGAACAACAGCAGGCAGATAAAAGCGAGTCGGCTGAGCGAATCACTGAAGATGTGACCGCCAATGATTCTTGGTAAGCATACATACCACGCCATATAAGCAGGCAATAGCCAAAAATAAACGAGCGGATGACCGAAAAACCAGAACAGCGTACGACTGAGCATGACATTAATCGTTGGGACCAGCCCGAGTGACCACGGGATGAGTTGGAACAGAACCTCCACCGCTACAGGAATCGTCGCAGTAATCCACAGGATGTAAGTAGTGACCCCCATGTAGAGGAAAAGCGGAGACGTTTTCCCTTTATTTTCGCGTTTCCATTTGCGATAGCTGGCAAAAACTCCGAATCCCGCTAGCCAGCTTCCTACTACGAGCAAGGCAGAACCAATGTAAAAGTACGGAGATGCTTTGAGTGGTGCGTAGAACGTATAAAGGACAGAGGCTTCATTCAACAAAATAGTGACAACCGCCATCAACGTCCCTAGCGTCATGAGAATCCAGCCTGCCCATCCAAATTTCAGAGCGGCTCCGTGCAGGGAACCACCTGTGGTGCGGGCGACTCCTGAGAAAATAAATCCGACGATGAAGTACGTGGTAAAAATAAGTGCCATCAACACGCCATGGGCGGTCAAAATTTGATAGTAATTTGTCCAGCTCGGCAGTTCCATGATTCCACCGCGAACCATGCCCTGTACCATCCCTGCCACTGCTGCCAATCCGAATGCAATATAAGCTACCCACACATAGGCCAAACTAAGTGTTGCCGCTGAACGCTGAACCGGAACATGGGGGAGTGTATCGTCGATCTTCCGTGCGATTACCATAGAATTCACCTACCTTTATTTCACAATAATTGTGGTCGCCATTACCTGATGACCTGCGCCACAGTATTCGTTACAAAGGATCAAATACTCGCCTGGCTTGTCAAACGTATGTGTCGCCGAACTGATGTGTCCAGGCAGAACCATGAAGTTAATGTTGGTCTCTGGAATCTGGAAACCGTGAATAACGTCTGGACTCGTGACGTGGAAATTCACCGTTGCGCCAACCGGTATTTCCATCTTGGTCGGAGCGAAGCCGAACGCAAATGCTGTCATGTAGGCGTCATATTCGTTGTCTCCTACCTGTTTCAAGCCTGGTTTATCAAAAGGAGGCGTCTCCGTAACCTTCTCCGGATCAATCATTTCCATATTACTTGGCGGAGCCATCCCCATGGCAAACGCATTGACGCACAACAATACAATAAATAAGGCCAAACCGCCTGCGCCGAGCATCAACCAGATTTTTTCATATCGATGCAAATGCATAAGTACCCTCCTTTACTTCCTTATTACGCCCTATCCAGAAAAAGCCCGAATACACCCAACCAACCGACTAAAATGATACCTCCGACGATCAGAACCGCGACAAACGTTCCCTTCAAGTCTTCCTGGTCCGTTTGCAGCTTGCTGGATTTAGATTTCTTGCCTTTCTCCGCCTTGTCAACTTGCGTCTCCATCGCGCTCATCTCCTTTCCTACGTGCCTCATGGGCGCGGTGTAGTTTTCACGCCTTCATTCTACCGCTGGAACCCCTTGGAAGTAATTCGGGGAAATCCCCTAAAATGTTCCGGGAAACCCCTGATTTCGACCGTTTTATGACCGTTTTTGGTCACAGGTTCGACACAAAAAAAGACGACCCCGTATTGGGATCGTCCTTATTCAAAATCCAGCCAGCCCTTCTTAATCGCATACCGCACCAAATCAGGCCTCGTACGCAGGTGGAGCTTTTCCATAATGTGCGCTTTATGCGATTCTACCGTCTTGACGGAAACAGTGAGCTGCTCGGCAATTTCCTTGTTGCTGAAGCCCTTTGCAATCAAGACCAGCACTTCTTTTTCCCGATCAGTCAGGATGTCGTACTTGGCCTGCTCCTCACCGTTCTTGACCATTTGCAAAAATTCCTCGATCAGAGATTTCGTCGCAGATGGATACAAATACGCCATGCCCTGATTGACCGAACGGATTGCCGTAATCAAATCGAGGTCAGGGGCGCTTTTTAATATATAGCCGGCAGCACCAGCTTGCAGTACCCGAAACAAGTATTCTTCGTCATCATGCATCGTAAGCACGAGCACCTGAATGTCTGGTGCAGTTTCCTTCAGTCTGGCCGTTGCCGTCAAGCCGTTTTCCCCAGGCGGCATGCTCAAATCCATCAGGACGACGTTGGGCCGGACTTCCAATGCTTTTTCACATGCCTCTTTTCCGTCAGCTGCATAACCGACGACTTCCATGTCCTCCTGGGCGTTGATCAGCATCCCCAGCCCAGAGCGTACAATCGCATGATCATCAGCGATCAAGACGCGAATGCTCATCCTCTACCCCCTCCTTCGGCACCGGAATTCGGACGATCACCGTCGTTCCTTCCTCGGGTGCGGAGCGAATATCAACGGTTCCACCAAGCAGTTGGGCACGCTCCTTCATGCCAAACACACCGAGACCTTTGCCGATTTTCAATGTTTTCTCTACTTCAAACCCTACTCCGTCATCCACAATCGTGACGACAATTTCCTTCTCCCGATTCTCAAACATGATTCCCAGATGGCTCGCCTTTGCGTATTTTGCCGTATTGGTCATAGCTTCCTGTACAATCCGGTACAACGCCGTTTCCATCGCAGCAGAGTATCTGCGTTTCTCCCCCTGAACATGCAGCTCCACCTGGATATGAAACGTCTTTTCTACCCGTTTCATCAACGAACGTAAGGCAGGCAGTAAACCGAGATCATCCAGTGCAGACGGACGCAGCTCCAGCGCCATGCGCTTCACTTCCTCCATCGCCTTGGAAGTCATATTTACCAATTCCGAGACATGCTGCATAACCGGCTCGCTCAATTCTCGTTGTCTGACTACGTTTAGTCCCACTAAAATACTATAAAGCGCCTGCCCTACGCCATCATGCAGCTCTCGGGCGATGCGCTTTCGTTCTTCTTCTTGTGCTTGGATTGCAAAATTCGTCAGCTTGTACTGGTAGCGCTCTTTTTCCACTCGCTGTTGCGCCGACATATCACGCAAAATCATGACCAGCTTCCCCTGCGAATCATCCTCTAGTCTCGCAGAGCTGGCAGCGACAGGGTAATCCACACCTGATTTCGTTCGGAGCCTCATCTCGAATGAAGGCATTTGCACACGCTTAAAAAAGCAATCCGTGCAGCTCGTTTCTTCCATACACGTTGCCATTCCGAGACACAGCTCGCAAATATGTTTATCTCGAATCAGCTCTTCTTCCGTCCAGCCCGTCATCTGCTCCAACGCAGCATTGGCCTTTACGATTCGTCCCTCCTGATCAATCACCAGGATCGCATCGCTGACGTTGGCAAAGATGGACTGCATCAGGGAAAGCACTTCACTCGACGTACCCATGGCTCCTCCTTTTGAGACAATCATCCTAACGTTATTGTAAAGTTTCCATAAAAGAAAGTGTATCAGGGAATTCCCTGAACATCATGAAAGGAACATAAGAAAACGGGACAGCAAATGCCATCCCGTTCTTTCTCTTACTCTACTACGATTTTCTCAGCTGTGCCGATAGGCGGCAGGCTCTTCGTCATCATTGGACCATAGAAGGCCACTACTTGCATATCCTCTTTCAGCTCAGCTGGAGAGAGTACTTTGTTATTTCGTGCATTGATGATCACCGTTTTCTCGGTAATGTTCAGGTTGATTTTTTCTTGGGAGGTGGCGGTAATACCGCGACCCTCTACGAGCATCTTGTAGTTGCCATCTTTATCAGCAGAGATGCTCGCTACTTTTCCCGCTGTTCCCAGGACGTCCTGAGTCTCCAGACCGCCTTTTACCGTGATGCTGAGCACACTCGTTTGTGGCGGCAAGCTCATCGCCATGAATTTTTCGGTTGTAGCATCTACCGCCATACCCAGCTTCAAGTCTTCTGGCTTCAGCACTTTACCAGCTTCATCCGTAATTTTTGTGTCTTCTGTCAGGTGCAGGATGATGCCAGACTCATAGATGTTCAGTGTAACCGAGTAGCCTTTATCGGATTTATTGATGTTCGTAATGGTACCCGTGCGCATAGGAGCGATTTCGTCCTCCACTACAGTCACTGTATCATCGGTTACATTCACGTCTGCTTGCAGGATTTCGTCTACGAATTTAACTGGTACATAGGTGCTGCCATTCAGTACGCGCGGCTCTGCTCCCAGCGTTTTGTACATTTTTGCGAAAGGATAGCGATCCTCTCCTTCTTTTGCAAAGCTGGTGATCGCGCCTCTTTGCACCTCTGCTGCTTTTTCCTTGTCGTTCCAGCTTACTTTGAAACCGAGGGCTTCAGCTACGGGACGAAGTGGAACCAGTACGGTTTGTTGGCCTTTATCGAAGATCGCATCTTGTGCGATTGCTTGACCGTTAATGTTAACGGAAAGTTCTTTTACTGGTTCGGAGGTTGCAGATACTACGCTAGTTCCCAAAACGGCCAGTGCCGCGATTGTCATCATGCCTGTACGAATTGCTTTCATATTGTTTATGCCTCCAATGTTCTTGCTTGTTTTTGTGTGTCTCTATTCATTGGACGGCACCCTTTCAGAAACGTTTCAAAAAAATTTTCATAGATGTGTAAATCGTTCGCGTATATACGAGAAACATCACGGCTGGCTGGGGATTTCGTTGTTTTGCAGCATCGGCACATCAGGCTTTCCTGACGGGTTATCGTACAAATAAGTCGGTACCTTGCCGACGATCAGGGCTTCGGAGACCGGGATTTGTGTGGTGACCGTCTGTTGCTTGGTCGCAAACGGGATAATGACCCGCAAATCGACCTCGACGTAGATGTAGACAGTCACCAGCACCATGTTGATCCCGGCTTGCTTCAGACCTGTTTCCAGCTTCGTTTTGACGGCTCCAATCGGAACGAACGACACCGGAATTTCAGGCCCAAAGTGCTCCAGAAAGACGTTTTTGGTAGCCAAGCCTAGTGGTATGCTTGTCTGGACGTGCTCCTGCTCGAATTCCTTCAGGCGATTTTGAATACGAGCTGTCGTTTCCCCCACAATCCGGGAGTACTCTTTGAAATTAAAATTCACCGCTTTGATGCTGCCATTCTCGTCCTTCTCCATGATGACAACTTCGTTGACGTCGACACCCTGCTGGGTCATCCGTTTGGTGACTGCATCGGTAATGGCGAGCTTGGCGACCTGCTCTGCCTTGGCCTGGGCAATCACCATCAACGTCGGCTCTACCCTGCGTTCCACAACGATAAACAAAACGATCAACACGACAATCATCATCAGTGTCCATGCAAAAATTCGCCTACTGCGTCTTTTCCATCCACCCCTTCTCAAGCGCACGATGGCTCCCTCTCCCCTTTGGCGACTCGGTTAGTCAGGTCGAACCGTACGCATAGCTGGGCGTTTCTCTTTGCCTGTGCGCTGTCTGCCGCTGGTAAGCACCCCACCGATGCCTGCGACAAACGTAGGAACTCCCGCTGCGACCAAAATTAATGCCCAATCGCGCAGATTTAGATCCGTTGTTTTGAAGATTGGCTGAAGCGCCTCCATGTATACGACACCGATCACGAGCACGATCGACGAAAGCACGGCCCAGACGAGGTATTTGTTTTCAAATACATTCCGATGAAAAACGCTGTATTGACTCCGGCAATCGAAAACGTGAATCAGCTGCGCCATAACCAACGTGACGAAAGCGACAGTCTGGGCGTGCACCAAGTCATTCGGATTATCTTTGAGAGTCAGCCAGAAAGCCAAGAGCGTCATGGCCCCGATGAGAAAGCCGCGGCTAATAATCTTCCAGCCCAACCCTCGGCTGAATATGTTCTCTGCCTTGTTGCGCGGCTTCTGATACATCGTATCTTTCTCCGCCGGATCGATGCCCAGCGCCATGGCCGGCAAACCATCCGTCACGAGATTGACCCACAAGATCTGGATCGGAACCAAAGGCAAAGGAAGCCCGAGGAGCATTGCAAAAAACATGACGAGAATCTCGCCTACGTTGGACGCCAGCAAATAACGGATGAATTTTCGAATGTTGTCATAGATGTTGCGCCCTTCCTCGACAGCAGCGACAATCGTAGCGAAGTTATCGTCTCGGAGCACGAGATCGGCCGCTTCCTTCGTCACATCCGTACCGGTAATCCCCATCGCGATCCCAATGTCTGAGGTCTTGATCGCAGGAGCATCATTGACACCGTCTCCGGTCATGGCGACAACATGTCCTTGGCTTTGCAGGGCACGGACGATCCGCAGCTTGTGCTCAGGAGACACACGGGCATAGACAGTGACGCGCTCCGCATACTCTGCGAGCTGCTCATCTGACATACTATCCAGCTCCCGCCCCTCCAATACTTCACCGTATCCACGCATCAAACCAATCTGCCGGGCGATTGCTTCTGCTGTTACCTTGTGGTCGCCTGTAATCATGACCGTCTTGATTCCTGCTTGATGGCACAGATTGATCGCTGGACGCACCTCTTCACGCGGCGGATCGATCATCCCGGCCAATCCGACAAAGACGAGATTGTTTTCGAGGGAGCCGATTGGCTGTCCTGGGCGATAGCCTTGCAGCGTCTTATACGCGAAGCCCAGTACGCGCAGCGCTTTGCCTGCCATCCGCTCCGTTTGCTCCAGTACTTGGTGACGAAGCGTCGCGGAGAGTGGTATGAGCTCTCCTTTCCACAAAATGTGCGTCGATCTAGCCAGCAATGCCTCCGCCGCGCCTTTGGTCAGCAGGGAATACACACCGTCTGTCCCCTTTTCGACGACCGACATCATTTTGCGGTCAGAATCAAAGGGGAGCTCCTCCACACGCTGTCCCTGACTCTTTTGGTTGCTACGCTCTGTATTGCCGCCCAATGCCTTTGCGGCAAGCACCTTGAGAGCACCTTCTGTCGGGTCGCCTATGACTTGCCAAAAGCGTGACGTCTTGCCCATCCCGAGCAGATTGCGCGTGCTTTGCTCCTCGCAAGTCAAACGGGCGTTGTTGCATCTGTCTGCGATTCGGATAATTTGCGTAAGCGCTCCGTCACGGGAAGGAGATACCATTTTCCCTAGGTAGTGAAAGGATCCCTCCGGTGCGTAGCCGCTACCGCTCACCTCATACGTGGAATCGCTGTGCCAAACTTGGGTAACGGTCATTTTATTTTGAGTCAGAGTCCCTGTTTTATCAGAGCAAATAACAGAGGCGCAGCCCAATGTCTCGACTGATGGGAGCTTGCGTACGATCGCATTGCGGCGGATCATCCGCTGGACGCCGAGCGCTAGCGCGACAGTCACAATCGCCGGCAAGCCTTCCGGAATTGCCGCAACTGCGAGGCTCACCCCGGCGAGGAACATCGTAAACAGCTCATGACCATGCCAGACACCAGCGGCAATGACTACAATCGTCAACAGCAGTGCAACGACCACGAGAATTTTGCCCATTTGCTCCAATCTCAGCTGCAAAGGGGTTTCTGCTTCTTCTGCTGTATTCATCAGGTGCGCGATTTTCCCAATTTCCGTGCTCATCCCTGTCGCTACGACGATACCGCTCCCTGTTCCTCCGGTCACCATCGTGCCCATGAACGCGAGATTTTTTTGGTCGCCAAGCGGTACAGTGGAGGCCTGGGCTGTCTCCAGTTTTTTCACGTTTTTTCCGACGGGGACAGACTCCCCTGTTAACGCAGACTCCTCTACCTCTAGCCGATTGGCCGAAAGCAAACGTAAATCTGCGGGAACACGGTCCCCGGCCTCCAATTGCACCAGATCACCAGGTACCAGCCGCGAAGCCGGTATCATGGAAATGTGCCCACCCCGGATGACGCGCGCCATCGGGGATGCCAGCTCCTTTAGCGCCTGCAAGGATCGCTCAGCCTTGGCCTCCTGAATAAATCCGAGGATCCCGTTAATAAGGATGATCGCGATAATCGCAATCGCATCCAGGTACTCTCCGAGGAAGTACGAGATCAGTGTTGCAATGAACAGGATGAGTACCATAAAATCCTTGAACTGATCAACAAAGACCGAGTAGAGAGGCTTTCGCTTCTGTTCAGCCAACTGGTTGGCACCTTGTTTAGCCAGTCGCCGCTCCGCCTCCTGCTGAGTCAACCCTTGCGCAGCATCACTATGAAGGGCTTCGGTCACGTCGGCCGCCGCCAGCGTGTACCATTTTCGAATTGGCTGTGTATCCACCTACATCTCCTCCATCCACATCTCACTCATTTTCATGTGTATGCAGACGAGCTAGAAAATAAAACAACCCGTCCATTTATCTGGACGGGTTCCATATTTTTGGTATAAATCACTACTTCAAGCTTTTGGCTACGCCAATGCAAATCAACAAAATCGGCGGCAGCCAGGTGAGTCGCGTCAGCCATCTGGCCTTTCCGGCGCGCCTGCCGAGGGCAATTCCTATCACAAGAAGCAAGGCGCTCATCACCGCAATACAGAGAGCGACGAGCAATGGCGAGTATCCCAAAAATGTAAGGCTAATGCCTGCCCCGAAAGCATCCAATGACAGGGCAAGCCCCAACATGACGGCCTCCCAGCCCATAATATGCCCAGAACGGTCAGCATCGGCTTTGGACGGATCTTTTAAAATCTGAATCATGACACCAAAAATACGGAACTGCGACAATAATACGATGGGTTCCTGCTCTTCCTGTTTTTCTGTGGCTACAACGGCGTTGCTGCTGTCAGCAGTAGACTCCTGAGCCTCTGTTCCCGACCTTGTCGCAATGAGCCGCCACAAAGTAAACAACCCCATGAGAATCAAGACAGCAGCACCAATATACTTGCCGATTTCGGGTGTTAACCATTCAGTGAGGGATGAGCCTACGAGCATGACACCATAGACAACAGCAAACGAACAACCAGAAACGACGACGAGCGACAAAAAGGGCATCTTCATGTTCCGTAAACCATACGTCAATCCTACACTGACACTGTCCATGCTGATGGCCAGGGAAACGAGCAGGAGTGCGAGCCATCCGCTCATATGTGGTCACCTCTTTCCCATTGCCTATTAGGTATACGCGAAAAGCTCCGCTGATGTGCAAAAACGAATCATTGCCATCTCGATTGGAGAATGCTACCATTAAATTAAACAACGTTTAAAACGATGTTTAACAAAACGTTTTTGCTTCCAAGAAAAAGGAGGTTGGTCATGTCACAGGTAGATAAAAACAGCGAAACGAAAGCGAAAATTTTGCAATCGACACTGGATTTGATCAAGATGGAAGGCTTCGAGAGTGTGACGGTGCGGAAAATCGCAGCGGATTCCGGTACCAACGTAGCTTTGGTTAACTACTATTTCGGTTCCAAGGATAAGCTCATTAATGAAGCCCTCAGTGCTTTTCTAGGCAGCTTTACAGCTACATTTGATCTCTTGGATAACACATCTCTACTTCCCCAAGAACGACTCAAGCAGTTTTTAATGAGTTACGTGCAGATCATCCAGCAATATCCCGAGCTGGTTTCACGAATCTTTTCGCTGGGTGGCGCTGTATTTACCTCGCAATATGAGTACGGCCAATTTCTCAAAAGCATTGGGTTTGTGAAAATTGAGGGAGTTTTGAAGGAAATTACCCACGAAGAAGACCATGAGGTTCTCATGATGATGATCATGCAGCTGTTTGGAGCGATTTTTCTGCCAGCCTTGCTCAAGTCGATATTGTCTACAGGCGCTGGCATCGAGGTCGCTTCCGTCGAGCAACAGATTGATTTGTTATTCGCACGCTATTTTCATGAAAAATAGGAAATAGGGGGAGACACAAATGGACTTTTTGCGAAAATATTGGTCAGACCTTGGTGTGTTGGTGGCAGTCGGCGTAGGGCTGTATCTCATGCTGCAATGGAGTACCATTCCTGCTATTGAGCGGCTATTGTGGCTAAGCTTCATCGCCATCCTTGTTCATCAATATGAAGAGTACCGTTGGCCGGGATATTTTGCCGGACTGTTTAATGGTTTGATTTTCAAAAGCAGCCATCCAGAACGATTCCCGCTGAATCCACAGTCTGCGATGATCATCAACCTCGTCATTGCCTATGTCTTTTATCTGGTTCCCCTCTTGTTCCCAACGGTCGTCTGGCTCGGCTTAGCACCGATTCTCATGGGCTTCTTCCAGTTTATCTGGCATGGAATTTTTGCGAATCTGAAAGCAAAAACCTTCTACAATCCGGGCTTATTCGCCGTTATCCTTTTCCACCTCCCAATCGGGGTATGGTATATCCGGCATATCATCTCCACTGGCATGGTAACCACATCAGACTGGATCATTGGGACGGGCTACTTCATCGTTGCGGTGTACATTCTCATTGTGAAGGGGAATATGTGGCTAAAGGACGAAAATTCCCGTTATACCTTTACTCGTCAACAGTTAGGGCCTTACGCTCACAAATCATAAAAGAACTAGCTCCTGTAACAAAAAAGAAGAGGCCCCTGTCGGCCTCTTCCTTTTCTTTGTACTATTTGATTTCAAAAGGTACTTCCCACTTCACGTCGTGTTCCACCATATAGGTAGCGTAGGATACCGTGAGCTTTTTCGGTTGTTGCTTCAAGCGCGGAATCGTGATCTCACCTTTGATCTGTACCCGCCCGTCCTTGTCTCTGGTGCTTTCCGTACTCACTGACGCAGGGTAAGTCTTCCCATTTTCATCCTTTACAGACCAATCGCGGTTCTCGACTATGCCTTTTCCTAATGTCCCCTCTATGGTCATTACGGCCTCACCTAGATCTTCGCCGTTACCTGGCTCCCATGCAAAAGAAGAGAATGTAAAGGTACTGCCTGTCTCATCCTTGAAAGTCGCAGCTTTCTTGTCTAGTTCTGTTGGAACCAGATCAAATTTAGGCGAAGCCAGCTTTTTCTCATAAATTTTCTTTAGCTCAAGCTTTAATTTTTGTTCTCCCTGTATCGGGCCAAATGTATGCCACCAATTCAAGACATAGCCTTCTGGTCTTTCTTCCGCTTCTTCTTCTGTTCTTGGTGTGAAAAGAACATTCTCCTTTTTATCAAGCCCATCATCCAATGATTTCATATCCCAAGCTGCTACCACTTCCCCTTTTTCATTGGTGATTTCGTACATCATATTCTCTCCCGAAAAAGCAGGATCACGCTCTTTTTCTGTGATAATGGCCCCTTGCGGATTTTTCCGATCGTACAGGATCGACGTTCGTTCAACCTCCAAATAAGCTGATTTTGGGAAAGTGGTATCC
Source organism: Brevibacillus sp. NRRL NRS-603 (assembly GCF_003013445.1). NCBI lineage: Bacteria > Bacillati > Bacillota > Bacilli > Caryophanales > Paenibacillaceae > Brevibacillus > Brevibacillus sp. NRRL NRS-603. The sequence goes on along the minus strand of NZ_PXZN01000002.1, from coordinate 47,025 downwards.
AGCATGACCCGGGTCGCACTCGGGGAAAATTCGATATTTTTCAGCTCAATCCCGAGCCCTTGCGGCGATTGAAAAGCCGTATCCTTGAAGGCAACCGTTTTCGTCGCTTCCTTGGCTTTCTTCATATCAATCGGAACTTCAAATGACCATTTTCCTGTCTTATCAGCGATTTCTGTCTGTTCTAAATGTAAGGTCAGTTGGTCAGGAGTCGCCTCAGTTGATTCGAAGATTTCGTTCAAAAATCGCTCTGTGATAAAAAACTCTCCATGACTTCCCGAATTATCTCCTCCATCATCCTCGAACCAATCTTTTCCGTTCTGATCAATCAGCTTCGCATTCAAAACATTGTCTTCAATCTTCTTGCCGCTCTCGTCGTACACATCATAGATGACGGCGATCCTCATCGAGTCAGCCAACAGCTCTTTTAACTCGACAGTAATTCCTTGATCGGTCGCCTTTTGCTCCAGCTTTTGAACAAGGCCTTTATGGACGGCGTTTTTCATACCGCTATCCGCATCCTTTTCAATCTGGAACATGCTATTCACATAATTCGCAAACGTAGGTGATACAACCGTTCCTGTCACCACCAACGCCGTAAGTCCTGCTACTACCAATCCTGTCTTCTTCACAATATCCCAACCCCTTTGTCTTCTAGTTAGGGAGGAGCGCTTTCGCTTAGAACGTGGAGGAATTGCATCAGACAGCTTATCCATGACCTCATCTGTAAACGCATCGGATACAGGAGCCTCCAGAATGGTGGAAAAATCCTCTTCCTGAATGCCTTCTACCCACTCTTGCAGTTGCTTCTGGCATTGTGGGCAATTTTCCACATGTTGCTCCAATCCTTTGCTCTCGGCAGGGGCCAGCTCATCGTTTACGTATAGCTTCAATTGATTAAACATGAAGCATTTCATAAATAGCTCCCCCTCCCATCGTTTTCGCCAGGCTGTCTCTCATCTTTTTGCGGGCGCGGAATAAACGCATCTGAATGGAACTCTCCGAGAGAGACAGTTGCTCGCTGATTTCCCGATACGACAGACGATGGATGTAAAACAGGACGAATACTTCGCGATACTCCTCATCCAGCAGCATGATGCTGCGTTCCAGCTCGGTGTCCCGTTCCTTTTTCAACAAAGTCGTCTCAGGCGTGTCTAGATCAATCAGCTGCTCCTCATCGATTTCTACTTGCTCTGTCCGTTTGCGTTTTCGCATTTCATCGAAACAATGATTGCTCGCAATTCGATACAGCCACGACGAAAACCTGTACTCAGGCCGATAGTCATGTAAACGATAAAAGGTTTTGATAAACACGTCTTGAGCCAAATCCTGTGCGTCTGGCATGTTGCCGATCATCCTGTACAAATAGCCAACGATCTTGCCCTTATACCTGTCAACAATTTGTCTGTACTGCTCATGATCGCCAGCCAGGATTTGCTCGATTAGTTCCTGATCGTCCGGCATTTTGCTACTCCTCCATCTATCACAGATCAAGCCAGCGGGGAATGCTGCGCAGCTTCCGTTTTGGTTGATTCATAAGCTATTACGGATTTTCTGGAAAAACCTTTCTCTACTTTTAAAAAATTCTATAATCACTTTTCGAAATAAAAAAGAAGAGGCCTCTGTCAGCCTCTTCCTTTTTCTGTGTTTCATCTATTTGATTTCAAATGGCACTTCCCAATTTACGTGGTGCTCTACCGTATATTCAGGATAGCAAATAGTAAGCCTTTTCGGTGCTTGCTCCAATTTCGGAATGACCAGCTCACCTTTGAAATGTACACGTCCATCTTTGTCTCTGGTGCTTTCTGGATTCAATGTCGCGTAGTAAGTCTTCCCATTTTCATCCTTTACATACCAATATCTGATGGAGACCACGTCTTTTCCTAGTGTACCTTCTACAATTATCACAGCCTTACCTTTTTCCTCCCCGCTAGCAGGTGTCCACGAAAAAGAGGAGAATGTAAACGAACTGCCTGTCTCATCCTTGAAAGTCGCTGCCTTCTTGTTTAAGTCTTCTGGAATGAGGTCGAATTTGGGAGAAGCCAGTTTGTTCTCATAAACTTTTTGGAGCTGAAACTTTAACTTTTGTTCACCCTGTAGCGGGCCAAATGTATGCCACCACTTCGTGATATCGCCTTCTTGTTTACTGGACAGTCCAGAGACGTAAAGAACATTCTTCTTTTTCGCGATTCCTTTATCTAATCCAAACATATCCCGAGCTGCCACGACCTCACCTTTCTCGTTGGTAATTTCGTACGCGATATCACCTCCTGATAGAGTAGGTTCGACTTTTTTGTTTGTGATGTGGACTCCTTCCGGATGATCCTTATCATACATGAGCACTGCCCGTTCAAACTCTACGTAAGCTGATTTTGGAACCGTTGAATCCAGCATAACCCGTGTCGCACTTGGGGAAAATTCGATTTGTTTCAGTTTAAGCTCAAGCCCTTGTGGTGATTGATACACGGCGTCTTTGAACGCAACCGTTTTGGTCGCTTCTTTCGCTTTCTTCATATCGACCAGAATTTCCAATTCCCACTTCCCTGTCTTGCCTTCGATGTCTGTTGGTACGATTTTCAAGGTCAGTTGGTCAGGAGTAGCCTCCGCCGATTCGAAAATATCGTTCAAGCTCAGCTCAGTGATGAAAAACTGCCCATGACTACTCCCAGACTCCTCTCTTCCATCCTCCGCCAACCAATCTTTTCCGTTGGAATCAATTAACTGAAGCTTCATAGAGTGGTCTTCTATTTGCTTGCCATTCTGGTCGTACATATCAAAGATAATTGCAATCCTCATCGAGTCAGCCATCAACTCTTTTGCTTCGAAAGTAATCCCTTGATCGGTTACCTTCTGCTCCAGCTTTTGGACAAGGCCTTTATTGACAGCATTTTTCATACCGCTATCCGCATCCTTTTCAATCTGGAACAAGCTATTCACATAATTCGCAAACGTCGGCGATACAGCGGTTCCTGTCACTACCAACGCAGTAAGTCCTGCTACTACCAGTCCTGTCTTCTTCACAATATCCCAACCCCTTTGTCTTCTGGTTCGGGAGGAGCGCTTCCGTGCCGTACGTACGGGAACCTCTTCGAACAGTTTACTCATGACCTCGTCCGTAAAGGTATCGGGTACAGGAACTTCCGGATAGGCGGAGAATTCCTCTTCCAGCATGTAATCTACCCACTCTTGCAGCTTGATTTGACATTGTGGGCATTCTACTGCATGCTGCTCCAGTCCTTTGCTTTCGGCAGGGGGGAGCTCGCCATTTGCATAGAGCTTCCATTGATTAAACATGAAGCATGTCATAAATATCTCCCCCTCCCATTGTTTTCATCAGGCTTTTCTTCATCTCTTTACGAGCACGGAACAAACGCATTTGAACAGCGCTCTCCGTAAGAGACAGTCGCTCGCTGATTTCCCGATACGACAGACGCTTCAAGTAATGCAGAACGAACACCTCGCGATACTCCTCATCCAGCAGCATGATACTGCGCTCCAGCTGGGCGTCTCGCTCCTTTTTTAACAGAGTGGTTTCTGGTGTCTCTGGATCAACGATCTGTTCCTCCACAATTGCGGTCTGCTCCGTCCTTTTGCGTCTTCGTATTTCATCGAGACAATGATTGCTCGCGATTCGATACAGCCATGAAGAAAACTTGTGCTCAGGCCGATAGTCTTTCAATAGGTAAAAGGTTTTGGTAAACACGTCTTGAGCCAAATCCTGTGCGTCAGGCATGTTACCGATCATTTTGTACAAGTAGGTCACGATCTTGCCCTTGTACCTGTCGATAATCTGACTGTATAGCTGGTGATTGCCAGCCAGGATTTGCTCGATCAATTCCCGATCGTCCGGCATTTTTGCTACTCCTCCGTCTATCAGCGATCAGCCTTTGGGGAATGCTGCGCAGCTTCCGTTTTGGGTGATTCAACACTAATACGAATTTGCTGGAGAATCCTTTCTCCTTATTTTTGAAAAATTTATTTTTCTGTCAAAAGAGGGGCTTCAAAGCTATTTGTTTGAGTCAACATTGTGGAGGAGAAGAAAAAGCACAGTTCTCTTCGACTCTGACACGCCAGCAGGGGGGATTGACTGTCCGTCTCCACTTTAAAAAGAGGAGCGTCGAGCCAAAGCCACCCTACGGGCGGATGTTTCTCAGGGAAGAAGTGTTCGACAAGCGTGGTCCTCTTTTTAAAGTGGAGACTGGGTAGGCGTTGTCAAGGTCTGCGAGCCCTGTGCTTTTTCTTCTCACCGGCTTTCTTGGCTAATCGGTACCTTTTAAAACTTAGGAAGATCCCCAAAAAAGAGCTCGACAGCCTGAACGAATCAGAACTGTCGAGCTCACTCGCTATCGAAACTATTTGATAGATGGGAGGGCTTTAGCACGTGCAGCTAGTGCCCGGGCCAGCAACTCTACCAGCTTCTGCGCATACTCGCCAGTAGTATCCCTTGCTCCTGAGAATTCCGTCACTTCCATACTTGTCACGCGCGAATCTCGCAAGACAGTTGCTAGTAATGCCTCCGCTTCGGACAGCGACAATCCTGTCTCGCTTGGCGAATAGGCAGCTGCCATCGCGTCTTTGTGCATGATATCTACGTCGAAATGAACGAGGATTTTGGCATCAGGCGGGATCGATTGGAGCATATGAGAAACTCGTTCCACTAGGCTTCCCTCTGTGAGCTGAGCCAAGGTCATGACGTCAACGCCGAAAGTCTCTGCTGGCATCTGCTGGCAGCCGACAAGGCGGATTCGCTCTGCATTCCAGCCGCTTGGCTCGATCCATTGTCCGCGATCCTGAAGCAAAAACCACAATCCCATCCCTGCCGCACCAATACAGCGAGAAGCCGATGGAACTACTGCATCGAGATGACCGTCAAGCACGAGCAGATACGCTTTTTCGTGATACCGAGACTGATGAGCCTGTGCCGTTGCAACGACCAAGCTGCAATCGCCGCCGAGCATCAAGACAAAGTCGTCTGTATCGAGCCACTCTTGCGCGTCCTTTTGCAGCAAATCCCAGAACATGCGCGGTGCCGGCCAGTTGCGAACTGGTGGAATATTGTGGCGAGGCAAATCATCCGGAAGCTTCAGATTCCCTACGTCCTGCACGCTCAGACCACGCTGCCGCAACTGCTCGATCAATCCTGCGCTCCGCAATGCATCTGGAGCAAGCTCTGTGCCCGAAATGTAAGCCCCTGTGAAATGCGGGATACCAGCTACTTTTACTTTGATAAAAAGTCCCTCCCAAGGAAATTCATCGTATGACCATCCCTAAAAGTATATCACAGCTTGGCTTGCAATAATTGGATGAGATCATTGACGGACGGCCGCAGCCAACGATCCGGCAAGGAAGCTTTTTCCCCGCGCAGCAATTGGCAAGCAAGCGCATTCGGATGGACATCCGCACTTAAAAAATACACTTGGTGCACAGGCTGCGGGAGAGCGTCCATGACCTCCACACATTTGCTGACATACGTTTGCAGCGCGTCCCGATAAGCGGGAGTCGTTAATGCCGCACCACACCACACATCAATTCCGGTTAACGCCTTGGCATGAGCTGCATCCAAGCTTTTCGCGAGCGAGCAGACAACGAACAGCAGCTTCTCTGGCGCCAGCTGGAACCGCTTCTGATACTGCTTGGCAAAACGGGCAAGCGTTGCATTCCAGGACGGAGTATCGTAGCTGCCGAGATCAGGGATGCATTTGAGTGCCCCGACTAGCTGCTCTTCCCTCTTTATAAACAAGAGACCGTCAATCACTTGAAACGAAAGCCCGGTCAACTGCCTGGACAAAAAATCACCCACCCGCTCATGCATGACGCGAGAGATTCGCTGTGAGGATTTGCGCTTTAGCTTTTGCCGTATGCGTACCTCTTCTTCCTCCAGGTAGACCCGTATCAGCCTGGAAAACAAATCTGCCTCCGTAGTTGGCTCTAGTATCAGGCACTCCAAACGGCTATAGGCGTCTGCCACGCTTTGATCCCATTGCCCTTCTTTTTCTGTGCCCATCATTACCCTCCCTCACATCATATCGGGTGCGTGATCAGCCACGACCAGCACATCCATGTGTCGGACCTCCCGCAATAATCGCTGGATGACCGAGCCTTCGAGAATTTCCTTCCAGCGGGTCCGCGCCGACTGCCCGATGACGACCTGCGTCGTTCCTTTTTCGTTCATATGCCAAACCAGCCGGGTAAAAACCTTGCGTCGGGAAGGGGCTTCGTACCGTTCGAAGCTGCCACCGAGCCTCTCTGTCAGTGCCTTCAGCTTCGCCAGCTGTGTCTCTTCCTCTTCCGTCAGCGACAGATGATCCTGCACGTAAGCTACATGCCACGACGCCTTCAGCCGATAGGCAATTCGAAACCCTCGGCGAATCAATCGTTCACTGTCTGCGCGCAAATTCACACAGACAAAAATAACTTCCTGCTGCCGCCAAGGCCCGCGCAGCGTTCGTCGTTCCCATGCCTCCAAGCGTTCGTCGACGTCGTCCGCCACTTCCCGCAAGGCCAGCTCTCTTAATGCGATCAAATTCCCTGTTTTGAAAAAGTTGGTCAGCGATTGCTCCACCTTTTCCATCGCGTAAATATTGCCCTCCCGCATCCGCTGACGCAGTGCTCTGGGTGAAATGTCAATCAGCTCTACCTCATCTGCCTGATGCAGAATATGGTCCGGCACCGTCTCTCGCACGCGAATTCCCGTGATTTGCTCGACGCTGTCGTTTAGGCTCTCGAGGTGCTGAATGTTCATCGTAGATATGACAGAAATACCCGCAGCCAAAATCTTCTCCACATCGTGGTAGCGCTTCTCATAGGCGCTCCCCGGCACGTTCGTATGTGCCAGCTCATCCACCAGTACGACCTCCGGATTTCGCCGGATAATTTCGTCCGTGTCCATTTCTTCTAGCGTCACATTTTTATACGGAATGCGCTTGCGCGGAATAAGAGGAAGTCCCCCTACCTGCTCAATGGTTTCTTTTCGTCCATGCGTTTCCAAAAGCCCAATCACCACGTCGATGCCATTTTCAGCGAGCTCGTTGCCTTCGCGGAGCATCGTGTACGTCTTGCCGACACCAGGTGCGGCTCCTACATATACTTTTAGCGTCCCGCGCTTGATTTTACCGATTTCTTGCTGCATCTCCTCATCGGAGAGCCGTCGGTACGGATTGGGCGTTTTCGCTTTTTCTCGTTTGGTCGGCATGACGCGCTCACCGTCCCGCTCGGAACGATCTGCCACGATCAAGATATCAATATTTTTCGTTTGCCGAAGAATCTTATGGACGATGGAGCCATACCATATCTCTTCCCAGCGCGTACGCTTGGACTGCCCCATGACGATTCGGGTCACATTATTCTCCATCGCATAGGCGACGAGCTCGTTTGCTACGTCCTTTTCACGTGCAAGCATCTGCTCTTCAAAGGTACCTCCGACTTTGTCCACGAGCTTTCCGATGGCTCTCTTAAAAGTCACTTCTTCCTTCGTCAGTTTCTTGGATAAAGGGAGGAAACAGACGACCAAGAGCTCTCCGCCGAGCCGCTTGGCAACCTGTTGTCCGCGCCGTACCAATATCGAGCCGTTCCAATGATACTGAGCAGAAACCAGCACCTTTTCTGTGGCTCCTGAAGCCCCTACCATGCCGTGCTTCTCCCGATAATCCTCCAAATCCTCGTTTACGCCCGTAGCTACGAACCGAAGAGCGAGTTCCCGCAGCACATGAAGATTGTCTCTGCGAAACAACGGATGCTTGGTTCGAATCGGGTTGCGATCGTCTTCTTGCAGCCTCTTGAGAATGGCTTCTGGCGTGACGTCGAGCAATTTCACCTCGTCAGCCATGGCAAGCGTATCCTCAGGGACACACTGGTCAATCCGCACTTCTGCCTTCGTCAGTCGCTCCGCCATTTCTTTCATCCCGGCCAATTCGTAAATGTTGACCGTCGCAATCACACTAATATTGTGGTTCAGCAAATACTGAACATCGTCCAGGCTAGTTGGACGCGGGGCATCTGGACGATTGCGATGAGCCAAACCGTCTACGAGCACGACTTCCGGATCTCGCTCGATAATAGCTGCAACGTCCAGATCATGCCTCGCTTCCCCGAGGGAATACCAGATGATTGGCTGGATTTGCTCCAAGCCCTCCCTCTTTTGCGCCAGCTTGGGATGAGCCGCCTCACCTGAGCCAGCTACGACCACATCAATCCTTTTTTTCTTGAGCGACTGCCCTTCCATGAGCAGGTGATAGGTTTTACCTGAACCACTGACAGCCCCCAGAATGATTTTCAGCCTGCCCCGGTGCATTCTGGAGATGGACTGCAAGATTTCCTCCGGGGACTTTCGCCGATACTGCTCTACCATCTCGCAGCCCTCCTTCATTCTTTACTTCTTCAATGTGTCCAAAGCTATATTCAGCTTCACTACATTGACACGCGGCTCTCCGAATACCCCTAAGCTTCTTCCCTCTGTATTTGCTTCAATCAGAGCCTGTAGTTGTACCGGTTCGAGATTACGCGCCTTCGCTACACGCTCTACTTGTATCTGGGCAGCCTTTGGCGAGATATGCGGGTCCAGACCGGAAGCAGAGTTGGTCAGCAAATCAGCCGGGATGTCTTCCTGCTTCACGCCAGGATTCGCTGCCAGAAATGCGGCAATATCCTTTTGCGTACGTTCGATCAGGGCCGGGTTGGATGGCGCGTAGTTGTTCGAGCCGGAGCCTGACGCATTGTTATCAATAGAAGAAATGCGTCCCCAGAAGTACTTCGGATCAGTGAAGGTTTGCCCAATCAGCTCGGAGCCAACCACCTTGCCGCTTGCATCCGTGATGAGACTACCGCTTGCTTGTGCAGGCATGACAACCTGTGAAATTCCTGTCATCGCCAGCGGATAGGCGAGGCCGCAAATCAGCAGCAAAACGAGGCTGAGACGCAAATTTTTTAAGATCATATCGATTCACCTGAGCTTTCTTTTTTCAATATGAATTACACCAGATTCAATCCAGCCAAAATCAGGTCGATCAGCTTGATACCCACGAACGGAACGATAATTCCTCCCAGACCATAGATCACCAGATTGCGGCTAAGCAGCTTTGTCGCGCTCATTGGCGTGTATTTCACACCTTTCATCGCCAACGGAATCAGGATTGGGATGATGATCGCATTGAAGATCAACGCGGACAAAATCGCACTTTGCGGTGTAGCCAGACCCATGATGTTGAGCGCACTCATTTGCGGGATCGCCAGCATGAACATCGCTGGAATGATCGCGAAGTATTTCGCTACGTCATTGGCGATACTGAACGTCGTCAATGCCCCGCGTGTCATCAAAAGCTGCTTGCCAATCGCCACGACCTCGATGATTTTGGTCGGGTCAGAATCCAGATCGACCATGTTCGCTGCTTCCTTCGCCGCTACCGTACCCGTGTTCATTGCCAAACCAACGTCGGCTTGTGCGAGAGCTGGCGCGTCATTCGTACCGTCACCTGTCATGGCGACCAGCTTGCCTGCCGCTTGTTCTTTGCGGATCAGCGCAATCTTATCCTCCGGCTTGGCTTCCGCTACGAAATCATCTACACCAGCTTCACGGGCAATTGTCGCTGCTGTCAGCGGGTTATCTCCCGTGCACATGACCGTACGAATTCCCATGCGCCGCAGCTCTTCAAAGCGTTCGCGCATCCCTGGCTTTACGGTATCCTTCAAGTAAATCAGACCGAGAATCGTATTGCCTTCTGCTACAGCCAATGGCGTGCCGCCCGCCGTTGCAATCCGGTTTGCTTTTTCATCCAAGTCAGCAGGGATGTTGCCCCCTTGCTCTGCCACGTATTTTTTGATGGCGTCGACGGCCCCTTTGCGGATGAGGACACCGCCTGCCAGATTCGTCCCGCTCATTCTTGTTTCAGCGCGGAACTCTACACCTTCGGAACCGGGTAATTCCAGTTCAGCAGGTGCCAGCCCTTGTTTTTTCGCCAGCTCTACAACAGAGCGTCCTTCCGGTGTTTCGTCATGGACCGAGCTTTGTGCAGCTACTCGGTTCAATTCCGTGCTTTTGCTGTTGCCTACCGTGACAAACTCGGCAGCCATCCGGTTACCATGCGTGATCGTTCCCGTTTTATCCAAAATAATGGTGTTGATGTCGCCAGATGCCTCAACCGCTTTACCAGACATGGCGATGACGTTAAACTGCGTGACCCTGTCCATACCCGCAATCCCAATCGCTGACAAGAGTCCGCCAATCGTAGTCGGAATCAAGCAAACGAGCAATGCAATCAGTGTCGCAACCGGAATGGCTGCATTTACATAGTTGGCAATAGGCAGCAAGGTCGTGCAGACGATCAGGAAAATCAGCGTCAAGCTGACCAACAGCGTATTCAACGCGATTTCATTCGGGGTCTTCTGTCTTTTCGCGCCCTCTACCAACGAAATCATCCGATCCAAAAACGATTCGCCGGGATCAGTCGTCACCCGGACGCGGATGCGGTCACTGACTACACGTGTGCCTCCCGTGACAGAGCTGAAATCTCCACCTGCTTCTTTAATAACCGGAGCAGATTCACCCGTAATCGCTGATTCGTCCACAGAGGCGACACCCTCGACGATTTCCCCGTCGGATGGAATCAGCTCGCCTGCTTCCACGATAACCAGATCTCCTTTTCGCAGTTCTGTGGAACTGACGACCTGAATGCGGCCATCCTTCCCCACTTTTTTTGCTTGCGTGTCCTGCTTCGTTTTTTTCAAGCTCTCTGCCTGTGCTTTGCCGCGCCCTTCTGCCAAGGCTTCTGCGAAGTTGGCGAACAAAATCGTCACGAACAGGATCAAGCTGACGATACCGTTGTAAAACGGGTCCGAAGCTCCCCCAAATAAATTGGGCACAAACGTCAGGAGAAGCGTAATGAAGAACCCGATCTCTACCACGAACATGACAGGATTTTTCATCATTACACGCGGGTCCAGTTTTTTGAAAGACTCGACAAAGGCCCGCTGGTACAAATCTTTAGGAAGCGCAACCGTGCGCGTTCTACTCATGGAAAATTACTCCTTTGCCTCTAGTATTCATGTTCATATCGATGTTCAAAAAGTCGGCTTTTGAACTTTCTCTTATCATCGGATTGTGAGCCACTCGGCGATTGGACCGAGAGCAAGCACTGGCAGGAATGTCAATGCACCTACGATCACCACAGTCGCAATCAAAATCACCGTGAATACACTATTGTCTGTGCGCAGTGTACCCATCGTTTCCGGTACTGGCGTTTTTGCGAGCAAGGAGCCTGCTACCGCCAGCATCGTAATGATCGAAACGTATCGACCGAACAGCATGACGAGTCCCGTAGAAATGTTCCAGAATGGCGTGTTGTCGCCCAATCCTTCAAAACCGGAACCGTTGTTGGCTGCCGAAGAAGTGTACTCGTACAGCACTTGTGAAATGCCGTGGAAGCCTGGGTTCGATACTGCGGACGATCCCATATCTGTTGCCAATGCAATGGCGGTTGGCGCCAAAATAATCAGGGGATGAACGAGAATCGCGATGGCGATCAGTTTCATCTCTTTTCCTTCGATCTTGCGGCCGAGGAATTCAGGCGTACGCCCTACCATCAGGCCCGCCAAGAATACAGCCAAAATCGCATACATCAAAATGTTAATCGTTCCGACGCCATCTCCGCCGAATACGCAGTTGAGCATCATTTCACCGAGCGGAACCAAGCCGCCAAGCGGTGTCAATGTATCGTGCATGTTGTTCACGGTTCCTGTCGTTGCCGCTGTTGTCACGGCGGTGAACAAGGCGCTTTGTGCGATGCCAAATCGAACTTCTTTCCCTTCCATGCTGCCCATTTCTTGTGACAGGCCAGCTCGGCCCAGCGCCGGGTTACCGTTTGCTTCATTGGCATATGCCGTGATCAGGAACGCCAGAAACATCACGAACATCGCTCCAAAAATAACCCAGCCTTGCTTGCGGCTCTTCGCCATGAAGCCGAATGCGAATGGCAGTGCCGCCGGGATCAAGAACATCGACAAAATTTCGATCACGTTCGTAAGCGGTGTCGGGTTTTCAAACGGATGCGAAGAGTTTACCCCGAAGAATCCTCCTCCGTTTGTTCCGAGATGCTTGATTGATACGAGTGAAGCGACCGGACCGCGAGCGATTTGTTGCTCCGTTCCGCTAATCGTTGTTGCTGTCGCTGTCGGCTCCATCGTCTGCGGGACGCCTTGGGACACCAAGAGCAGTGTCACAACAATTGCCAGTGGAATCAACACCCGTATATGAGCACGCACCAGGTCAACGTAGTAGTTACCGATGCTGCGCTGCCCTGTCAGCCCGCGCATGAAGGCCATTACGACCGCGATCCCTGTCGCTGGCGTCGTAAACATCAGGTAAATAATGACCAGCATCTGCGATAGATACGACAATCCGCTCTCCCCGCTGTAATGCTGAAGATTCGTATTCGTCAAAAAGCTGACGGCTGTGTTAAAGGAAAGCAACGGCTCCATCGCCGCGATTCCACTCGGGTTTCCAGGCAGCATCCCTTGCAAACGAAGCAAGAGATACGCAATCGCTACCATTGAAATGTTGCTGACCAGAACAGCCATTGCGTACTGCTTCCAGGTCATATCTGCTACGCGGATGCCAGACAGCTTGTATATCGCTTTTTCCACCCCGCCAAAAACACGGTCCAGACGGGTCGCCTCCAGCGAAAAGGAGCGTGCCAAATATTTTCCCATCGGTATGGCGAGCACGAAAAGCACCACCAAAACCAACGCTATTTGTATAAAGTCCACGATAGTTCCTCCTACTCCCTCTAAAAAATAGCTCCAAATAATCGAATGATTCGGGTAACCTCTAGTACTTCTCCGGGTAAATCAATGCGTGGCACAGGTACACCGCAAGCCCTGCCATAATCAAAAGCAACCAGATCATTTCTCTTTCCCTCCCTGTTCTCTTACCACGGCGTCACAAAACTTGATGAGTGCAAAAAATACACCGAATGAAAGCGCCAAGAGCAGTATGGAAACCACGTCCATGCCATGTCCCTCCTTTTTTGCCGTACGAATTATTCCGTGAAGTCTGGCCGACTCGTCTCTCTCGCTATCCCCTGTACGAGCTTTCTTTTAAAGGTAGTTCAAAAAGTCGTCTTTTGATCACGTAGTAGTCCTGAGGGCTTATGCGGCATCGAAAGAGCCGTTCACCTTCAAAGTCCGGTGCTCATGTAGGTCCCCTACACTCCGCTCCTCCTTCTTCAGGTTCACGCCACTTTCTCGGTGCTGAAAAGCCAACTTTTTGAACACGCATTTTTTGAAGAAAACCTGCCATTTGGGATAAAAAAATAGACCAATGCTTACGATTTCCCCGAAAGATCGCCACATTTGACCGAACGAAAGATAAACAGACGAAACAAGTCGCCCGCCTTTTCGCGGCAAATAAAAACGATCCTTTGTATCGGAGAAAAAGTACTCATTGGTCTACCTAACGCCCAGCCGACTTGAAGTTGCCTTCTTTGCGTTTTGTCTCCCGTTTCCTTTTTCAAAAAAACAGCTATTTACTTGTAAGTAACAACGGTCATTGGCCGTTTTTGAGCAAAACGAAAAGACCTGCATTACGTTTTGAGTCACCCCTTGTCGTCCCTCCATGGAAAACAAAAAGGCCTCCTCAAATAGGCGGTCTTTAGACCTCCCTCGCTTTAGCCGACGAAGTTAGCTGACGGGTAGGATGGCGAAAGAGTGTCTCATCCCTCCCACGATTCATGCGTGGGATTAACCCCTACTGATTGGGTCCTCCGTTCCCGAGTGCCTCGGGATTTGGCCATATTTGCAATTGTTGGTTACGAATCTCATTATACGTCCGGCATAATCGAATGTTAATGTCCTATTTCAGTCTTTTTCACACGATTTTTGCATTCTTTATCCGTGTAAGCGATTTAAACCTATCAGGCCTCATCCGATCATGATATTTCATCGTTTCTCTTGCGTTTTCACATTATCAGCCTATTTGTTTGACAGCCTCTAGACAGCTGAGTAATATTAGGCACAATGATAAATTATGGGAGGTATGGCGTTTGGCCATCTCTAACAAAAAAAAGCTGGAAGCTGAAATCAGCGAAGCATTCATAAAATTTCAACGCGAGCTAATTGGACGAGGTCCACAGGAAGCCAAGACCTACATCGTCGGTGACATGGTCATCGCTAGATTCAAGGGCGTTCTCACCGTCGAAGAAAAGCATCTGTCCAGTCATGATAAAGGCCGCCGCATCGTCAAGGAAATGCGCGAGGTTCTCCGTGAAATGTACAGCGAAGAATCGGAAGAAATCGTAGAAAAGCTGACCAACTGCAAGGTACTATCGAGTCATAGCGACATCAGCACGAAGATGGGTGAACGGATCGAGGTTTATGTACTGGACAAGGACCTCGAAAAAATGTTGGGCTAATTTCATGCAAACAAGGCTCCGCCTCATTTTCAGGCGGAGCCTTTTCTATTCCTCTCTTTAGCCACTCATCTGTTCAGCCAACCATCCGTAGCCTTTATACCCGGGCTGGCTCACGATGACGTGATTTGCCCCGAGCGCCTTGTATAACATCGCGTTCCGATGCTCCTGCGTCATCACAAAAATCCGGCAGGTGCCCAGCTGCTTGAACAGTGTAAGCAAGTCGCGTCCCTCCGCCCACTCATCGGGAAAGATGTAAACGGAATGGTAGAGCAGCAAGGATTCCTGATCACGGTAGCACTCTTCAAATGAAATGGGCAAAAACCGCTGAATCGTCTTGTCTCCAGGCCCGACCGTGAATGAGAAGGCACCGGGATTCTCCACCCAAAAAGCAGGCAAACTGTCGCTGCATAGTGTCTGGACAAAAGAAGTGAATGCTTCTCCCTTGCCCATTACAAAATAATGCTTCATAGAGCACCTCCCCTTCCCTTATTTGAGGTCCTCAATGGACGAGATGTTCATGTACGTAGGAACCACGAGTCCGATTTTGGTTCCGTCGAGATTTGGACCCAAATCCTCGATTTGCCCAGCAAATTTTTTCAAATAGCTCGTATCTGTAGACGGCAGCCACGCCGCAACCATTCCATCTACATCCCCAATGGCCACTCCTGCCCACATCGGTCCAGTCTGCACCTGACTCAATTCGACCTCATACCCCAGCTTCTGCTCCAGCACATGCTCTACGACGTGCGTGCTGGCAATCTCGGAATCCCATGCTACATAGGCGAGAGACAGCTTCTCTTTTTGGACAGGCTGGATGCCCTCCACCCATTTCGCTACTTTGGCTTCGTTGTTTTTTACCCATTCCGCAGCGGCCACTTCCGGATCTTTTCCGTCAATCATTTGAACCATGACCGATTCCATATCAGCTGGCTCCCACCAGAACTTATCCAGAAATTGATAGGCAGCAGGCTGATCCTGTTTCAGCCCTTTGCGCACGATGGTATGGATTTGTTCCGCTCCGCCAAAGCCGTTCTTCGGGTCCGCCAAGTATTTCAAATCCATCTTTTTAAACATCCAATGCGGCGTCCAGCCCGTAATAATAATCGGCTCCTTCGCTTCGTACGCCTTGATCAAAGCTGCTGTCATCGCTGCATCTGAGCCTTCGACAAGCTGCCATTTATCCAAGCCATACAGGTTCATGACTTCCTCTGTCTTCACCATCGAGCCTGCTCCTGCGTCGATTCCGATGATTTTGTAGTCGAGCTTTTCTCCTAGCGCGTTGTCCGACGTCTCAGAAGCAATAGGACCGACCACCGTTGCTGTCGGTATTTGTGTGTTTGTGTTTTGACTGGAGCAGCCTGCAAGCCAAGCAGTCGCCCCCATCATCACTGCCAGTAAAGCTGGAACCATTTTGTTCATCATGTGTTTCGCTCCTTTTTTCCTGCATATTGGGTAAGCCGATCCAAGACGATAGCGATAATCACGATCGATAGCCCGGCCTCGAATCCTCTTCCTATATCCACTTGCGATACAGCTCGATATACGTCTGCCCCCAAGCCTTTCGCCCCGATCATAGCCGCTATGACCACCATCGACAGGGCGAGCATGATGCATTGATTGACCCCCGCCAAGATCGTCGATTTCGCATACGGCAGTTGCACTTTCACGAGCTTTTGCCACCCAGTTGCGCCAAAGGCGTCCGCCGCTTCCTCCAATTCCGCTGGGACCTGACGTATGCCTAAGTTCGTGAGACGCACGATTGGCGGCAAAGCAAAAATAATGGAGGCGATGACTCCCGGCACCTCGCCCAAGCCGAAGAAAAAGATCGCGGGAATCAAGTAAACGAACGCTGGCATCGTCTGCATCAAATCAAGTACTGGTGTGACTAGATTGCGAAACGTATCGTGTCTCGCGCAAAGAATGCCCACCGGAATCCCGATAACGATCGAAATCATGGTGGCAGTGAGGACGAGTCCTAATGTCTCAATCGTTTCATCCCAGTACCCCAAGTTGTGGATGAGAGAAAGTCCGATAACCGTAAAGACCATTGACGCTCTCCCTGCAAAAACCCACGCAGCGGCCCCTAGCAGCAAGATGAGAATCAACGAAGGTATCTCCGCCAAAACCGTGGAACAGTAAGTCACCATCGTGGAAATGACGATAGCCACTGGATCAAACAATACCCCTTTGTACTGTCCCAGCACCTCCACGAACCCTTCCATCCAACCGCCAATCGGTAGCTTAGGCACGGCGTCCATTACTCATCACCTCTGCTCTCTGGTGCTCTTGGACATTGACTTTGCCTACCAGCCCGCCTAGCACCGCTCCTTTTACGATGACACCCAACAAACGCTGCTGCTCGCCCACTACAGCAATCGGGACGTGCAGGTCTGCCATCATCGGGAACAAACTGTGCAGACGTGCGTCAGGTGGAATGGTAGGGAGGTCAGTTTTCATGATCTTCTCCAGCGAATCTCCCGTACCGATCGCGAGTGAAACGTCATACGCCGTAATCAAGCCGAGCAGTGTGCGCTTTTTGTCCACGACGTACAAGCTGGACACACCGTTATCCATCATGAGTTGCAGCGCCACTCGCGCTCCTTTGTCAGGCGTGATTGCTTCTGCCCGTTTCATCACATTTTCAGCAACGAGAACCCTGGACAGGTCAGCATCCTCTACGAACTTCCGCACGAATTCATCCGCTGGGTCTGCCATGATTTCTTCCGGGCGGCCGATCTGAATGATCTGTCCGTCTTTCATAAAGGCAATCCGATCTCCCAGCCGCAACGCCTCGTGCAAGTCATGCGTAATGAACAGGATCGTCTTTTTCATTGTCATCTGAAGCTCCAGCAGCTCATCCTGCATATCTTTTCGAATGAGCGGGTCCAGTGCACTGAACGCTTCGTCCATCAAGAGAATATCTGGATTATTAGCCAACGCCCGCGCCAATCCGACCCGCTGGCGCATCCCTCCGCTCAATTGATCCGGGTACGCATTTTCCCACTCGGTTAATCCAACGAGCGCGAGCGCTTCCCGTGCTTTTTCTTGCCGGAGCCCGGGTGGAACCTGTTGAATCTCCAATCCAAACTCGACGTTTTCTCGTACCGTCCGCTGCGGAAACAGGGCGAAATTTTGGAAAACCATCCCGAGCTTCTTCCTCCGTGCCTCGCGTAAAGCTGCCGCCTTCATGTCCACGATCTCTTCCCCATCGATCTCGATGCTTCCGCTCGTTGGGTCAATTAGTCGATTACACATTCGAATTAAGGTTGATTTGCCACTGCCGGACAGGCCCATGATGACGAAGATTTCACCTTCTTTGACTTCAAAGCTGACCTGATTGACCCCGATGGACTGGCCGGTTTGCTTGTAAATTTGTTCTTTTGTTCGTCCTTCTGCCAGCAGCTTCAAGGCCAGCTCGGGGTGCTTCCCGAACACTTTTGTCAGTTGATGGACTTTCATTTTGGACATGGTATCCCTCATCTTTCGTTTTTTCGTAAATGAAAAAAGCCCGCGAAATTTCCACACTCCAGCAAAACCAAGCATGCACGCTTGATTTTTACTCGTGTTGAAAATCCGCAGGCCTACGTAATACCTGGCGTCCATTTTCAGGACTCCCTGTACTCTGTCTTCCTGATTTTGATTGTCAGCAGTTTATGTCGTACCGACTGCCTCCCAGCGATCCACACTATTTCCTTCACGTCTGTATCGCATAAGCTGCTCATCGGTATTTCCATAAAAAATAGGCCGATCCATTCTTTTTCTCCAGAACAAAGGTCCCAAAGAAAAAGCCTGCATCGGCCTATCACACGCCCGCAAGGACCCCCCTTGTTGCGCATTATATGCCTAGACTTTATCCATCCATGACCTTCCCTGCTTTGGCCGACGAGGTTAGCTGACGGGTAGGATGGCAGAGAAGACATTTCCTCATCCCTCCTGATCACTCAGGATTAACCCCAAAAGATTGGTTCCCCCGCTTCCGAGAATCTCGGAACTAGGCCGTATGTGTTTTGCTGCTTATTTGATTGTGATTTTGATTTTGATTATACGCTCACTTCCAGTTATTGTGAACGTTTGTTTAGCACGGTTTTAACCGAATGACAGCTTTCTTTATGAGTCGGATTAGATTAGCTGTTAGTTGCTCACTCGATCAAGATATTAGTGCCTAATACTCGCTGTTGTGGTGGGGAGGAAACAGGAGAAAACGCTCAGATTCTTGGAACCCCTGCGCGGGAGCATGGAGTGCCCGGCTCCGTGAAAAAAAGAGAAACCGCGTCCAAAGTAGTTCATTCAAGATGCATTTCAGAGGTGGACGCTAAAATCAGTTTCTCTTTTTTTCACTACGCCTCGGTAGGTGTGTCCAAAGATCTTCGCTTATTTCTCCTGTTTCCTCTACGAACTGCTGAGTTTCTACATACATTTTAAAAGACAGCTTGAATGCTGCTTTCAAAATGTAGTAAAAAGCCGCTTGGGAAGAAGAACATTTCCAGTCCTAGCGCCTCTGGAGCCCTACCTAGCTCCGAAATGAATGGCGGGGGTTTTCAGCTTCAACCTCTGCGAATACATCTTCGAAACTCTACTTTTGAAGCGCTCCCGGCATTCATTTCGGAGCGGACAGTTTAACCCCTTGCGGGGCGTAGGCCGAAGCGTAGACTGGAAATGGGCTTCTTCCCCTCCACTACAGCCACTTTTATCTCAACACCAAAAAGCCCCTGCCTCATTGAATGAGGCAGGAGCTTTGCTTTTCAAAGACACGATGATTAAACGACGTCGTAACCTTGGTCTTCGATTGCTTCTTTCACTGCATCGAGAGTCAGGTTGCTCTCGTTGTAGGAAACCTCAACCTTTTTTTCAGCCAGGTTTACTTTGCCTTCTGCACCCAGCTCTTTCAATGTGTTCTCGATGCGCGCTACGCATTTGTTGCAAGACATGCCTTCTACATTCAATGTGATATTTGTCATGATCAATCTCTCCTTAAATGATAATTGTATAGATAAGGCGGACAAAGCCGCTTGTTGCTGTTGTTACAGCTTTACTCGTTGCAGTCTCAGTGCGTTGAGTACAACGGATACGGAGCTGAAGGCCATTGCGGCACCGGCAAGCCATGGAGCGAGGAAGCCGATTGCGGCAATCGGGATACCCAAGGTGTTGTAGGCTAATGCCCAGAACAGATTTTGCTTGATGTTGCGAATGGTGAGTTTGCTCATCTCGATGGCGTCTGCGACACTGGTCAGTTCGCCGCGCATCAGGGTAATATCGGCGGCTTCCATAGCCACATCTGTACCTGTACCGATTGCCATACCGACGTCAGCGGTAGCAAGTGCAGGAGCATCGTTGATACCATCGCCGACCATCGCGACTTTTTTGCCTTGTTCTTGCAGTTTTTTCACTTCTGCGGCTTTGCCTTCAGGCAGGACTTCTGCGATGACGTGATCGATTCCTGCTTCACGGGCAATGGCCTCGGCGGTTTGACGGTTGTCACCGGTCATCATGATCACAGTCAATCCCATCGCTTTCATGCGCTGAACAGCTTGCTTGGAGGTTGGCTTGATCGTATCCGCTACGGCAATCAGGCCAGCGAGCTTGCCTTCGACGACTGCGAGCATCGCCGTTTTACCGGAGCGCTCCAGTGCCAGCATGGTATCAGACACTGCTTGGTACGAGATTTGATGTTTTTCCAGCAAGCGGCGGGTACCGACGAGTACTTCTTTGCCAGCGACGGTTGCCCGGATACCGAACCCAGGAATCGCTTCAAATGAACCTGTATCCGACAGGGTGATTCCTTTATCTGCAATACCTCGAACGATGGCTTGAGCCAATGGGTGCTCGGAGTTTTTCTCAGCGGCGCCGACCAAAGAGAGCAGCTCTTGTTCTTCGATATCAATGGCGATGACGTCTGTCAGTTCTGGCTCACCTTTGGTTACAGTCCCTGTTTTATCGAGGACGATTGTATCCAGGTGGTGAGCAGTCTCAAGATGCTCGCCTCCTTTGAACAGGATGCCCAGCTCAGCTGCGCGTCCAGAGCCCGCCATGATCGATGTCGGTGTTGCCAAACCGAGGGCGCACGGGCAAGCGATTACGAGTACGGCAATTGCTTTTTCCAAAGCCTCACCGAAGTTGCCAGGTATAACGAAGAAGTACCAGATTAAGAAGGTAAGAATGGCAATCCCTACTACGATTGGGACAAAAATCCCGGAGATGCTGTCAGCTACTCGCTGAATCGGTGCTTTTGTTCCTTGTGCTTCTTCCACTACTTTAATGATTTGCGCCAGAGCTGTTTCTTTTCCGACTTTGGTTGCCTGGACCTTCAAAAAGCCGTTTTTGTTCAAAGTGGCGCCGATGACGGTATCACCTGCGGCTTTATCCACCGGAATACTTTCACCAGTCAGCATGGATTCATCAACTGCGGACTGCCCTTCCATGACGATGCCATCGACAGGTACTTTGTCGCCCGGCTTCACGTGAACGACATCGCCCAGTCTCACTTCTTCTACAGGAATGGTCATCTCGACGCCATCTCGTACGACTACTGCTGTTTTTGCTTGCAAGCCCATCAGCTTGCGGATCGCTTCCGAAGAGCGCCCCTTTGCTTTCATCTCAAACAGTTTACCCAAAACGATCAACGTGATCAGTACCGCACTGGTCTCAAAGTACAGCTCGAGCATGTGGCCGCCATGAGCACCGATGGAGTTGATCGCGACCCATAAACTGTAGAAATAAGCAGCCGATGTACCGAGAGCAACCAGCACATCCATGTTGGCACTCTTGTTGCGAAGGGCTTTGAAAGCTCCGACGTAAAATTGTGCTCCAATGATGAATTGTACCGGTGTGGCCAATGCGAGCTGTACCCACGGATTCATCAAGCTTTCAGGCAGCCAGATAAACGAGGTGAAGGAAAAGTGGCTTA
Source organism: Brevibacillus sp. NRRL NRS-603 (assembly GCF_003013445.1). NCBI lineage: Bacteria > Bacillati > Bacillota > Bacilli > Caryophanales > Paenibacillaceae > Brevibacillus > Brevibacillus sp. NRRL NRS-603. The sequence goes on along the minus strand of NZ_PXZN01000002.1, from coordinate 25,725 downwards.
CCATCGACCAGAGAAGCGGGAGTGACAGAATCGCGGAAATCCAGAATTTGCGGGTCTGCCGTTTGATTTCTTCCTGGCGACGATCTACTTTTTCTTCTTCTTTTCCTTCTTCCTTGCGAGTGGCCTGATACCCTAGCTTCTCTACCTTTTGAATAATGTCCGTCACACTTACCTGTGAGGAATCGTACTCGACAGTGGCTGTTTCCATCGCCAGGTTCACGTTTGCCTTCAGAACCCCAGCTGTTTTGTTCAAGCCTTTTTCGATCCGTGTGGAGCAAGCCGCACATGTCATTCCCGAGATGTTTAGCTCCACCTTGTCAGTGACGACGCCATAGCCGAGCGATTCAATTTTGGAGCGGATGTCGTCTATGTTCGTTTTCGTTGGATCGAACACGACTGTGGATTTTTCCAAAGCCAGATTGACGTTGGCGGTCTCTACACCCTCCATTTTTCCCAAGCCCTTTTCGATGCGCAGTGCACAAGCTGCGCAAGTCATCCCTGAGATTGCGACTGTTGCCTCTGCTGTTTTAGCACTCATTTTAATCCCTCCAAATACCCTGTAGGGGTATAATATATCGTAACGTTTCCCTTACGTTGTTTCCTGATCACACCTTTACTATACAATACCCCCTCAGGGTATATCAAGTGCTTTTTTGAATTTTTTTCTAAATGGGCTTCAAATGCTAAAAACACAGGGAAAATCTTAGTTGTTATCAAGGATGTGACTAACAGCTAATCACTCACGTATTCATTCAGAGTAAAATCATTCAGACACAAATGGCTTTAAGGAGATTAAAATGATGGAAATGAAATCACGGAAAGTCATCTTAGTTGGCACCATATTCTATACGATTTTAATTTTATTTTTTATGTTCTTTGCGTTTAACAGGCTCGACGGCGCAGCCAGTGTAGAAGGGTACACCTTTATCCTTGTCCCAGAAGGAGTACCACTTAAATTTCCAGAACTAAATTATTCATGGATTGTTGATTTTGGAAACATCGCTGCTTTTATCCCTTTTGGAATACTGCTTCCCCTGTTGTATCGTGTAAGATTTGGGAAGTTCATATCCTTGTTTGTCTTAGCGATTCTTGTTCTAGAAACTTTTCAAACCTTAACATATCTTGGTAGCTTTGATGTAAATGATGTGATATCCAATACAATAGGGGCAGCGATTGGCTATGTTGCCTATCGAGTTGGATTTTCTTCAAATATTTCTTATAAAAAGCTCATGGCTTCGGCTCTATCTATTGTTGTACTTATATTTGGAGTCATGGTGGTCTCTGAAATCATCAAAAAAAGAGAAGGCCCTATTCAATCATTAACGGTTATGAAAGAAACGACGGGAACTACCCCTATGACTGAGAACCTCCCAAGTTTCACCGTAGCAGGTGAGCGAATAGAGCCGAAAATGAACGTGTATAGCAGTGAAGGGGAATCAACCAAAACATACAACTATATTCTGGGGAACCAAGAAAATGTCTGGCTTTCTTTCTATTTCGGCATTCCCGACAATGGAGACTCTAAGGGTGAAGCCAAAATCATCGTAGATGGACAAGAAATATCTCAGTTAAACGAACAATCCTTTCAAGGGACAGACGCTTTAAGGGAGATGCCTTTTAACGAGGTAAACGAAATTACCATTATCGTTTCCGGAAACGCTAAGCTGTGGGATGTTGGAATCCGTGGAATGCAACATTGGTGGGAGTGAGTAAAATAAACGAAACGAGCCCTAGAAGCGATTCTAGAGGCTCGTTTTTCTTTGACTGTTTTGTTGTTCAATCTCTCTTATTTACCTTGATTCGCTTCTTTCTGATAAGCTACCGCGATTTTCGCAGCTACTTCAGCATTGTGTTTCACCAGCGCGATGTTCGTTGCCAAGCTCTTGCCTTCTGTCAGCTTTTTCACTTTATCGAGCATGAATGGCGTTACCTGTTTCCCTGCAATGTTGTTTTCTTTTGCTTCCGCGAGTGCTTTTAGGATCACAGCTTCGATTTCCTCGTGGTTGAGTGCATCTGATTCTGGTACTGGGTTCGCGATAATCATACCGCCTTTGAGTCCCAGATCCCATTTGGTGTTCATCATCTTACCGACTTCTTCTGGTGTATCGATACGCATGTCTACACCAAAACCGCTTTCGCGAGCAAAGAAGGAAGGGAATTCATCTGTGCGGTAGCCCACAACTGGTACACCTTGCGTTTCCAAATATTCGAGTGTGCGGCCGATATCGAGAATCGATTTCGCACCTGCGCATACTACAGCTACATCTGTTTGCGCCAGCTCAGTCAGGTCAGCAGATACGTCCCAAGTGATTTCGCCTTCACGGTGTACCCCGCCGATACCGCCTGTTGCAAACATGTGGATGCCAGCCATCTCAGCTGCGATCATGGTAGCGGCTACTGTAGTCGCACCGATTTTACCGCTAGCCAAAATGTAAGCGAAGTCGCGACGGCTTACTTTTGCTACATTTTTGTTCGTCGCAAACTCCTCCAGCTCGCTGTCAGTCAAACCGATTTTGATTTTGCCGTCCATGATCCCGATCGTAGCTGGTACAGCACCGTTGTCTCGAATGATTTGCTCTACTTCTTTCGCCATCTCAATGTTTTGCGGGTATGGCATACCGTGCGAAATAATCGTCGTCTCCAGTGCAACTACCGGCAGATTGTTCTCCAGTGCGTGGCGTACTTCCTCAGTAAAGGTCAAATATTGTTTCATCTCTTATCGCTCCTTTTCGAATTGTTCTACGGCCAGTTCCAATTGTTCTGCTTTTAATAGAGGAGATACGGACTGCTCTGTTTGCAATGTCAGAGCGGATGCTGCCAATCCAAGGCGGCATGCTCTCTGGAAAGACTCTCCGTTTACAATGCCATACAAGAGTCCCGACGCGAACGCATCTCCCGCACCTGTTACATCTACCACTTCCGTTGGATACGGAGACATATGCTCCTCAACGTCCTCGGATTGGTAGTAAATGCCCTCTTCGCCCAAGGTAACAATGACGTGCTTGACGCCTCGTTCCCTGATCTTGCGGCAAGCCTCGGCGCATTCTTCGATCGTCGTGATCTTCATGCCAGCCATCAGCTCAGCTTCTTCGCGATTCGGCAAAATCGCTTCTACTCCGTCCAATTGCTGTGGGAGCTTCTTTGCTTTAATGGAAGAGACCGGGTCAACGAAGAGCAGGATGTTTTCCTCCCGGCAACGTTCGATGATGTAGGCCAAGCAGTCCGCCGGAATGTTTGTATCGATGAAAACCACGTGGGCTGCTGCTATGTGCGACCATTTCTCCGCGAACATCTCTGGTGTGAGAGCATCGTAAATATCCATGTTCGCCAAGGAAACAACCATCTCGCCATCAATATCAAGAAGCGCGGTATACGTTCCCGTCCGCTGTGTAGGAAGTCTCCACACTTGGCTGATGTGCACCCCGTGCTTTTTCGTCTCCTGCAAGAGCCATTCGCCTTCTTTGTCCTCACCAACGCTCGTAATGAGTGACGTATTGCAGCCAAGACGACCGAGGTTCTCCGCGATATTCCGTGCCACTCCTCCACACGATTCCATAATCGTTACGGGATTGGATGAGTGTAGACGCACCTGCTGCTTGCCGCGTGCTTTGCGGTCAAGGTTGGCCCCACCGATACAAGCAATCATTCCTTCATCACGCAGTACATAAGCCCGTCCTTTGATTTCCCCGCGCTTGGTCAACTGTGCGATGTAGCCAGCTACCGCTGAACGTGAGATGCCAATCAGATCAGCCAGCTCCTGTTGCGTGATAAAAGGATTTTGCCGGATATGATGAAGGATCTGCATGTCTTTTTCCACGGTCATCCTCCTTTCTTCTGTTACGCTTTCACAGCTCGTTTACAAACAAAAGTTTATCACGAGGACAATTGTTTGTATAGATATGTTTTGCATTTTATTTTTTATCTCAATTTGACAAATAGGAATACGATCATGTAGGATTATCTTAAATTAAAGATATCTAAATTTCGATATAAAGGAGGGTCCGTATGTCTGACAAACCACTGCGAAATGATCCCCTCGATCTTTTTGTCGTTTTATCAAGGTCATACAACTGGGTTACAGCTCACTCCAATCGTCACATTCGCGAGCATGGACTTAATCCAACTGAATTCGGGGTACTAGAGGTATTATTTCATAAAGGTCCTCAACCATTGCAGCAAATTGGCGAAAAAATCTTGATCTCCAGCGGAAACATCACATACGTTGTGGACAAACTCGAAAAGAAGCAACTGCTCATTCGCAAGCCCTGTTCGGAGGACCGCCGCGTCATTTTTGCGGAACTCACTGAAAAAGGGCATCAATTTTTGTCTGAAATCTTCCCTCCTCATCAACGTGCCATTGAGAAAGCGATGGAAGGTCTCACACCAGAAGAACAGCGTCAAGCAATCGAGCTGCTAAAAAAGCTGGGACGCACTGCTCAGGCTACTTATTAGATGAGTAGCCCCCTTCTCTTCACCACAATCGTTTAAAAAAAGTGTTGACAAAAGATCTGATACGTAATAATCTTAAAATCAAGATTTACACATTAAAAGTTAGTGACTTACTAAATGGAAGGGGAATAAGATTTTCATGAGTAAAGTACTTTTTATTAAAGCAAACGATCGCCCAGTTGAGCAGGCTACAAGTGTAAAGCTGTACGAAGCTTTCACGAAAGCATACAGAGAAACACATCCAAATGACGAAATCGTTGAGCTGGATCTGTTTGCTGAGAACCTCCCTTATTACGGTAACGACATGCTGACTGCTATGTGGAAAGCAGGAAACGGAATCGAGCTGTCTGCTGATGAGCAAAAACGTGCTGACTTGGTTAACAAATACCTGAACCAATTTACAGCAGCAGACAAAATCGTATTTGCTTTCCCAATGTGGAACTTCACTGTTCCGGCAGTTCTGCATTCGTACATGGATTACCTCTCCCAAGCAGGCAAAACATTCAAGTACACAGCTGAAGGTCCAGTTGGTCTGATGGGCGACAAAAAAGTAGCTCTGTTGAGCGCACGCGGTGGCGTTTATTCCGAAGGGCCTATGGCTGAAATCGAAATGGCAAACAAATACGTTCGCACGCTCCTCGGCTTCTGGGGCATCAGCAATGTATCGGAAGTGATTGTAGAAGGTCACAACCAATTCCAAGACAAAGCAGCTGAGCTCGTTGCAGCTGGTGTAGAAAAAGCAGTAAAACTGGCGGAATCCTTCTAAGGCCCGCCAGCCTTTTTGGACAAATATCTTAAAATAAAGATATACTAATTAAAAGTAATTAAGGAGAGATGAAAAGTGTTGGATACTGGATTGTTGTTAATTCGTTTGGTCATTGGTTTGACGTTTGCAGGTCATGGTACGCAGAAGTTGTTTGGTTGGTTTGGCGGTTATGGTTTGAAAGGAACAGGCGGCTGGCTGGAGTCCATTGGAGTGAAACCTGGCGTAATGATGGCCTTTGTCGCTGGATTGTCTGAGCTCGTTGGCGGTCTGATGTTTGCGGCAGGCGTAGGTATCTGGCCAAGTGCTATTCTGCTTGCTTTCACAATGCTGGTTGCCATTCTGAAGGTACACGGGCAAAATGGATATTGGGTCACACAAAACGGATACGAATACAACCTGACATTAATCGCAGTTGTTATTGGTGTGGCGTTGATCGGTCCGGGCGCATACATTTTGTTTTAATAGTAACTCCTTACAACCCGTAAGCCAGCAATCGTACTAAGGGAGGAACATCAGATGGAAATCCGCGTCTATACACAGAACGAGCAAGCAAAAGGACATTTTGGCGACGGTGAAATCGTAGAGAATAAACCAATTGGCTTCCCTCATGAAGGCTCCGTTGTCAAACGGGTAGGACCACTTTTTTACTGGGCATGGGCAAAATCATTGAAGACATTTGAGATTCCGCTGCACCCTCACTCCGGCTTTGAAATTTTGTCATACGTCCTCACAGGGACAGTCGGACATCGGGACACGCTTGGAAATCTTCAAGAGGTGTCAACAGGCGGCGCGCAGATTATGCAAACCGGTTCAGGCGCGTACCATGCAGAAGAACTTGGCAAGGATACAGAAATGTTTCAAATCTGGTTTGAACCGCATCTCGCGCAAACAACAAAGCAACCGCCGACTTACAATCAGTATGATCATGAGGAGTTTCCGTCTGAGGATGTTGATGGAGTGCAAGTGAAACACATCATCGGATCGTCTGCGCCCATTCAGCTGGTTACGGATTCCTCGATGAGCGACATCACGATTCCCGCTGGAAAATCGTATGAAAAAGAACTCCCGGCTGGTTATGCTCATGCAGTCGTTATAGTGGAAGGGAACGGAAGCGTTGCAGAGAAAGCAACTGTCAGCGAGAATCACACCCCGGCAACCAAAGGTGACTTTGTCGTTCTCTCCTCCGAGGAAAGCAGCACAGCCATCTACACAGCATCAACGGATGCTCCGCTCCGCCTGGTGTTGATTCAAGTACCAACTGAGGTTGATTATCCACTTTATCGTAAATAATCTACTCTTCCAAACGCCCTTATCCTATCATCAAGCCCGGCCGTCACATTTTTGTGACGGTCTTTTTCGTATAAACTCCGCCTCCTCATGGGACATTAACGAGGAAATCGTTAACAATTTTTGGTGCCGATCAGAAAGGAAGTTGAACGTGGAAGATATCGTGATGACCAGAGCCATATTCGGGACGACTATGGCCTTTCACATTATTTTTGCGACCATGGGCGTTGGTCTCCCACTCATGATCTTGCTGGTGGAGCTCCTCTTTTGGCGGACGCGTGACCGCGATTACGAGATCATGGCCAAACGCTGGACAAAAGCCCAGGCGATCTTGCTAGGTGTCGCAATCCCCTCGGGAACGATTGCTGGAGTCCAGCTGTCCCTGTTATGGCCTGGGTTCATGGAGATTGTTGGCAAGGTGATTTCGCTGCCTTTTCAGATCGAAATATTCGCTTTCTTCGTGGAAGCTTTATTTATGTCCATCTACGTCTACGCGGCTCATCGCCTCTCCCGCAACATGCGTTTGCTGAGCTTGTTCATGGTTTTGCTTGGTGCAACAGCCTCCGCGATCCTGATTACGAATGTCCACGCCTTTGAAGGCACGCCAACTGGCTTTCGGATGGTCGATGGACAGATCGTCGACGTGGACCCGTGGAAAGCTTTTTTCAATCCCAGCTTTTTCGTGACGGCAGGTCATGTAACTGTCTCTGCTTATATGACGGGGGCATTCATCGTCGCAGGAGTAGCAGCGTGGAAAATGCTGCGCGCCGAAAAAGGCAGTCGGGTTTATTTGTATCATCAAAAGGCACTTTTGGCCGGTTTAATCGTGGGCGGCACCTTTTCCCTTTTAACCGCCTTGAACGGTCATGAATCTGCGCAGCTTTTGCATAAATACCAGCCGGAAAAGCTGGCCGCTGCCGAAGGACTGTTTGAAACACAAGCCTATGCCCCACTCGCAATTGGCGGCTTTACCGATCCCGAGACGAAAGAAGTCAAATACGCCATCGAGATTCCATGGGCGCTCAGCTTCCTTGCAGCCAACCGCTTTGACGAGGTCGTGGTCGGTCTGGACGACTTTCCAAAGGAGCTGTGGCCTCCACTCTACATCCATACACTATTTAACGGGATGGTCATCATCGGTAGCTTGTTGATCTTCGTTGGTTTCATCGGCTTCGCTTGGAAGAAGCTCCTAAAGCGCTCTCAGTTTCCCCGTTGGGTTCTCTGGGTCTTTGTCGCGAGTGGGCCGCTCGCCTTATTAGGCATCGAATTCGGCTGGATTTTTGCCTGCACAGGACGCCAGCCTTGGGTGGTTTATCGGGTGATGAAAACAGTAGATGCCGCTACCCAAGCAGCAGGCATCTCTACCCTGTTCTGGATTTTCCTCTCGGTGTACGTATTTTTCGCGATCGTCACCCTGCTCGTATTCCGCAGCTATTTTGGCCGCCATCCCTTGGAGCTCGATCCGCCAGAACAGCCGAAAGTGGATGGAGGAACGCCATGACCGACACGATTATTGCCATTACGCTGCTCTGGATTTTCGTCGTCATCTATTCCGTCGCGGCCTCCTTCGACTTCGGTGCTGGTTTTTGGTCGATGATCTATTTGAATCGAGAAAAAACCAAAGCCACCCAAATCGCCAATCGCTACCTCTCGCCCTCCTGGGAGGTCGTGAACGTCTTTATCGTGTTAATTGTTGTCGCCCTCGTTACCTTTTTCCCTGGCGCGACCTACACGCTGGCGAGCCTGCTGCTGGTTCCCGGATGTCTCGTGGTGTTATTGATCCTGATCCGCAGTACATTCATGGTGTTTTCGCATCTGATTTACAAGTATGACAAGATGCTCAGCATCGTCTCCGGCGTTACCGGGATATTGGTGCCAGCTCTGTTAATCAGCGTGCTTCCTGTGACGCAGGGCGGGTTGTCTCGGACGATCAATGGTGTAGAGTATCTCGACTGGGGACTGTTTTTGACCAGCCCGCACGTCTATTCTTTCATTGGTCTTGCCATCAGCAGCACACTCTACCTCTCGTCGCTGCTTCTCGCGGACTACTCCTTCGTCGCTGGTGAAAAGCAAGCCTTCGCTGTTTACCGCAGAGATGCGGTGCTACTGGGGCCAATTACGCTGCTTGCGGCATTGGTTACCGTGCTCACGATGCAGATAGAGGCAAAATGGCTATATGACCGTATTCTCGACTATTTGCCTTGGCTTATTGCATCGGCCGTCTGCTTTTTCATTAGTTATATATCTCTCATGCTGCCCCAAGACCGCCGATACTTCGGCATCCATCTGCCGCGGATTGCGGTCATTGTCGCCACGATGCAATACCTGCTCGCTAGCTATGCGTACGGTGCAGCGCGCCTCCCCTATATCATCTATCCCCAAGTGACGATTGAATCCAGCTTTACACATCCGGATACGTTCCACGCTCTGTTCATTTGTTATATGGTCGGCTTTGCGATTCTCGTACCCGGTTTTATTTATTTCTGGCGTCTGTTCATGAGGGACGAGCAGTATGTACGGCAAAAATAGCAATTTCGCGATACACAAAAGTAAGAGGCTTCGCCCTGATACGGCGGAGCCTCTTTTTTTCGGTCAAAAACACGATCAAAAGATTTTCTCTTCATCCAGCATCATTTTTTGCTCAAACGGCGCCGTTAGCATGATCAATGTATAGGAAAAGCCGAAATCCCCAGTGCGTTCCGAGAAGGCAACCAATTCCTCGGTCGACCTTGTTACCACTTTCAGCATGTAGTTATACTCCCCACTGATCCGGTACATGTCTGTCACTTCCGGCGATTGCTTGCAGAAATCGATGAACGCCGCACATTGCTTGGTGCGGAACATGACAAAAGCAGTCGTGTGCTTACCCAGCTTTTCCTGAGAGATCGATGCGTGGTAACCCGTAATGATTCCCTGCTCCTCCAGACGACGGACCCGCTCCTTCACGGCAGGCTGCGTCATCCCGATGATTCTCCCCAGCTCCGCGAATGGTATCCGGGAATTTTCGTGCAACAAGCTCATGATTTTGTAATCAATTTGATCCACGCAGATCATCCTTTCAAATCCACAAGTGTTTCCTGCCAAATAACTTGCATATAGGATTCAACTTACCGAAAACACCTTGGTTCCTGTATGTAAATTATAGAAATCGTTTTGTAAAATGTCACTACATCAATCTTGTTAGCCCGAGGAGTGAACCACCTTGCCTAAAAAATTTTTAATCCTATTGCTGGCCGTAGGAGAATTCATGATTGGCACAGCTGAGTCAATCGTGACCGGAATCATTGGCATGATCTCAGATGACACCCATGTCTCCCTCTCCCTCGCTGGTCAGTTAGTGACTGTCTTTTCCCTTGCCTTTGCCTTTGGAGCTCCGGTCTTGATCGCGCTCACCGCAGGAGTAGAACGAAAAAAACTCATCCTTTGGACGCTGTTTTCATTCATAGTGGCAAACTTGCTCGCATCCATAAGCCCAAGCTTCTCCCTATTGATGGTATCCCGCATTCTGCTGGGGCTTTGCGGAGGTATCTACACCGTGGTAGCTCTCGCGCAAGCTGCCAACATGGCCTCCCCAGAGAAAAAAGGAAGCTCCATCGCGATCATCCTCATGGGCTTCAGCCTATCGCTCGTGCTTGGTGTTCCAATTGGCACCATGCTGGGAGACATCTGGGGATGGCGTCCTGTTTTCGCGCACATTGCCGTCCTTACACTGATTCCCTTCTTCGCCATCTTGGCCTATTTGCCGAAGCAACAGGGGGAAGAAGCCGTCCCGCTACGCAAACAATTGGCCGCACTCCGCAACAAACGGGTGATTCATGCACTATTCATCTCTTTGTTCTTTGTCACAGGGTATTCCACCGTCTATACCTACATTACTCCGCTTCTACAGAGCACCGCCGCCATGACGACTGCTTGGGTAAGCACCACGCTTTTCTTGGCAGGCCTCGCTAGTGTGGCTGGCTCGCGGATCGGAGGCGTCTCCACCGACAAATGGGGGATTCGCCCTACGCTGTATGTCAGCTTGCTTCTCCATGCTGTCATTCTGCTGATCCTGCCGCTGTCTTCGCAACTGTTCATGGGGGCAATCATCACCGTTATGTTCTGGGTCGCTGCCGTGCAAACCACCGTTCCAGCGCAGCAGTATTATTTGATCACGCTGTCCCCTCACTCTTCGCAGGTGGCCCTCAGCATGAACACCTCGGTTTTTCAGCTTGGGCTGGCACTGGGTGCAGGTCTTGGTGGAGTGATCGTAGACCATGTAGGTATTGTTCACATCAGCTGGGTCGGCGGACTGCTCGTCCTCGTCGGCTTTGGCTTTGCATGGGCTTCGTTTGCTCAGGAAAAAAGGCAGGAAAGCTTGCAAACGTAAAACGCAAACATTGCACTGGAGACGTGAAAAACCCGCCAAGGCTTTAACGCCCGAGCGGGTTTGCTTTTTTCATCATTCCATCGCCTAAACCAACACTGGCTTTTTCGCAAGCATCGTGCCTTCCTGCGCGTAACGTACGTGCCAGGAGAATGCCTTTTCCAGTACATGCGGGATATGCCCGCCGCGTGTGAGTGCTTCCTCATAGTACGCCATCAATTGATCGCGGTACATCGGATGCGCACAATTCTCGATAATTTTGATAGCTCTTTGACGTGGAGCCAAGCCTCTCAGGTCTGCCAGGCCTTGCTCGGTGACGATAATATCTACATCGTGCTCGGTATGGTCCACATGGGAGGCAAACGGTACGATGCTCGAGATGTTTCCACCTTTGGCAATCGACTTGGTAACGAAGATGCCCAGACGTGCGTTACGCGCAAAATCACCAGAGCCGCCGATGCCATTCATCATTCGCGTACCCGATACATTGGTCGAGTTGACGTTACCGTAGATGTCCGCTTCAATCGCGGTATTGATCGCAATCAGACCCAGGCGGCGAATCAGCTCCGGATGATTCGTGATCTCTTGCGGACGCAACAGCAGCTTGTCACGGTATTGGGCAAAATTTTCGGTGACATGCTTCATCTTGTCAGCCGTCAGCGTGATCGAACAGCCTGAGGCAAACGAAATTTTACCTGCATCAAGCAAATCAAACACCGCATCCTGCAACACTTCCGAAAAGACAGTCAGATCGGTGAATTCCGAATCCAAAAATCCGTTGAAAACCGCATTCGCTACCGATCCAATACCCGATTGCAATGGCGCGAGATTGTTCGGCAAGCGGCCCTCTTTTACCTCCTGACGCAAAAACTCGATCAGATGTGCAGCAATCTGCGCCGTTTCTTCGTCCGGCTCCACAATCGTCGACGGAGAATCCAACTGATTCGTCAGGACAATCCCTTTTACTTTATCTGGATCGACGGGAATCCCTGCTGTGCCCATTCGCTGATCCACGGACGTGAGCGGAATCGGTTCACGCTCTCCTTGTTTTGCGGGTGTATAAATATCATGGATTCCTTCCAACTCTACCGATTGAGCCATATTCAACTCAATGATGACATGCTTGGCATTTTCCACGAAAATATTAGAGTTCCCCACGGACGTAGCCGGAATGATCATGCCCTCTTCTGTAATTGCAACCGCTTCCACAATCGCATAATCGATAGCGTCTATCGCTCCCTGGCGAATCGCTTCCGCTGTATGCGACAAATGCTGGTCAACGAACATCATGCTGCCATCGTTGATTTTTTTGCGCATGACCGGATCTGCTTGAAAAGGCAATCGCTTGTTGATGATCCCTGCTTCCGCCATCACGGCATCTACATCGGAGCCGAGTGAAGCTCCTGTATATACGTTTACGCCAAAAGGCTTGTTCTCTTTTTTCGCCAGCTCAGCCAATGCGAGCGGCACGACCTTGGCATCACCAGCACGCGTGAAACCACTTAACCCGATCGTCATGCCATCCTCAATCCATCCTGCTGCTACCTCAGCCGTCACGATTTTATCTGCCAGTCGTTTATCGCGTAAGCGCTCCCACATCATTGTGACCTCCCATGCCATCTTTGTTGTCTTTACACTAGCACACGGATTCTGAGCGGGCACTCGATTTCCAACAAAACAGAATTTTTACGCGGCTATCAAGAAAAAACGACAGCGAACCATTCTCATTTATCAGATATTTCAGAAGCGGAGCAATTGCCGAAACGAGCTGGCGTACGACTGACTCACAGGAACTCTCGTCTTTTGCTTGTCCTTCATCTCCAATAAAAACGTCGAATGAAAATGCGGGTGAATAAAGCCGATCGATTCCATATTGACGAAATACGAACGATGACAACGAACAAATCGCTCTTGCGGGAGCATGTACTCTAGTTCAGCCATGTTGTATTTGTTCGCATATGCTCCACTAGCCGTATGCAGAAGCGTTTTTCCTTCATGAGAGCTGATATAAACGACCTCCGTTAACGGAATGGGCAGCCAGCCGTCCTCCCCTTTTCCGACCAAAAACGATAGACGCGGCTCCGGATTTGTGAGCGGAACGTTTTGAGGCGGATAGATGGCGGTAATACAGCCCACGACCTGACCATTTCGCACCAATGGAAGCGAGAGTCCATAGTAAGGCACGCCAAAAATACGGCTCTCCACCTGATGCCCCACTTTTCCCATTTCCATAAGTGCTTGATGTGTAGCCGAGCCAATGGGAACGAGATCCCCTGGCGTAATTTTCAAGTCAATATTGGAACTCGGTTGATAGTACAAGTATTGTGAGCCGTCCGAGATTGCAATCGATACCCCGTCTGGCACGACTTCCCCAATCATTTGCAGCACCTCTGGAACCAATCTGTCCTCCATGCTGATTCCTCCTGCTCCTGTTATTGCTTTTTCTATCTTCTAGCTTCTATTAAAACACATTTCCCCACCCGCAAATCAATCCTTGTCTTTCCTCTCTATACATGCGAATCCATCCGATTACAGCCAGGCATTGTGCTATCATGAGATTACAAAACATTCACGATTGTTTGAGCAAAGGCGGTGCAGCATGGACCACACCATTGTCTTGATTGCAAAAGGAACGGACACTCTCGAATTTTTGCTAAAAGAACTGCGGGCTTATTTCGAACCGTATTGCAAAGTCATCGGTTACGCTAGCCATGAGCACATTCCCGATTTGAGCGGAGTCGATCATGTCTTTATTACAACCAAATCCCCGGAGCTGTACACAGTTGCCCGTCAAGCTGTTGCTGACTCCGTACCCATCACGGTTTTAAACCGTTTTTTCGAGCTGCGCAAAATGAAAGCGCTGATGCAGATTCCTCCGGGGACGACCGTCCCTGTCATGAACAATTCGCCCGTGACGGCACAAGAGGTCATCCAAAATTTAATAGAAGCGAACGTCGATCATATCAATTACGTTCCTTTTCACCCTGGCTGTACATTTGATGATCTCGAATTTCAGTACGCAATCATTATGAGCATCGCTGATGTACCACTGCCTCCTCACGTGGAGGTTATCGATCTCGGATTTCGCAAAATCAATATTCATGACTTGATTGATATCGGTCGCAAGGTAGGCGTGCCCAGTGAATGGGAACGTGAGTACTTGTCTTCCTTCATTTTAGAAATGTCTGAGCTCGCAAAAATGCTAGGCACCTCCTACGCAGAAGTACAGAAGCTCAACAGCCAGCTGCAATCTACCTTTCAGGCAGTCAAAGACCCCGTGATCGCCTGCAACGAACAAGGTCTGATCACGTTTATAAACGACGTCGCCGTTGAGCTGTTTTGTCCACACGCATCCTCTATTGTTGGACAACTGTACACGGTGATGAAGGAGCACAGCTTGCTGCAGCCCTTTTTTGAGCAGGAAGCTCAGGAGGACGCCCTCGTAACCATTGATCACAAGCAATTTATCGTCAGCAGTCAAAGCATCCGCCGCAGGCATGAGCATTTAGGCTTCGTTTGTACGTTAAAAGACGTGACCGAAATCCAACGCTTGCGAACCACGCTTACGTTGCGCGGCCATACAGCCACCTACTCCTTTTCCGATATTAAAGGACAAAGCCAACCGCTGCTCCAAGCTATCGAGCTCGGCAAAAAAATGGCAAAAAACAATCAAACGATTCTGCTGACAGGCGAAAATGGGACGGGAAAAGAGCTGTTTGCCCATGCTATTCATCAACACTCCCTGCGCAAAAACGGCCCCTTTGTCGCAATCAACTGTGCCTCCCTGCCGGAAAACCTGCTGGAGAGCGAGCTGTTCGGCTACGAAGACGGTGCCTTTACTGGAGCACGAAAAGGCGGAAAGCCCGGCCTGTTTGAGCAAGCTGACGGCGGGACGATTTTTCTCGATGAGGTGGGGGACATCTCTGGAGCCATTCAGGTCAAGCTGCTTCGCGTGCTGCAAGAAAAGCAGGTTATCCGCGTGGGCGGTACAGGCATTCTCTCTGTGGATTGCCGTATCATCGCTGCTACCAATCGCGATTTGGAAGACGCTGTTTCCCAAGGAGGCTTTCGTGAGGACCTGTTCTATCGTTTGGCTGTCCTGCCGATCCAGATTCCTGCTTTGCGCGAGCGAATCAGCGATATTCCCCTTCTTATCGACGAGCATCTGGAGCAGCAAGGCATTCGCAAAACATGGTCGCCAGAAGTCATGGAGCTATTCTATCGCCATGACTGGCGGGGGAACATTCGCGAACTGAAAAATGTCGTCGACTATGCCATTACGGTAAGCGAGCATCCTGTCATCGGTATCCAGGATCTCCCCAAACGTTTGACGGATAGCCTGTTTCAAAGGCAGCAGACGGCTTCGATCCCCCAATTGGACGACAACCGCGACCTGGATATTTTGTATTGCTTGCATCATTATTACGTGTCCAACAAACCAGTGGGGCGTTATCAATTGGCGCACTCTCCTGAACTGCAATCCGTAGGCTGGACAGAGAGCGCACTGCGACACAAGCTGAAACTGTTAGAGCAGCAAGGTTTGGTGCGTTCAGGAACAACCCGACAAGGAACCTCCATCACCCTCGCGGGTATCGAATTGTTGCGAAAACACGGGCGGATTTAGCTTCCGCCCAATGAATAATAGGATGTATTAGGCTGCATAAAACCTAATAAACATTCCTAAAGCTCATTTTCTTCCCTTATCTAGCCTATGAAAATCTACTAAAAACGCTTATATTCGGGAAATTTCGACACTTGGCACGACCCTTGCTTGTCATAAGCAAAAAAAAGCGAGGTGACCTCATGTCTACACATCCATTGAAACCTGCAAAGAAACGTTTTTCTGTACCGCATACCTATGCCATCCTCTTTATCATCATCATTTTGGCAGCCCTAGCTTCCTACGTGCTCCCCGCAGGTGAGTTCGATCGCGTCAAGGACGCTGCCTCAGGCAAAACCATCGTCGTCAACGGCAGCTACCATTCTGTAGAAAGTGATCCGGTCTCGTTCTTTGACATGTTCAAAGCGATTCCAGAAGGGATGCAAAAAGGCGCGCAAATCATTTTCTACATCTTTATTGTAAGCGGTGTATTCGGAATCATCCGCCAGACCGGAGCGATTGAAGCCGGGATCAATAAAGGTGTCCGACACTTGGAGGGTCGGGAAAAGCTGCTCATTCCTGCTTCCATGTTCCTCTTCTCCATTGGTGGCTTTACGATGGGAATGGCAGAAGAAAGCATCATCTTCGTTCCGATCGGTATCGCGCTGGCTCGTGCAATGGGCTTTGATGCCGTAACAGGTACGGCCATGATCACCATGGGGGCGGCAGCTGGCTTCATGGGCGGGATGATCAATCCATTTACGGTTGGGGTGGCGCAGTCGCTCGCGCAATTGCCGCTCTTCTCTGGTCTTACCTTCCGCGCTGTTGTGTATGTCTTCGTGCTTGCTTTTGCCATCTGGTACGTCATGCGGTATGCGTATCGTGTCAAAGCAGACCCGACCAAGAGTGTGCTTTATGGCGTAGAGAATCACGCTAGTCAAGAACAGCCAACAGTAGACATCCCAGATCTGAATGCGCGTCACAAGCTCGTGTTCCTGGTAATGGTCTGTGGCCTCGCCTTCAACGTATACGGTGTATTCAAGTACGAATGGTTCCTGACCGAGCTTACGGCTTCCTTCCTGATCATGGGCCTTGTTGCTGGTCTCGTCGGAGGTTTGTCAGTCAATACGCTGTTTGATTCCTTCGTCGCCGGTGCGAGAGCCGTTACGTTTGGCGCGCTGATCGTCGGTTTTGCCCGCGCGATCACGGTCGTCCTGGAAGACGGAAAAATTATCGATACGATGATTAACAGTCTGACTTCGGCGATTGGTCATTTGCCAGATGCCGTAAACGTCTTGGCCATGTTTGTGATTCAAGCCTTTCTCAATCTCTTCATTTCTTCCGGCAGTGGACAGGCAGCAACTACGATGCCGATCATGGTGCCGATTGCGGATCTGCTCGGCATCCAACGTCAGATAGCGGTCCTTGCGTTCCAATACGGCGATGCGGTAACCAACTCCATTATCCCGACTTCGTCCGCGTTAATGGGCTATCTGGCTGTTGCAGGCATTCCGTATGAGAAATGGGTCAAATTCATTTGGAAGCTGCTTGCTGGTTGGGCCATAATCGCTTCGATCGCGCTCATTGTAGCAGTGACAATCGGCGTTTCGTAACAAAAGAGCTTTTCTTAAAATTGGCTGCGTCAAGTGGATTGGCGTAGCCTTCGCTTCACTTTTCGACTACTCACGAACAAACCGATGGAGGAACCATGCGCACAACGATCAAACAATTGCAGCCCGCCATTTTTTCTCTATACGAGCATTTACACCAGCATCCAGAGATAAGCTGGGAGGAAGTACAGACCACCTCGTTTATCGCTGACTTCTTGAAAAAACACCATTGCCGTGTCACTACCTTTGACGACGTGACGGGAGTTGTTGGCGAATGGGGCGATCTGACGCCTGGAAAATTGACTGTTGGCGTACGGGCAGACATGGACGCACTCTGGCAAGAAGTAAACGGCGTCTTTACCGCAAACCATTCCTGCGGACACGATGCGCATATGACCATGGCATTAGGCGTCCTCATGGTATTGCAAGCAATGGATGTCCAGCTCCCTGGTCGCCTAAAGCTCATTTTCCAACCAGCAGAAGAAAGCGGAAATGGCGCACTTGCGATGGTGAACAAGCAAGTAGTGGACGATATTGATTTTCTGTACGGTGTCCATCTTCGTCCCATTCAGGAAATCCCGCGCGGCACAGCTGCTTCTGCTATCCTGCACGGGGCGGCAGGCACAGTATTCGGGCAAATCAAGGGTGCTGATGCTCATGGCGCCCGGCCTCACCTCGGAGTTAACGCTATCGAGGTAGCCGCAGCAATAGTCGAGCAATTAAAAGGCATTCATCTCGATCCTCTCGTCCCTTATTCCGTCAAAATGACGCAGCTTGCAGCCGGCAGCAAAAGCAGCAATATCATTCCGGGCTCAGCACAGTTCCACTTGGACCTGCGGGCACAGACGAATGAAGTCATTCACGCCCTATTTGCCCGTGTCGAGCACATTTTGCAGCACGTTTCCCGTCTGTATGAAGTAGAGCTGTCTTACGAGATCACCGAACGCGTCTATGCGGCGGAAGTGAACGAAGAAGCGAGACTGATCATGGCGGATGCCATTACCCAAGCCTTGGGGGCAGAGAAGCTCGAACCGCCGATTCAGACACCGGGCGCGGAAGACTTCCACTACTATACCAAGGAACGTCCACAGCTTCGGGCGACCATGCTTGGCTTAGGCTGTGGTCTAACACCAGGACTTCATCATCCGCAGATGACTTTTGAAAAAGAAGCACTGCTAGACGGCATTGAGATTTTGGCAAGAACGGTATTGAAAACGTTTGAGCAACAATCCAAATGAACGGTTAAGGAGAGATGAACATGAAAATCGAACGCGTGGACCTGCAACGAATCAAAATTCCGTTGAACTCCCCCTTTGAAACGAGCATGGGAGTCGAGACCCACAAGGAATGCATTCTGGTGCGTGCGTATAGCGGTGCCCATGTCGGCTTCGGCGAAAGCGTCGCAATGGACGTCCCTGTTTACAACGAGGAGGATGTCGATACGGTCTGGTACATGCTCGAAAAGTATTTGATCCCGCAGCTGTTTTCACGGGAGATCGAGCATCCTGATGATGTATCCCGCCTCTTCTCCTGGATGCGCCGCAACCACATGGCTAAAGCCGCTTTGGAAGGTGCCGTCTGGGATTTGTACGCCAAAATGAACGGCATCTCCCTCTCTCAAGCATTGGGCGGAACTCGTACGACGATTGACGTCGGTGTAAGTATCGGAATCGAGCCGACCATCGAAAAACTGCTACAACGCGTAGAAGGCTTCATCCGTGACGGCTACAAAAAGATCAAAGTGAAAATCAAGCCGGGCTTTGATGTCGAGCCAATGCGTGCAATCCGCAACACATTTGGACCAGACGTTCCGCTGATGGCGGACGCAAACTCTGCGTATACGCTGGCAGACATGGAGATGCTGAAGGCTTTAGATGGCTTCGGTTTGATCATGATTGAACAGCCGTTGGCCCATGACGACATCATCGACCATGCGACCTTGCAAAGAGAGCTGAAAACGCCAATCTGCCTCGACGAAAGTATCCATACGGTGGAAGATGCCCGCAAAGCACTCGAGCTCGGCAGTTGCCGGATAATCAACATCAAGATCGGTCGCGTAGGCGGTCTGACCGACGCCAAGAAGATTCATGACCTGTGTGCGACACGCGGCGTACCTGTATGGTGCGGAGGAATGCTGGAGGCAGGAATTGGACGAGCGCACAACATCGCGATGGCCTCACTTAGCAACTTCACAATTGCTGGCGACACATCCCCTTCACATCGTTACTTTGCGGAGGATATCGTGACACCTGTCATCGATTTTGCAGCACCTGGTATGCTGGCTGTACCGACAACGCCAGGGATCGGTTTTGACATCAATGAGTCTGCCATTCGCAATGCCCTGATCGAGCATAAAAGCTATTTGGCAAACCGTGAGTCGACGACTACCCTGATCCCTTCCTGGTAGTCGAGTTCCTGAAAGGAAACAGGGAGCGCCCCTTTGGCCTCCCTGTTTTTTATGTTCTTATACCATGATAGTCAACAGCTTGCATACGCTGCGCTCTGCTGCCGGTCGCTTTTCTGCTGGAAGCCGCTTGAGCAAATCAAGTGCAGCATAAGGAACTTTCAATGCATGTGGGTCGGTGTATGTTTTCTCCCAGTATGCAGGTGAGAAGATTTCGGTAAACGCGGGCTCCCTTACTTCATCCTCCAACACAAACTCGGGCATTTGTCGATCGAGGTACATTTGGATGCGATGGTTTGCCATCCCTGCCTGCACCAAATCGTGGTATCCGAACCGTTCTAAATCGGTCAACGCATGACCATGCGTCACATTATGCTCGACTTCACCTGCAAAGAAATAGTGTACCCCTTCAATTGTACGTCCTGGCACGATGGTATCCAGCTCATCAAAAATTCTTTTTGTCATTTCGAGCGTCGTATCGTATGGGGCTACTTCCGCTTTTACATCCTCTACGGTGATTTCAAAATAATTGGGAATGCCCCAGTAACGATTCGGTCGATCCTCTGTCGTCTTCTGCAGCAGTGTCACGAGTCCGTCCACCACACTCGGTCTGATCAAATCAGGTCGTTGCCGCAATGCTTTTAATGCCATCACACCTAATGCGAAGCCATGTCCCGATGTCCGGAGCTGTTTCACATTATTCCGTAGCCCGGCGATGACAAGCTGTAATAAGGAGGGGTCTGCTTGCTCTTCTTGATCCAAAGGAACAAACCATTCCGGCTTTAATTCGCGGTATGCTTCGCAGGTCCGCTCTATACCTTCTTTTACATGCTCTGGCAGATCGTGCTCCTGATTCATGTAGTATCCGGCCAGAAGAGCTGCCCCGTAGTGCCCTCCGAACCATCCCGATGCACCTGCACGTGCCATACCCACAACTCCAAGCTCTAAATACGAATCGAGTAACCGCATATCCCTTCCTCCTTTTTCGATTTGGTATGTATTCATAATATAACAAACATTTTTATTTGTTAAGTATAAAATGAAAGATATCCCAGATCCTCTTTTTCCCGAATGCGGCCGATCCAAATGGCTGTTCCAGATGCAAAAGGGGCGTCTCTAAGCCGAAAAATCGACTTATGAGACAGCCCCTCTTCGTAATTCGAGTGGTTTGTGCCTTATACAGCTGGATCCCGTTTCAAGGCATGGTTAGCTGCAATCATTTGTTTAGAATCCCCACCAGTAACGGTGCATCCCGGTAGCGTATTGGGTGGCAAGCGTTTGACGGAAGGAACTTTGCGCAAGCTGGGATGCGTCACTCGCATTCGTAATAAATCCAGTCTCTCCTAAAGATGCCGGCATGTTGGTGTATTTTAATACGTAAAACTCTGCTTCTTTGACTCCCCTGTCATTTGAAAACGAATTTCTTAATTGGTTGTACGTTTCCGTTGCCAATCGCCTTCCGGTTGTCGATCCGGGGTAATTGTAAGTTTCTACTCCATTGGCCGAGGAAAGGGATGCGGCATTGATATGCATGGAGACAAAAAAATTGGCGTTTTTGGAATTGGCATAAGAGGCTCGGGTAGACAGAGCAACCGTTGTATCAGAGCTTCGCGTCATGTAAACCGTAGCCGGATAGTTGGCAACGATGTAATTTTTGGATCGAAGGCCTATGTCCAAAGTCAGGTCTTTTTCTTTCAAACCGTTGCCCAATGCTCCTGGATCATCTCCACCGTGTCCAGGGTCGATAACGATGATTGGATTCGCTGCAAGAGTGAAAGATTTTTGGTTAATAACCATCTCTTCGGCTGCTTTCTTCTTTTCCGGGCTGTAATTTTTTGGTGCGGGTGCGCTGTCCCACATAGGCTCGTCGGCAATTTCCTTCTCCGCAAATGCGGGAGCGGCCATCCCCGTCAAGCTACAGCAAATGAGTGCAGTCAACAACAGTTTTCCTACTTTCATGGTAATTTCTCCTTTATCATTTTTATTTATTCGAAAGACTTACGAATTAAAAAGAAGGCGTAAGTCACTCCAAAACGCCAAAAATTTATTCCTTTGCAAATTCTCAGGCAAAAACAGGTAATTGTTAGATTTCTTCTGTGACTCGAGCCACTTACGGTACACCACGGATTCTTTCTCTAGATAAATGATTTGCTGTATCTTTTGGCTTACTTCCAGGAGGGTCTGTGTTCTTGGCGGCATGACTTCAGCAGGGAAAAACCAATAGGTCCACTGTTGGCTCTCAAAAGGGCCAACAATCCGCATTACGGGAGAGTGAAACACGGCCTTCGCGATCATCTCGTTATAATGCTCGGACATTTGAGACTGAGCGACCAGTTCATGCAATCCGGCACGCCCCTCGGGATCTTCGCTATATTGCTTCAGCAGGGATTGAAAACGTTCCGCTGATGCTGCTTTCAGCTTGTCCAACAAGAGCTTGTCGCCATTTTTAGCCCGTACATAATAAATGGTTCGCAGTTCGGGAATGCGAAAAGACTCGATTTGTTCCCGGTAAAATCTTTCTACTTCTTCTTGTGTCACCACAACATCCCGAGTCACGATCTTTTTCACTTCAAAACCAATCATCGCCCGTCTTATGTTTTGAATGCTGTCCTCTTCTGTCATGTTCATCTGGCGCAACGTTTCTTCACGCTCCGCTTTCGTGCTGCCCAGTTGTTTTAATTGTTCTTCAATCAGACGCTCATCCGTCTTTACCCCCATCTGTTTTCCAATATCAAGGATCAATTCTTCCAAGCTCAGTTGTTCCAGCAGCCTTACCTCCTCGTCCGCTGAGTAGGCTACCCCTTGGAAATACTTAGGCTTAATTCTTTCCCAATCGTCTCTGCGGAAAAATTGATCGCCGAAAACAAAAAGAAGGGGCTGGTACATCAAAGCCGCATACAGAGAAATGACTCCCAGAAAACCAATCGGTACAAATAAATAAAGCCATTTTCTTCGTTTTTTCATGTGTTCAAGCCATCCTCTCGTAAAACAGATGAGGCCAAGTAGATATCCAGCTAGAATTCACTAGATAGTTTGGAAGATAATATTACTACCTTGAATATATTTCCAATAGATAAATATATCTACATGCCTTAGTGCCGTTTTCCCTGGTTTTTTCATAGGTCTTAGGAAGTGATTATCGTCGATTGTTGTCAACAACGATGGTTCTTTCACACCACAAGCCGCAGTCATCCAAGAGGACAGCGATACCTTTCGAGGAGTGAAAGATGGTTGGCCAGCCAAATAAGAGGGGGCTGTCCCAAAAGGGCAAATCCGCTGAAATTTAAACATCAGGAACATGGATATATCAACGTTTGTGAAATGCAAAAGGGGCGTCTCTAAGCCGAAAAACCGACTTATGAGACAGCCCCTTTTTGTGAGCCATTCTAAATTCTCGAAGCAGCACCCTGATTCCTATTAGCGTTTTTTGTAAAGCCTTGAAACTACAGACTGTTGAGCTTCTCCAGGCGCCAGTTATCTACTCCATAGAGGCTTTTAATACGGAGTATGTTCTACCATTTTCTTTGCTCAATCCAGCTTAAAATCTACTTCGTCTGTCTCTGGTCGATAATCGACATTCAACCCTTTTCCATTCATATACCACAGCTCATCTTTTTCCATATAAAATGTGATGCCATCCGCTACTGTCGAAATTCCGATTTCATTCGGCAACTCTTTGGCAATCCCCATCGAGAATGAATCCTGAACCGTACTAACGCCTCCGTACCGGACAAAAAAACGAATGCTGTCTCCTTCTTTGCATCCCCATTCTTCCCGAAACCATGCTACCGCTGCTTTAGTGATCGTCATGTTCATTCGTACAACCACTCCTCTCTGCTTATAGTTTACCTCAATTTAGAGATATTTGAAACATAAAAGTATGTTAAATGGAATTGCTCCACTATTTGAAAAAAAAACCGATTCCCTACGTTGGGAAAACGGTTCTTTCCTTCTGTTTAAGACTTTATTGGAAGTGTAACCAAAAAACTCGTTCCAATACCTACCTCACTGCTGACCTGAATTTTTCCGTGGTGAGCATCCACGATCCATTTGGCAATGGAAAGCCCCAAGCCTGTTCCTTCTGTCGCACGAGAGCGCATTTTATCCACCCGATAGAAGCGATCAAACAAATACGGAATATCCTCCTTGGAAATCCCGATCCCACTGTCTTTTACGAGAATCGAAACACGGCCGCCTTCCTTTTTGCAAGAGACATAAATCCGCCCATCTTCGTTCGTGTACTTCAAGGCATTGTCCAGCAAGATGACCATGAGCTGATGCAGACGTTCTTGGTCCCCCACCATCTCAATGGGTTGCTGGATGTCTGTTTCGAGACGAATTTCCCGTGCGATGGCAAGTTGTGCAAAAACCTGGGTGCATTTGATCGCTACCTCGTCTAAGCGCAGCGTCTGATTCATGATCTGCAGCTCGTTAGAATCACTGCGAGCCAGTGTGAGCAAATCCGAGACGAGCTTGCTCAAGCGCTTGGCCTCCTGCATCCCAATCATGATTTTTTCGCTTTCCTGCTCAATCGTATGGTCCGGGTGTCTAAAAAGCCTTTCCAAATTGACCATGATGGCCGTGAGCGGCGTCCTCAGCTCATGAGAAGCATCAGCAATAAACTGCTGTTGTTTTTCCCACGAGACTTGGATCGGAATTAGTGCCCTTCTCGCCAAAAACCACCCAACCACGATCGCAATGACAATACTGATAACGTCACCAATCATGACGACGTACAGCAAGCTGTCCAGCATGTTTTGCTCAGGTGCCAGATTGTAAATCAGTTGAAACTGGTACGCGGTCTGTATCCGATTGCCTACAATAACCTTTTTCGGAACAGTAACTGTCTGCACGCGGTAAACTTGTCCATTCACTGTTTCCGTTTCGATTCCGTCTGCTTTTCCGTTATGCTGGAATTTTGCATAATCCTCTTGCTCCAGCCTATCACCAAATGCGGTCCCGATGACACGACCAAAGCTATCCCAAACGAGCAAAACATATCGGCGATCCAGATCGTTAAATTTTTTCCTCTCCTGACGGTTGTAGGGAAAAGGGTCGTCTTCAATTCGATGGAGTCGAGGCAAAGAATCAACTGCCAGTCTTTGACTGACTTTGGTCATTTCTCGGTCCACCTGCGAATAGAGTCGATACTTCATCGTGTAGTATACTGCGCTCCCCAGCCCGTTGAGCAAGAGAAGCACCACTACTACGTTCAACGTTACGAGGCGAATCCTCGTTTTTCGAAACATCATTTATCTTCCTTTTTCAAAATATAGCCCACATTGCGGATCGTTCGGATGAAGCCTTCGTAAGCACCCAGCTTCTTGCGCAGGTAGTGGACATACAAATCGACCACTCCGTAATTCGCTTCTGAATCAATTCCCCATACGCGGTCAAAAATTTGTTGGCGCGTCAATATTTGCTCCCGATTTTGCAAGAAGTACTTAAGTAGCTCGTACTCCTTCGTGGTTAACTTCATCGGCTCATCATCAACAAAACCGTCATATTCATTTATCTTCAGCGACAGAGGACCGTATGCCAGCTCGCCTTCTGGGTTTTGTTTCCCTTGTCGGCGTAAGAGGGCTCTCACTCTCGCCGTCAATTCTTCGGCCGCAAAAGGCTTGACCAAATAATCGTCTGCTCCGGCATCCAATCCCTCGACTCTTGACTCCACGCTATCTTTTGCCGTTAAAAATAAAACCGGCGTCATTATACCTTTTGTACGCAACGTTCTCACCAGTGAAAGGCCATCCATTCCTGGCATCATAATGTCCAGGACCAACAAATCGTAGATGCCGCGTTCCGCCAATAACAAGCCGTCATCTCCGCGCTCTGCCGTATCCACCTGATATCCTTCATCGGTCAGGACTCCTGCAATTGTCTGAAGCAGCGCTTTTTCATCCTCCACTGCAAGAATAAGCATATTGATCCCTCTTTCATTTGAACAAGCTGTATGTCATTCAGCATAGCATAATCGACTGGAATCACAATCATGACCACACTCGCCGATCTCGGCTGTGCACCCGCTCCTTTTATTAGAGCACGTATTTTTTTGAATCAGATTTGTATGTACTGGCGGAAATACAAAAAAGCTGCATTCTCCATTACTTTTACAAGTAATCGGGAATACAGCTTTTCGCCTCATTCCTTCAAAACTGAATACGCATGATTGCTAAGAGTGTGTGGATAAGTCCTCGACCGATTAGTATTCGTCAGCTCCACGCGTTACCGCGCTTCCACACC
>NZ_PXZN01000019.1:0-97663 GCF_003013445.1 Brevibacillus sp. NRRL NRS-603 | reverse complement strand
ATTTACAAACAAAAAAAAAAACACTCCCTTAAGGTAGAGGAAGTGCCGGAACGACGATTTGTCCGCTCTTCACGTCGACAATCCCTGTTGCCGTTAGACGTGCATACGGCAAGTGGGTAGCCGTAAAAAACAAAAGCGAATAAATCGGATCGAGATGGACATGCCCTTTGGAGCGGAGCTGATTTACCAAATTTTCACCCATGCTGATTACTTCCTCCATCGGTGCGGACGCGAATTTTCCAGCAAGAAGCAATGGGCATTCGCAGATGATTTTTCCTTCATCGATCAGGACGACCCCGCCTTTTATTGCCCGAATACGCTCCAGTGCTTGCGCCATCGCTTGGGGATCGCGTCCGATTACGATCCAATCGCCAGAAGCTGAATAGGTGCTGGCCAGCCCTTCGAGATGCTTGCCGAAGCCGTGAAGCACTGCCATTGTTCGGTTGCCTCCAGTCGCGTCAATAATGGCGATCAATGCCAACTGCGGATCATGCTGCAAGGATACGTATCCATCCTGATCAACGGGCATGTCCTCTAGCGACAGCCGCGTGATCACGGCATTCAGCATCTGTAGCACAGGGGCCTTGCCGTCCTTATCCGGGCGCAAGCGGAACCAATCGGGATGTGCCTGCTTTTTCAATGGATCTGTCAAACGTAACGAAGCTTCCTCCCATTGTGGCTGAACGGTTGGGACGAGCAGGGTTCCTTTTTCCGCCACCCGTTGTCCATTCGCAATCACGATGGATGGAGTCGGTCGATCCTTTGCCGGTAACAACAGCATATCAGCGATTCGACCCGGCGCAATTCCTCCGATCTCCGCGTCCAGCCCATAATAGACAGCCGGGTTCAGCGTCGCCATGACATACGCTTCCTCTGGCGGCATCCCCGCTTCAATGGCAACACGGATCGTACTATCCATGAACCCGTCTCGATGCATCGGCGGCGTGCTTCCATCCGATGTCAGCATCATCCGTGAAGACCACGGAACCCCCAACTCCAGCCAGCCCTTCACCAGCTCCGGAAGATCAGGGCGAATAGAGGAATGGCGCAGAGTCGCATACATGCCTAAACGGATACGCGTCAGCAAATCGGCTGCATGGATGGCCTCATGACAAGCTGTTACGCCGGCTGCTGCGGCAATGTTCAATGTCTCGTAAGACGCTCCCGGATGATGCCCCTCCATCCTTTTGCCCAAGTCCCGCGTATGCTTCAAACCAAAAAGCAGCGTCTCATCCTCTTGTAAAACACCGCCCCAATTCGTCAACTCCCCACCCTGGATCACACGTGGATGCTCCAGCATTCGCGCCAAATTTTCCTTGGTGAACGACGGATGAGCTTTCCCTGTCTGCGGATCGAGTCTGCCCCAGAAAAATTGCTTCACGGGATGTGCTGCCAAAGAATCCATGATTGCTGACGTTTGTGAAAAGGGCAGATGCATGAGCATTAACGTGTCCGACACCATCCCAGTCGTTCCCGTTTGCAAAGCAAAGTCAGCCAATGTGTAAGGGTTATACCATTGAAATGGATGCGCGTGAGGCTCGATGTAACCCGGGACGAGATATTGCCCAGCCGCCTCCATAATCACGGTCTGGTCATCGACCAACGGCTCTTTTTCTCCTACATAAGCAATACGTTCTCCTGCCACTACGACGTGATGCTCTTGCCATTCTTTTGTGTACACATTCAGAACGCTTGCACCTTTTATCCAAAGGCTTGCCGGTGCCTGACGTCTGCTCACGCGAATCATGTTCAAGTAATCACGATCTGATATGGCTCGTACGCGCATCATTTCTTCTCTCCTTGCTGGTCTCCCGATTTTTTTAAAAAATGAACGACCGTTCATCGCTCTCTACAGTTCGCTGTCCATCATTCGTTCCCCTGCAAGCTTGGTAATGGTAGTAACAATTCCCACGGGTGTCTTGTCGCCCATTATTACACACTAGGGAATAGACGTAATTGCGACAGGAGGACAACTCTCATGCATAAAAACGTAGGTAGAACTGATGCCTTGATTCGTATGACTGGCGGTCTGTTGGGCTTGGCATACGGCATCGGAAGAATGAGTCGTCGCCCATACAATACTCCATGGCTGCTCATGGCTTTTTCAGCAATGAAAGTAGCAGAAGGAGCTACTCGCTTTTGTCCGATGTACGCAGCGATGGGCATCAACACGACAAAAGGGAATGGCATACAGGGCATGATGGATCAGCTCAAGAAAAAAGGCGTGCAGATGGCAGTCAACCAGTTTACCCGCTCCATGAATATTGCGCCCATCAAGGACTCGAATAACAGCCAAGATGATGAGAGCAACACGCCAGCAACAGCGAATAAGGCAAACATACAGTATTCTGCAAGCCCACAATTATCGAAGAACCAGGAAAAACAATCCATCAACAATCAGCAAAACACGAAGCTTACTCCAGAGGATCAACTTCTCGAAAAAGCGGCAAGGGAGATCATCTCTTTTCGCTCCCAAGAAAATAACAACAGCAGCAATCCATACCCCACGTACACATAAGGAGAGGAGGCACCGCATATGCTTGTCGGCCCCCAGATGTATGAATGGATGTCCCATAACTTCTTTGTTATTGCCACAATCATTGGCGTCATCGGCGTAATGGGTTATTACTTCTTTCGCACCTCGCGAAAAAGAGGGAGATATCGTCAGTAAAGGAGCAGCAACCAACCGCCTGTTATTGGGCGGTTTTTTCCATTTACAAAAATAATTGTTATACATATAATTGTCGTTGCAAGTATTTTTGAACGAAAGAGGGTCATTCCCCTGATCGATCATTGGCAAAAAGAACCGGTTGGATTTCTCATCGGAAATACATACCGGAGAATGATTCATTATGTTTCCCATTTTTTAAAGGAGTTTGATTTGACCACGGAGCAGTTCGCCGTCCTTTATCGGCTACGAGAGGAAGAGGGCATCAATCAAAAAGAGCTGGCCCAGCGCTCTGCCAAGGATCAGCCTTCGATGACACGCATTTTAGACACACTCGCCAAAAAAGGCTTTATCGAAAAGACGTTGAGCGAACAGGACCGCCGCGCCTACATCATTACCCTTTCCCCAAAAGGACGGGAATGGATTGAGCAGGCGATTCCTGTAGAGGCTCAGGCCGTTGCAGACATTTTGGAGGGGATTTCTCCTGAAAAGCTGGCTTTCTTGCGAGAAATCTTGCTTGAGATTAACGAGAACATCAATAGAAAAACGACAGACTAGGAGTGACAGCATTGGGAGAGAGTAGAGAGAGACTGTGGACGAGAGATTTTGTCCTGTTAACTGTATGCAATTTGTTGTTGTTTCTCACCGTTCAAATGCAGACCCCTACCTTCCCTGCCTATGTGAAGGAAGCGTATCAGGCCAATGATTTTGTTGTCAGCCTGGTTATTAGCTTGTTTTCACTTGCAGCAGTGATCGCAAGGGTGTTTACCGGGGAAGCGTTGAAAACGAAAAGCAGTAAGCTCTTGGCGATTGTAGCACTGGGATTCGTCGCGATTTTTAGCGCAGGCTATTACTGGGCGGGAAGCATTGTTTTCTTTCTTCTGCTGCGAATCTTGGTCGGCATTGGCTTTGGGATGGGCAGCACGACCTTTCCGACGATTGTCTCCAATGTGATTCCTGCTAGACGAATCGGTGAAGGCATGGGGTATTTCGGCTTATCGACCAGCTTGGCTATGGCACTCGGCCCGTTGATTGGACTTGGAGTGTTAAATGGGTTTGGATTCGGATCGATGCTTATGGTTCTCGTATTGTTAGTTGCTATTATTTTTCCGTTGATGCATTTTATCCGTGCCTACAATCAGCTTCCTGTGTCGTCAGGGAACGCACAAACTGTCACAGGCATTCGCCGATTTTATGATAAAAAGCTGCTGCTACCAGCTGTACTGAATTTTTGTTTGTCCATTACGTATGGCGGGATTCTCAGCTTTTTGGCCTTGTACGGAAAAGAAGCCCACATTGAGAATGTCGGCTGGTTTTTCCTTACGAATGCACTGGCGATGGTGTTGATTCGTCCGTTTTCCGGCAAGCTGTATGATCGCAAAGGACACATTGCTGTCCTGCCTCCGGGTGCGATTTTCGTCGGGGTCAGCCTCTTGCTCCTGTCCCTGACCACGACAGAGTCCTTGCTTCTCGTCTCTGCTGCCTTCTACGGGCTTGGCTATGGCATGATTCAGCCATCGATCCAGGCGTGGATGGTGAAGGTCGTCACACCTGAGCAACGCGGCATGGCGAATGGACTGTTCTTTAATTCCATCGACCTGGGTATCGCGGTCGGCTCTATGCTCCTCGGCGTCATCGCGACACATTCGAGCTACTCTGTCATGTACCGCTGGTCGGCGGCTTGCTTGCTGCTGTTTCTCATTGTTTATTTCCTTTCTCAGGTGTCTGCGGCCAAAGCGAAAAAAGCAGCCATCGCGAGTGAAAACATGGGCATGTAATAACTAAAAAAGCTGTTCCCCAAGTAGAATTTTCTACCGGAGGAACAGCTTGTTCTTTTTTATCCCTTTTGCTGATATTTCATCGCTCGTGCCGCAATATCCGTGCGATACTGCGCCCCATCAAACGAGATCCCTTGCACCTTCGCGTACGCTGTCTCACGCGCTTGCGCCAAATCTGCTCCTGTTGCCACGACGCCAAGCACACGGCCACCGCTCGTAACGATTCCTTCCTCGGTTTCCTTCGTACCTGCGTGAAACACCGTAGCTCCCTCGTTTGCCTGACCCAGTCCGTGAATCAACGCGCCCTTTGGATATTCTCCCGGATAACCCGGCGCTGCCATGACGACACAGACAGCACTTCCTTTTTGCCATGTCACATCGACTGCATCGAGCTCGCCATTGATTGTTCCGACAAAAATATCGAGTAAATCTGTTTCGAGCAATGGCAAGAGCACCTGTGTCTCTGGATCGCCAAAACGCGCATTGAACTCCACGACTTTTGGGCCTTGCTCC
This sequence comes from Brevibacillus sp. NRRL NRS-603, assembly GCF_003013445.1. NCBI lineage: Bacteria > Bacillati > Bacillota > Bacilli > Caryophanales > Paenibacillaceae > Brevibacillus > Brevibacillus sp. NRRL NRS-603. The sequence goes on along the minus strand of NZ_PXZN01000019.1, from coordinate 92,704 downwards.
GTAATCATCAGACCTGTGTAGAGAATGCCTTTAAATGGAATGCCATCCTTGGCCATCCCTGACGCCATCGGCTGGACAATCGTTTTGACGATCTCGTCCACTAGCTCAGCAGACATTTGCGGTACCGGGGCGTATGTTCCCATTCCGCCTGTATTCGGGCCGCGGTCATCATTGAAGATTCGCTTATGATCCTGAGAAGTAATCATCGGCTTAACTGTCTCTCCATCGACGAAAGACAACAGCGACAGCTCTTCGCCAAACATGCACTCCTCAATGACCACACGCGCTCCCGCTTCACCAAAGACGCTTTCCTGCATGATCTGACGGAGTGCCTCTTCTGCTTCTTCCACCGTCTCTGCGACAACGACCCCTTTCCCCGCTGCCAAGCCATCCGCTTTGACGACGATAGGAGCCCCCTGCTCTCTTACGTACGCACTCGCCGATTCATAATCCAGAAACGATTCATAGGCCGACGTCGGAATATCGTAGCGTTTCATTAAACTTTTCGCAAAAGACTTGCTGCCCTCGATCATTGCCGCTTTTTGGTTCGGGCCATAGATCGGCAGATTGCGCTCCTGGAAAAAGTCCACAATCCCTGCCAGCAATGGATCTTCCGGGCCAACGACAGTCAGATCAATTCCTTCATCCTTGACGAATTGAACCAGTGCAGCAAAATCATGGACGCCGATCGGTACGTTTTGCGCGATTTGGGCGGTGCCTCCATTTCCCGGTGCACAGTATACCTTTGTCACTTTAGAACTCTGCAACAGCTTCCAGGCAATCGTGTGTTCTCGACCGCCGCCACCGACCACTAATATTTTCATTGTATTTCCTCCTGTGTGAGAGGTAATCCACTCTTTCATACGTGTTAAAAAAGCGAAAGTTACTCCCGAATAGCCTCTTTTAGTGCTTGAAATGACGCGTGCCGGTAAAGATCATCGCAATGCCCGCTCGGTTGCAAGCATCAATCGATTCTTGGTCGCGAATAGAGCCGCCTGGCTGGATGATAGCCGTAATCCCCGCTTTGGCTGCCGCCTCCACGGTATCTCCCATCGGGAAATACGCATCCGAGGCCATCACTGCGCCACTTGCCAATGCACCTGCTTGTTCGATGGCGATTTTCGCTGCCCCAACGCGGTTCATCTGGCCTGCACCCACGCCGATGGTCATATTGTCTTTTGCCAAGAGAATCGCATTTGATTTGACGTGCTTGACGACCTTCCACGCGAATTTCAGCTGTGCCAGTTCCTCTTCCGAAGGCTTGCGGTCTGTGACCACTTGAATCTCGCTTTCTTCGAGCTGCTTGTAGTCGAAGTCTTGAATGAGTGCCCCGCCTGCAACAGGAGCCACGCGGAACAGATTGTCCACTTTTTTGGCTGGTTCATTCAGCGCAGGAATACGCAAGAGACGCAGGTTCTTTTTCTCAGCCAGAACAGCCAACGCCTCGTCGGTGAAGTCTGGTGCGATTATAATTTCCAAGAAAATCTCTTTCATCGCAAGTGCGGTGTCACGGTCAATCGGGCGGTTTGCTGCCACGATCCCACCGAAAATAGAGACAGGGTCTGCTTCGTACGCTTTTTGGTAAGCGTCGCGAATATCAGTGCCGATCCCTACTCCACAAGGGTTGGAGTGCTTGATCGCAACGACAGCAGGTTCAGCGAATTCGCGTACAATCGCCAACGCTGCGTCTGCGTCATTGATGTTGTTATAGGAAAGCTCTTTTCCTTGCAGTTGACTCGCATTCCCGATGCTCAACTGATCGGACAACGGCTCACGGTAAAATGCCGCACGTTGATGTGGATTTTCTCCATAGCGTAAATCCTGTGCTTTCTCGTAAGTCACCGTGAAGCTCTCAGGCAGCAGTTCGCCCACCTGCTCACTCAAATAGCGAGAGATCAGTGCATCATAGGCAGCTGTATGACGGAAAACTTTTGCAGCCAGCTTGCGACGGGTTTCTAGCGTAGTATCGCCATTTGCTTCAATTTCTTCTGCTACTTTTTCATAATCGGCTGCATCGACTACTACACTGACGAACGCGTGATTTTTCGCAGCAGAACGCAGCATCGTTGGTCCACCAATATCAATATTCTCAATGGCATCTTCATATGTCACGTCTGGCTTCGCTATTGTTTCCTTGAAAGGATAAAGGTTCACGACAACCAGATCAATGGTCTCAATCCCAAGGTCTTTTAGTTGCTGCACATGTGCTTCACTGTCCCTTACAGCCAAGAGACCGCTGTGGATATTGGGATGCAACGTTTTGACGCGACCGTCCAATATTTCTGGAAATCCAGTCACTTCAGAAATGCCAATGACGGGAACTCCCTCTGCTTTTAAAAGAGAAGCCGTACCACCGGTAGAAATAATCTGTACCCCGGCGGCTGCCAATCGACGGGCAAACGGAATCAATCCTGTCTTGTCAGAAACGCTGATCAACGCTTTTTTCACACTCACGGATAGAACCTCCTGAATTTTAGTGAAAACATGAGTAACTATTGACCAAAACACGAACAATACTTACTTATTATAAATTAATTGTACGCTATTATCAATAACTTCGTCAGGAAAACAAACGCAGCCGCCCATGCCTGTTCGGCACTTGCGACTGCATCACCTGCATTTGCTTTGATGAGGTTATCGTTTTTTCTTGCCTTTGCCTGATAGCTTTTTGACGCGATCTGACAGTAAGACTGTTTTGCTTTTGGCAGTCGCCCTGATTGGCTTGATCGGCTTCTTCGACTTGCGGCTCTTCGCCTTTACTTCTTTGGGCATTAAGTTCCCTAGCTCTTCCATGGAGATGGATTGGCCGTCTTTTACACGATCTCTGACGCGCTCTTTTGTTTCCTCTGGCACTTCGAATCCCATATTTCCCAGCTCATCGAGCAGCGCATCTACATTGGCTCCTCCCTTCGGCATTTTTTCCGCTAGCTTCATAATATCGTTAAGCGTCCATTGCCGCCCTGTTTTTTGGCTTAGCTTATCGAGCAAGTTCGAAACAAAATCTCCGCTCAAGTCGGCCCCTCCCTTTGTGGGAATATCCCTCTCTTACTGTATGTCAAAAGAGTTGATTTGGTTTGTCATGATTCGCGGAAGAAGAATAGCAGCAAAATAGGGTGAGTGGGTCATAGTTAGAAGCCGACACCGTACGAAAGGACATGAATACCATGCATGTAGGACGAGAAAAACATGATCGGCCTAGTCAATCATCGTTGTATAGTGCCAAAGCTCTCGTAGGGGGAGAAAAAGTGGTGTTATTTTGTGCACTTTTCTAACCCTCTGGATTTCCGCTGGAGGGTTTTTATTTTCGAAAGGGGGGAACGTTTTTATGGACAGTAGTCCAAGTTGCGGAATGAATAACTGCAATCAGTATTGTATACGGAGAATTTTCCGGCCTTGTGGCGCTGCGGCATGTTCCCCATACCTTATTTGCCATTCTCCCTTTGTATGGGACAAGTGTATGTAAGTATCTTTATCTAGACATGCTTGCGCAACATGGTCGTATTCCTCCGATCCTACTTGCGAAAGGATGAGAAAACCATGTTGAACATTTACAAAACGAATACCATAGGGAAAATAGAAGAGCTGCTCCAATTTGAAAAAGGCTGCTGGATTCATTTGATCGATCCTTCTGAGCACGAAAAGCAACAAGTCGTCAGGGACTTGTCGATTGACCCTCAATTTTTACAGGATGCCCTTGATGACGAAGAAATCGGACGGATCGACAAGGACGGAAACCGCGTGATGCTCTACGTAGACATCCCGATTTCCACGAAGGAAGGGACGAAGGACAACTACACGACAGTTCCGCTGGGAATCATGGTGATGGAAGATTATATCTTAACCGTTTGCCTGGTAGAAACGGCTGTCATGAAAGAGTTCATCCAAGGAAAAGTGAAAAGCTTTCACACACACATGCGAAACCGGTTCGTTCTGCAAATTTTATCAAATGCATCCCACTATTATTTGCAGTACTTGAAAAAAATCAACAAGCAGACAGAAATGCTGGAAAAATCGTTGCGGCAATCGACGAAAAACAATGAACTGCTTACCTTGCTTGAATTGCAGAAAAGCCTTGTTTATTTCTCGACGTCCCTGGAAACGAACAGTCTGTTGATTTCCCTGCTTCGGAGCGGCAGTTATTTGAAAATGTACGAAGAAGATAAGGAATTGCTGGAAGAGGTAAAAATTGAAACCAAGCAGGCTATCAAAATGACGGAAATCTATACCGCCATTTTGGGGAACATCATGAATGGCTTTGGCTCCGTCATCTCCAACAATCTGAATCGCGTATTGAAGCTGTTGACCGCCATTACCATTGTCATCACCTTACCTATGGTGATCGGCACCTTTTACGGGATGAACGTCGCACTTCCTTTTCAGAATCATCCGCACGCATTCACGATTATTATGATCATGGCTACCACCATTACGTCCGTAACAGCCCTCCTGTTTCGGAGAAAGAAGTATTTCTAAAACGGATGACCAAAAAACCGACATCGCAAAAGGATGTCGGTTTCTTCTCTATCTCTTGAATTACGTCAGCTGGACAAGCCTTCCTTCCAGCTTCACTCTCTCTTCTGCTAAATAGCCAATGACTCTAACCAGAAGCTCATGCTCCACAGCATGTATGCGAGCCGCCAAAGTCTCAGCCGTATCTGCTTCTGACACCGCTACGGGAATCTGGGCAATGATCGGCCCTGTATCCAGACCGGCATCAACCAGATGTACCGTTACCCCCGTTATCTTTACCCCATAAGCAAGCGCCTGACCAATCGCGTCTTTTCCAGGGAAAGCAGGCAAAAGCGACGGATGCAGATTGATGATTTTTCCTTCATAGGATGACAAAAGAGTGTCGCCCACCAAACGCATGTAGCCTGCCAGCACAACCAGCGATATATCGCGTTTTTGGAGCTGCGCCACGATTTCCTGCTCAAAAGCAGCCTTGTCTGGATACTCCTTCGGTTGAAAAACAAAGGCGTCGATCCCTAAACGCTCTGCACGTTCCAAGACCTTGGCACCAGGCTTGTCGCACACGAGCAATGCAACTTCTACACCTGCGAGCCTGCCGTCCTGTACAGCCTGCACGATCGCTTCAAAGTTGGAGCCGCTGCCTGAGGCGAAAATGGCCAGCTTTCTCACCATTCCACCCCGTTGTATACGACTTTGCGCTCTCCCGCTTGAATATGTCCGATCAAATACGCCTGTTCTCCCAGCTCTTGCAGCTTTTCCATAACACTCACTGCGTCTTCCGGCTTCACGACGAGCATCATGCCAATGCCCATATTGAACGTTTTGTACATATCTGGGTAAGAGATGTTACCCGTCTCTTGTACGAGCTCAAAGATCGGCAGCACTGGCCAGGAACCAACGTTGATCACAGCCTGCATTCCTTCTGGAAGCACGCGTGGAATGTTTTCGGTAAAGCCGCCGCCTGTGATGTGTGCCAGAGCCTTCACTTCATGTGACTCAAGAACGGATAACACTTGCTTCACGTAAATGCGGGTCGGTGTCAGCAGCTCTTCGCCGAGCTTTTTTCCTAATATGTCAACATGATCATGCAGGGACATGCCTTTGTCTGCCAAAAGAACCTTGCGAACGAGCGAGAAACCGTTGCTGTGCACGCCGCTGGAAGCCAGACCGATTAGTACATCGCCTGCCGCCACGGAAGCCCCGGTAATCATTTTGCTCTCATCCACGACACCTACGGTAAAGCCTGCGATGTCGTATTCGCCTTCTGCGTACATTCCAGGCATCTCGGCAGTCTCCCCACCAATCAACGAGCAGCCGGACTGGGAGCAGCCTTCCGCGATCCCTTTGACAATCGCTTCGATTTTTTCCGGAATGACCTTATCTACTGCCAGATAATCGAGGAAAAAGAGCGGCTCTGCCCCTTGAACCACTACGTCATTGACGCACATAGCGACAGCGTCGATGCCGATTGTATCGTGTTTGTCCATGGCAAAGGCGAGCTTCAGCTTGGTTCCTACCCCGTCTGTGCCAGAAACGAGAATCGGCTTCTCGTATTTTTTGGTATCCAGGCGAAACAGCGCTCCGAACCCGCCCAAATCAGTCAGAACTTCGGGACGGAATGTACGTTTGACGTGCTTTTTCATGCGTTCTACGGCTTCGTTGCCCGCATCGATGTCTACGCCAGCTTGTTTATATGCTTCACTCATCGTTTCTCCCCCTAGCAAGAGGTGCTTGTATTAGCGGTTGTTCAAAAAGTCATCTTTTGATCACGAAGTAATCATGAAAGCAAATTCGATGTCGAAAGTAACGTTCACCTTCGAAGTCCGGTGCTCATGTAGGTCCCCTACACTCCGCTCCTCCTTCTTCAGGTTCTCGCTACTTTCTCGGTGCTGAAAAGACGACTTTCTGAACAGGTACGGTTAGCATTTGAGCGCAGGTAGCGCTTCTTCGAACTCAATCTCTGTCGGATATTCTCCGTTAAAGCATGCGAGGCAGTGTCCTCTATTGGGAGCCGAATCAGTACGGCCAATCGCATCGATCATTCCTTCAACCGACAAGAACGACAGCGAATCCGCCTCAATGATTTGACGAATTTCCTCTACGGATTTGGTCGCCGCAATCAGTTCCTCACGCGACGAGGTGTCGATGCCGTAAAAACAAGAATTCATAACGGGTGGAGAGCTGATACGCACATGCACTTCTTTGGCGCCAGCCTCACGCAGCATGCGGACAATCCGATTACTCGTCGTACCGCGCACAATGGAGTCGTCAATCATAACGACGCGCTTGCCTTCCACTACTTTGCGAACCGCAGACAGCTTGAGATAGACAGCCCGCTCACGCAGCTCCTGACTCGGCTGAATGAAGGTACGTCCCACATAGCGGTTTTTGATCAATCCGATTTCGTACGGAATTCCTGTCGCTTCCGCAAATCCGATAGCAGCAGAAATACTCGAATCCGGTACACCTGTGACGACATCAGCATCAATCGCGGATTCCAATGCCAGCTGCTTGCCTAGACGTTTGCGCGCCATGTGGACGTTGATTCCGTCGATGTCACTGTCTGGTCGGGCAAAATAAATGTATTCAAACGTACAAATCGAACGCTGTGTTGCTTCGGTATGCTTACTTTCGGTAATGCCATCCTTGTCGATGACGATCAGCTCACCCGGTTGCACGTCACGCCAGTACTGCGCGCCAATGATATCGAACGCACAAGTCTCGGACGCGACAGTGATCGCATCTCCGAGTCGTCCCAATGACAGTGGACGCAAGCCATTTGGATCGAGGGCGATCACGAGCTGATTCTCGTTCATGACGAGAAGTGCATAGGCTCCCTTGATGTATTGCAGGGCGTCCTTCACCGCTCCCGGCAAATCCTTGCTCTCAGAGCGGGCGATCAGATGCGCAATCACTTCTGTGTCACTAGTCGTCTGGAAAATGGAGCCTTTTGCTTCCAGCTCTTTTCTAAGCACGGCGGCATTCACGAGATTCCCGTTGTGGGCAACTGCCATGCTGCCTTGTGCATAGCGGAAAAAGAGCGGTTGGGCGTTTTCAATCTTGCTCGAACCAGCAGTCGTATAACGAGTATGACCAATCGCGATATGACCACTGAACTTCTCCAGATCACCCTTGCCAAAAGCCTCTGACACAAGACCCATTCCGCGGTGCTTATACCATTTCTCGCCGTCGGAGGCGCAGATACCTGCGCTCTCCTGACCGCGATGCTGAAGGGCGTGCAGACCCAAGTAGGTCAATTGGGATGCTTCTTTGTGGTTGTAGATGCCAAAGACGCCGCATTCTTCGTTCAATTTGTCCCAGATTAGCCGATCAAACATGGAATCGCATCCTTCCAGGCTGCTTTCACCTCTTGAGTCGAAGCGTTGATCGCTTCTGTACCGTTCACGTTCACTACCAGACGATCGCCGCCGACCGTACCGATGTTTTCAGCAGGTACGCCATGTTCACCTGCCAATGCGAGAATCGCCGCTGCATGCTCTCCAGATGCACTGAGCAAGATGCGAGATTGAGATTCACTGAACAAGAGCACGTCAGCACGCAGCTCGGACGCAAGAGTCACCTGCGCACCAAAGCCTTTGCCGAAGCAAGATTCAGCCAGTGCGACACCCAGACCACCTTCGGACAGATCGTGTGCGGAGTTCACCAGACCTTGGCGAATCGCTGTGAGAACCAGCTTTTGTACTGCCGCTTCCTTCGTCAGATCGATTTGCGGAGGACGTCCGGAAATGCTGCCCGTAGCCATCTTTTGATACTCACTGCCGCCCAGCTCAGCGAAGGTCTCGCCCAACAGAATGATCGCGTCGCCTTCATTTTTGAAATCCTGGGTCGTAATATGGTCAACATCAGTGATCAAACCGACCATTCCCACCGTTGGAGTTGGATAGATCGCGTCACCGCTGCGTTCATTGTAAAAAGATACGTTTCCGCCGATGACCGGAGCATCGAGTGCCACGCACGCTTCGCTCATGCCCTCGCACGATTTTTCAAATTGCCAGAACACCTCAGGCTTTTCCGGACTTCCGAAGTTCAGGCAGTCCGTAATCGCCAGCGGCTCTGCACCGGAGCAGACAACGTTGCGCGCAGATTCTGCAACCGCAATGGCACCGCCCACTTTTGGATCGAGGTACACATAGCGACCGTTGCAATCCGTACTCATAGCAAGGGCCTTGCGAGTACCGCGCACCATGACAACAGCAGCGTCAGAACCAGGCTTTACAGCTGTGTTTGCACGCACGATGTGATCGTATTGCTCGTATACCCACGCTTTATTCGCCACTGTTGGCTGAGCCAGCAAGCTTTTCAGTGTAGCATTCAGATCTTTCGGTTCTTGGATAGCTGCCAAAACATCTACATTCGCGTTTGCTTCGTAGTAAGCAGGCACCGCAGATGGACGATGGTAAACAGGCGCATCGTCTGCCAAGCTGTCTACTGGCACCTCTGCTACTACCTCTCCTTGGTGCAACAAGCGCAGCTTGCTGTCTTCGATTACTTTGCCCACGACAGCGGACGCCAAACCCCATTTGTCAAAAATCGCAATCGCTTCTGCCTCTTTGCCTTTTTCTACGACGACGAGCATGCGCTCCTGAGACTCAGACAGCATCATTTCGTATGCAGACATGCCAGCTTCGCGCTGTGGCACCAGGTCCAGATTCATCTCGATTCCGTTCCCTGCCTTGGATGCCATCTCGGAGCTGGAGCTCGTCAAGCCAGCCGCTCCCATGTCCTGAATCCCGACGACGATACCCGTATCGATCAGCTCCAGGCACGCTTCCAGCAGGAGCTTTTCCATGAATGGATCGCCGACTTGTACTGCCGGGCGTTTTTTCTCCGACTCTTCCGTGAGCTCTTCGGATGCAAAGGTCGCCCCGTGAATACCGTCGCGCCCCGTGCTTGCGCCAACGTAGATAACAGGGTTGCCGATACCGGACGCTACCCCTTTTTGAATCTTCTCATGGTCGATCAGGCCGACACACATTGCGTTGACAAGCGGATTTCCTTCATACGTAGGGTCGAAATTCACTTCGCCACCCACAGTCGGAATCCCGATGCAATTTCCGTAGCCCGCGATACCAGCTACTACATTTTCAAACAAGTATTTGACGCGAGGAGACTTGAGTTCCCCGAATCGAAGCGAGTTGAGCAGCGCAATTGGACGCGCACCCATCGAGAATACGTCACGGATGATACCGCCCACGCCAGTCGCTGCCCCTTGGTACGGCTCGATCGCAGATGGGTGGTTATGGCTTTCGATTTTGAAAACAACCGCCTGATTGTCACCGATGTCGACAATACCTGCACCTTCCCCTGGTCCTTGCAAAACGCGAGGTCCTTTTGTCGGGAAACGACGCAGGACAGGCTTGGAGTTTTTGTAGGAGCAGTGCTCCGACCACATGACGCTGTACAGACCTGTCTCCGTCCAGTTCGGCTTGCGGCCGAGAATTTCTACGACACGCTGATATTCTTCGTCAGTCAGACCGATTTCTTTGTACAGTTGTTGATCGGCAATTTGTTCGGCTGTCGGTTCTTTATGCGTGAGTTGTGACACTGTTCTGCTCCCTCCAAGTCTTCAGGATCGAGGTAAACATGCGGCGTCCGTCATCGGAAGTCATCCAAGAGTGGACGGCACGCTCCGGGTGAGGCATCATGCCAAGTACGTTTCCACGTTCGTTGCAAATGCCCGCGATGTCTTCCAGTGAACCATTCGGATTCTCGCCATGATAGCGGAAAACGATCTGCTTGTTCGCTTTAAGCTTCGCCAGCGTTTCTTCATCACAGTAGTAGTTTCCTTCGCCGTGCGCGATCGGAATTTGGATGACTTCCCCTGCCGCGAAATCTCGGGTAAAGGAGGTATCGTTGTTTTCCACGCGCAATTCGGACAGCTTGCAACGGAATTTCAGTGAACGGTTACGCAAGAGTGCTCCTGGCAACAGCCCGACTTCGGTCAGGATCTGGAAGCCATTGCAGATTCCCATGATTAGCTTGCCTTCTTCTGCTGCTTTTACCACTTGCTCCATGACGGGTGAAAAACGAGCGACCGCTCCACAGCGCAGATAATCTCCATAAGAGAATCCGCCTGGCAAGAGAATCGCATCATATTTAGAAAGATCCGTATCGGAATGCCATACGTAATCCACAGGCACTCCCATTACGTCTTCAACTGCGTTAAACAAATCAATGTCGGCGTTCGAGCCTGGAAAGACGATAACGGCTACTCGCATATCCTTAGCCCTCCACTATATCAAAGCGGTAGTCTTCTACCACCGTATTGGCCAACAGCTTTTCGCACATTTCACGTACACGCTCTTCTGCTTGCGCACGGTCAGAAATGTTCAATTCCAGCTCCATGTACTTCCCGATACGCGCATTGTTTACTTCATCAAAACCCAAGGTGTGCAGAGCACCTTTTACAGCGTGTCCTTGCGGGTCCAAAACACTCTCGCGCAATGTTACATAAACAACAGCTTTAAACATGTACGTCTCCTCCTAGTCTCGTAAGCATTTCTTTGTAAGCTTCCTCCACATTGCCCAAATCGCGGCGGAAGCGGTCTTTGTCGAGCTTTTCATTCGTTACTGAATCCCAGAAACGGCATGTATCCGGGGATATTTCATCGGCGAGGAGAATCTCCCCGTCCGCTGTTTTTCCGAATTCCAGTTTGAAATCGACCAAGGTAATGTTGCGCTCGCGCAGGTAAGGCACGAGGACCTCGTTTACAGCAAGACCCATGCGCTCCAATGTCGCTTGGTCACTCTCGCTTGCAATCCCCAACACTTTGATATGGGAGGCATTCACCAATGGATCTCCCAGTGCGTCATCCTTGTAGTAAAACTCGACAACGGGCTGCGGAAGCACAGTTCCTTCTTCCATGCCAAGACGCTTGGCCAATGAGCCTGCTGCGATATTGCGAACGACTACCTCCAAAGGGATAATCTCCACTTTGCGAACAACTTGCTCTGTGGCGGACAGCAGACGGACAAAATGGTTGTCGATGCCCCGCTCCTTCAGCATGGTGAAAAAGATTGCCGTAATGCGGTTGTTCAGCTCACCTTTTCCGGTGATTTGCGCCCGTTTCTCTCCATTAAATGCTGTTGCGTCGTCTTTGTACTCTACCCAGTACTGGTCAGGCAAAGATGTCCGATAAATACGTTTTGCCTTACCTTCGTAGAGTTGTTCCTGTTTTTCCACCGTAGGAGTCACCTTCCCAGTCAAAAAGGTTGAGTTTAGGTTAATTCACGAACGTTTCAAATACATTAAAACACAAACATACGCATTTATCAACGAAAAATGCTGGAATAGACTTCGACAAATGTTCGGGAATTACTGTATGTTTTTCGAGCATTAGATGTTAACATTCGTTTACATGTTCTCCATACTAGCTTTACATCTCCTGATTACAATAGTCCTTAGTCTCGGGACTTTTCGACCATCCACTTATCAGGAGGCAACTGGAGATGCACGCTATCATTCGCCATTTACTCACTCCCTTTTCTCACTTACACAGGCAAGTGCGGCTCCGTACCAAGCTGACGATCCCACTGCTCTTCATCCTGCTCATTTCTTCGGGCATGATCGGCTGGACCTTTTACACCCAGGCAAAACAGGTAATGATTTCGCAAATGGAGTCCCGCCTCGACTCTGAAACGGACAAGACCACCGAAAAAATTTCGCTTTTGAAATTCACTTTCGCTAGCGACGATCAAGCCTACCAAAAGCGCCTTCAATACGAATTGCAACAGCAAGAAAGCAATCTGTCACAGGAAGGCTTGATACTCCAGCAGTATCTGGTCAAAAATGGAGCTTTTCATCCCATTGAAAAAGTGACAAAGGGCGCTATTGAAATCCCGCAAGATATCGCGAAACAGATGGAAGCGGAACGCTTTGGCGTGATTCATGTCCCAGTCGATGACCACATGCATACACTGGCCTTTACCCATTCTCCTGAGGAGAGCTACATATACGTCATAGACGTTTTGCAGGAGTCCTATCTAGGTCCTCTCCATAAGATAACCAAAATAATCGTGATGACCATCCTCGCTAGTCTGGTTCTTTCTTTGTTGCTGTGCTTGCTGGTTGTGAAGGGGATAACTGCGCCTTTTCAGACGTTGATTGCGGCCATGCAACAGGTTAGCTCCGGCGACCTCACCCATCGTTCCCTTTTGCAAAACGAGGGACCAGAGATTCGAGGAATATCAAACAGCTTCAATCACATGGTAGAGCAAATGTGTGAGATTATTGCCGAGATCCAACTCATGATTGAAGAACTGAACAAAGGCGGCATCGCAATCAGGCAAACAGCCGATGAAGCAGGCGATCGTTCGTCGATGCTGTCTCTGCGTCTCGATACGGTCAATCAAGGCGTCGAACAAACGGCTGCCTCAACAGATGGCGCCAGCGCCTCTTTTCAGCACATCAAGCAATCGATGGATGGACTGTTTGCGCGTATTTTCTCTGTGATTGAAGCGGGTAAAAAGATGCAGACAGTCACCCACCATGGACAAGATCGCATCGATGATTTGAACACGATGATCAACCGCTTCTCCCACACGTACGCACAGGTCGACACCCGCATGACTGAACTGCGTCGACAATCAGAATCCATTGGAGATGTTGTTCATCTGATCCAAAACGTGGCGAAGCAAACCAAGCTTCTCGCTTTAAATGCCAGTATTGAAGCGGCCCGTGCTGGAGAAAACGGACGCGGATTTGCTGTCGTGGCCAACGAGGTAGCCAAGCTTGCCAGCGAGTCGGAAAACGCTACATTAGAAATTACGCGGCTGATGGACGCTGTTCAGGAACAAACCCATGAGATTTCCTCCGAAACCTCGCAAGCATCCGAACAGCTTCAGCAAAGCCTGCAAAAGCTCTCAGACGCTGCATCTGCTTTTCTTGAGCTTCGACAAGCTGTCGATCAGACTACGGGAGAGCTGCATATAGCGAATGAGGGGTTATCTGACATAACCGAAGGCTTGCACACCGTCGACATGGCTTTGGATACGTTTGTTGCCATTTCACAAGAGACCAAAAGCAGCACAGAAGAAATGCTGGTCGCCTCGCGCGAACAGCTCACTTCCATTGAAAAATCACGTCAATTGGCAACAGAGCTTCTATCCTTATCTGAGCGGCTGCAAGAAATCAGCGATCGCTTTCGCGTTGCATGAACATGATGAGCCTCCCTCTCGGGCAGGCTCTTTTCTTTTGTTTATGATAAACTTGTCAGTGGTACAACCAATACGTGAAAGAAGGAATTTCAGATGTTTCCATTTGAAGTGTCTTTTCCTACCAAAATTTACTTTGGCATGGGCGAACTGGAACGTTTGGGCCAAGAAGCAAAATCGATGGGCCAAAAAGCATTGCTCGTCACAGGCGGCAATGCGGCCAAACGTACAGGACTTTTAGACCGCGCCAAGGCTCTGTTGCAGGAAGCTCAAGTGGCGTATCTTGTTTTTGACAAAATCGAACCGAATCCTCGTACATCAACGGTTGATGCCGGAGCTGCTCTTGCCCGTGAGCATCAGTGCGACTTCATCCTGGCTATCGGTGGCGGCTCCGTGATGGATGCCTCCAAAGCGATTGCGGCAGCAGCCGTTTCCGGACGCCCCATTTACGATTACATGCGGGGAAATCCGAGCGGTTCTGGTCAATTGCTGGTACCCGTTCAAGAAGCATTGCCGATCATGACCGTCCCGACAGTAGCCGCTACAGGTTCGGAAGCAAACCATATCAGCGTCCTGACTCATTGGGACACACATGAAAAATCTTCGATCAACGGTCCAGCACTTTACCCGAGGATTGCCATTCTGGACCCGTCTGTCACCTTTACCGTTCCAGCTCGGGTCACAGCGGAATCTTGCGCCGATATCTTTTCCCATCTGTTTGAAAACTATTTGATCAGCGCGGAAGGAACCCATGTTCAGGACGGTATTTCCGAAACACTCATTCGTCTCGTCGTCGAGCACTCCATCACAGCGATCCAGCAACCAGACAATGCAGAAGCACGATCTACCCTTTTGTGGGCGAGCACGCTGGGCATCAGTCCCTTCGCTGCTGGCGGTCGCGGTGCTGGCATGCCGTTGCACGGAATTGAACATCCGCTGAGCGGAATCTACGATATGGCTCACGGTCGTGGACTGGCGATCCTTTCCCTTCCTTATTTCGAACAGGTGATTTTGCAAGACCGTCCCGAGAGATTAGCCCGTATGGGACGTCATTGTTTTGGCGTTACCGTAGAGGACGAGGGCGAAGCAGCACGAGCAACGATTGAAGCCGTTCGCCATTGGTATGAGCGCATGGGAATCACAGAACGTCTGTCCGACTTCGGTGTGACCAAACAATCGCTGGCCCAAATGGCTGAAGAAGCTGTCCGCATCGGCGGACGTGGAATCGGGTATCTGCCTAGCTCACGAAAATTGAATGAATTCGATGTGATCGCAATCTACGAGGCTTGCCTGTAATCGAAGCATCAAACATACTGGCGAGCCTTCGCTCAGTTATGTAATAATACAAATTAATCATTAATCAAAATTATTTTACTACGGAGGTTACCACCTATGGCAGATCCACGCATTAATGAACTGGCAAGCCGTCTCGTCCGTTACTCGCTTAATTTGCAAAAAGGCGAAAAAGTTCTGATCGAAAATACAGGCCTGCAACCTGAACTCGTTCGTGCACTTGTGCGTGAATCATTTGCAGTTGGGGCTCTGCCTTTGGTCACCCTGAAAGACCAGGAAATCATGCGTGCACTCTATCAAGGCACGAGCGAAGAACACATGGCTCTGATGGCAAAATACGAGTATGACCGAATGAAGGACATGGACGCTTACATCGCCATCCGCGCTTACGACAACATCAACGAATATGCCGACGTACCGGAAGACAAAATGGGCATTTACGCTCGCGTCCTGTATCAACCTGTACATACGAACGAGCGCGTTCCGAACAAACGCTGGGTTGTACTGCGCTACCCGAACAAGTCGATGGCACAGCTGTCCAAAATGAGTCTCGAGGGCTTTGAGGACTTCTACTACTCCGTCTGCAATCTGGACTACGCGAAAATGTCCGCAGCTATGACTCCGTTGAAAGAGCTGATGGAGCGCACCGATCGCGTACGCATCGTCGGTCCAAAAACGGACCTGCGTTTCTCCATTAAAGGAATCAATGCCATCAAGTGCGACGGCAAACGCAATATCCCGGATGGCGAAGTATACACCGCTCCTGTGCGCGATTCCGTAGAAGGAACGATTTTCTACAACGCGGCATCGATCTACAACGGCATTACCTTCAATGATGTGCAGTTCACTTTCAAAGAAGGCAAAATCGTGGAAGCGACCAGCTCCAATACCAAAGCATTGAACGACATCCTCGACACTGACGAGGGCGCGCGCTATATTGGAGAATTCGCGATTGGCTTCAACCCGCACATCCTCCACCCGATGCTGGACATCCTGTTTGACGAAAAAATCGCGGGCAGCTTCCACTTCACGCCAGGGAATGCTTACACAGTAGCAGACAATGGCAACCGCTCTTCCGTTCACTGGGACTTGGTCCAAATCCAACGCCCTGAATACGGCGGCGGCGAAATCTGGTTTGACGATGTGCTGATCAGAAAAGATGGACGCTTTGTGTTGCCAGAGCTGGAAGGCTTGAACCCGGAGAATTTGATTTAAACAAAATGAATGAAAAAATGGGTTAGGGAATAGGTTCCCTAGCCCATTTTCTATCTTTACTCTTCTGAACGTTTGACACCAGCAAAGCTGCTGGACATTTGTCATATCGTGATGAAGTCTGGCGAGGAACTGCAATCGTATTGCATGCCCGCAAATGCTTTTCTCTTCATTAATCAAGGGGAAGCTAGATTGCTTTTAGATACTACTGAAGTCTCACTAGCGGTCAATCAAATTCGCCATTGCGGAAATGTAAAAAAATCGCTAGCAAAGGGGCTATCCAGAAAGTAAACTGCTCCCCTTCAATAGCAGGCTTTATTCTTTCACCTGGCTAATTAAAGGGGAGCATATCACTTTCATAATCATTCACACCGCGGCTAGATCACTATAGTAGCGTCGATAATAAGCTGAGTTCTCCAATAATTGTTCATGTGTTCCTATTGCACTGATGCGTCCTTGGTCTAATACAAGAATAACATCACTATTCATCACGGTAGTTAAGCGATGAGCAATAACGATGCGTGTGCATGCAATATCAGACAAATAACGATCAATTCTCTCTTCGTTTAAATGATCAAGCGAACTTGTGGCTTCGTCAAGCAATAAGACTGTCGGTTTAGTTAGCAGTGCCTTCGCTAATGCAATCCGTTGCCTTTGACCACCTGATAGATTCAACCCCATTTCACTTATCATTGTATGATACTTCATCGGCATCTGCATGATTTCATCATGAATTTGAGCAGCTTTCGCTGCCTCCATCACATCTTCTATTGTTGCTTCAGCGGCAGAAAATCGAATATTATCGAGGATACTGCGATTAAATAGATAAATACTCTGAGGCACAGTACCAATCTGCTTCCGTATATGCTGCATGTCTAAATTTTGTGAATCTATGCCATCATAGTAAATGCGACCTGCTGTTGGTTCAAATAAGCCAATCAGCAAATTGACTAAAGTAGACTTTCCTGCACCAGATTGACCAATAATCGCCACCTTCTGACCAGGCTTAATGTCCAGACTAATATCACACAATGTTTGTTCAGAGAACTTCGAATATGCATAGGATACATTTTCTAATTCAATCGTCCCTGTCAATTCTATTTTTAGTCTGCCATCATAATCTTCAGTTGGAGCATTAAGTACATCTTGAACACGGTTTAAATATGAAGTTGTGAGAATAAAGCTATTAACTGTTCCGACCAAACTACCACTTACTCCAAAAAACTGACTTGCTATGGATTGAATCGCAATAAGCATTCCTAATGATATTACTCCATCAAAGACATGATATGCACCCAACCACAATATGATAAGCGGTGCTGCTAGCTGTAGTAGACTTGTCATTGTTACTAGTACGTTTGTAATCCGCTCTTTACTGCGATAAATATCAAGTAAGTTCTTGAAATGATCTCGCCACTTCTCAAACATACTCTCTTCAACACCACTCGTCTTAATATGGAATATCCCCAATAGCATCTCCGTTTGCACCGATTGTACATTAGTTCCTGCAAGAATCTGACGCTGATTCCATTCAGCAATTACCTTCTTAGTAAATACAACTGCAATAATATTGATTAATGATAAACCAACAACTAACAATGCCAAAGAAATAGATTGTATCGACATATATATGAAAAGAGCGATTAACATCAATACATCTAATACCCCACGAATTATACTGCCAGAAATAAGTTCACGTATCATATTCAACGAGTTAGCCCGAAATAGCAGATCCCCAATAGAACGAAGCATAAAGAAGCTATAGGGGAGTTTAAGCAAATGCTGAAAAAAATTAATCTGTAACAATGAATCCAAAACATTGTGCATGGTAATAAGTACTCTGCCCCGAATATAGGTAAACATAGATGAAGTGACTAACATGAAGATAATACCCAGTGCCATAACACTCATCATCGTAGTATTTGCAGGCATAATCACCTTGTCGACCAATTGCTGAATCAATATTGGCATTGCGATGGCACACAATTGTAAGACAGCTGTTACTAGAAATACAAGAATGAACAACTGTTTATTCTGAAGGATAAGTCTGAACATAGTATCCCAGACATTGGCTGCCTTAACGCGCTCAAAGTTTGCCGTTGGAATAATTTCTAACATGTAGCCATGAAAGTGGCTCATAAATGATTCTTCATTCAAATGCTTGCGTCCTATAGCAGGATCAATTATCGTATACTTCTTCTCGCTTGAATCTTTCTTATGTTTGATACGCTCCAAAACTACATAATGATGTTCATCCCAAGTAATAATAGATGGTAACTGTAAAGTCTCTAAAAATTCCAAATCTGCCCTATAACATTTTGCTGTAAACTGAAGTTGTTCTGCTGCCTTCTTCAACTGAAACAAACTAGTCCCATCACGTCCACTGCCTAGCGCTTCACGTAAATCATACATACTTATACTACTCTTATAGTAATGCATGATCATTGCCAAACAGCAAACCCCACACTCCGTTTGCTGCATCTGTTCAATAAATGGTACGCGCCATCGGTGATCTTGTTTACCTTGCCTCTCATCATTCATACCGATCATCTCCATATCCAACAAAACGATAACACTACAGTTATCGTGGCAATTCAAATGCAAGTATAGAAGGCACCCGATTATCTAACAATCGTAAATATTCGTATCCCATCCCAGCAGTTCCTGTCATCAAACCATCACACTCCAATCTTGCAATTAAGTGGTCAGAGGACTTATAAGATTCATAGTCTGCAAATGCTTGCAATGCCCAATCATTTGCTATATCCACTAGATTAGGAGCTTTCATCAGTTTACTTACGTGTAGCAAAATATCAGCATTGCCCAATATACCGTGACACAAACAAAAACTATTAAGTGTATTCCCACGATTCAACAAAGTCTGCAGTGCATTCTTATAGTCTTGAGTAACAAATTCCCACTCTTGTGCATGTAGGAGATTCATTGCTTCAAGATGACGCATAATCTCTGCGCGAGCAAGTGCGATACCTGGAGCACCATGACACCAAAAGTCAGCATATTCATGTCTATCTGTAGAGCGCAAGTCTCTCCAGTTTTGTTCAGTTTCCGAATAGTAATGATTTTCATATATGAGCAATCTATTCGCCATTTTCAAATACTGTTCACAGCTTGAATGATTACTATGGTTATCACTTAATCTAGCAAGCCATGTGAACGCCCATGCTAACCCAGCTGCTCCATGGGATAAACCCGTCAACAATACTTGTCCACTTTTCGTGCTGTCGTTGTCGACTACATGTTGGTTAGTCAGTCCATCAGGGTATATTTTCGAGCCAGCATCAAAATTCATTTCCTCCATTAATGTATAGAGGCGTTCACCGGCCGCTTGGGCCACATGCAAATACGCTACATCATGCAAAGCATCGTAGATACGAAGCATAACGATCATACAACCTGCAAGACCATTAATTACATCATATTGAGTTTCTTTTTCTATTCCCCGCATCAATACGGATAGCCTATTCTTGGCATTTTCGAGCAAGGTATCATCTTTCCATAGCAACCCACAATAAATGAGTGCATAAATATGAGTACTTTCCCCAAAATAAACTGAGGTCGAAATAGTTATCTCATTGGACAATTCGCTACCTTCATCTAGTTTCAGCTTACTTGACTGAATATCATTCAAAAGCTGTCGTGCAATTTCCTGGTACTGCTGGTCGCAAGTGATATGAGTTAGTTGAGCGAGATATAATACATAACCACCTAGACCACTATACATATTGTGATCTAACCATGTTGGTTTAAATTTATTCTCTACTCCAACTATTCCAAATCCAATACACCCAATATTACTATCATCTGTTGGGACAATGCGACGCATTATACTATTACCTATTGATGTCGCATATTGCTGAAATTGTGTAATTCTATTCTCATTATGAATGAGATCTTGGGTTAGTATTGTAGTATGACGATACATATCAGAACGCTGATTATATGAATGATCATCACTAGAATGATCACTGTCATCCAAGCTGGATAGAGACCAGCGCAAATATTGTAGCTGTATGCTAAGATCATCTTCAGATAATTGAATCAGGTAATGTTCAATTAACTCAATAATCGACATCGGATAAAAATTGGGTATACAGACTCCATTCATATCAATTAAGTCATGACTATTAAGGGAGAACATAAAGTAAGGAACATCTTGCCGCTGCATTTGTTCCAACTCACATTCCATAACAGTAGGTGGTGGAAACGTCGAGGTATTCATCATAATATCTAATAAGCGATTGCGATCTGATTCATTCTGTAAATAATCTGGATGCATACTATCTGATAAGAACTTTGCATACAAGGCTGTCGCCCGAAATACATGACGACCAGTCGCATCAGAATACGGTAAGAGTATGTCACGAACAAAAGTATCGCGATGCGTAAGTAGTAATCGATACAAATCACAAAAACCTTCGATCATGTGCTTTGTATACATCGAGATGTCCATATATTCGCCATGTAATATTGGTCGATTTTGTCGTTCATCGGTCGTATAAATGTCGTCAATTAAATAAGCTTCATCAGTACCAACATTATTAATACGCTGAATCTTCATTAACTGCGACTTTTGTCCACCTCTAGCGCCTGCTGCACTTAAATCAATATCCCATAGTGCATTAGGAGAATAAATTCCAGGTAGCATTAGAGATGAAAAGACCGTTCGCTGACTTTGCTCTCCTAGCACATGGTGCAACTGGGTATCTGTTAATGGAGTAAATATGGTCTCCAAATCAATTAATATCGGCTGTGCTCCATTTGCGATAATATTTTCAGAATGATAATCAGTAGCCCCACATGTATAGCATAATGCCGTTAATGCACCCAGACGATAATAGAACTGTTCTACTTCCATAATGGATTGACATGGATTGTGGCTTATAAACTCATGATATCCATAATCCCCACAATTGAGCACATTTGGACTGCTCAACAAATACTTCAAACCTCTCTGATTAATCCAATCCAGCATAGTACTATAACATTCATCTATACGTAATGAATGGGGTTTATACACTAGCTTAGCACCACTGTTAAACTTTAAAATGGCAACTGATTTGCCCGTGTTATGAGTATCCCCTGCTCCAATCTCTATCCCAGTTAGACAATCGTATTCGCAACCATTTCCCAATTTCGACTTGAATTTTATCCAATCTGCATTGTAATGAACAAGAATTTCACGTACATACTTGCTAAACATTAACGTGTGTTCTGTCAAGCACCTAGCTAACACTGGGTATGTATCGAAGAATTCTCTTAAATGATGAGGATTTTCTAACAGTTTAAAATACTCTTGATACCGCTCGTTCGGTGATTCAGCTGTTAAATCACCTAACTTACTAGCAATAGATATCTCTAACATCGTCGTCTTGATCTGCAATGAAGCCAACCGTTGTACACACGCTTGCATGAGCCCTTGTTCAACTTGAAAATTATCGATAATATCTGTATCAAGATCATTTAGAACTTCCCGAAGATTGCGCCAAAATTCCGCTAGAAATGGACGGATTATGGGGTTAGGTTCTTTTTCACTGAACTCATTATCATGAGAGGAAATTAATATTCGGTTCAGATTCTCATCGCTATCTACACTAATCCCTCTATCTATTACAGCTTTAACCAAAATGTCCCCTCCTGCTATATTTTTTTCGTACCAAAGAATTATTTATCATCGAATATTTAACATATGTAGGCCGCACATTCTGCATCGCGACCTCATACGATTATTTGCTGAACTTGGAAATAAGATGATTAGCATTAATATTCATGCCCTAATATTGCAACTGTTCTTCATTAAATATATTCACGCATCTTGCAACTCTCTGTCCTCGCCATGAATATCCTTAAGTAGTATCGAAACCCGCATTAGAAGCGGAAAAGAAACGACTCATTAACCCGCTTTCCCACATTACACAATCAGAAGTGAGAAGGTAACATTTCACCATCTCACTTCTGAATAGTTACTTATGATTTACTAGCATTTTGGTACATCACCAGAGCGGTACATAAGTCCACAATGGCTTTGAGTGGCAGGACAATTATTTTGTAGGCTTACAAGCAACCAAAAATCATTGTAATATGATGAATCGTGCCACCACCCGTAGTATTTGGTTGAACCTTACTACCTGCAACAATTTCCTTCAATTGTTGCTCATCAACTTCCCCAACTGGCGAGACAAATCCTTCCTTCGCTCTCCCCTCAGAAGAACGATATTGAGCTCGTAGATCCTTGTTAGACATATACATCCTCTTTTCTAAATGATAGTAGCACTATATAATAACTCTTCTCCATAAAAGAGAAGAAGTGCTCACAAAGATACTCTGTCTTCAGTGAGTGTTTAAACTAATCTCAAAACTTCGATTTGTAATATTCCGAATTTCGACTCAAAAATCGGAATACTTACATTTTATAACATGTTTTTAGTAAAATGTAAATATATACCATAAATTCATCAATTTTCTTTTTAAGGATGTTTCAGTCTATTTTTTATTTCTAGTAAGACGAGTTGTGGATTTGATAAGTCACGGATCGTACTCACTGACTTTCTGGACAACCCCTGCTTTTCGTTTTGCAACCGCACCTCAAGACACGTACGAATCAGTTCACTTTGGACAGATATCGTTCCCCGATGTTTCTCGACGATATTTTTCCTAAATGGCAACCGCTCCTCCGTTCACTGGGACTTGGTCCAAATCCAACGCCCTGAATACGGCGGCGGCGAAATCTGGTTTGACGATGTGCTGATCAGAAAAGATGGACGCTTTGTGTTGCCAGAGCTGGAAGGCTTGAACCCGGAGAATTTGATTTAAACAAAATGAATGAAAAAATGGGTTAGGGAATGAGGTTCCCTAGCCCATTTTCTATTTTTCTGGCTTATTAACTGCTTCAGCTTTTACATATGCTATAGGTACAAGAATGTTTTAGCAAAACTTGTTAAATAGTTGCTCACGCCACCCAGAATGTATATCTCCATTTTTTGTTTATACTGGAAGTTTATTACTATTGCTTGCTCTATCATTTCATCCATACGGCAGCCTGACCTCAAAACACGTACGAATCAAATCACTTTGAACAGAAATCGTTCCCCGATGCTTCTCGACAATATTTTTCGCAATAAACAAGCCGAGCCCTGTGCCTCCTCCTAGCTGAGTTCGCGCTTTGTCGCCCGTAAAAAACATTTCAAAAATATGCGGCAGGGCTTCCTCAGGTATTTGGTCACCGTAATTCATGATTTGTACAACCACTTCATCTCCCTCACGATAGGCATTCAAATCGATAAATTGCCCATCGCCCCCGTAGCGTATCGCGTTGGTCAGAATGTTCTCAAATACGCGCGCCAAAAGCTCCCCATCTCCCACGATCACTAATTGAGCCGCAATCGCACACCGCGAGACCAGCTCATTTTTCTCAAAGGAGGGGTACATCTCATCATTTAACTGGACAAGCAATTCACTCAAATCAATGACCTTTTGCTCGATGTTGACCATGCCGTAATTCATTCTCGCAATTTCGAAGAGCTCATCAATCAGCTTTTCCAATCGTTGTGACTTAGTAAAGGCAATCGTCGCATAATGCCGCATCTGCTCTTGTGACATCTGCTCATCTCCCAAAATGAGATCCAGATAACCCAGTACGGATGTCAGAGGTGTACGCAAATCATGCGCGAGATTCAAAACAAGCTGATCCTTGCTGCTTTCGGCGAAATCTCCTCTTTCTACCGCCTTTTGCAGCATTTCGCTTGCTAGATTGATATCCTTGGCGATTTCTGAAAACTCGTCATTGGATGGAATATGGACATGCCGTGTAAAGTCTCCACTCGCGAGATAATGAATGCCCGTAGAAATCTCCCGAAAGTAGCCAGCATAACGTTTGGTCAGGAGATAGAAAAACAAGATCGCAATGGGAGCAAAGACAATCAAAAAGAAATTGATATCCCCCATCTCCCTGATGAAATAGCGAACCTGTGCGAGCCGATCTTCGTACTTAACCCCCGCCTTATAGTAAAACTGGAGCACTTTATAGAGCAGATAGGTTACGATACCGGCCAGAAGCATGCCAAGCCCAAGAAGCCCAAGCATTTTGGAACGAAAGCTATGTCTTCTCTTCACCATGGAAAAAATGAACCACTCCCTATACTCGTTTTCGTCCAGGGCTCAATCATGATAGACTCTTTTGACACGTTCTCCCAAACGGCATACCAGCTCGTTCGTAATCGTTTTACATTGATGGGCCATTTCCTCGGGAGTGATCCCCTCTTCTTGATCTCTGCCGATAAAGGTCACAACATCCCCTTTTTGCACCCCTTCCATATCTGTAATATCTACGATAAGCTGATCCATGCAGACAAAGCCAATAATCGGTCGCCTTTTTCCTTTGATCAAGCAGGTAGCGCCCGATTGTGACAGCATGCGCGGAACCCCATCTGCATATCCGATGGATACGATGGCAATCTTACTGTCTTTCTGCGCTGTGTAGGCGCGTCCATAGCCTACAGATGCTCCTGTTTCCACTTGTTTCACCTGCACAACTCTTGCTTTCAGTGATAGCACAGGTCGTAGGTCGACGCTTGTTTTCACTTTGTCTCCCTGCTTGCTCAACATCCCGTAGAGAGCGATCCCAATCCGAGCATAATCGTATTGCAGCTCCCCATAATTCAGCACGCCGTAACTGCTTTGAACGTGCAGCTTCTGTGGATCAATCCCCTTTTCTTTCAGCTGTTCGATCACTTTCTGGAAACGGGCGATTTGATTTTTCGTGTATTCGATATCCAAAGCTTCCAAACTGTCAGCCACACTTAGATGCGTAAAGGTACCGCATACCTGCAAATTTTTATATTGATACATGTCCGCAATTTTTTCCGTGCGTTCCCAAGATTCCCCGAGTCTCCCCATCCCCGTGTCGATCTTGATATGAACAGCGATTTTCACGTTGTAGCCATTCAGTTTTTTAGCATATTCGTCATCTACTACGGTTTGCGTCAGTTTGAAACGGGCAATTTGGCGTATCCGTCGCTCATCGGTATAGCCGAGAACCAGGATTTCTCCTTTTACGCCCTTCTTCCTTAGCTCGATTCCTTCATCGATTGTGGCAACTGCGAAGTGGTCAATCCCGAGCTTGTTTAAAAAACACGCGATTTGCCATCCGCCGTGGCCATATGCCTGCGCCTTTACGACTGCCATCATCCCACAATCCTTGGGGAGAACCCGCTGGATTTCCCTGACATTATGCTGGAGATGAGGAAGATGGATATCCGCCCATGCTCGCCCGGTTTGATCCAGTTTCCCACCTCGAAAGTGCTGGATCACCTTCATCACTATCACCGAGAGCACAAACGACAGTACTGTGACCAGCGTAAAATGCACCAAGCTGTTTTCAACAAGCAGCCCTGTCAGTCCCGTTACTTTGGCGGCTCCGCGAATGAGCACAATACCCAGCGGATGGATGACATAAACATACAGGCTCAGCTTTCGTAACGCTGGGCGATTTTTGACTTTCCAGAACAACAAAAGCTGAAAGAGAAAATACATGCACGGTATTAAAAAAATATACATACTGTCATGGCGTTGCAACTGATAAGCGTGCAAAAGCAAGCCTTCCATTACCAGCATGCTTCCGAACAAAACAAACCCGATTGCATACGGTGTGATCTTTTTCTTTTTCCGCCTGCGGGTATTGGCAATCATCCCGCCCATGACAATAAACACAGGGGCAAAAAATATACCGTTCCGCGTGTAATCAAACAAGGTAAACATCAATTGGTAAATACTGTCCGCATACGGACTCATCTGTGCCAAGCCATAATAGCTGTCTCCTAATAGCCCGATGCCATACAGCAGCAAAGTCACCCAAAACGTATTCCACATCGATAGTCTCGTATACAAAAAAGTGCTGATACACACCCCCAGCATGATGCCAGGGAAATACCACAGATGATACAAGGTCCCGTTAAACAAGAGGTCTTTCACTGCTGAAAATACGGTAAATCCATCCGTAAAATTCCCTGTATACACATTCACAGGAAGATAGAGAAGGATCGAAAGCAAATATAGCTTTCCTACTTTCCATAAAAACTGCTTCAGCCTAAACGCATTTCTGCTGCGATCTGTGCCAAGCTTTTGCAAGAAGAAAAATCCTGTGCACAGAAAGAAAAAGGGAACTGCCACCCTGGCTATTGTTCGTGTCAGTGTAAAGTCCGCCCATTCGTTTATGGACAGCAGGGGAGAAGTATGGATTGCGATGACAAGGATCGCTGCCATGATTCGAAATCGATCCAGCCCGCCATACTGCTTTTCACTACCCGCGTTCATTACATGCCTCCTGATGAAACACCGTAATGATAAAGCCATCCACATTGTTGCCCGATATTTCGTAGCTCTCACCAGCCACAACCGGGATGTGCGTAACTGTATCGGTAGCCTTTACATAGTAGATTTCAATGCTGTCATCATCTATTAGCAAATGCTCCTGATGAAATTCGTAGTTTTTCACATACTCGATGTACTGTTTGATAAACCCATATTGACTGGCACGTTGGCGAAACATACGGCATACGCCATGATCGGGAAAAGAGGGGCAGATAAAATCGATCTCTTCCTTCTTTTCCCCTACATCTATCGCAAGCCCTGTCTGATGCTCGCTTTCATTTGGACGCGCGACATATTGACTAGTAAACACCTGTCCATTTTCGAGCAAGGATTGATCATATATATCCTTTTGTTCCGCCTTACTGCGAAAACCACTGACAGGCACGATTGTATGCTCCGCGTTGCAGGCTTTCAGCAGTTTGGCAAACATCTTTGCAGCCGTGTTTTCCAGCATCATATTGTTGTGTGCTCCGTCAATCAGCCGCATGCGGTTCAGCAGGATACCGTCATCTGTCTGCCAGCGAATTGGGTACTGGCGATTCACCAATATGAGATGGCCGTGATGCAGATTGTCGCTGTTCAAAGTAACCGTAAAGACGTGAGGTTGTGTCATCGGTTAGTCCTCCTCCAACGCTAGCATAATCAACGTATCAAGAAGCTCTTTATAGGAAATCCCCGCAGCACGCAGCATGTTTGGATACCTGCTTTTCGAGGTAAAGCCGGGGATCGTATTCACTTCGTTAAACACAATGTCTCCGTCTGGTGTGACAAACATATCCACGCGAGCGAAGCCACGACAGCCAAAAACCTGATAGAGATGAGTCGCTGTTTGCTTGATTTTATGAGCGAGCTCTTCTTCAATTCTTGCTGGAACATGGATATGGGCAGTCTCCAATGAATACTTTTCTGTGTAATTGAAGAAGCCCTGGAGCAATTCGATCTCATCCACTTCCCCCACAATGACCTCACGATTTCCGAGTACCGCGCAGCCCACTTCAAATCCCGCGATGTTTTCCTCGATGACCACTTTGTCATCATGCAGAAGGGCGTTTTCTATACCAAAGAACAATTCTGATGGGCTGTATGCTTTCGTAATCCCAATGGAGGACCCTGCCTTTGCCGGTTTGACATACAAAGGGAATCCCAGTGGTTCGGTGGCAGCTTGAACAGTTGCAAGATCAGTATTCGGATAAACGGTAACGGATCTTGGCGTTTTGATACCGGAGCTTTCCGCCAGCGTGTGGGCGATATCCTTATCCATACAAATCGCGGAGGATAGCGTGTGACAACCGACAAACGGAATTCCGGCGAGCTCCAATAGTCCTTGTACCGTTCCATCCTCTCCGTTTTTGCCATGTAAAATCGGGAACACCACATCAACCTTCGTGATCGTCATGGCACCGTTCTCCTGTGCAACAATCCCCCTCACCTGTCTGCAAGGAGAGAGAAAGGCAGGAACACACTTCTCACTTTGATGCCAACTGTCATTCCGAATGCTTTCAATGTTGCCGGTATATCGCAGCCATTGCCCTTCCCTCGTAATTCCTAGCAAAATTACCTCGTACTTTTCCAGACACAAGCTTTCCAGCACCGAACTCGTAGATTTAAGGGATACTTCATACTCTGAGGAACATCCCCCAAACAAAATCGCGACAGTCAATTTCTTCATTAGATTCACCCCTTCTTTTCTTCGTTCACGCAGCTTGTAACAATCACGCCGCCCATGTTGTCACCCGAAATCTCATAGTTGCTCGAAATCGGTACCTTGATCGTCATCTCTTCATCGACAGGGTAGTAGTTAATTTCATAGATCTTCCCATCGTTTGTCACGGAGATCCTTCTTTTTTCTTTTAGGTAATCCAAGTATTCTTCCAGCGAAAAGTTGTTTTGCTTCATGATCGCGCTATGCGGCAATCCGACATATCGGAAATGCCAAGGCTCGAATACCGTTCCTGTAATGGCTACCTTGTCCTTTGGGTAGCGCAAAATAAAACCGAATTTCCACGAATGATCTTCCAGCCACTTGCCTTCAGGGGCGTGCTCCATTTTCATTTGCGTCGATCCAATATCCAGCGCGGAGCCTACATTATGTTCGCTGTAACCGCTCGGCATCGCGTACGCTGGTCCCATTTCTTCATATAGCTTTTCTTGTTCTTCCATGCCTCGATAACCGCTGTTCAAGATAAAGTGAGTCACGTTATCTTGCTGCGCTGCTTCGACCATCTCCAAAAATACTTTGGCTACACGCTCTGACACTTCGATTCTGTCATCGAGCAAACGATAGCCTTGTAACAGTTCTTCATGCTCAGACAACCGAACAACATCGCTTTTTACCCCTGCCTCATGAACCGGATAGTCTTTGTTGACCAAGAGAAGGTCTCCCTGATAAATTTGGTCCTTTGCTATTTGTAGCGATTGGTACTCCACACCGGTGGCCTCTCTCAACGTTTCCATGTGTCCCCCAACATTAGGTGGTCCATCTGCTATTTTTTGAAAAACGATATATCCAAACAGCAATAAAATGACAAGCCAAAAAACCCTCTTTTTCATTCACAGCTTCCTCCTTCACTTACACATGTAGGATAGGAAAAACTGTTAAAATAAAAAGTAGGGTAAATATAAAATAATTTTAAAGATATCCGTTCATTTTTATAAAGTTGATTAGCTGGATAGAGAGGGGGTCAGCAGCCTAGCATGAACAAAACAGATCGTTTGTTGGCAATCGTTCTGGAGTTGCAGAGAAAAGGTACGATACGCGCAGAAGATTTGGCCGCGACCTTCGAGACGAGCGTCCGGACGATTTATCGTGATATGCAGGCATTGAGCGAAGCAGGCGTCCCTATCGTTGGCGCACCGGGTCAGGGCTATTCCTTAATGGAAGGGTATTTTCTGCCGCCCGTCAGCTTTTCGGTAGAAGAAGCCGTTGCACTTTTGATCGGAGCAGACTTGGTCGAGCAAGTATTCGACCAAAACTTTGGCAATAGCGCAAGAGCAGTACAGCGCAAAGTAGAAGCGATCCTGTCGGCGGATGTAGGTGAACAAGCCAGCCGTATCCGTTCAACCTTTCGCCTCGTAAGCCCTAGAGCAAACAATCTGCGCGAGCAGGAAAAAGCGCATGCACAGCTCATCCACGATGCGATCATCAATCAGCGGAAGGTACGCTTCCGCTATCGGAGGGGCACGCTTGGGGAGGGTGATGATCGTGAAACAGTGCGTGACGTTGCCCCATATGGCCTGGTACTGGTTCGGGGTTCTTGGATACTGCTCGCTCATTGTGATCTGCGACAGGATATTCGTCGATTCCGCCTGTCCCGCATGAGCGGCCTGGTCGTATTGGAAGACCGCTTTATCCTCCCTGACCATTTCAATTTTAATGAATACAAGCCTCTCGACGATCGGTCCCTGGAGGTGCAGATCGTTATCAGCACAGCTATTGCTGATCGGGTAAAAGAATCGGGCTATTTTTTTATCGAAGAGATTACGGAGCATCCGGACGGCTTTCTCGTCAGATTGCGCGTCAGACAAATCGAAGAAATATTGTCTTGGGTGCTTGGGTTGGGGGCAGATGCGGTTGTTCTTACGCCTGAATCCTTGCGTATCCGAGTTCGTGATGAAGCCAAAAAATTATTCGAACGCTACTGACATACTGCTGTCAGTAGCGTTTTTATATGATGAAAGCAAGAAAACCAAGAGGAGCTGATTCGCCCATGAATACAAAAGAAATCGTGAACAAATTTGAAGACGTGACAAACCACTACCTGCATGAATTAGAAGGCTTCACCATGGAACAACTACTACAAAAACCAAGTGAAGAGGAATGGTCGATCGGTCAAATGTACCTTCACTTGATCCAATCTGCCCGGTATTTTCAACTGGGAAGTATCGAGAAGTGTAGACAAGGGGGGCCTGCTGTCACAGAAGCAGGTACCGAAAAATCCGAGATCGGGCAGGCGATATTTGCTCAAGGCTCCTTGCCTCCCGTTCGCGTGAAAGTCCCTGCCTCCCCGGAGTACACACCTGCACAACCAGAAAGCAAGGAGCAACTACGTGATGGACTCATCAGCGTGCTCGCGCAAATGAAAGAGCTGGAACCGACTCTGGACGAAATTCCTGCGCATCACACGGTGGCTCACCCAGCCTTCGGTCCGATGACGGCCAAGGAATGGTTTGCCGTTGTAGAAATGCACTATCGCCATCACCTGCTCCAGCTCAACCGACTGAAGGGTTAGTTTTTTTCTCCAAACATCTCTGCAAGCTTTTGATAGGTCGGCGGAAACTCTGCCTGATAGCGCAAGAAGGACGGGATCGGGTAGCGGATTCCGCCTTTTTGCGTTCCCGCTAATCCCTCGACCAGCTCAGCGGCATCGCGAAAATGAAAGCTGAAGGCCATCTCATGATCCTGTGTCTGGGCAAACAATCTGTCGCCATAGCACGGTACGATCACTTGCGGCTGTCCCGTCTGGATCGGCTTGATTGCAATGTCTGCACAGTCTGCCCGACTGGAAAAGGTGGAAGGAATCGATCCACCGCGCTTGTACAGCATTCCCGCCACCAATCGCATAACCTGTGCTGCATTGCCGTAAATCACAACGACATCTGGCTCAATCTGTGCCCGCTCCAGCGGAAACGATACGTAGTAGCCGCTTTCTTCTGCTGAAAATTTCGGAACATCCAGCTCACTTTTCGCCCCATTTTCCAATGAATCTGTATACATCCCACAGGCGAGATGACCCTCTGTATAAAACGCCGGCTGCTCTTCATACCCAAAAGCCACCTGCGCGATCGGACAGGACAGGTCGGCTCCATTCATCGCGATGCTCCAGCCATAACGCCGTGAAAAACCGACAGCTTGGCAAATGGTAATCGGATAACCCAGGTCACGGACAGGTCGCTTTGCCTTTGACGGCAGAGCGGCTTCTTCTTTTCGGATGCTAACTCCTACGGGAAAGGTCTCAGTCCTCACATACATTTGAAGCGCTTGATTCAGCTCGATGGCGTTCATTCCACTTGCCCCCTCGTTTTTCACATACATTACACATACTCTGAATTTTTCGTCTTTTTTACCCGAAGTCCTGTCACTCCCTACATTTTTCTCAAAGCTTACAACATCGTAAGGTAATGGAAAGGTTAATCGATAGGGAGTCGAAACAATCCCTGTTAGGATAAAAAAAGATTACACGTATTACTTGGGATGGCTGGAGGGTTCACAATGAAAAAGTTCGCATGGCTGGGCACGGCGCTTCTCGTCTTTCTGTTAATGGGATGCTCCTCCAGCTCACCAGATGCAGTGCTAGGGCTCGGAAAAAAAGAAGCGGCGCAAATCGCTGCAGCCGCTGTTAGACAATACTATCAGGTGAATGTCGATACGACTGATCGGGAAATCACGCTGGAGGACCCAACCAATTCGGTATACAGAGGAGTCCCTGTTCACGCCATACTAAAACGCGAACCTGTGAGTGGCGATGTCCATGGCTTTCACGCGATCATCGAACCAAGGTCAAAGCAAATCCTTTCCCTGTCGATTGACGTTATTGGAATAAACGGAGAAATGGCGACAAAAACGATGACAGAAGCAGATTTGGAAAAGACGGCATCTGATTTCATCCGCTCGAAAAACCTTCTTGCTACAAACGACTTCCAATTGGTGAAAGCTTCTGACGCTCATTCCAATGACGCCAAGCGTTATTTTTATTACACAGATGGCCTAAAAGACGTGGCAATCGGAGTGGACCCAGGCCTGAAACAGGTCGTTACGTTCACATATGATTGACGCACCCTATCCCTTTACATTTACAGTGGGTTCTCCGTTGCGACCGCAATCGCTTTTGTACGGAGAACCCATTCCTGTTAGTTTCCACTGTATTTATCCTCAATTTCCTCTCTCATTTCCTGATAGGTCTCGGTTGTGAGACTCACCAAGTAATTGGTAAGCTCCTCCTTGGACTGTGTAGCCAACGCTTCTCTTTCTTGCCTTTTCCCAGTAAGGTACTCTCTCGCTTCATTGCCAATCTTGCCACTTGCAGACAAATACTCGATCGCCATTCCGATGTTCAGGCTCTCCCGCCAGTTTTTCTCGTACCAGTCCCGGTCGTAAGCATCCACCCATTTTTTGCGGTCGATCAAGACAGCGCCTGCTTCTGTCAAAGCCTCCCGTTTCCACTGCTCCCACTTCTGGGCAATTTCTTTCGCCCGTTCCAGCTCTTGCTTGAACTGCTCGCGGTTCGTCACATTTGCATACAGACCTTCTGACGCGTGGGCAATCTCCTTCAATTGCTTCTGCCCTTCTGCATTCACGTCAAAGCCGATAACGTTCAGCAACGGCATAATTTTGGACTGGGACAATTCCTTGGCTACTGCCACTGGATTGCCATCGCACGTCTCGATACCGTCACTGACCAGATAGATGACATTCGTATTTTTATCCGCTTCGAATCCCGCCAAATCCTCCTGAGCGAGACGCAAAGAGTGCGCAATGGATGTCCAGCCCGTCGGCTCAAACATGTCAAGTGCTTGCTCAAGACCCTTCGCATCGTAGGCTTGCAATGGATAGACCATTTCACTGCTGCCGCAGGAAAGCTGCTTATGTTCATCAGCATTGCTGCCCTTATGACCATACACGCGCAGCGAGATTCTCGCCTCTTCAGGCAGTGCTTCCGCGAATTCCTTGATCGCTTCCTTGGCGAGCTGCATTTTCGTTTTGTCCCCAATTTTCCCGGCCATACTGCCGCTTGCATCCAAGATGATTTCTACGTTGAAATTTTCCCGAAACTGAAATCGGGCGTCCTCGATGTCCGGACTCCCATACGAAGCCATTCTCCAGCGGTCTACAACCATTTGGGGACTGAGGTAATCCTCGGCAAACAGGGTAAGCAATTGATTCCAGTACAAATCCAGGTAAGCATCATTCATCCCGTCGACCACGGTAGGCATTTTATCCAAAACCTGTATGATCTCCGCTCGATGCGGATAAGCTGCGTGAAAAAATTGCGTGCCGGCAAGCGGTCCGGGCTGTGAAGCAATCAATTCCTGTGTCGTCTGCGGCCATTGATTTTGTCCGAGCCCTGCACCCGCTCCCACTGCACCCAGGGAACAACCGGTAAGCAGAAGCATGATCAAGATGCTGTTGATCAAGAGCGACATCCGTATTTTGGTGTTACGCATTCGGTCATATCCTCCTTGCCTTGTTGCCATGTTGATCAGATCGCCGCGTTTTTCTTTCGGATGAACGCCAGATGGTTTCTTTTGATAAAAGGCATACCGATGGCGAGGATGAGCAGCTGCAACGGGAACTCTTCTCGATAAAATGCGCCGATGATCGTAGCCGGCAAAATCAGGGCGTAGAAGTAAATCATCATGTATCGCCAAAAGCGCTGCCAGTTTCGTTCCTGTCTGGACATGGCTTACACCTTCCTTCTCGTACACTTGATCATCACCGATTCATTTCTTTTCGGCGCAAATGGTCCATGCCAGCCTGTTCAATATAAGGAAGGGCAAACATAAAAAAGAGCAATGCATACGGGAGCTTTTCCCCCAACGCCATGAACAGACCGGACAACGGCAGGAAAACGCCATAGATGATCACCGTCATTACATTCCAGAACCGCTGCATTTTTTGTAGCTTTCTTGTCATGCTATTTCCTCCAATGCTCGCCGTTCCTACATGGGGATATGCAGATTCGCCCATCCGCTTACTTCATCAATAAAACCGATCCGCCTGCTTTCACCTGTCTGGTAGATTTGCTCGGAATAGGCGGGCATGAAGTCAAACCCCATCGATTCCGATTCGTACTTTACAGAAGTAGTTACTTCAATCCGATTGTCGTTGTTGAACAATTGGACGGACGAGCCGCTGAGTGTTGCTTTGTTGTCTGATAGCACTTTGGCAACCACTCCAGGAATTTTGGCTGTTGCCGTTTGCAAGCACGCGTAGACATAAGTCTGCAACTCAACATCGCCTGGCAATGCGCTGCTTAATACCGAGTCAATCGCACCGTATTCAATCTCGCTATGAGACCAATCGGGGTGCGCTGCTCTCAGCTGGCTCCTAGCAACTGATAGTCTGGGACCGAGGTAATTTTGGTCATAGTACCGTTTGGGTGACGCATCATATATTCTTATAGCCGCATCCATCTCATCATATATATCCTTCACCGCCGCAATACTCGCCTGCTGCGCACTGTTCGATGCCTGCTCCTTGTCTACAAAAATGGTCGAAAAGTTGAAAAGCGCAACAAACACCAGCATGAACATAAACCAGTAAATCGTCAGGGTGAAGATCGTCATATTTCCACGTTCATTTTGCAAGTGACGCAGGATACGTACCATTAGTTCATCACCCTGCTCGTTATTTCCCGATCAAATGAGATATATCGATCTTCCTTCTCGATATATAGCCAGTCAGGGAGAAACGCCAGCTCCATCTGTACGCCGACCTTGGCGGTAAAATATCCGCTACCATTCCCCGTGATATCACAATCATTGAAGGAGATGTAGCCTCCTGCCGCGTTCACCACGTTTTTGGCAGCTTGCATGGCTTCTCCCGAATTCCCCGTTATGGCGTACACCTTCGCCGCCTCATTGGCTGCCGACTGCGAGATGATTACGCCGTAGACACCCACAAGAAACTGCCAGCAAATCAGCATGATCAGAAAGACGAACGGCAGTATGGCGATAAACTCCACGGTGACGGAGCCCTTTTCATTCGCAACAATCCTCTTCAGGCGCATTCTTCGCTCATCTCCTTTCGCGCTTATTTGCAAGCTACCTCTCATCAAGCAGCAATCCTCCCGACACAGCGGCTTCTGCTCCTGCCGCTTCTTCTTTCCACTTATTCACGTACATCATGAACATGACCGCAAAAAACGGAAGAACAATCACGTTGAGCAAAAGCTCGATAAACATAACCGCTCCGAAGGTCGAGGTGATGGACGTGACGAGGAACAGACCCGCCAAACTGATTAGCCATTCCACCAAGCTCACTAGCAACAGTAAGCCAAAGATTTGCAAAAAATGCTTTTTCCCCATTTCCAGGGCACCTCGCCAAGAGCGCCAAGCTGATTGTTTTTTCAGCACCACGAAAAACGGAGTCAAATAAAATAGAACCAGAATGATCAACCCAGGTATCATGAATAGCATCATTCCTGCGGATACAAGAAAGCTAAACACGATCCCGAAAACGAACACGGAAAAGCTGTGTTCGAAAAAGGCTCGAAATGCCTTTCGAACCGGGCGCTCATCTCCGTCCAAATCACTCTGGACATACTGGGCGAAAGGAATCTGGAGGATCAGCAAAAACAGAAGAAGTAAAAAAAGATTGAAAAAGCTTGCAACGAATTTGGCACCCGTGATCGCGGCGATCAGGTTCAGGTAGTTCAGTGTAAAGTTGTGGATGATAAAAAATGGAACCACGAGCACGGCGGACAAGAGCAGCAAAGATTCGATGTTCCGTGCATAAAAACGAATGCTTTCTTTGAAGGGATGCATATGGGTTTCTCTCACCTTTCCTGTTATGGGTTTCGCAGTTTATCCATCAGCCCGTTTTCCAAGATGGTCATATTAAGCTTTTCGTGGGCCTCCCGCAACTGTTCAACCGAATGGAAAGACTCATGTTTCCCTGTCGTATGCGTTTCAAAGCTTTTCACGGATTCATCGGCAATATTTCGCAGTGTTTTGTCTTTGTATACAGAGAGCAGGTCGATTAGCTTTTTTCGTTTCTGCTCCTGTATCCGATCCAGTTCTACTCGATTGGATTGGAAAAACTGGTAAAGCCGATCCACCGAGTCTTTGATCAGCACCTGCTTGCGAATGCGATCATACAGAATGTAGTCGGATTCAAATAACACATCCCGCAATGCCGTTTCCTCTCCCGCGATGACGTAGTTGCGAGCGAAAAATTGATTGAGCAGATCCATCCCTCGAGCATAAATGGCACGCAACTGGTCCCGGCTTTCCATCATGGTTTTGCAAACGTCGATCAGCTTCTCTGCATCTTGCCTAAGCACCGTGTCCATCTTATCCTGGCAGCTGGGCAAAAGCGCCCTCAGATACTCGTATTTTTGCTCGTACATCTCGATCGGCTTCTCTTTATCAATGGCCAGATTGTTCTTAATCTTGCGCCCCGCATGTGCATGCACCAAAAACAGTTTTACGACGGGCTCTGCTTCCTTGCGGCGAACCACTTCACCATCCGGTCGCAGCACCAAGTACCCGACAGCGTCTTTTTTTCCCCATTTCCAGTACGCTACATGGTAGTAATATTGTCCGTCTACGTAGGCCGGGTAATTATACAGCTCTGTCCTCTCTAAGAAACGCTTATTCCGCTCGATCTGAGCCTGAACCTGTGGTGTATTCACGACTTTCATAGCAAAGGACCTCCGTTACGCAAATAAGGATTTCACCCAGCCAACAGCTTTTCCGACCCCATCCCGGATTCCACGAGTAATCGCTCCGCCGGCTAGCTTGTCAGCGTACTTCACGAGTTTGCTCAATCCCCACAAAACGGCACCAGTGACAACAAGCACACCACCTACGGCCTGCCCGCCTGGTATGACGGAAGCAATGACCCCTGCGTCCATCAGCACACTGCCGAAATTACCGACGCCATCCACAAATTTCTCATTTTGTGTGGCTTCACTCTGACTCGGGTCAAACGCCATGCCAAAGCTTCCAAATGTATCGATAACATCAAACGGAAGGCTGATAGCTGCTACGCCAACATTCAAACCTTTCACGATCCCCGGCATCCTGACGCCGGATGGATTTGCCGAATTCGTGAGCTGACCGCCTTGGAAAATATCCCGGAAGCTGTTATTCGGCAATTGCGCCAACACAAACTGATAGTTGGCCCATGCGTTCATCCCGTCGAGTGTATCAACACCCATGCCTGTTACAGTACCTGCATACGGCGTATTCTTGAAGGCTAAATCAAGGCCTTTTATTGCCAGGTCTCCCAGTAACATGCCTTTGCCCCGAAGTCCCGTCGCCATATCTACTTCGCCGTTCATAAGCAAATCAGCGCTGTATGCCAGCGTACCGCCCATTACGTCTTTGAACGTCCATTTGATTGCACCGTATTCCAGCGTCTCCGTCATCGGTTTCGAACCGTCAGAGTTTGCGCCGGGTGGCTGCATTTCTATATTCGTTGTCGGGGCGGTTGCGTTTGGCGCTTGCGGGTTCGGTTGATTGACATTCGGCGCTTGCAGGTTCGGTTGATTGACGTTTGGAGCCTGCAGATTTGGCTGCTGCCAGTTCGGCGCCTGCATGTTCGGTGCCTGCACATTCGGCTGCTCCCAGTTCGGCGCCTGCACATTCGGCTGTTCCCAATTTGGCGCCTGCACGTTCGGCTGCTCCCAGTTTGGCGCCTGCATGTTCGGTTGCTGCCAATTTGGCGCATTGTAATTCGGCGCTTGCAGGTTAACAGATGATGCCAAAGCCGCAAGCGGAAGCAGATTCATCAAAAGAATCAGAAAAGCAAAGGTAGCCGCTGCAATTGGGCCTCTAATCCATTTCCTCACTTATACAAACCTCCTTTTGGAGATTTCGACTTTAGTTCGTTTTCGTATTCTGCGCAAACTTATTGTTGATCGCATTCACGGTTTCCTTATAGGACTTATCGTTCAAGGAATCCAGAAAATCCTCCAATTCGTCCGCCTTTTTCTTGGCTATATCCTTCTGTTCGTCCTTCATGGTTCGGAGACGATTGGCAAGTTCATCCGGAATCATGTCATCCGCACCCATAGTCGTAATGGCAGAATTCATATTGTAGCTTTCATCGCCAGCAATGATTCTCCAGTCTGCTGCGAACGAACTGATGTCTGTCTTACGTGATATGCGCGTGTCAAAAGCCTGATAGGACGCATCTGCTTTCCACTTTTTCCATTTGTCTGCAATCTCTTTCCCACGATTGAATTCTTCCTGTAGTTCTTTTTGATCCTGAATCAGTACGTAGCGGCCTCCTGCTGCCTTGGCCACTTCTTTTAGCTGTTGCTGCCCTGGACCGTCCACACCAAAACCAATTACATTAATAATCGGAGTGATCGCTGATTGGGAAAGTTGTTTTGCTGCTTCGGCGGGGTTTCCGCCGCATGTTTCGATACCGTCGCTAACCAGGTAAATCATATTGGTGTTTTTGTCCCCGGAAAATTTGCTCAAATCCTTCATTGCTTCCTGCAAGGAGTAGGCAATCGGGGTATATCCCGCAGGCTGAAACTGATTCAAGGAACTCTGCAGTTTTTCTTTGTTGTAAGGCTGCATTCCGTATACCAAATCACTGCTGCCGCAAGAGAGCGCTTTATCAGACTCTTTCCCGCTGCCCTTGTGTCCGTATACGCGCAGAGCCACATTGGCCTGTGGCGGCAATGATTCAGCAAAGGCTTTGATTGCATCTTTGGCAGCCTCCATCCTTGTCTTGCCGTTCGCCATTGCACCCATGCTGCCACTTGCGTCTAGAATAATCTCCACATTGTAGTTTTCCTTGTACTGGTAGCGAGGATCTTCGATTTCCGGACTTCCGAAATAATCCATCTTCATATCATCAATAATTTGTTGCGGATCGGGATAGCTCTCCGCGAACAAACCTAAAAGGGCAAGGTAATACAGATTCGCGATTTCTTCGTCTGGATTTTCAATATAAGGGAATTTCTTTAATTCCGTTTCTATCTCTTCCTTGTTGTCGTCATACGACTTCCCCGCAAAAAGCCCAGGAGGAGTGTTCAAAAAATCCTCTGTTGTTTCCCGTTTTAGCAAGGGGCCAGCCTTTACCATTGCCTCCAACGCTTTTATTTTTTCTTCTCTGCTCATCTCGGTGTTCGTTTCACCAGTCTTGTCTGGAGGCTGTTGTGTTTCTGTG
Organism: Brevibacillus sp. NRRL NRS-603; assembly: GCF_003013445.1. Lineage (NCBI taxonomy): Bacteria > Bacillati > Bacillota > Bacilli > Caryophanales > Paenibacillaceae > Brevibacillus > Brevibacillus sp. NRRL NRS-603. The sequence continues at coordinate 53,322 of NZ_PXZN01000019.1, read as the reverse complement.
CCTGATGGAACAGAGGGTGGCTGCCCATCCGTGGTCTGTGGAGTTTCCGGTTGATTTCCTGCCTCTTGAGAACACGCCGTGAGCAGGCTAAAAAGGAGGATGGCCGCAAAAATTCCCTTCACAAATCTCATCGACTGCTACCTCCTGCTTCCTACAGATTTACTATGTATGTGTGGCGGTGAAGGAAAGCCCTTCACCGCCAACTTTTCCAACGCTTGTAACCAAACAGCATTCACTCAGATTACTTCCCATCCAAGTCTCCGATGATATTGCCAAGCGTTTCACCAATTGATTTTCCCACACCGTCAGGATTACCTTTGAAGTAAGTGATTACTGCTCCAAATACGGCGATCACCACACCTGCCAGCGCAATCCATTCAATGGCTTGAGCACCTTTCTGATTTTGCAGGGCTCCTTGGACTTTTACATACAGTTTTTGCATCATGGTTTTCATAAAAAATCTTCTCCCCTCATGGTTAAAATAAATTTGATAAGGCACATTGTTCACATTACTCATCCCATCTTGGTGACAGGCATCACCTCCCATAAAGTCAAAACATACATTATGGCATGATGCCAGAGAACAAATCGAGGTTCTCTAAAATATTCAATACCATCAAACCGCCAATCAGGATAATCGCTGTAGGAGTCACGACAAACGTTGTGATCAGGGTTACTTTCGGCGACGCCTTGGCCGCCTTTTCCTTGATCAGCTCTTTACGGATTCTTCGCATGTTTTCGGCCTGTGCCTTGAAGGTGACGGCAATCGGTACCCCCAGGCGCATCCCCTGAATGAGCGCTTTGATCAGCATTTGAAACTCCGGATTATCGTTGCGTCGAAGCAATTGTTCATACGCCTTTTCCCTCTGTACACCCAGATCCAGCTCTTGATTGAAACGGGAAAACTCTTCCCGAATCGGTCCGTCAAAAAACTTGATGACTTCGCGCAATGCCTGATCGAGACTTACCCCTGCTTGCAGGGTGACGCTCACGGTATCGAGAAATTCCGGCAGGTCATAACGAAGCTGATTTTGACGATCGCGGGCTTTGTTCTTCAACAGAAGGATAGGCAGAAAGTATCCAACCAACGGCCATGCGATCAGGCCCAGATGCGACAAGGGAAAGCCAAGAATGAAAAACAGCGTGCCGGCAATGATGCCGAGCAAAGCCATAAATATTTTGACTCCTTGAAATTGGGCAACTGTCAAATCTAACGGGCGTCCAGCCTTCAAGAGCCAGTCCTCAACCTCATGTGACTCACTAAAAAAGTTGATGCGCTGACCCATGACCGCATAGTCGTCTCCATACCGAAGCAGGCGTTTGACCAGACGTTCGGATGAAGTTTCCTTCTTGCGCACTCCGTAGTTTTTGTGTCCGGTCACCTCATGGACATGTGTGAGCAGTTTTTGCTTCTCGATGGAGTAGCGATACCACTCCTTCAGACAGATGGCGAACAGCAAGAGAAACAAGAACACGCATGTAATTATGAGAGCATCCATGTTTTCACACCTTTATGTTGGTCACTTTCTTTACGAGGATATAGGACAGGAGAGTTCCGATTACGAACAACCCCAGAAGAAAAAGACCAAATCCAGAAAACAACGGATCAATAAAGCCTTCGTTCATCATGTTCATCATCAGTACCAGGGCAATAGGCATAATCGGCACTAAGATGGAGACGTATCGCTGTTCTGCGGTCATCGTCTTGATCTCCTGATTCACAATGCGGCGATCCTCCAATGTCTCCGCCATTTCCTGAAGCACTTGGCTCAAATTCCCCCCTGCGCGCCGTTGAATCAGCAGCGTAGCAGTAAAGATACGGAAATCCCGCGTCGGTATCCGTTTCTCCATGTCAGAGAGCGCCCGGTCAAAGCTAACCCCAAGCTGCAGCTCGCGCGCCATGCGGCTGAACTCTTCGCCAGCAGGGTAATTCATCTCTTTCGCAACAAGCGTGATCCCCTGTGAGAGCGTAAGTCCTGCCCGCAGTGAGTTTGCCAAAAGGCGGCACACCTCGGACAGCTGTTCATTCAACCGTTCCTGGTACTTATTTCGTCTTACAAAGAACAACACGTTCTGTATGAGATACATCACCGCTGCACCAATAATAATGTTGTAAGGAAAGGGAATATTCACAACGTTACTGAGCAAGAAAGCAAGTCCCATAGTCCCTACAATCAAAATTCCGTAAAACTCGGAGGGCGCAAGGGGGAAATTCGCTTTGATCAGCTTTTTTTGTATTTCTTTGGCATAAAGCGTCTGGTCGAATTTGTCCCCCCAGACGATGACGACGCTTTTTCGTTTGCCCTTCACCTCAAACCATTCTTCTGCTTTCTTTTTCCATTCGGTCTTCTTGGCCCGGTAACCGAGATATTCATAGAGGCCCCAGATACCAAACAACACCGCAAGACTAAACAGAATAGGCATGGTCACGCTGCTTCCCTCCTTCCGCCCTGAACATGGATTCGTCGAGATTGATTCCAAATACTTGGAGCCTCTCCAAACAGCGCGGGATCACTCCGGTTGCCGTAAAGTAGCCAAGCACTTCCCCGTTTGCGCCGATACCCTTTCGCTGGAAACGAAAAATCTCGTTGACCTCTACCCGTTTGTCTTCGGTTTTCGCCACTTCTGAAATGGAAACGATTTTCCGCGTTCCGTCAGACAGACGTGTGACCTGGACGATGATATCCAGCGCACTGACGATATATTCACGGACGATCGTGGAGGGCAAATCCATCCCTGCCATGACGACCATCCCTTCCAAACGGTTGAAGGCATCCTGCGGTGAATTGGCGTGTACCGTGGTTAGCGAGCCTTCATGTCCCGTATTCATTGCCTGCAGCATGTCAAATGCTTCCGCACCCCGTACCTCCCCGACGATGATGCGGTCTGGCCTCATCCGCAGGGAGTTTCGCACGAGCTGACGAATGGTGACTTCTCCTGTTCCCTCCATATTGGGCGGGCGTGCCTCCATGCCAATACAGTTGGGGTGAGTCAGCTTCAGCTCGGCCGAATCCTCAATCGTGATGACACGTTCATAGTGAGGAATGGCTTTTGCTGTCGCATTGAGCAACGTCGTCTTACCGCTCCCCGTACCGCCTGAGATCAAGACGTTCATTTTGGCTTCCACTACGGCTTGAATAAACTGGGACATCGGTTCACTGAAGGAACCGAACTGCATCAGGTCATCCATTAAATATGGCTCTTTGCGGAATTTACGAATCGAAACGAGTGTCCCATTCAGGCTGATCGGAGGGATGACCGCATTCACGCGGCTTCCGTCCTTCAATCGGGCGTCGACCATCGGTGAGCTTTCGTCGATTCGGCGGCCGAGCGGTGCGACAATCCTGTCTACAATATGCCGCAAATGTTCCTCATCGCGAAATTTTAAATCGGTCAACTCGAGCCTTCCCCGCTTCTCGACGTAAACAAGGCTGTGCCCATTAATCGAGATTTCCGTGATTTCCGGGTCTGCGAGCAGCGGTTCGAGCGGCCCAAGCCCCACTGATTCATTGATCAGACGAGTGAGCAGTATTTCCTTTTCATTTCGTGGAATGACTACCTTCTCTTCCGACATGTATTGTGATACGAGACGTTCGATCGCGAGACGCATCTCATCTGAACGTAGACTAGTCAGTCTCTCCAGGTTGGTCTCACGCAAGAGTCGGGTCTTGTAATGCTCAGCCAGTTCGTCAATATACGGATTGAAGGAAGGAGCTGCTAGTGTGGCAGCGAGTGTCGTCTGCTTTGCCTCATCCCCTGGCGCTGTCTGCTCTTGCTTGCGTCGGAATAAAGCCATCTAACTCCCACCTTTATGACAGTTTCTTGAGTACCCATTTTCTGATGTCTTTCGCAGCCGGAGAGAGCTTCTTCTCATTCGGTTCTTTTTGCAATGGTCGGCCTTGATTGACGGCCGCTTGCACTCCTTGATGATCTCTGCTGATTTCAGCAGTAATCGGAGCGTTGAACAATCCTTTCAAATCCGATACGTTCAGCTCGTTATCCCGTCCCACCTGGTTGACGATCACTTCGAGCCTGCCTGCCGTATCAATCCGAAGACGTCTGAACAAGTCTTCCACGAGTCGATAAATTTGAACGGACGGTGTGTCCAGATTCATCACGTAGTAAATCATGTCCGACTCAGACAAAGCAGCAAAGGTTAGCTCGTTCATATGCGTTGGCAGGTCAATAATGACAAAGTCATAACTGCGGCGACTGGCGCGGATCAGCCTGGTGACAAAGGCTTCGGACATATTCTCGGCTATTTCGGCATCCCGCGGGCTGACAAGCACCTCCAGCTTGGAATAGTTCTCCCTCTGCGCCACGTTGCGAATATGAAATTCGTTGATTTCGTCCATAACCGGCATCAAATCGCCCAATGTACGGTTGTTTTCAAACGACAAGAAGGTTTCTACACCGCCGTATTGGAGATTGAGGTCGATGAGCAGCACACTTGCCGTAGATTCCAGCTTCAATGCTTGCGCAAAGCCTGTTGCCAGCTGTGTTCGCCCGCTCCCCCCTTTTCCGCTGTAAAAGGAGTACACCTTCCCCCGTCCTCGCACAAAGGCCTTGCCGGATACATCCGCGCCCTTTTTTCTCTGTTTGATGAGGGATAGATCGGATATTTTGTCGAGACGATCAGACAAAAGGTTGAGCTCATCAGGCATGACGATATATTCAACCGCACCCGCACGGACGACATCTCGCAGCAAGACAAAATCCTGTCTTTCCGTGAGATAAATGACAATGCCCTCCGGCAGCTCGCCTTGTATATACTGCACCAGCTCTACTCCTGCTCCGTCTTCCGGCTGCACGAGCAAAACGACATCGGGTCCAATGCGGTCAATTTCTTTTTTCACTTCGCTGGAAGTCGTGTATCGTACTTGCTCGTAAACGGACAGAATTTCCCTCAGCATGTCTTTTACAGAGTCGTAATCCGCAACGACGAGAATTTTCATATCTTTGTTCATGACTTATCCTCCGGTTTTCGGTGGTTGATTAGTTGGCTGCGGTGGTACCGAAGTTGGTTTGCTTTGTGGCTGAACCGGAGCCGCTGGTGGTGTCTGGACGGCGGGCTGGACGGCAGGCTGTGCCGCAGGTGGCGTTACTGCTGGTGTCCCCGGCTTGGCGTCGGCTGGTTTGCCAGGCGGTTTCGTCTGTTCCGGCGTAGGCTCCACAAACGGATCAGGAATGCCCAAGTCTCCTTTGCCCACATTCGCTTTCAAAATGCGAACCATCTGGGCGTAATGCTGCTGGTGAATGAACTTCGGCGCTTCCTCAAACGGCAGTTCCAAAGCCACGCCCTTGAAGCTATTCTCCGATTTCGCTACCATGGCGACCGGCACGTCTTTCATGAACACTTCCGTTACGGGCTTTCCACTCACCTCATGCGAGATGATGATGTCGACCCGGTCTAGCGCTTCTAACTCCTGGTCGAAGACGATATTATTCGATGAAAATACCGTCACGAGCCTGTTGTTCTCGTCCCGAACAACGTTCGCCGGCTTCATGATGTTTTTCGTAATGATATCCCCCTTCGACAAAGGGACAATCGTGACTTGATTTTTCAAACTGGCTTTATCGATCACATACGAATCATCCGCATACTTTTTGGGGATTTCCCTTACCGTCAATTGGTCGGGTTGAATCAGTGCCCGAGATGGAATGTCTGCATTCGCCTCGTAAATTTCCACCATCTCGCCAAGCTGCGCGTTCAAGTCCTTGATTTTTTGCAAAAACAGAAAGCCCGCCAGAGCAGCAAGTAGGAACGATAATACAAGGAAGATGATTGCTCTACGTTTTGATTCCAACATCTGAAGATTCCCTCTCTTTTTTGAAAAATCCATTCATGTGTCATATTTTGTCGTTTTATTACCAAGATTCCGAATCGACACCCTTATGAGAAAAAGACTAGTAATACATGACCATGACCAGCATCAAACTGGTTCCGCCAGCAACAAATGGCGCCAGTGGTATCTCTCGGCCAATCTTCATTCTGCCCGTCATCTTGGATATGACCCACATGGGAAGTACACTGACTCCCGCGAGCAAATACGTAAGCATGAGTACTATCAATCCCGCTTGCCATCCAACCGCCGCTCCCACCAGAGCCAGCAGCTTGATATCGCCTCCGCCCATCTGCCCTTTACTGATCACCGCCATGAGCAGTGAGATTCCGCCCAGCACGATAGCGCCTATCGCATAGGTTAGCCATTTTTCCGGATGAAGGAACGCATGCACGAGGAGAAAATAAATGATTCCCGGGAGCGTCAGCCAGTCATAAATGAGACGACTGCGTAGGTCGGTATACATAGCGACTGCCATTATGAAAAGAATGGGAATGATGACATACATGGATAACACCATATGTCCTCCTTCCTGCTTTTTAGGAAAAATTCACCATTACAGACGGAGGATTTTAGAAAATTGTTGCAAAAATACCCAATTTTTTTTAGGTATTTTACTGAAAATCGCTTTCATTTCTTTATTTCCTGAGATTGTGCGGGACGTTTTTCCTTTTCAATCTGTCGAATCGTAGGTTAAGCTGATGATGATGTGTGAGGACGACGAAACAAGAGGTGGAGAACTGTGCAGGAATATCTAGAACTGACTGAACTGCTTACAGACATCGAGGGCCATCCCCTCAGCCTGCTGTTCATTAAAACGACAAACTGCGGCGTTTGCGATGTCACCTACGCAAGAACGGTAGAACTGCTAAAACAATACCCACAAGTGAAAAGTATGGTTGCATCCATGGAAAAAATACCTAATCTCTCCGGTGAGTTTCTCGTATTTACGGCTCCGGCGATCCTGCTGTTTATGGACGGAAAAGAAATGTTCCGACAAGCCCGGTTTGTCTCGTTTGATGAGTTGGAGCATATTCTGAAGTTGACAGTGGAGGCGACCTAGGCGAAGAATAATAAAAAGCATGACCGCAATTCACTTAGATAAAAATTCACATTTCCTTCCACCGTAAGATTTGGATAACCTCTCTTTTGGTGATAGAGTAGAAAGTATGAACAAATCAGATTCGCAGAACAATCTGTTGTATTTTATCGATTTTTGAAGGAGAGACAGTGGATGAGAGCCTTATTGGTAGACGACGAGCAACTACCCCTGATGCATCTGCAACGATTGCTGGAAAAAGATGTTGGCGGCGTTAAGGTAGTCGGAGCCTACACCAATCCTCTCGAAGCGATCGATCAAGCAATATCCCTTCAACCAGATGTCGTGTTTTTAGATATTAATATGCCGCGCATCAGTGGACTGGAGATCGGAGAACGTCTGCAAGGAATCGATAACTCCCCGGAGATCGTATTTGTCACAGGGTACGATAAGTACGCCGTTGATGCTTTTGAACTGTGCGCGCTGGATTACATCATGAAGCCCGTACAGCTTCAACGCTTGCAAAAGACAATGGACCGTCTTCGTGAGAGAATCAGGTCCGCGAAAGAAGCCGCGCCTGTTAAAGAAGAATCAGTCGTTTCCATCCAATGCTTCAATAGTATTTTGTTTCACCAGCCGAATCAGGAGCCGCAAGAGATCAAGTGGCGCACGAATAAAGCCCGGGAGCTGTTCGCGTATTTATTGCATCACCGCAACAAGATGATCGACAAGGATTCGATTATCGAGCTATTGTGGCCGGACTATGACGGAAGCAAAGGCGTGACCCAGCTATATACGACGATTTACCTCATCCGGCAAACCTTGAAACGCTATGGTCTGCAAACGATATCGATCAACAAAGGGAATTTAGAAGGCGGCTATAAGCTGACGATTGATTCGGCTACGATCGATGTGGAGGAATGGGAGAGTCGTCTCAAACAATTACTCCCCCTCTCTCTTGCCAATATCCAGGAGTATGAGCAAGTGCTCGCGACGTATACAGGCGATTATTTCGGAGACTACGACTATTTGTGGGCAGAGTATGAGCGGGAAAGACTCCGCAGAATGTGGCTGCAGCTCGCCAAAACAATGAGCAGCTTTTATTTGGGACATGGCAGAGTACGGGAGGCGATCAACGTCAACCAACGCATTCAGAATTTGCACCCGCTTGAAGAAGACAGCTACATGATCTTGATGCAGTTGTACGCTTCTTTGGACGATCATGCGGCAGTAGAAGAACAGTATCAACTCCTGACCTCTCGGTGGGAGACTGAACTCGGCTCTGCTGCAAACGAGCATATCACCAAGTGGTATCACATATGGAAACAGGAGACAGAAGGAAAGTAATTGATACTCTCTCACAAGATCTAGGGGGCACTCATGAAGATCAGAAGTGGTCTATACAGCGTACTTCTCGCTACTTTTTGCATTCTACCTTCCTCTGCCGCCGCCTCCAGTTATGGAACGGCGAGCTATTCACCAAAACAAACCCAAGACGTGCTCCAAAACCCGTATATGGGACTGGCTCCCGACTCAGGGACGAGTAATCATGAGCAAGAACACACCCTCGTCTACGCCAATCTTACCTGGAGGATGCTCGAGCCCACCAAAGGGGATTATGCATTTGATGAGGTAGAAGATGCGATCCGGTTTGAAGAATGGACAGAAAAAGATGTCAAGTTCATCCTCCGTATCGTTATGGATATTCCCGATAACAAATCAGACATGGAGATACCGGATTGGCTATACAACGAGATCGGCGGGGACAATGACAACTTTGAAGATGGCGAGTGGTATCGAAACGACTATGGCAAAGGCTATAGTCCCAACTACAGCAATCCATTGGTCATCAAATACCACAAACAGTTGATTGATGCTCTGGGCGAGCGTTACAAGGACGATCCCCGCATTGCTTTCATACAGCTGGGAAGCGTCGGTCACTGGGGAGAATGGCACACAGATACGTCTATTCCTTTCCCTGCGACAGAAATCACCGATCAGTACGTCCAACCGTATCTGGATAAATTCCCTGATTCCATGCTACTGATGCGAAGACCACATCCAGTCGCCAAGGAGTACAAACTGGGCCTGTTTAACGACATGTTCGGCAACAAAGATGATACAGACAGCTACCTGTCCTGGATACAGAAGGGCTATGTATCCTGGCTCACCAAAGAAAAAATGCCTGCCATGCCTGATTTTTGGAAGTATGCACCAAGCGGTGGAGAGTTCTCTCCATCCGATTCGTTAAACAGCTACTTTACTCGCTCCTCCATTAACCAGGTGATCTCGCAAGCCAAAGCTTCGCATATTAGCTGGCTTGGCCCCAATACCCCTGCACAGTTCGAAAAAGATGGCGAACAACAACAAAATTTGGACCGCTTTTTAAACACGATTGGCTACCGCTTCTCCATCACCAAAGAGACACATGCCAAAACAATCGAGCCCGGAGAAAGCCTCGCTGTAACGATGGATTGGCAAAACCGCGGTGTTGCTCCTTTTTATTTTCCGTGGATTCTCGAGCTGTCACTCATGGATGAAGATGGCGAGATCGTAACCAAGACCAAAACGGACGAAGACATCCGCAAATGGCTTCCCGGCAAGAAAACCGTCAAGCAAAGCTTGGAAATCCCGGATGATTTACCTGAAGGAACATACACACTCTGTGTGGCTATCCTCGATCCCCATACGGAAGAACCGGGTATTCAATTTGCCATGGAAGGAAAAAGAGCGGACGGAAGATACACACTAGGCAAGGTTCAAGTACGAGACTGATCATCAAAGAAAAAATCCCTTCCTGACAGCCTGTAAAGGAGTCGTCAGAAAGGGATTTTTTGTAGCATCATTTATGGTGCATAATCGCCATCGTAGCTGACCAATGATACGTTTTTCACACCTTCTACCTCTGAAATATCTTGAACAAATGCCGTATTATCTCCTTTGATTTTTACTTCTACAATCAATTCCACCATCTCTTTGTTGACTGTCTTTGATTTCAAAGTGTATTTTAGCTTGTTCAGCTGGTATTTGACCCCGTCATTGGCTTGATCCCGATAGGTAATAATGAGCAGATAAGCAACATCTCTCATTTGTCGCTTGGATAATACGACAATGACAGCCGCCACCACCAGAGATCCTAGAACGGAAACCGGGTACACCCCTGCTCCCGTCGCAATGCCTACCGAGATAGACCAAAACATGAAGACAATATCCAACGGGTCTTTGATGGCGGTACGGAACCGCACAATGCTCAATGCGCCGACCATCCCGAGAGAGAGCACGATATTCGTGCTAATCGTCATGATAATCAGGCAAGTAAGCATTGCCATGGCCACCAGCGTGATGTTAAAGGTGTGCGTATAGACGACGCCACGAAACGTTTTCTTGTAAATATAGTAGATGAACAAACCAAGCAATCCCGACAGCACAAGACCTATGATGGTATCAATGATCGAGATGCTGGCGAACTGGTCCATTTTTAAGACGCTTTTTTTGATGATATCTTGAAAATTAATCGTATTGGTCGTGTCCATAGTTTCTCGACTTCTCCTCACACTAAAGATTATGGTACTTTTTGGTTTCCTCTCTGCAAATGACATATTTGGAGATAGCCGACCGCTGATTACTCAGGTTTTGTAGCAAATGTCTAATATTGAATGGCAGGAACTGATCGTACTTCACTTCCATGATCATCATGGGCTGATGAATCGCTCTGACCATCATGATGTGTTCATCAAAAATATCGAGTGAATTAACGTTTGCCTTCAAGTACTTATCAAATGTAATTCGGACATTCCCTTCTCTCACCAAATACGCCTCTCGAACATAATCCGTAATGACGCGAGGCCGAAACAGATGATTCTTGCACGACAAATAAAAATCTCGCAGCACAGCACTTTCTGTCTCGCGCAGAAAATCAACATCACCTGCAAAAATCCGCTCATACTCTTCCCGCGTAATCGACGCTGATTCTTTGCAAATGTATCCGCCAAACTTGCTCTTTCGCTCCATCTTGATGACCGTATCGCTTTTGTTGTAGATGCGGATGCGGTACTTCTTTCTTTGAAAAACCCCATAGTTTTTTTCATAGAGGGCCGTATCGTGATAGTCATCAAAATACAGACTGCGAATATGATACCCTTCCTCACTTACAGAATAGGGGTCAGGAGTTGCGATCAACCGCAATTTCTGCCGTAGCGGCTCGTAATGACTCAGCCGAAGATAATACTTCAACTCATGCCGCAATCGCTTGTTGCCGAGCTGAATGCCAGTACTCTGGATTCCTTTCATTTCAATATGAACTCCTTCACCCCATGATATATCGCATCCTCCGGCTCTACTCTGTCAAATGCCGTCTGTGTATTCCCTTTGCTGTCCCGTACAATCACGCGCCAGAAAAAGCGGCCTTTTCCCGGATCATTTATCGTGTATTGGACTCCTGTCAGCCCCTTTGCCTGTGTGTGTATCTTCGTAAACGCAGGATCGTAACTGACGGCAAAATCGTAGGTCAGATCGTCTCCTTGCAGGTCATAGGAATGGTCCCAGGAAAAAATGAGCTTGTCTCCTTCTTTTCTTGGCTCCCCCATAAAAAAGGGCATCGGATTCTCTAGGCGTTCATAGTACCTCTTCTTATTACGCTCCGGTTCACCAGAGAGAAGTGCTTGCTCATTGTGAAAATAGGAAACATCCAACGGCAAATTATATAAATCAGGTTGTTGCAGAACGTACTTGCTCACAATCGGATAATAGCTCTTCAAGTATTTTTCCGTTTGCTCTTTCGTAATGATCTTGCTGACTTCTTCAACCTTTTCGTTTAGCGCCTTGATGTTTTCCGGATCTTTGAAAATGCGGCGATGCAGGTTTGACACCCAGTAGTTGGAGAGGCCAAATTGCCATTGACCGAGCCCTTTTTCTGGACTGCGCTTGAGCTCTTCTTCGAAAAATCCCCATGTTGAGTCATAGTCCCACGGGAGGAAATACCATTTGTTCGAGTTGCTTGGGCTGTATAAATAAAAATTGTGAACAGCCGCGTCGTGATTCCCCATCAACAGGTTGGATGCAAGCCATGTATAGTAGTTCTCCCGATCAAAATGCTTGTCCAAAAAGTCCTGCGTATTCATTGCAGGATTATGGAGATCCTCCAGCATGGCAATGAGCTTTTCATGGTTCTCACTGCCTTTGATCTCCAAAATTTTATCAAATGCTTTTTTGTCGTAAGTAGGATCGGTTGCCAGCTTGATCTGATCCTCGTAGCGATGGAACTCGAAATCAATTGCCTTGTACAAGTTCCCGTTCCGGTCCAATCCGTGCGCCTGCAAAAATGTTTTGTTTGGCTGTTCAATTTGAGTGAACAGACCGTAGTCTACAAAGTCCCGGTCCGGATTTTTTTTGGTCAAATCCTTGATTTTCACTTGAACGAACTGCGTCCGCAAGCTGGTCATATTCGGTATCTGCTCGAAATAATCAAAGCTAAGCTTTTGTCGAACACGCGTCATGTCAGACTTGTGCTTGCTTAAGTTGATGTTGCGTTGATCCCGCCAGTATCCGGCACTGTCGAACAAACGGATTTTGTACGATTTTTGTTCCGCTCTCCTGCTCGATTCCCCCCGTAGCTCAATCGTTCCGTTCGCTCTCGTCTCGCCAAAACCAAAGTAGCCTTGAATTGGCCCCTCCGCCGTCCCTTCCTGCATAATGACTTTGGCTTGCAGATCTTCCCCCTTTTCATTCCGTCCGCTAGGAGCTACATTGAGTTCCGTAAAGGTAGTCGTCTTCAGTTTCGAATTTTCTTCGTTGACTATCGTCACATACAAATGGACGATGCTCCCATCCACATCCTGATCGTATACGCTTCTATTCTCAATCAGACCCTCATTCATCTGCTGAGTTGGTGCCATCTGGCTCGTTGCTGCCGAGGTATCTGACACTGGCCGTTCAGGCACATCCTGAGTACAACCAGTCGATACAACTCCTAATGCTACGAGCAAGCTCAGCATGAATCGTTTTTTCTTCAACCTAAGTCCTCCCCAATCCATCAGTCCCCATCTATTCCATTCGCTTTCCTTTGACAAAGAGCGGCTGTAGGCAATAGGTGTAATAATCGATATTTTTCAAGTAATAGATCAGCCTGCCGAGACTGGCTACCAGCGCAAGAAACGAAGCAATAAAAAATGAAAAACCGTAGTTCTCAAGGGGCAGCATCGCTATAGTGATGACAAACGTACTCACGAGAAATAAGGTCGTCACCGCAAGCGCCCCCTTCCGATCGTCAAAATAGAGCAGCATCAGTACGATTACAAACATAACAGCGTACAAGTATCCCGCTATAACCAGGATGTTGTACCGCTCCATCTGCTCGGACGTAAAACCGATGTGCGGAAGCAGCGTAATGCCCAGAGCTAATGCAACGAAGGAAAAGAACAGCTGCACTTCCATCATGAAGCTGAGCTCTTGCATCAGTGTTTGGACCATGTCTGTCTTTGCCCGCTTGATATCCTGCACTGAGCCTGTGCCCAATATCGTCCCGTAATACGCTCGATACTTCTCATAAAAAGCGGTCTCCACAGATACAACAAACATGACCATCGTAGGCAATATGCTCAAGGAGGCGTAGAACGCAGGCACATCATAAAAAGGCGCGATCACGTAAGTATCCGCTACGACTTCTTGAAGCGGACTCCCCAGCCAATAAATAAAATGGTGCACATAAAAACCGAGAGAGCAAAAGAGACCCACGCCCAGCAGACTTGGGTACTTTTTTACATACTTCAGGAAATCAAAGTAGTTCCTCTCTCGCTTCGGGAAATAGCTCTCCAGATGAACCATCGACAGAACGATCATGATAAAAAAGCCAATATCCAAAGAAATCAGCATTGCGATTCCTTTTTCCATTTCAGTCAGAATCGACAGTAGAAACGCAGCCAGAAGCGTAAAGGCAACAGCCGCCAAATACCCGCGAATAATGCGCATATAATCCTTTAATGCAGACAAATAGGCGGATTGCAGCCAAACGACGATCAGTTCCACAAAAAGAAGGTAGGCCACGAGCTTAAAGCCAGACGGCAAAGGAGCGAGCCAGTAAAAAGCACCGCCGAGAATTCCCCCCAAGCCCAGGCAAACAGCGATAACTCCATACAAAGAAGCAATGATGTCGTTATACTCACGCAAGTAAATTTTGTCTGCAATATAGCGAGAAATGACCATTGAAAAGCCGCAGGTAATTAACAGCGAAAACACGAATGCATAAACAACAGCTGCTAGAAAAGACATCCTTTCCAAATAGCTTACATTTAATTGAAGGAGGATTTGTTGTAGCACCGTGATTATGACCATACAAATCAGCATCGGTCCAACTGTCACCAGCGAAGAAAATGCATACGCCTTCACACTGGACAAATACCCTCTATTCCCAAACATTTTCTTCAGTTCAAAGCCAATGCCCGCCATGTTTCTTACACCTCGTATTTCCGATACATATTGCGATATCCCGCCAAGAAGTTCTCATGTGTGTAAATAGCAGACACTCTCTGGAAACCGCATCTGCCCATACGGCGTCTCAATGGCTCGTTTTGACACAACGTAATGATTGCTTGGGCAATTTGAGTAAAATGCATGACGGGTACCGTTATCCCTGCGTTGCCATAGTTGTCACCATTGCCGTACAACAATTCCCGACAGCTTCCCACGTCCGTTGTGACGAAAGGCTTTCTGCATGCCATCCCTTCCAAAATAACGAGCGGTTGACCTTCACTGATGCTGGTCAAAACAAGCATGTCCATTTTACCGAGATACTGTTTCACATTGACCGCACCCGTAAACGTAACCTCCTCCAGTTGCAGGCTGTCGACCAATTGCAGGCATTCTGTGTAGTATTCCTCGTCTTCATCCGTCGGGCCCATGATAACAAAGCGTGCGTGTGGTACTTGTTCTTTGACGAGTCCGAAGCTTTGCAGCATTGTTTTAATATCCTTGATGGGTACCACGCGGACAACAGCACCAATGGTGATTGTGTCGTCCTTTTTTTCTTCCACGATGTCAGCATAATCACTCACTTTTACACCGTTCGGGATCACGGATACTTTGGAAGGATCACAGCCTAGCTCGATCTGAATTTCCTTGTTTCGCTCAAACAACGTGATTACCTCATCCGCGTAGGAGTAGGCACATGCAGAAAGATTATGAAAGTAGTCGATCCAAATGTCCTTAAAGTGACCCTTGATCCAGTTTGCCTTGATAATTTCTTCTTCCCGCTCGCGGGTATAGATTCCATGCTCCGTCAGCAAAAACGGCTTTGCATGCAGATACTTCCCAAGACTCCCTGCTACACCGCCATATCCCGTGCAAACACTGTGATACAGATCCGCTTCTGGCATGCCGTTTTGAATGACCAGGCATAACGGCAAGACCATCGAACGAATCATCCAAATCATTTCAGTAAAAGGAATTTGCGGGTATTTTTCCTCACAAAGCCGCTGGATTACCTCGAAGTAGTCCTTGCTTGTAAGCAACTCAGCTACGGATGGCACCTTACTCCCCGACAACACGGAAAAAAGAGCACGCCAGTCTCCCTTGCTCCCATCAAGCAACGAAAGCAACGCTTGCTGCTCATCCTCAGTCAGACCCAGACGCTTGCCCGGTGCAGCCTCTTCTTTCAGATAGGCATCCAGAAATACCTCTCTAATTTCTATCACATTCGAGGGGAGCTGGTAGACGTATTTCCCCCTGTTTTTCTCTTCTGCACCAATCGCATAAATGATAAACTCATGCTCTGGCATGCTAGCGATTAAGGAATGAATCCAGCTAGAGACACCCCCTGTAATATAAGGGTAAGAGCCTTCGGCAATCAGACAAATTTTCATCGCTTACTCTTCCAGTCCTATTTCAAATTTGGCACCCGTTGCATGCACGAGATAGGCGCCTTCCTCTATTTTTTCTACCGTGCAATTGACCAAGCTCGTTATTTTTTTGTTTGTCCGCAAGATGTAATACATTTCGCCGGAGAAATTGTTCATGTAGCCTGTCATTTTTTTATCCGTATGCGTGATATACACATCCGTTTGCACATAGCTCTTAAGGCTTGCTGCAGCTTCGGAAGCAGTCTGACTACGTAACCATGGATACTGCTCGTAAATTTCTTCCAGCATGAATTGAAAGTCTTTTACCAATTCCGGCCACGACTTGTTATTGCTTCTCCCCTTGTCCAACACATCGTCTGGATGAACAAAATGAGAAAAAACACCGATGGATGTGATCGCATTCGTTATGTACCAATCATGAATGTCTGTGCGACTGTATCCGGAGGTAATACGGGGCAGCTCTATAATGCCATCTTCGGCCACGGAAAACTCCTGGATGTATTCGTGTGTACTGTCTGATTCCGCATACAAGGAGGCAATGATCCTCAGATCAGGGAAGGACTTTTTCAGCGCTCGACGCCCTTCCTCTCCCATCACGTTGGAAGGTGGAACATACACCTGTATGTCATACGACGAGAAAACCTTCTTGATATAATCGTCCAGGTACGCAAGCGACTCAGCCATGCTTGCTTCATCAGGCCAAGCCTTATACTCGTAATGGCTCGCCGTCGCCTGATCGGTTACCAGCGATTGATGGTTGTATCCATGGATGCCCAATTCGCCACCCAATTTCAACAAATCCCTGCCGTACGTGATCAGATTGTTTGAATCCGTTCCTTCTGTATCTGTGAAGGGGGCGGCAACTCGATTATTGTAGGTTTTGATAATAGCTCCCGTGTAGGTCACATCGTAATCGGCAGCAAGCTTGATCATGTCCGGCCACCACACATCCCGAAAGAAGCTGGGAATATCTTTGCGGTACTCTCGGTAAATACTCGGCTCGATCCCCTGGCGAAAAGGAGCCGGAAAATCGTCAATATACATGACTTTCATATTGAAAATGGGGTACATGAAATCTTGATTCAGTGAACTGATGCTACCAGCAATAAGTCCTCTGTTCATTGCAGATTGCATATTCGTCCCGTTATAGACCATGACCTTTCCCTGTCCATACTGGGTCTCCCATAGCAGTGGCATATTCTCGGCAGAAACAGCGTGAACCTTCGCTTGCCTATCCAGCTCTACAGGAATCGAGGAATTCTCAATGAATTCTGCGCCGATTTTTGCATCTTCTCCTTGGATCAAGAGATTGGATGTCATCTGAATGCCGTTTGTCACAATAGGGGGGTTGATGGAATTGATCCCTAGTTTTCGGTATATACGGTACAAGCTGTCATTGTATTCAGGCATACGTGAAAAAAACACATTTCCACCATTGTGCGCATATTGCATCATCGCATCCAGATTAGCTAACATGCCCAGATTTTCTATGGTGACAATGACCGTCATGTATTGGGGATCGGGCTTCGAGAACTGCTTAACGTCAGCGAGATCGTACTCCTTTTTCATATACTGCAGCACTTGCTCCATATTCCTCGCGATTGCCATGCTGCTCTCATCCTTGGAATCTTGCAGAATAAGGAATTTCTCCCTTGCTAGCTTGGCGATTTCCTCCTGACTGATCGCGTTTTGCTTCGGCTCGTCAGTCTGCATTCCCGAGCCTCCCGCTTTATTGCTGCTTACCTGAAGGATGAACTGAGATCGGGTAGCTTCTATGGTGATCCCCAGAATCGCCACAAAGATCAGAATGATGTAGATGTTTTTTTTCAGGGAAATATCGTTGGACCTCGCCTTGCTCCACTCTCTGTCCTTTTCTCTGTCCCTTTTCCTTCTCGTGTACCTTGTCATTCTCATTTTGTATCGCTCATCTCTTTCGAAATCGTCTCTGTTTCCTGTGCAACAGCGACTTCCTCCCAAGTGCTGTCTTGCTCATCATCTTCCTGATTGTTCCAGTAGCGGATCATCATCAGCGTAGCGTGGGAGATTTTAACCGACGAGCTTTTTAACCGATTCATTTCTGCCACAAAACCTGCGTAGTCTCTGATCGTAAAGAAGCGCTTAAGCGACATGACATATGGCTGCTCGCTTCCCGGATGATACTCATGAAACAATTGACAGTACTGTGCGGCTTTTTCATAGGACTGGTTCACCAGCTCGCAATTGATCTTGTCCACAAAATAGCTTTCTTCTTCCTGATAAATGTCCAATAATGACTCCAGAACAAACGAATACGTGTAGCTGTATTTCACAAAGGTGCGTTGATCAATGAGTGAACTGTCCAGATACTTCTTCAAAACGTCTGCGTAGGCGCGTAAAACCTCAAGATCCTGCTTGTTCTCCTCGTATTTCACTGATAAATCCTGCAGTTGAAGCTGAAGGTTGCGCCGCATTTCCGTTAGAGCGGCTGCCGCGTAGTGAACCGTTTCCGAATCCTCGTTTTGCAAAGCTGTCTCCAGTGTGCCGATCTGCCATATGGTCTGCTCTTTCAAGACATCGATCAGCATCTTTCGGCGCGTGCTAGTGTCGTTCAAAAACAAAATGTCCTCAACCGGTACGATGTTCATTTCCTTTTCCATGTCCGCTCTTCGGAAAATATTCGATCCTTCCGCTAGTTTCAGCAAATCGCTCTCTAGCATCAGTTCATTCACATTCTTTTTCGATGTTCGTTTGTACACATCGGTAATCCCCAATAACAAGAGTCCAAAAATGGGAAGAAAGCCAGTAACAAGCATTCGCATAATAAGCACCTGCTTGTTTTTGCCGCGGCTTTGCACCCAACTGTAACCAACAGACACCAAGACATGGAGGAGGAGGACTAGATTAAGCATAGGCCCCATCCTTCAAGGAGAAGCGATCCTGATCTTTTTCCTGCACAATTCTCGAAGCAATACCGAGTCTACCAAGTCTATCAATCACGATATTGGCTTCCTGCTCATTGGAATTGGAGAGAATAATATAGACATCTCCTGCTTCGTCCATTCCCATATAATCTGCTTCGCGAAGAGAACTGGCGATGTAGGTAGAAAGTGTCTGAAGATCCATTTGCCCAAAATCCACTGCCAAGAGGGTAAAGTCGGTGTTCAATTGTTGCTTGGCATCCCTTTTGTTCTTCACCATTGCTGAAAAATAAGCAGGAATCAGGATAGAGGTATCTTTCAGGTAGCGGTCCTTTTGTGTGGAGTTTAAGTATCGGAGAGAACGGGACAAAGCGGATGAGATCAATTGAACGGCGACTTGGAACAGGTTTTGGGTGTACATGGTGAAATTTTCAAATCCGAGCTGTTGCAATGTGACCACCGCAACTATTTTTCCCTTGTCAAAAATAGGAGCTGCTATAAGGGGCATGTCGTGACGCATCTCTTTATTCACGATGATCTTCTTCCCTGTCATTAATTCAGTAAGATAAGCATGCTCACTCATTTTCAGCGAGCGTGGCAGATCAAAGCCCGCTTTATTCGATTTGGCCATCAATCGCAAGAAAGAGCCATTTTGATTCATTGTATAAATGGCGATCTCATCGGACTTCATGATTCTTTCCAATACCTTAACTGATTTCTGCAATACGCGTTCAGGCTCGAGACTGTCCAACTCCTTGGTAATGTTGTAGATTTTTCCGAAGCTGTCTTCCGAATTCACGATCTGCTGCTGCAATTCTTGCTTGACCAACAGCACATCATTGTAAATGTCCTTTAAAAAATCATACTTTTCTTCAATGGCTTGCCTTTGCAGCTCCTTTGACAATACGTCCCTGTTTCGTTTGTCGATGGAATAACCGACGGCAATCCCGATAATAAAGTAGACAGCGATATGAAACAGAACATTCGCGTCATATAAGAGCGATACGACATCGCGACCGTTATGCAGGCTTTCTCCGATGAAAAGTCCACAAGCCAGGATGACAGACAAGAGGGATTGCTTCGTTCCGTAAATAGCGCCAATCAACACGATGTAAATCAGCTTGAGATCAAAGACACCGCTATTAACCGTTCCAACTGTGGCGAAAATCACCAGAAGGAAAGCAAGAATGTTCTCTATGTACGGCCTTGCATCCCATGAATGGAGCCATTGGATCGTTTTCTTCGCTTCGCTCTCCTGCTCTTGTTCTTTCTCTGCGATGGTCGCTTGATACCACTGCGCCGTTTTTTCCAGTCCCTCTGCCAATGAATACATCGGAACCCAGTCTAGTCTTCTCTTTGCCCGCGAATTGTCCAAAACCGACTTATCCACGTCTCCTGGGCGTTTCTCCCTGTGTAATATTCCCTGGAGAGGCTGGTTAGCCCCGAGAATGTCAATCAGCTCATTAATACTGCTCTCCTGATTCGTAGACAAATTCATCACACCGGTATCATCCGTGGTAACGGAACGGAAAATGGCATCAGCTACATCCTCTACATAAATAAAATCTCTCGTTTGGCTGCCATCCCCGTGCAAAACGATTTCTTTCCCATGGTTGATCTGGGTTAAAAAAGTAGAGATGACGCCGCCTTCCCCTACTGAACTTTGTCTGGGGCCATACACATTTGCCAAGCGAAAGGCTGCCGTTCGCAAGCCGTACATTTCCGTCCATTTGCGGCAATACAATTCGCCAATATGCTTGTTTATTCCGTAAACAGATACCGGATCACACGCTGAATCTTCAAGTAACGGTGTATTTTCATTCATGCCGTAAACGGCGGCTGATGACGCAAAAATAAATTTGGACACGCCATATTTGCTCGATAGCTTCAGCATATTCACGAGTCCAAGAATGTTCGTATTCGTATCCAGCAAAGGATCTTCCATGGATGCAGCAACACTCACTTGAGCCGCTAAATGTACGACGACATCGAACCTGTTGCTTTTAAATACTTCATCACATTTTTTATCCGCTACATCCAGTTCGTATGCCTTATGCGGAAATGTGACGTTCCTCTGATTGCCTGAACTGAGATTGTCGAGGATGAAAACTTTATACCCTTCCTTATAAAATCTCTCCGCGACAAAAGAACCGATGAACCCATAACCACCTGTGATCAAGACTTTCATACTAACACCTCAGCTATTTGTTTCACCTGTCTATCCCCACGACGGACATCTACCCCTGTTCCCAACACTTTTTGGACAGCCCATTCGATTCGCTCCAGTTGCAGCGGCTTCGCTATGAAATCCCGCGCCCCTGCCTGAATCGCCTTGATGACAGTATCGTTCCTAGACACTGCTGAGCAAATAATGATCTTGGCATCCTTGTCCAACTCCATAATTTTGCGTGAAGCAGTCAAACCGTTCATGCCGGGCATGGTGATATCCATCGTGACGAGTGATGGTTTGTACAAGCAGTAATTTCTAACAGCCTCCTCTCCCGAAGCAGCTTCCGCAACGACATGCAATCCTAACGACTCAAATATGTTCCGCAGCACATGTCTCGTAAACGCCGTATCATCAACAATCAGAATGCTATTCATCCAAAAACGCTGTCTCCCATCCTATCCATATACCCTTTGGACTATTTTATTATAGTAATATATTCCTAATAACAGTACCAACCAAAACTATTGCCTATTACCTTTTATTTTCATAGGCACAAAGCCCTCTATTCCGTAGCTTTACCCATTCTACTAGGATCATCTCAACAATTTCTGAACAACAGACAAAATAGAAGAACAGGGACAGTTACCTATACGGCAACTAATCCCTGTTCTTCTTCCTACTATTCTACTATCTACCTCGTCAAGAAGCCCGGATTACTCGTGTGAAATGTCCTTTTGCCAGGCTCCAGGCAATTGTCGTGAGCAGGGCCCAGCGAGAAGTTTTGACCTTAAGCTCATTACGATTTTCCTTACGTTCTAAGATTGTTCTTTTGTTCCCTTTTACCAAGAAGATCTTTAGCAAGTGTGAGATACCACGCAACTATTTCTATAAAAGCAAGGATAACAAACCATGCCCATATTTCCCCTTGGGTAAGTTCGGACAACAGGTTATCAATTTCCGTACCAGAACCGCGCACCAAAGACTGCAAAAAAAATACAATTGGACCGAAAATAGAGAAAAATAGAGTGATCACCGAAAAAAGGGTACGCCGTTTCCGAATTAGATACACAATACTACTGATTATTGTTATGAGAATAAATATATAATAGACATTCCACACCCATGGAGGTAAGGTTTCCATGGTAGCCCTCCTTTCCATCAGTCAAGCTCCAGGATTTGTTTGATCAGTTGCTCTACTTCATCGAGCGAATAACCATTCGAAACAAAGCTATTTTGAAGATTATATCCATCAAGTACGGCAACTATCTTTCTTGAAGTTATATCCAAATCTAGATTTGCAGAAAGTTTATTAGCTTGTTTCCCCTTTTCCAAGACCATACATATTAATTTAAACCATTCCCGATAATAGATAGACATCCTCTCTTTGACGTTTTCATTCCTAACAGCAATAGAACAAAATTCAAAAAAAAGCGGAATCCAATTATCTTCATTGCTTAACTTATAGAATATATTTATGCCTTGACTAATTATGCTTTCAAAGGTGGTATTGGAATTTAACAAAGGTAGAAAATTCTGCTTATAAACTGACAACTTATGATCCATAAATTCTAAAAAGAAGTCTTCTTTACTTTTAAAGTGCAAATAAAATGTCCCTTTTGTATATCCAGCCTCCTTTGCCAATAAATCAATCGAAGCTTTTTCATAGCCATATTGCCCAAAAACCTTGAAAGCTGCATCCATCAACCTTTGATAAGATTCGTTGCTTTTTTGCGCATGTTTGCTTACTTTATCCATTTTACATATACTCCCTTTTTTGACAATATTCTATTTACTCCATATCCCTCTCATGCTATATTGCATTACAAATACTAACCGGTTAGTATTAATTTATTCAAAGGAGTTGTTCTTAGTGCATTTCAAAAATAAGCTTATTGCTCTCACTATCACAGCCCTCAGCATTTCTAGCCTCCCCATTTTTGCTCATGCTTCCAATGGTACTCAGGTAGGGCTTTTAGACTTAACATCTTCTGAAGTACAAGAGGAGTTAGCAAAGGAAGAAAAGGAAACAAAATTCAATAAAGAGCAAAGAAGTAAAGCGAAAAAAAGACAAGAAATTAATAATTTGGATGACTTAAAGAAAAATGCACCTGAAAAATATAAAGAAATTCAAAATGAACAAGCCAAGCTAACAGCCCTTGCATCGAGCGGAAAAATGGGGACTGTTGGTGATATACTTATTACTTATGACAACGAAACAAGTGGTTGGAATCACGGTCATGCTGCCATTGTGAGGAAAAACAATGATTATATTGTAGAAGCTTGGCCAAAAGAGGGAGTACGCGTGGATTTTCTTGTTTTAGATGAAACTCAGACATAATGTCAGCAGCAAGCTCTGGCATTATGTCTGAAAAAAGTATTTTAGTTCCTTACCAAGCAGCAATACTGCTGTCTGCGCGCATATCCGTTCCACCACTCAGCACACCATTTTCATCACGCCAAATGATTTGACCACGTCCGAAGTAATTGCCGAGCTGCGCCCACTTGATCGTATGGCCTCTGCGCTCCAGAGCTTGTGCCAAATGCTCCGGGAAATGACGCTCCAGCTCCACCGTTTTGCCTTCCACCCACTGCCAGCGCGGCGCATCGAGCGAAGCTTGCGGATTGAGATGGAAGTCGATCGTGTTCATAACCACCTGCACATGTCCTTGCGGCTGCATGAAGCCGCCCATTACGCCGAATGGCCCCACTGCTTTTCCATCCTTCGTCAAGAAGCCTGGGATTATGGTGTGGAACGTTCTTTTGCCTGGCTCCAAGCAATTGTCATGAGCAGGGTCCAGCGAGAAGTTATGACCCCGGTTTTGCATGGCGATCCCTGTCCCCGGCACAACTACCCCAGAACCAAAGCCCATGTAATTGCTTTGGATAAAGGAAACCATGTTGCCCTCACCGTCAGCAGTGGCCAAATAGACCGTGCCGCTCGTTTTCGGCTGACCCGGCTCAGGCGTCAAGGCTTCATGACCAATCAGTGCACGTCGAGTGGCAGCGTATTCCTCTGACAACAATGCTTCCTTAGAAACGTTCATTTTGCTCTCTTCTGTGATGTACTTCAATCCATCTACAAAGGCCAGCTTCATCGCTTCGATTTGCTTGTGATACGTTTCTATTGTGTCTTTTGCGTCAAAATCAAAGCCCTTCAGAATATTCAGGGCCATCAGACCGATCATTCCTTGCCCATTCGGCGGGATCTCCCACACATCATAGCCACGGTAGTTGACTCCAATCGGCTTCACCCATTCCGGCTCATAAGCAGCCAGGTCTTCTTTGCGCAAATAGCCGCCGCACTCACGGGAGAACGCGTCGATCTTGTCTGCCAGCTCTCCGCGATAGAAGCTCTCTGCATTTGTTTCTGCGATTTGACGCAGCGTCTCCGCATGACCTGGCGACTTCCAGATGTCGCCCGCTTTTGGCACTTTGCCATCTGGTGTAAAGGTAGAGAACCAATGCGCGAACTCTTCCCCTTTGCATTGCTGGGAAAACTTTTTATGCGCGGCATGCCAATAATGCGCCAATGTCGGCGATACCGGATACCCCTCCTCCGCATAATCAATCGCTGGCTGCAAAACCTCTGTCAGCGGAAGGCGTCCGAAACGTTTGGACAAGGCGGCCCAGGCAGCAGGCGCACCAGGCACCGTAACAGGGGTCCAGCCGTAGGTCGGCATTTCTTCCAGACCTTTTGCTTTTAATGCCTCGATGGAGATTCCTTGTGGAGCAGGTCCGCTTGCATTCAGTCCATGCAGCTCGTCTTTGATCCACACGAGGGCAAATGCGTCTCCCCCAATGCCGTTCGAGGTCGGTTCTACTACAGTCAGACACGCAGCCGTTGCAATCGCTGCATCCACCGCATTTCCGCCCTTTTTCAAAATATCGAGACCTGCTTGTGCCGCCAGTGGCTGTGAGGTCGCCACCATACCGTTCTTGGCAAAAGTCGTCACACGCTTCGATGCATATGGGTATTCCATTGCGTCGTAATTAACCATGGTTTTGCCTCCTAAATCGTTCGTTTAGCCGATAAGAAAGACCTATGAGGAGCCTTTTTCTTTTCCTTTTGGTTTGAGTCAACATAGTGGAGGAGAAGAAAAAGCACAGTTCTCTTCGACTCTGACACGCCAGCATGGGGGATTCACTGTCCGTCTCCACTTAAGAAAACCTCTACCGAGGCCATTCCAAGGAGGAGCGACCGCGTCTAAGCGGAAAGTTTTCATGCGTTCCGGAATTTGTATGATAAATTCCTATACGTTTAAAAAGGGACCGTCGAGCCAAAGCCACCCTACGGGCGGACGTTTCTCAAGGAAGAAGTGTTCGACAAACGTGGTCCCCTTTTTGAAGTTCCGACTGGGTAGGCGTTGTCAAGGTCTACGAGCCCTGTGCTTTTTCTTGCCACCAGCGTATGTAAACTTTCCTAGCCGATGAAAACAAACCCGTAAGCCATCGCTCCCAAGATGACAAAAGCGGGATGGACCTTCCATGTTTCGAGCAGAAGGTAGGATGCCACTGTCAAAATTCCTGTTTGCATCCAGCCAATGCCTTCGACTGCTCCCATCAGGAATTGATACGTCATCGTTCCGAGCAAGACAGTAACGACTGGCCGTACCGACTGGGTCATCGCTTTTACCTGTGGAGCACTGCGGAATAAGTTGATAAAACCCATCAGCAAGACCATCGCGATCGCTGTCGGAGCAACTGTTGCAAATAATGCGACTACTGCCCCTGGTACACCCGCTACCTGATAGCCAATGTATCCAGCGAGTTTGGTCGCGATTGGGCTGGGCAACGCATTTCCCACAGCCAGCATTTCTCCGAACTCCTGTACAGTCATCCACTGGTAATGGTCAACCACTTCATTTTGGATCAAGGGGATGCTCGGTGGTCCTCCCCCGTACCCCAAAATGTTCGAGATGAAAAAGGCCCAAAATAGTTGCAGGTAGATCATGCGACTCCCTCCTTGCCGTCCTTGCCCTTGCGCTTGCGGACAGACCAAGTAGAGTAGGCAAATGAAACGGCCAGCGCAATCCCTACTACAATGCCCGGATGCCAATCAAGGAAGAGCAACGCTACGAGTGAGAGTACGAGGGAAAGGCTCACACCTGTTTTACTGGACGCCCCCTTCCAGCCCTTTGAAAGGAATTCCCATGTAAGGACGCCTGTCATGACTGCGATTACCGGACCGATTGCCTGGATCATGCCGTATACACCCGGCGCATCCTTCCATTGATATATGACTTGCAGCAAACCGATCATCACAAGGACGATTGGCATCACTACTGCGATGTTTGCCACCAATGCACCCTTCCAGCCTTTTACCCGATAGCCGATAAATGCGGCCAGCTTGGTCGCAATGGGCCCTGGTAGAGCGTTGCCGAGCGCCAGATTGTCGGAAAAGTCCTCATCTGTCACCCATTTGTACTTTTTCACACATTCGGTGTAAAAGAGAGGAACCATCGTAGGTCCTCCCCCAAACCCGAAGATTCCGATGCGGAAAAAGGCGAGAAATAATTGCCAGTAAATCATAGCTGTACCTCCATCCTTGCCTAACTAGCGGATAAAGTTGTATTTGGACTTCAGTATTTTCAATTCGTTAATGACATTCGTTTTGGAGATGCCAGGAATCTTATACAGTTTTTTGATCAAAAATTGAGATAATTCTTCATTGCTTGTTACGAGCACCTGTGTGAAAAGCTGATATTCACCAGAAGTAAGTACGATGAGCCTGATCTCTACGGTATCCGTTAAAGCAGCAACCACATCATCCAGCTTTTCCGCATCCACAGCCACTTGAATCATCGCCTGTACGTGAAACCCTGCCTTGACTGGATTGACAATACCGACCAGACTCAGGGCACCTTCGTCCTGCAATTGCTGGACGCGCATGCGGATTGTCTTTTCCGTGACCCCGAGATCTTTTGCAATCTGAGTAAACGGCAAGCGCGCATTTACTTGCAAGGCTCGAATGATCCCATAGTCGATGTCATCTAATTCAGGATAAAGTGATCTTCGAAAAGTTTCCTCCATACAAACACACCTTTATTCGTCTTTTTTTAACAATACACAACCTTATCTCAGCTTAATTTTATAAAATTTGGTCGAATTCCACAAATATTGTTGCTACTATAATACGACTTTCGACATAGCGCAATAGTTTATCTGACAATTTCAAACGAAAAAAAGAACCTGCTCCGCTAGGAGAGGCTCTCTATTAATATTCGATACGGTCCAGAGATTGAGACCATGCTTCAAATGGACTCCGTCTGTTCGCAAGATCTATTCTCTGAAAAGGAATGCTGCGCTCTTCATGAGGGAGAACAATCTGTTCATAAATAAACTGATCGTCAAAACCGACATGCGCCGCATCTTCTTTCGTGCAAGCGTAATAGACATTGCGCGGTCTGGCCCAATAGATGGCTCCCAGACACATCGGACACGGCTCACAGCTCGTATATAAGTCACAATCGTTTAACTGAAAGGTCCGGAGATGACGACATGCTTCTCGAATGGCTTGAATTTCGGCATGTGCCGTAGGATCATTGCTCGCCGTCACTTCATTGCGTCCTCGCCCGATTACGTGCCCGTCCTTCACGACAATGGCTCCAAATGGTCCGCCTGTTTTATCACGTACATTTTCAAACGCTATCTGTACGGCTTGCCCCATCCACGTCTCTCGTTCCATCCGCTTGCCCCCTCGCATCCTTCTCCTTTTATCCTATGTTCCTGCTCATCTGGACATGCTGGAAAAAGTCACTAGCGGTTCATTGATTGCTTTAAATGGAACAAGTAACGGTTTCGAATAATCCAGAAATACACACCTTGAACAACAACGAAGCTGCATAACACAATCGCAGTCGGCTTAAACACAGACGCGACAAGAATCAGCTTCAACAAGCTTTGCAGTGAAACGAACGCCACCATGCTGTGAATAATGGCCACCACAATCGGCACGAAGAACAACAGGGCAACCTGAGTCGTAACGATCCGCGTCAACTCCGCATCCGTGAGACCAATCTTGGAAAGTGCTCCGTAATGCCTTTTGTCGTATTCCAGATCCGTGTACAGACGGAAATAGAGAAAGCTTGCCGCGGCTACAAAGAACAACACGCCCACAAACAACCCGATAAAGAGTCCCATGTTCGCCATTTGTTTCATGGAGTGGTAGTAGGGCGCACGAGCTGAAAACGAGTAATTATCTTCGACATGACTAATATCTTCCTGAAGCTTGAGACTAAGATCCTGCGTTTCCTTCCATCTTGGCACCTCGTACACAAAGCGCTCTTCTTCCTTCATTTTCGGAAGCTGGTCATACACCTGATTCGGCACGACAACCAATCGCTCAAATTCAATCCCTCTGATCAATGGAGTCATATTCGTATCTGTTTTGACTGCGAGCTGTGCCTTCCCCACTTGCAGCGTTTTGCTCGCTACCGAATCACCAATCCAATTGAGCAGTACGAAGGCCTCTTTATTCGTCATTTCGAGTACAGTCGAATTGGAAGCTACCGCCAGCCGATTGTAGTCAGACAGCTTGACTACTCCGACCCTTTCCTCCTGAACCCGTTCGGGCAAAACTCGCATAGCCACTTGATATTTTTCGAAGGAAAAGCCACTTTGCTGCAAGCTCGTTTCGATTAACGACAGATGCTTCGCTCTCTCCGCATCGCTTTCTTTGGACTGGTATTCAAACGCAAACGGGTGTGTTTTCATCACCGTGATCTGAATCGACCCAGCCAACGCTGCCAGCGTGCCAATCGCACAAAAAGCAACGGTAGAGACGATGCTGACCAAAAAGAACATCCGGGCATTATCCTTCATCCGATAGGCCAGATCAGAGAGCGTCAGGAGATTCGTACGTTTCCAATAGAAAGATCGGCGCTTCTTTAGAAAATCGATGAAGATGACGCTCAGCTGAGTAAACAACAGGTACGTTCCTACAGTCGTCAGTGCAATGACCGGAAGCATCAGCACGAGTACATTCACGCCGTCAGCAGTGAGGGCTAAGGCATAGCTCATTCCCAACAAAGCTACCGCGACCAGAGACAGCACTAACGATGCCCTCGGCTCACGCTTAGGCCGACCGCTTCCTTGCAACAGATCCAACAGACTGCGGCTTCGTAGCACGAGGACGGTAAACAGCGAAATGGCTGCATACAAGATGAGAAACGCCACCACTGTCAAACCGATCGCTTTCCACGGGAAGTAAAACCCGAGTGCTTTTACATCAAGCAAAAATCCGGCGAATTGGAAAAACAGCTTGGCGAGAACCAGCCCGAGCCCAATCCCAATGGCAATCGAGACAATGCCAATCAGCATGTTTTCCATAAAAATCAGCATGTTCCGCTGTAACGGTGTCATGCCCTGGATAAAAAGAATGCCGAACTCCTTCTCCCTCTTTTTCAGGAAAGCACCAACACAATAAAAGAGAAAGAAGAAGGAGAACAGAAAAATAACGTACTCAGCTGCCATCATCCCAGTGGCTACGGATTCATGAATCTCCTGTCCGATAATTTCCGGATGAAAAATGAACATCGCATAGACGAAAAAAATGAGGACAGAAAAAACGCTACTCATGAAAAACGCAGCGTAAATCCGTTTATTTCGTACAACGTTATTACACGCGAATTGTCGAAAGGTCATAGGTGTTCCCTCCCAAAAACGACAATGAGTCAATAATTTTCTGGAAGAATACCTGTCGACTCTCACCACGATACATCTCGTTATGGAGCTGCCCGTCTTTAATAAAAATCACCCGATGGCAATAGCTGGCCGCCAAAGCATCATGCGTCACCATCATCATGGTGGTATTGTCTCTCTTATTGATCGCTTCCAGTGTCTCCATCACATTGCGCGAAGACTTGGAATCAAGATTTCCTGTAGGCTCGTCAGCGAGCAAAAGCGACGGGGAATGAATGATCGCCCTGGCAATGGCCGTCCGCTGGCGTTGCCCCCCAGATACCTCAAAGGTCCGCTTTTCCAATATGTCCTGAATCCCTAGCTTCTCCGCAACACTTTGCAGCTTTTCTTCCATCACCGATACTTTCTCATTGTCCAGCGTCAGCGGCAACACGATATTTTCCCCGATCGTCAACGTGTCCAAGAGGTTGAAATCTTGAAACACAAAACCAAGCTCACGACGACGAAACAGAGCGAGTTTATCCTTTTTTAAATGATGCGGATTCGTACCGTTCAAAAGAACCGCACCAGAAGTTGGTGTATCAATAGTGGAGATCATGTTTAATAGCGTAGTCTTGCCGCTGCCTGAAGGGCCCATAATACCGACGAATTCGCCCTTGCGAATCGAAAAATCGATATCGGTCAGCGCGCGGTAGGTTACCTTGCCCCCGTATATTTTACTCAAGCTTTTTACAGCAAGCATTTCCATGCGCCATTCCCCTTTCTTGCACTTCCAAATTCAAGTGCATGTTCAAAAAGTCGTCTTTTCAGCACCGAGAAAGAAGCGTGAACCTGCAAAAGGAGGAGCGGAGTGTAGAAACCTACATGAGCACCAGACTTTAAAGGTGAACGCCTCTTTCGATGTCGAATGAGCTTTCTTAATTACTTCGTGATCAAAAGACGACTTTTTGAACTACCTCTTCAACTATACGAAAGTGCGCATAGTGCAACTATCGAATTAACTTTCAGCTACCTTACTTTCTTGTAAGGTTGGTACGACGGCAGACAAGACGATACGTACGGTTGTCCCCTCGCCCACTTCTGATTCCATTTCCACCCCATGATGGAGCCGCCCGCAAATTTCTTTCACCAAGTACAAACCCATCCCGGTGGACTCAGGGTATTTGCGCCCGTTTTCTCCCGTAAAATACGGCTTGAACACGCGGTGAATATCTTCGGCAGGGATCCCGATTCCATAATCCTGCACTTCCAGTATGGCATGTCCTCCGCGTTCATAAGCACGAATGGTGACCTTGTTGCTTTTCCCTGCTGAATAACGAACGGCATTCGTCAACAATTGGTTCAGGACAAAAGCAAGCCACTTATCGTCCGATTCCACTCTCCAATTTTCATCCACTTTTACCTCGGGATACACCTGGTTGCGAATAAACAGCCGCTTGTTTTCAGCCAGCACATTCTGCACCAAGGAACGCAGAGTTACGGGCTCAATCAGGAAGTCCTGTTCAAATCGGTCGAGGCGAGCTATGTACAAAACGGTTTCCAGTCCACGCTTGATCCGGTCCACTTCTTCACGGACGCTCTCAGCTGTTGGATCGTCTTCATTTTGCAGCAACAGATGAATAACCGAAATCGGTGTCTTCATCTGATGAACCCACTGCTGAATAAATGTCGTATGGTCCCGTTGCTTGTTTTCATAGGCATGAAGCTGTTCTTTGTAAAGTCGGTACTGCTCCTGACTGATGTCATCCATCGCGCGGCACAACGGTGAATTCCCGTATGTCTGGGTCAGCTCCTCTAATGACTCTACCGGCTTGCTCAGTCGCTGATAGATTGTGCGGTGAGACAAATACCGGATGGCGAGAAAAGCCCCCGCGAAAAAAACAGATAAAAACATGACGTAGATCATCAATGATTCATTCCAGTACCCATCCATCGCAAAAATCATAATCAATAAGATCAATTGGACGAGAAAAAACGCTGCGAATGGCCATTGATCTCGAAGGAACAGCTTCATTGTGCTTCCTCCCAAGTCGCACGCAAGCGATAACCAGAACCGCGAACAGTCTCGACAGCTCCCTCTAAGCCTAAGTCCTTCAGCTTGCCGCGCACGCGTGTGATGTAGACATTCAGCGTGTTCTCATCAACAAACTGTTCATCCCACAGCTTTTCTAGCAAACGCTCACGGCTGACGACACGTGGATGTTGATTCATCAAGGCTTCGAGCAGTAACGCTTCTTTTTTGCTCAGTTCAATTTTGGTATCGTACATGGACAGCTCCATTCGCTCCAAAAACAGCTTGAGCCCCGCCACTTCAACCGTTCGCTCCCCTTCTTGCGGAGCATATTGTCCGTAAGCACGGCGGAGCTGACTGCGGATTTTGGCCAATACCACATCGTAGTCAAACGGCTTTGTGATATAGTCATCGGCCCCATTTTCCAAGGCCATCACCTGGTCCATTTTACTTTCTCGTGCTGAGATGAACAGGATCGGGCAGTTGGACTCCTGACGCATTTGCCGGCACCAGTAAAATCCGTCAAATTTCGGTAGATTCACATCCAACAGAACCAGATCAGGGCGCGATTGGGTAAATACCTCCATGACTCTATCGAAATGTTCAACATTGACTGTTTGGAATCCGTATTTTTCCAGTTGCTCTTGCAGCAGCTGGTTGATTTTCGGGTCGTCTTCTACAATCATAATTGTGGACATCACTCATACTCCTCTCGTCTTGAGTCTCCTCCATTTTATTCTTTACTATACCATTAGAAAACTAGACTACGCCAAGCCTTTAGCGTTTAGATGTCCACTTAAAAAAACTTGGTGTACGTTGCTGTTGTGGAGGGGAGGAAACAGGAGAAAACGCTCAGCTTCTAGGTCCACCCGCTGTGGGATTGACTGCACGGCTCCATGCAAAAAGCGAAACCGCGTCCAAAGTGGTCCTTTCAGGATGTGTTTCAGAGGTGGACGCTTAAAGGCGTGTTTCGCTTTTTGCATTACGTCTCGGTCGGTGTCCCTAAGATCTTCGCTTATTTCTCCTGTTTCCTCTACGAGCTTTCTGTGTTAATCGGTTTTTAAAAGCCTTAAAAGAATGTAAGGATGTCATCAGTACCGACAGAGAAGAATATTTCCAGGCGGAGCGACTTGTGGAGTCCTACCGAGCGGAGAAGGGAATCGCGGGCAAAAGAAACGCAACCGTGCCCAAGCGACGAAGCGGCTACCACTTTTGCGTTTCCCCGCGAATCCCTTCGGAGCGGACAGTCTCAACCCCCAGCAGGACGAAGTCTGGAGCCTAGCATGGAAATATTCTTCTCCCTACCGCAGCTACATAATAGGAATCTCTATTTGTTGCTGTAGTGCTGGGAGGAAACAGGAGAAAACGCTCAGCTTCTAGGTCCACCCGCTGTGGGATTGACTGCCCGGCTCCATGAAAAAAAGCGAAACCCGCGTCCAAAGTCGCCCATTCTGAGGGCCTCTCAGAGGTGGACGCTAAGAGCTTGTTTCTCTTTTTTTCATTCCGCCTCGGTCGGTGTCCCTAAGATCTTCGCTTATTTCTCCTGTTTCCTCTACGAGCTTT
The DNA here is from genome assembly GCF_003013445.1 of Brevibacillus sp. NRRL NRS-603. NCBI lineage: Bacteria > Bacillati > Bacillota > Bacilli > Caryophanales > Paenibacillaceae > Brevibacillus > Brevibacillus sp. NRRL NRS-603. The sequence goes on along the minus strand of NZ_PXZN01000019.1, from coordinate 20,307 downwards.
CTGTGTTAATCGGTTTTTAAAAGCCTTAAAAGAATGTAAGGATGTCATCAGTACCGACAGAGAAGAATATTTCCAGGCGTAGCGACTTGTGGAGTCCTACTGAGCGGAGAAGGGATTCGCGGGCAAAAGAAACGCAACCGTGCCCAAGCGACGAAGCGGCTACCACTTTTGCGTTTCCTCGCGAATCCCTTCGGAGCGGACAGTCTCAACCCCCAGCAGGACGGAGCCTGGAGCCTAGCATGGAAATATTCTTCTCTCCACTACAGCTCCTCAATAAAAAAAGGGCAGGACTGTTGCCCCCCCTTAAGCTTGTTCTGTCATCAATTGCTGGAGCTTCTTAATCCCACGGAAGTGCAAGATTTTCACCGAAGCCTCTGTCTTACCTAAGATTTCCGCGATCTCATTCATTCGCAAATCTCCGAGATAGCGCAGGGCGATCACATTGCGTTGATCCTTTGTCAGCGTGTGCACCTTATCCCATAAACCCTCGGTTGTCTCCTGATTCAGAAGGCACTCCTCCGGCAGCTTATCTGTTGCGACCATATTGCTAAATGTGTCCTGATCCACCGGACTCTCACGCTTCTTGCGCATGTAGTCAATCAAAGCATTGTGCGCAATTCGGAAAATCCAGGCACCAAAAGGATGGCGGCCATCGTACTGCTCAAGCTTGGAGTACACCTTAATAAACACAGTCGTTGTCAGGTCTTCCACATCCCAGACGTTTTTTACCCGGTAGCGGAAATAGCGATATATTTTAGCAGAGTAATCTTCGTAAATTTGTTGGTGACTTAATTTTGGATACATGATTGCTGTCGTCATAATCGATCTCCCGTTTCGTGATCCGTATGAATTGATTTCATTGTACGGTCGAAACGAAGCAGGAACCATCGAGTTATATTTCAGGAAGCTTACACTTTTGTAAGGTACTTATGGGCTCGTTGTAAGCTCGCACAAGTAGGTACGGAAGAGGTTTCATTTCGGTTACAACTTTCAAAAGAAATCTTTAAAAATTTCTTAAGGAATTTTTTAAGTTGTCTTTAATGTTCGAAGAAAATAAAGTCATAGACTGGCGACCTTGATATTACGCATTTCTTATGGACTTAAACGCCTAGCCTTCGAAAAATAAGTATTAGACTGACTAAACAAAGAAACAGCGACGGCCCAAGACTTGAAAAAATAAAGTCTTAGACTGTCGCTGTCTTTGTTGAACTAACGTTCCCCGTTAGTTTAATCCAACATGTCATCGTTGTATCTTTGCAAAAATGTATGTGTCCCTCAATTCGCTTCCATCAACCGATAAATCTTCGTTCTTGATAATACCCTCAAGTTCAAAGTGTAATCGCTCAGGTATTAACTTACTTCTAGTATTTTTAGTATCACAACGTATTTCCAATCTTCGGGCATTCAACTGACTAAAAGCAAAATCACAAATACCTTCAACTGCTTCAGTCATATACCCATTGCCACTAAAACGTGTATTTATCCAATATCCAATTTCAAATTTCCGTACATCCCAGTCTATGTTATGTAAGCTTGACGTAGCAACAAATTGCCCCGTTTCTTTCATGAAGACAAGGAATCTTAGATTTTCACGACTTATAAATCTTACATGTGCCTCTCTAACTGCAAGTTCAATATCATATTCGGTTTGTTCATTTTGTACAAACTTTAACCAAGGTTTCAACTCATCTATCGAAGCATTAATGGCTTCAAATACAACCTTACCATCCCCTGGTTTTGGCATTCTAATTACTAATCGTTCAGTATGAAACTCATCTGGAAAATCAATCATAATTGGTTTCATAACATTCCCCTTTGGTTTATTCCTATCATATAAAACAACCATAAACTATGCTACTAAAACAACTTGTTACGCTATTACGCAAATCTGCCCGTTAGCTTAATGCCTAAGGCCAGTCTAAAACTTTATTTTCACTGAACATTTAAAGCCGTTTTTGCGTGTCATTTCAAAGCAGTTTTCATGCTATACGGTGTTTCTGCTTAGTAGTACTTTCACACCTTGAATTCACTTTCAAGCAATTATAAATAAGCTGCGCAGGAGAAGCGCATTTCCAGTCCCCCAGCAGGGCGTAGGCCGAAGCGTAGACTGGAAATGCGCTTCTCCCCCACTACGGCTTCTTAATAAAAAAAGCCCCCGAAAAATTCGAGGGCACTTGCATTTAAATCAATCCCAGACGTTGGAAAATCGTATCCACATGTTTCAGGTGGTAACGGTAGTCAAAGCACTCATCCAGCTCTTCCTTGGACAGTGTAGAGCTGACCGTTGCATCCTCCTCGACGATCGCACGGAAGGAGCGTTGCTCTTCCCACGCCTGCATCGCACGAGGCTGTACCGTGTCATAGGCTTGCTCGCGGCTCATGCCTTTTTCGATCAGCTTGAGCATGACTTGCTGCGAGTAGATCAATCCAAAGGTACGGTCCATATTGCGCTTCATGTTCTCAGGGAACACTGTCAAGTTTTTCACGATGTTCATGAAACGGCGCAGCATGTAATTCAATGCTTGTGTCGCATCTGGCAAAATCACGCGCTCCGCAGAGGAGTGGGAAATATCCCGCTCATGCCACAGGGAAACATTTTCATAGGAAGTGAGCATGTGACCGCGGATGACACGAGCCAGACCGCAAATGTTTTCGCTGCCGATTGGGTTGCGCTTGTGTGGCATTGCAGAAGAACCTTTTTGTCCTTTAGCAAATGCCTCTTCTACCTCGCGCATCTCGCTCTTTTGCAGACCGCGAATTTCTGTCGCGAATTTCTCCAAAGAAGTTGCGATCAGTGCCAATGTCGCCATGTACTCGGCGTGGCGATCACGCTGCAAGGTTTGGGTAGAAATAGGCGCTGCCGACAGCCCCAGCTTCTCGCACACGTACGCTTCCACGAACGGATCGATGTTTGCGTATGTTCCAACTGCGCCAGAGATTTTTCCGTACGCCACTTCTTTTTTCGCAGCCTGAAAACGCGCCAGGTTGCGCTTCATTTCTTCATGCCACAGGGCCAGCTTCAAACCAAAAGTCGTAGGCTCCGCATGTACGCCATGTGTTCTGCCCATGCAAACTGTATCCTTGTGCTCACGTGCTTTGTCGGCCAAAATCTCGATGAAGTCTTGAATATCCTTCTCCAAAATTTCATTCGCCTGACGCAGCAGGTAAGACAGAGCAGTATCCACTACATCGGTAGAAGTCAGTCCGTAATGCACCCATTTCTTTTCTTCGCCCAAGGTTTCCGATACCGCACGGGTAAACGCCACCACATCATGGCGTGTCTCTTCTTCGATCTCATAGATTCTGTTAATGTCAAAAGTAGCGTTATCCCACAGCTTTTTCACGTCTTCCTCAGGAATGACGCCCAGCTTGGACCATGCTTCACACGCGAGAATTTCTACTTCCAGCCACGCTTTGAATTTGTTTTCTTCCGTCCAAATGGCGCGCATTTCCGGTCGGGAATAGCGTTCGATCATGATAATACCTCCGATGTATTCGTCCAGATTTTCAGCTCATCAATCAGGGTGAGCGCTTCTTCTACAGTAGGGGCGAGCACATTGATATGCCCCATTTTACGCTTGGCCTTGCTCTCTGCTTTTCCGTACAAATGGAGCTTGGCTGTGCGAGGCAGCTTGTCGATCTGATCGATGACAGGCTGTAGATGCTCTCCCAAAATATTAACCATCACGACGCTCGAGAGCAACTCTGTAGATCCCAAAGGCAGATTGCAAACCGCCCGAACATGCTGCTCAAACTGCGAGGTCACACAAGCATCCATGGTAAAATGCCCAGAGTTATGCGGTCGAGGCGCCAATTCATTGACATACAACTGACCATCTTCGGTCAAAAACAGCTCAACTGCAATGAGTCCGACCACATCCAGCTTTTCTACAATCGTACGAGCAATTTCTTCCGCGCGGGCTGCTACTTGAGCCGAAATACGAGCGGGTACGATGCTCAAATGCAGAATGTTTTCCTGATGAATATTTTCTGACACTGGAAAAACAGCCAGTTCTCCCGCCGGATTGCGTGCAGCAATCACAGACAGCTCCATTTGGAATGGTACAAATTGTTCCACTATCAGCTCTGTACCTGCTTTGGATAACGTTTCATACGCCTCCTCCAGCTCAGCCTCGCTTCTCAATACCCATTGTCCTTTGCCGTCATAGCCACCGGTTGCGGTCTTCATAACAGCAGGCAGCCCCAGTTCACGCACGGCGTTCTGCAAATCCTCCAAGCTATTTACGACACAAAACGGAGCAACCGGGATGCCGATCTCGCGAATGGCAGTCTTTTCCCGAATCCGGTTTTGGGTGATACGCAAAAGGCGGCTCCCCTGCGGTACATAAGCGCGGCTCTCCAACACTTCAGCCACCTGTGCATCGACATTTTCAAATTCATAAGAGATGACATCACTGACTGAGGCAAGCTGCATCGCTGCTTCTACATCATCGTAGCTGGCGACAATTTGCCGATCAGCTGTTTGGCCGCATGGTGCGTCTGCTGTCGGGTCCATTGTGACAAAGCGGTAGCCCATAGCTCGTCCCGCAAGAGCAATCATCCGTCCAAGCTGTCCTCCGCCGAGTATTCCTAAGGTCGATCCTGGTTTGATTTGCTTACGGTCTTTGGTTGTCATTCGAGTTCACTAGCCTCCAGCACCTTATTGCGCACATCATCACGTCTTTGCACGAACCGCTCTTGTACGTCTGGATATTTGATCCCCAAAATTTGCGCAGCCAATAACCCTGCATTAATGGCTCCAGCTTTTCCGATCGCAACCGTCGCCACAGGCACGCCCCCTGGCATTTGCACAATCGACAAAAGCGAGTCGAGACCATTCAAGTTGGATGATTTTACCGGTACACCAATGACAGGCAACTCTGTCTTAGCAGCCACCATTCCTGGCAAATGAGCTGCCCCGCCCGCACCCGCAATAATGACTTCCAAGCCGCGACTTTTAGCAGTCTCGGCATACGTAAACATCAAGTCTGGCGTTCTGTGTGCAGACACGACCTTCTTTTCGTACGGTACCTGCAATTCGTCCAAGATCGCGCAAGCTTCCTTCATTGTTTCCCAGTCTGACGTACTGCCCATAATGACTCCTACCAAAGGCTGTAGCATGAACCATTTCGCCCCCTACGTTTTGTAACATCAGAAGAAAACCCAACCGACTAACGGCTTTTTGCGCCGCTCTCATCGCCTGGGCTATTCGCACTCGTTTTCTCTCAACATATTCAGTGTAGCAGGGAGAAAGTTTGCCTGTCAACCTCGTTTCCGAACATTTAAAATTAGTGTATCAAAAATTATTCGTGTTTGCCTTTTTCTACCCAATTGTTGGCCGCTTCGGCTTTTTCTAGCTCGACCTGAAGCCAATAATCTAAATAGGGACTGGCATCCGCCCCGGCAGCTGCAGTCAATAGCGCTGTAATTTGCTCCCCATTCGCCTGCTTGTATTGATGATCTCGTACATATTGACGCAGCACCTGATGCAGTCGTTCGACTCCCCATTTTTCCTTCAAGTTCCACCACATGGCACCTGCTCGCCCATAAACGAGGTCATTGTAGCTCCTCCAATCTGGAAAAGCCTCCACCGACGACTTTGCAGTGACTCCTTGGTTCGCATATCCTTCCGCTGCACGCGCTTGGTCCAGCCGCATCTGAATATACGCTTGTGAACGTACAGGGGACTTTTGCTGCAAAAATACCATCGTCGCATAATCTGTCAGTCCCTCATCTAACCAAGCCTCTCGCACCTCGTCGTTTCCGACCAGCCCGTAAAACCACTGATGTGCCGTTTCATGTGCTACGACCGCTTCCCCCATGGCGTCGCTACGGTCAACATACTCCTGGGCAATAAAAACGAGGCTCGGGTATTCCATCCCCCCAAAGAAACCTCCTGTCTTGACAACATCGTATTCCTTATACGGATACACCCCGAACTGTTTTCCGTAATAGTCGAGAGACTCCTTGGCAGTCTCATGTATTCGTTCTACGTTTTGCGGGTCATCACTTTTCTGCACCCACGTACGTACGATAGTATCCCCGACCTGTCCAGATATGGGCTGGTACGTATTGTCCATGACGACAAGGGCAAAATCCCGAACGTTCCATGCGTCCACTTCATAGATTTTTAGGCGTTGCGGTCTCGTCTCGGTGATGACAGCCACGCTCTCCAATCCACTCGTAGCAAGCTGGTACCCCTCTGATAACTGCACACGCAAATGATAATTCGCCACATCCGAGTAAAAAGGATCGCCAATCGCGGAATAAAAATCGAGCCGCCAGCCTCCTGCGTCCTTGACCGCCATAATCGGCAGCCAGTTGCCCAGCCACATCGCATGATCATGGTAAGACATCCGGCCATTGTTATAAGGAACCTCGAGCTGAAATTTCATATCCACTACCGTCTCAACAGACGATGTCCTTTCAGGAAGGGGCACTTGTAAAAGCGTATTGTTCTTACCTGCATACTGTACACCGACACTTTTTCCGTTTACCCGTACTTGGCTTATCTTGATACCGCCAGGCTCACGTTGTTTGCCCAGCACAACCTCCCAGTTCTCTCCACTGAGAGTAGCATTCGCAGAAAAAGCATTGGGATATAAATGAAAAAAAGCTTGGTCATCTTGTGGGACAAAGCGAGCCGTCAGCATGCCCTTCACCACGTGCTTGTTCATATCGATTTGTACGTCGGCCCTGTAAGTGACTGCAGCCTGCTTGTGGTCAATCGGCACAAGCTCCTGAGCATCTAAGACAGCCTGCCCTGTCCAAGGCCGGACGGTCAAGAATACAGTCAAAACGACTCCTACTGCCGCGATGACCACCCAATGCTTCCGCCACATCGTGATCCCCTGCCTTCGATTACTTCTTCTGATGCTTGAGACGTTGGCGCTCCAGCCAAGCTGCTGCCTGGTCCTGCTCGGACATGTCTACCCTCAACCAATAGTCCAAGAAGGCGCTTGCATCTTCTCCTGCCATCTCAGATAGAAATGCTTCCCATTCCTTTCCGGTCACCACCTGATAACGGTATTTCTCAACATACTGCTTCAAAACGTCATGTACCCTTTCTTCCCCCCACGCTCCCTGCAATAGCCAGAGCATCGAGGACGGACGGGAATAGACGAGATCGCTATAACTCTGATTATTAGGAAATGCAGACAGCGCTTGCCAAGGGCGCAGTTCCTCTGCCACATAATACTGAACAGAGGTGCCCTGCTCCAGCCGTCTACGCACACGTTCTGCTCCCAACAGCGGGTCTTGCTGAGATAAATACGAGAGCGTCACGTACTCCGTGAATCCCTCATCCAGCCATGCTTCCTTTACCTGATTATTTCCGAGCAAGCCGTAAAACCACTGATGTGCCGTCTCATGGACAACCGTGACGATACCCGTTTCTTCCCCTGAAAAGAAATGACGCCCGTCAAGAAAGACCAATGCCGGATACTCCATCCCGTTAATCGCGCCACCAGTCCTTACCACATCGAACTCGCTATATGGGTAAGCACCCAATTGATGATGAAAATAGGCGAGAGACTCCGCTGCTGCTTCATGAATCTGCGCAGCAGTTGCCGGATCATCTGTTTTCCGCCACCATGTTCGGACGACTGTTTCGCCCACCTTCGTTTCCGTTCGCTGATAGGAGGCATCCATGACGACGAGGGCAAAATCCCTCACGTTTTCTGCACGGAGCTGTATCGTCTTTTCTCTCTCGCCAGCAGAAACCTGTTTCGCAGCCCTGTCAGGCGCTGTGCTAGCCAGTTGATAGTCTTTTGGCAGCGTCACGTTCACATCATAATCTGCGTTCTCACTGTAAAATGGATCACCGACAGGCTCGTACGGATCGAGATGCCAGCCTTCCTTGTCGTAAACCGCAAGAACCGGGAGCCAGTTCCCCAGCCAGATCGATTGGTCATCGTACGACATCCTGCCGTCGTTTCGCGGAAGAGTCATCTCGAACTCCATCACAATCTTTCGTGGGCCCTTCTGTCCTTCTAGCGGCACTTCGAGGATGTTCAGATCTTTCGTCTGTTTGCCGACAACCGCTACACCATCGACCAAGAGCTTTTTATTAGTGTATGAGCCAAGCGTTGGACCATTGCCTAAAAGTTCCTCCCATAGCATGCCTTGATGCTCTTCTGTAAATACGTTCGGGTAAAGATGGAGATAAGCACGAGTAGGGTCTTTTGGCCAAAAGGTAATCGTTACGGTTCCTGCTACTTCTTTCTTGATTGGATCAATTCGCACATCAGCCCGATAGAGTGGTTTACGCGTAAGCGCAGTACCCTCGTCAGCATTCACAGGCAACATCCACGTCAAAAACAATAAGCTACAACCGACCATTGAGACCCATTTCTTCACGCCATCTCCCCCTTTTCTCTACTGTACAAAAAATGGAAGAAAAAGACTATCTTTCCTCTTTACCCTGATAGCTTGTCGGACAACCACTTTTCAACCAACTCCAAAGGAACCGGCTGTTCCGTTCCCTCTCGCATATCTCGGACGACGACCTGCCCGCTGTTCACTTCGTTTTCCCCATAGATCAGCGCAAAAGCAAAGCCTTCTTTGTTTGCATAATCGAGTGCTTTTTTCAGTCGTCTACCTGTCAACTCCAGCTCGACTCTAATGCCGCTCTCGCGCAATCGATTGGCCAGGCCAAGACTGGATGCTTCTGTCCCGAGGGGAATAACGAGTACATCGGCAGCTTTTTGCTCTTCCGTGTTGCGATTTGCCAGCGCTGCAAGAATGACATCCAACCCAAACGAAATCCCTACAGCGGGATACTCTCTTCCATCATCCAAAAGCCGACCGATAATCTGATCGTAACGTCCCCCACTGCCGATACTGGACGTTATACTTCCATCCTGCAAAAAGATCTCATACACAATTCCCGTGTAAATCCCTAAGCCTCTTGCCAAAAATGGAGAGAAACGAAGCTCCCCACCCACACCCGCTCCTTTTACATAGGCAAGCATATCGCGCAGCTCCCGAATCCCTTCCTGAACAAGCGAAGATGTAAAGCGCTCTGCCAACAGATCCAGGGTAATCACCCCTTCTTGCAGGAAAGACGTAATTGCCAACACGAGTGATTCCTCGACGTTTCGCTCCCGCAAGTCATCACGGACTCCATCCACGCCGATTTTCTCGAGCTTATCCAGCGACAGCATGACATCCCCGGCCCGCATGGTGGGAACTCCCAGCTCCTGAAGCACCCCAGATAACAGCTTGCGGTTGTTGACCTCAATGTACACGTCAAGCCCCAGCCGCTTGAATGCCTCAAATGCCATGCTGAGCAATTCTGCTTCAGCCAGCACCGATGTCGTTCCCACGATATCGACATCGCATTGGATAAATTCGCGCAATCGCCCGGTTTTTACCGGACCGTCCCGAAATACTTTTCCGATCTCATACCGCTTGAACGGCATCCGCATCTCAGGGTTCATGCCCACTACCTTCGTCAATGGAACAGTCAAATCATAGCGAAGGCCGAGCACTCTATCTCCTTGGTCGTTCAAGCGATACACTTCCTTCAAGATTTCATCCCCGCCGCCGTACTTGGATGCCAGCAATTCGTAGTGCTGTAGCATAGGCGTCTCTAATGGTTTGCAGCCGTATGTCTCGAATACAGCCTCGAGCGTCCGTCGTATCCAGTTTCGTTGCATCTGCTCCTGCGGCATGAAATCTTTTGTGCCTTTTACCGTTTTTAATACTTCGTTTTCCATGAGTAACACCCTTTCCTTTATCAGATAGAGAAAACCAAAAAAGCCATGCAAGGCAACTTCTTGCCCGCATGGCTTCCTAAATACACCACCGCAGGCACGAAGCACAAGAAGCGCTTGCACCTGCGGAAAAATGTCCGAAGATACAAACGCTCTACGTGTGGTGATGCTGTTGAAGGAACATGTTAAGACCTGTCATGGGAATCGGTCCATCCTTCCGTGAAAAAAGATTTTTCCTATCATAGCGCAAAAAAAGCTCCCCGTCCAGCGGACGAAGAGCCTGATTCCCAAAAAATTCTATTCGCGCAACCAGATGAAGTACGCCAGGAAGACGAAGAACAGCACATACATCGCCGGATGCACTTCGCGAGCCTTGCCTTTCATTACCTTCATCACCGGATAAACGATGAAGCCCGTCGCAATACCTGTTGCAATACTGTAAGTCAATGGCATCAACAAAATGGTCAGGAATGCAGGGAACGCTTCATCCAGGTCATCCCAAGCCACTTTTGCAATGTGAGAAGCCATCAGAACACCGACGATAATGAGCGCTGGTGCTGTAACCGCAGGTGTGACAATCGCAAGAATCGGCGAGAAGAACAACGCCAGCAGGAACATAATCCCTGTGACAACTGCGGTAAATCCGGAGCGTCCGCCTGCCGCTACCCCTGCTGTCGATTCAACATAAGCTGTAGTGGTAGATGTACCGAGTACTGCACCTGCCATACCTGCAATCGCATCGGAAGCGAGTGCTTTTCCTGGACGTGGCAAATTGCCGTCTTCGCGGAGCAATCCAGCTTGGTTTGCTACACCCAAGAGCGTACCTGTTGCATCGAAAAAGTCTACAAACAAAAACGTCAAAACAACAATCAGCATATTCACGGTGAACAATGCGGATGGATCACCCAGATATTGGAACGCAGCACCGAATGTAGGAGCAAGGCTCGGTGGTGCAGAAACAACTTGCTCAGGCAGATTCACCAGTCCGAAAAACATTCCGGTAATCGCTGTAATCAGCATTCCGATAAAGATACCTGCATTGACTTTGCGAGAAAGCAGAATGACCGTCACGATCAGACCAAACACGGCAAGCAATGCATTTTTCGCTGCCAAAATTTCTTCCGGCTTCATGCCCTCGTGATAGAAGGTCAGATGTCCCAGTGCTACGAAGGTGGCATCATTTGCTACGATGATACCTGCGTTTTTCAAACCGATAAACGCGATAAAAAGACCAATCCCTGCCGAAACGGCGTACTTCAAGCTTTGTGGAATCGCTTTGATGATCGCTTCACGAACACCTGTCAGGGACAGAATCAAAAAGATCGTACAAGAAAGGAATACGCCAGCCAAAGCCTGTTGCCAAGGAATTTGCATCGTCAGAACGACGGTATAAGTAAAAAATGCGTTCAAACCCATCCCCGGAGCTTGACCGATCGGCAAACGTCCGAGAATACCCATTAACAGTGTTCCGAGAGCAGCAGCCAAAGCCGTTGCGGTAAAGACAGCCCCGAATTCAGGGTAGTTTGCTTTCAAATCTGGCGGCAGATCCGCACCACTGAGAATGAATGGATTGACAGCCAAGATATATGCCATTGCCAAAAAAGTAGTGATACCTGCGATGATTTCGCGACGGTAATTGGTGCCTAGCTTGTCAAACTCGAAATACTTCCGCACCTATAAGTCCCCCCATACTAATCTTGTTGCCAAAAATAGTCTAACTGTTTTTTGCCGACCGTAAACGGTCACATCTTTTTTGATGAAAACCGTCGAGACGTTTTTCACAAAAAAAGGCCCGGACGCTCTTATCATGCGCCTGGCCGTCAAACAAAACACTCCGGGAATAATTCCAAATATAATAACAAAACCAAATCCCGATGACATTTTGTTCGTAGCCGGGTCGTTAACGGCGACCATGTAGAAACTCCTGAGCCATATTCTCAAGAATATACGAACCTTCCTATATTACCTGCTCACATTGAGAAGTGTATCAGGTGACATAGGGAATGTCAACGAAAATACGAACGTTCATTTTTATAAAGAGTTTAATATCCGGATATTTTCCAAGAAAGCCTGTGTTATAATTCATAACCAGATGGAGGTGATCCAAATTGAACTTTATGGATGCTTGGGAACAAATAATAGCGAAGCAGGAACGAGAACGTGACCGGCTTCGAGTCAATCGAATCACCGTACGGGTCGACGATAAGAAAAAGAGCAAGCACAACGTTCATCCAAAAGAAAAAGTCATCGAATATGGTTTTGTAGAACGTGATTTGTATGATGAGAATTTATTCGGGAGGTTTGAACTCTATTTCGCCGATCGCGTCACTCTTCTCCAGCAAGATCGGTTTGGAGATGAAATTGCTTTTGGTGAGCTTGCAGATGAACATGCAGCTGCCACGGCAATCTTCTCTTATTTAGCGGAGCACTATTCTCAGTTTTTGGAGGAAACTCCCTTCGCTATTAGCTACAACCCTATTGCAGAAGCTTGGATTATCGAAGGAACTCTTCCTCCAGGATGGCTAGGTGGGGTCATTTATATTGCTCTTGCAAAAGAAAATGGAAAGCTTCTCATGATGTATGGAACGAGATGATTCTGGAGCAAAAAAACTCCCTTTTATTCGCAAATCACGCGAATAAAAGAGAGTCATTTTTTTGTTCCTATTCCCACTCAATTGTTGCTGGTGGTTTGGACGTTACATCATACACAATGCGGTTTACATTGTCTACTTCATTCACGATACGCACAGAGATTTTCTCCAATACATCCCACGGAATGCGCGCCCAGTCAGCAGTCATACCATCAATGGACGTTACCGCACGAATCCCTACTGTGTAAGAATACGTACGAACATCACCCATTACCCCTACCGTCGTCATGTTTGGCAGAGCCGTGAAGTACTGCCAGATTTCGCGATCGAGACCTGCCTTGGCAATCTCCTCACGCAGAATCGCATCGGATTCACGAACGATCTTCAGTTTTTCTTCCGTCACTTCACCCAAAACCCGAATGCCGAGGCCTGGTCCTGGGAATGGCTGACGCCAAACAATCTCATCTGGCAAGCCCAGCTCTGTACCCAGTTTGCGTACTTCGTCTTTGAACAATGTTTTCAATGGTTCAATCAACGTGAACTTCATGTCTTCTGGCAAACCGCCCACATTGTGGTGGGATTTGATCGTTTGTGCAGTTGCTGTACCGCTCTCCACGATATCGGTGTACAGCGTGCCTTGTGCCAAAAAGTCCATATCTGTCAGCTTCGCTGCTTCTTCATCGAATACATAAATGAACTCGTTACCGATGATTTTGCGCTTTTGCTCTGGGTCAGATACACCTTTGAGTTTGCTCATGAAACGCTCGCGAGCATCGATCTTGATCACTTTCATGGAGAATTTCTCAGCGAATGTCTCCATGACCCCTTCTGCTTCCCCTTGGCGTAGAAGACCATGGTCAACGAACATGCACGTCAATTGATCGCCAATCGCTTTGTGAATCAGCGCTGCTACTACGGAAGAATCCACACCGCCGCTCAACGCACACAGTACCTGCTTGTTGCCGACTGTTTCACGAATGCGAACCAGCTCGTCCTCAATGAACGTCGTCATGCTCCAAGTCGCTTCACATCCACAAATGTTGAACAGGAAGTTTCCAATGAACTCAGTACCTTTTTGGGTATGAACTACTTCCGGATGGAACTGTACGCCGTACAGCTTGCGCTCAAGGTTGCTGATTGCAGCTACCGGGCAACTGTCGCTTACTGCATCAATGACAAATCCGGTTGGGAGCTCCACTACTTTGTCAGAGTGGCTCATCCACACGATTTCGTTTGCATCCCATTTGTCGTACAAGTTGTGTTTTTGCTGCATACGCAATTCAGCTTTTCCGTACTCGCGTTTACCCGCACGTTCTACTTTTCCGCCCGTCAAATGGCTCATCAGCTGCATCCCGTAGCAAATACCCAATACAGGCAAGCCCAGATCAAAAATCGCCGGGTCTACAGTTGGCGCTCCCTCTTCGTACACGCTAGCAGGTCCGCCAGAGAAAATAATCCCTTTTGGATTCATCTCTTTAATCTTTTCAACAGGTGTATTAAACGGTATCAGTTCACTGTAAACACCCAGATCGCGTACACGGCGCGCGATCAACTGATTGTACTGGCCTCCGAAATCGAGTACGACGACCATTTCCATTGACTTGTCCATCATATCCCCCTTCTCCTGTAACATACAGGACGTGCAAGTGTCGGCATGCCATGCGAAGTTGTCGCATATTTGCAAAAAAGCCGGGACTGCTATCTCCGATAAACAATACGGAGGCAACGTCCCAGCTTGTGTACACATGTGCGGTTTGCATGTACAAAAATCCGATGTGCTCTCCTCGTAGTCGCCAAATTTACGGTCTAGCGGTAGAAACTTTCAGGCCCTATTCCTGATCATTATACGAGTCTCATTGATCGTCATTCTAGCAGATGGAACGGCATTGTTCAAGGCTTCAATTGACGGATTAATCGTTCAAGTATTTGCTCTGCTATTGTTCTCGCCTTTTGTTCCATTTCTTTGTAGCCATACACGGATCGTTCGTACAGCTCCGTCAAATAGCGTAGGTCTTGTCGCTTGTCTGCCGGCAGGGTCATCCTGCCCACGTACTCCCGCAACGTTTCTCCTGGCTGTCTGCGCGTGTAGACTCGCTCCATCATTCGCATCAGTAAATGATACCGATCCGGGAACTCACTGCCTCGCTCTTGATTCAGCTGCCTGCGCATCCACCATAGCTGGATGTCTTGTCTGCGTCGCCACGCGATAATTCCTGCCACGACAGCGACTACTGCCAATCCCGCGTTTACTTGCCATGGAATTTTAATCCCACTACCTGCTGGGCTGTCTCCCTCTTCCAGCTCATTGAAACGTCCATTCCCACGGTCGATGTCCGTTTGATTCGCCATATTTGGCAACGGAACGGGGATCTCAGGCTGTGAGGTGACCAAATCATAATTAAAACGAACAGGTGACATGAATGTACTCGTCGCTTCAAAAGGAACCCACCCAATCCCCGGGAAGTATACCTCTACCCACGAGTGAGCATCCCTGTTGCGCACTTCTACAGTCTCGTAGTTAAGCGCATCCGTTCCTACTCGTTCACCAGGAGCGAAGCCCTTGACCCAACGTGTCGGGATATCCAGAGTACGAAGCATAACCGCCATCGAGGTGGAAAAATGGTCACAGTACCCTCGAAGGCTGTCAAACAAGAAGTGATCGACAAAATCCTGACCTTCTGCAGCGACTGGAACGTCTTTCGTTTCATACTTATATTTTCCACTTGAGCGCAAGTAATTCTCGATCGCTCTCACTTTGTCATAAGGAGTCTTCGCATCCTTGGTAATCGTTGCAGCGAGCTCTCTCACTCTCGGAGGCACCGAGGCTGGCACTTGCAAATAGCGTTCTTTGATCTCATCCGGATAGTTCGTTCCGGCATTCGTTACGGCCTTTTCACTGACAATCGGCACTTCTGCCTCGACCTTGTATTGATTCAGTTTTAGCAAAAGCGGATTGGGGCCGTACTCTGGCCGACCGTTTTTCTCACTCAGCTGAACCAAGTTGATTTTTCCCGCCCGTACTTCTAGTTGCTGATTCATTTTGTCATAAACAACGGTTGCCTCTGGTGGAGCGTAGTTGCTCACCTTTTTCAGCTGACCTTGATAAAAGACAGTCGGGAATTGCTGCGGGCCTTTAAATTCTAATGTAGCTTGAACCTTCTTCGTTTCAAGCCCTTGGAACAACGTATTCTCCCATGTATAGGTTTGCGGGTCCAGGATTGACTCATACTCTCTATCGCCTTTTTCCCAGCCAACTCCCGTATACACGTCCTTCGAGTCACCGCGCCAATAGCTGCGCTCGTTCGTCTTTGCAATAAACACTAATGTGTTATCTTGCAGGAAAGGACCGCCCAACCGTTCGTCGTTGTTATCGTATCCTACTTTTTTCATCACGCCAACAGGGGTATCGTTTCCTTTCCCTGTTAAAAAGGCGATCGGATCAGGCCATGACGGCCCTTCCTTCGGTGCAGCATAACCGATGCCTATGCAAGCCATAATGACCAACACCGAAGCCAGGAGTGAGTTGAACATGATTCGGCTTCTCTTCCCTGCCAATGTTGCCATGTTCGTCATCTTCATCAGATGGCTAATGGACAGCATCAGGAAACCAATAATCAGCGTCCGTACAACCCCTGCACTGGCATCATACGGGAGAAAGGTATCCAACACAGCCAAATACAGCTCCGTCAAAAAGACAAACCATAAGCCTTGTCGCTGTTCCAGCACCAGATACGTTAACATCGTCGCTAATAACACCAAGACAAGGTCAAACATGGTATTCCGCGACAAGATCGACATGTTGGCCCAATCCTGTTGAAACGCTAACGGAAGATCATGAATCATCTGCCCGTACAATTCACTAATCCATTCCGAGTCAAAAAACGGTTTGTCAAATAGAGTAGCATGCAAAAGCACCATTAGCCCCAGTGCCTTGATCGGCAAGGTTAACCACCGATAAGGGATCAACAGGTCAATGATAACAACTCCACCCACAATCGCATAAAACGGCCACAGAACGCCCGTATCGGTCAATGTCTGTAGAGGAATCAGCCACTCTCTTAACATCAGGAACAGAAAAAGGGCCAAGACCCATTCCCAAATCGTTGGACGCTTCCAAACGCTCATGAGTCTATGCACCTCCAATCCGTTTCCACTCTTGATCATCCATGTGAATAGACGTACATGTTACTTTGTTTGCGCCAAGCAGCTGCAACGCTTGCTTTTGTTCATGCGAAATCGTTGACTCGTTCTGCATGAGAAACAACTGCACCCGTCTGCCTTTTTGAGCGAGTGTGACCAAACGACTGATCAACGTTTTTTCTACATGCGGTGTAATAATAATCAAAGTGACCCCTTGAGGTTGCTCCAATGCTTCTCTTCCCACAATTTTTGCAAATAACTCTTGTCCTTCTGGCGCGACACGTGCTAATTGGTCAAAAACTCTGAGGAAATGGGCATGGGACAGCCCTGGTGGTATCGATATACGTTCTGCTTGCTTGTACACGAGCCCATAATGGTATTGATTCCGATTGGCGTAAGCTACAAGACTCGCTGCTAGCTTCACCGCTGTTTCGAACAAGTGCACAGGCTTCCCTTGGTAGCTCGCCTTCTCTACATCAAGGAAAAAGACAGCCTGATTCATCGCCTGATGTTCAAATTCCTTCGTCTTCAGACCCGTCCCCCGTGCGGAAGCGCGCCAATGAATCTGGCTCAATCGATCGCCCCGATGATAGTCTCTAACGCCGCGTACTGCTGCTACATCGTCAGAACGTCGATGGGAGACATGCACCGTCCCGCTGAAGCTCCCGTCACCCAGGGCCCAATGGGTCAATTCCTTGTATTTTGGATAAACGAGAAACTCCTGCGATATCGAATAAACCTTGCGACGCTCAAAAAATCCAAAAAAATCTCCGCCACTCACTACACATTCATCGAGACGATAGTATCCCCTCGGTACATTGGGTATGACATACCGAAACTCGACTTCCCTTTTGAACCACGGGAATATCAGTTGTCGATGAGGCTCATACACGCCAGCCAGCCTCGCCGGCAACGGCTCCATAACCATATTCCAGCCCAGCGGAAACCAAATCCTCCGGCGCAGGCGTATCGTTACAATGACGTCTTCCCCATCCTGCAAACGATTGCGATCTAATTCACGCTCGACTTCTAGCTTCGTGAACATGAGTACATAAGCGACAATTTCATACAGGAGAAACACCAAACTACTATAGAAAAGAAACCAGCTTGAGAAGCCACCTTGAAATTTTGCGAATACATAAGTGATCAGGACTAATGCAATCGCCTTGAGCTTACCCCACCTTTGCTGTCTCATCTGCAATCACCGCCTTAGCTTACCGGGACACGGGTCTCAGACAAGATCATAGCCAACACCCGATCTACGGTTGCTCCTTCCAGTCTTGCTTCTGGTTTCACAATCATACGGTGTGCAAACACTACTGGAACTAGTTCCTTCACGTCATCTGGAATGACATAATCACGTCCACGGACGAATGCCAATGCCTGAACAGCCCGGAAAAGAGCAAGGGAACCGCGCGGGCTCACGCCTAGATAAATATGATGATGCTCACGCGTACGATGACATAGACGCACGATGTATTCTTTTATTCCTTCCGATACCTTGACCGTCGATACCTGGCGTTGTAGTTCCGCAAGCTCGGCGGTGGTCATAACCGGTTGAAGCTCTTCCAATGGATTCGCTGACGAGAATCTGGACAACATCCGCATTTCTTCCTCTACCGTTGGATACCCCAAGCTTACTTGCATGAAAAATCGGTCCAATTGAGCTTCAGGTAATGGGAAGGTCCCTTCATACTCTAATGGGTTTTGCGTTGCCATCACAAAAAACGGCTCTGCCAATCGATACGTAGCACCATCGATTGTTACCGAGCGCTCTTCCATGGCTTCCAAGAGTGCGGATTGTGTTTTTGGCGAAGTCCGGTTGATTTCGTCTGCAAGAATGACATTTGCAAAAATCGGCCCTTGACGGAACTCAAACTCCAGACTTTTTTGATTAAAGATAGCAACCCCTGTCACATCCGTTGGCAACAAATCTGGGGTAAATTGAATACGTTTAAACTCACCGCTGATTGATTTGGACAATGCACGCACCATCATGGTCTTCCCAACGCCTGGTACATCTTCGAGCAAAACGTGACCATTCGCTAGAACAGCCGCTACCATCAGTTCAATTACAGAACGTTTACCAATCAATACTTTTTCTATATTATCGATTAAACTGGCTATTGCAGGATTTACTTGTTCCAATTTGATAGGGTTCATGTTGATACAACTCCTGTTCCATGATATTCTTCCGCAGGTTTGTAACAGCTGTTCCTCCATGCTTTCAGCGTAATTCTAAAGTAATGGATGCAAATAGGAGATACAAGGGAAAAATGCTTAAAATTTGCAAAAATACACAACGAATTATAAAAAAAAGAGTAGGATCTATTCCTACTCTTCGATTTCATATGAAATATGGCGTGCCCTGAGAGATTCGAACTCCCGACCTTTTGATTCGTAGTCAAACGCTCTATCCAGCTGAGCTAAGGGCACAAATAAATGGAGCGGACGAAGGGTCTCGAACCCTCGACCTTCGCCTTGGCAAGGCGACGCTCTACCAATTGAGCTACGTCCGCATGTTACATCTTATGAGGTTAGTACTGAGGACAAAGCTTTCTGTCATAGTATGGTGCGGGTGAAGGGACTTGAACCCCCACGGTTGCCCGCCAGAACCTAAATCTGGTGCGTCTGCCATTCCGCCACACCCGCATTTTACTTAGAACAGAAAAGGCATTGCTTTTACTATCACGCAGCTTTGCTTGTTCAGCTAAAAAACTGGTGAGCCATGAAGGACTCGAACCTTCGACCCTCTGATTAAAAGTCAGATGCTCTACCAACTGAGCTAATGGCTCGCAAATGGCTGGGGTACTAGGATTTGAACCTAGGAATGACGGAGTCAAAGTCCGTTGCCTTACCGCTTGGCTATACCCCAATGGTGGTGCCGGCAATAGGACTTGAACCCACAACCCCCTGATTACAAGTCAGGTGCTCTACCAATTGAGCTATACCGGCGCAGTTGAATTTAATTAATGGTGGCTCGGGACGGAATCGAACCGCCGACACGAGGATTTTCAGTCCTCTGCTCTACCGACTGAGCTACCGAGCCATTTATGAATAATCTTTGCCATTCTTTAAGAAAAATGGCGGAGCTGACGGGACTCGAACCCGCGACCTCCGGTGTGACAGACCGGCGTGAACTCCAACTTCACCACAGCTCCATATTTGGTTGCGGGAGCAGGATTTGAACCTGCGACCTTCGGGTTATGAGCCCGACGAGCTACCGAGCTGCTCCATCCCGCGACGATCAGGACTATCGAGTGTCAGTGTTGACTGACCTTCCTTGCCCTATTATATAAGTGGTGGAGGCTGACGGGATCGAACCGCCGACCCTCTGCTTGTAAGGCAGATGCTCTCCCAGCTGAGCTAAGCCTCCACATTCCCCACAAAGTGACGTTAATGCTCTGAAGCATATTCCGAGTACTTTGCGGGGGCCCCATATTGATATGGGCGTTTTGCTAGGTGACCCGTAGGGGATTCGAACCCCTGAATGACAGCGTGAAAGGCTGCTGTGTTAAACCGCTTCACCAACGGGCCAGGATTATGAAGTATGGTGCGGTCGGCGAGACTCGAACTCGCACGGGTCGCCCCGCCACCCCCTCAAGATGGTGTGTCTGCCAATTCCACCACGACCGCAACTAATATGGTAGCGGCGGAGGGAATCGAACCCCCGACCTTTCGGGTATGAACCGAACGCTCTAACCAGCTGAGCTACACCGCCATGAAGCTATGAGATTAAAACATATGGCGGAGAGTGAGGGATTCGAACCCTCGCTACGCTTGCGCATACTAACGGTTTAGCAAACCGTCCCCTTCGGCCTCTTGGGTAACTCTCCGTATATATGGCTCCTCGGGACGGA